>NZ_JBHVUH010000002.1:0-296969 GCF_042884245.1 Streptomyces sp. NPDC058145 | reverse complement strand
TAAGAGGGCTTCGGTCTGGGCGTTGACGAGTCGGATCATGCCCTGGTCGTCGACGATGACCATCGCGTCCGGCGCCGCCTCCAGCAGCCCCCGGAACTTCTCCTCGGCGCCCCCCGGGCCCGCCGCCGAATCCTGTGCCCCGCACCGGCACGTCCGCGGCGGCACCACTCCGGCGGAGTCCGGTGGTGCTGCGGCCAGGTCACTCATCGTCATCATCGCCCCCCAGGCTCGACATGAGACGGGCCATTCCAGTGCAGTCCGCACGGCCGCGCGATGACATGTCGCTTAGTGACACCACACCGCTCGAACCTGTCGCCGCCGATGAACAAGCTGATCACTCCGCGCCCGCGCCCGCCCGCTCACCGGCCCGGCGGCACACCACGGACGCGGACAGGCCGCCGCACCTCCTCCTGGAGGTACGGCGGCCTGTCGCGCCGATGGCGGTCGGATGTCCCTCAGGAGACCGGCGAACGCCCTGGGCCGTGTCCCTCGGACCGGTCCGGCTCAGCGGCCGAGCGGCCGAGCGGCTCAGCGGCCGAGCGGCCCAGCGGCCGAGCGGCCGGCCTCGATGAGGCCGACCGTCCGGGACGCCGCGTCCGTGAGGCCGACGAAGGTGTGCCGATGGGGACCCGTGGGACCTTGGGCGGGCCGGTACCCCGCCAGGTTCCAGGTGCTGACCGGGATGCCGGCCGGGACCGGTCCGGCCGGCCCGCCGGGGCCGCAGGGGGGCGGCCTGCTCGTCGGTGACGACCAATACCCGGGTCGTGCTCCCGGTAGGGGGTCCGCACCGTCCTGCGCGAGTTCTCAGATGTCGCGGAAGATCTCGATCTGCGCCCCGATCGAGTTCAGCCGCTCCGCCAGGTCCTCGTAACCCCGGTTGATGACGTACACGTTGCGCAGGACCGAGGTGCCCTCGGCCGCCATCATCGCCAGCAGGACGACGACCGCGGGGCGCAGGGCCGGCGGGCACATCATCTCGGCGGCGCGCCAGCGGGTCGGGCCCTCGACCAGGACGCGGTGCGGGTCCAGCAACTGCAGTCGGCCGCCGAGGCGGTTGAGGTCGGTCAGGTAGATCGCGCGGTTGTCGTAGACCCAGTCGTGGATCAGGGTCTGACCGGAGGCCACCGCCGCGATGGCCGCGAAGAACGGGACGTTGTCGATGTTGAGGCCCGGGAAGGGCATGGGGTGGATCTTGTCGATCGGGGCTTCGAGCTTGGAGGGGCGGACGGTGAGGTCGACCAGGCGGGTGCGGCCGTTGTCCGCGAAGTACTCGGGGGACCGGTCGTGGTCGAGGCCCATCTCCTCCAGGACCGCCAGCTCGATCTCCAGGAACTCGATCGGTGCCCGGCGTACCGTCAGCTCCGACTCGGTCACCACGGCGGCGGCCAGCAGGCTCATCGCCTCGACCGGGTCCTCGGAGGGGGAGTAGTCCACGTCGGCGTCGATGTTCGGCACGCCGTGCACGGTGAGTGTGGTGGTGCCGATGCCCTCGACCCTGACGCCCAGCACCTCCAGGAAGAAGCACAGGTCCTGGACCATGTAGTTGGAGGAGGCGTTGCGGATGACCGTCACACCGTCGTGCCGGGCGGCGGCGAGCAGCGCGTTCTCGGTCACCGTGTCGCCGCGCTCGGTCAGGACGATCGGGCGGTCGGGGCTGACGGTGCGGTCCACCTGGGCGTGGTACTGGCCCTCGGTGGCCGCGACGTCCAGACCGAACCGGCGCAGCGCGATCATGTGCGGTTCGATGGTCCGCGTGCCGAGGTCGCAGCCGCCGGCGTACGGCAGCTTGAAGCTGTCCACGCGGTGCAGCAGCGGGCCGAGGAACATGATGATGGAGCGGGTGCGGACGGCCGCCTCCGCGTCGATCGCCGCCATCTCCAGCTCGGCCGGCGGGACGAGTTCCAGGTCGACGCCGTCGTTGATCCAGCGGGTGCGCACGCCGATGGAGTTGAGCACCTCCAGCAGGCGGTACACCTCCTCGATCCGGGCCACCCGGCGCAGCACCGTGCGCCCCTTGTTGAGCAGTGAGGCGCACAGCAGTGCCACGCACGCGTTCTTGCTGGTCTTGACGTCGATGGCACCGGACAGCCGACGGCCGCCGACCACCCGCAGATGCATCGGACCCGCATAGCCCAGCGACACGATCTCGCTGTCCAGGGCTTCACCGATTCGGGCGATCATCTCAAGGCTGATGTTCTGGTTCCCGCGCTCGATGCGATTGACGGCGCTCTGACTGGTGCCGAGCGCCTCCGCGAGCTGCGCCTGTGTCCAGCCACGGTGTTGCCGGGCATCACGGATGAGCTTGCCGATGCGTACGAGGTAGTCGTCTGCCATGAGGCTGAGGTTATCTCAGATATGAGATGGCGCCTCTTGGGGGGGCCGTTCGGGTGATACCCCGTCAATGGTCCCTGGTAGTACGGGTGCGGCGCCATCCGAAAGGTCCGGGCAAATCCACCGATGTCGTACGTCGTCCGGTGCTGCTGTGGGTGTGCCGCGGGCCGTTCTTGCCGCCGGTGGTGATGGACCAGGAGTGCCGGTTGATGTTCAGCCGCACCCCGGGCAGGATCCGGAAGCTCTTGCGGAAAGTGAGCGGCATGGGTGCCTCCTTGGATGGTTTCCGGGCCGGGTGACGCTCAACTCGGATACCCCGTAACCGCGGAGAGATGGCGGGTGATCGCGGACGGTCGCGGGACCGTGTCCGGTGTGCGCCGGTCCGCCCCGCGCGGCAGGCTCCACTGTGGCGGACGCCACCGAAAAACGGCGGGGCCGAGGGCGGCCGGACATGACCAGCCAGCCCCCATGTACTAGAGTTATCTCGACATCGAGATATCTGCCGAGGCGCACCGTAGCCGCCACTTCAGTAAGGCTTGCCTAACTTAGTCTGACCTTACTGAATCGGGCAAGCCGACGTGGCGGCACGATTGACGGTGGTACGCGCACATCAATGAAGGAGACTGTCGTGTCGGCGAACAGCTTCGACGCCCGCAGCACGCTGCAGGTGGGCGACGAGTCGTACGAGATCTTCCGGCTGGACAAGGTGGAGGGCTCCGCTCGCCTGCCGTACAGCCTCAAGGTCCTGCTGGAGAACCTGCTCCGCACGGAGGACGGCGCGAACATCACCGCCGACCACATCCGCGCCCTCGGCGGCTGGGACTCCCAGGCCCAGCCGTCCCAGGAGATCCAGTTCACGCCGGCTCGCGTGATCATGCAGGACTTCACCGGCGTCCCCTGCGTCGTGGACCTCGCGACCATGCGTGAGGCCGTGAAGGAGCTGGGCGGCGACCCGGCGAAGATCAACCCGCTGGCGCCGGCCGAGCTGGTCATCGACCACTCCGTCATCGCCGACAAGTTCGGCACGAACGACGCCTTCAAGCAGAACGTCGAGCTGGAGTACGGCCGCAACAAGGAGCGCTACCAGTTCCTGCGCTGGGGCCAGACCGCGTTCGACGAGTTCAAGGTCGTCCCGCCGGGCACCGGCATCGTCCACCAGGTGAACATCGAGCACCTGGCCCGTACCGTCATGGTCCGGGGCGGCCAGGCCTACCCCGACACCCTGGTCGGCACCGACTCGCACACCACGATGGTCAACGGCCTCGGCGTCCTCGGCTGGGGCGTCGGCGGCATCGAGGCCGAGGCCGCCATGCTCGGCCAGCCGGTCTCCATGCTCATCCCGCGCGTCGTGGGCTTCAAGCTCACCGGTGAGCTGAAGCCCGGCACCACCGCCACCGACCTCGTGCTCACCATCACCGAGATGCTGCGCAAGCACGGTGTGGTCGGCAAGTTCGTCGAGTTCTACGGCGAGGGTGTGTCCGCCACGAGCCTCGCCAACCGCGCCACCATCGGCAACATGTCGCCGGAGTTCGGCTCCACCGCCGCGATCTTCCCGATCGACGACGAGACCCTGAACTACCTGCGCCTGACCGGCCGCTCCGTCCAGCAGGTCGCGCTCGTCGAGGCGTACGCCAAGGAGCAGGGCCTCTGGCTGGACCCGAAGGCCGAGCCGGACTTCTCCGAGAAGCTCGAGCTGGACCTGTCCACCGTCGTGCCGTCCATCGCCGGCCCGAAGCGCCCGCAGGACCGCATCGTCCTGGCCGAGGCCGCCCAGCAGTTCGCCAAGGACGTCCTCAACTACGTCGAGGCCCCCGTCGCCCAGACGCCGGCTGCCGCCGCCTCGGTGGTCGACGAGGCGAGCGCCGAGTCCTTCCCGGCCTCCGACGCCCCGGCCTACGGCCACGAGGAGAACGGCGCCGGCGCCCCGCAGCACGGCCAGGGCACCGGTTCCGTCCCGTCCAACCCGGTCCAGGTGACCGCCCCCGACGGCACCACCTACGAGCTGGACCACGGTGCGGTGACGGTCGCGGCCATCACCTCCTGCACCAACACCTCCAACCCGTACGTCATGGTCGCCGCCGCCCTGGTGGCCAAGAAGGCGGTCGAGAAGGGCCTGACCCGCAAGCCGTGGGTCAAGACCACCCTCGCCCCGGGCTCCAAGGTCGTCACCGACTACTTCGAGAAGGCGGGCCTGACCCCGTACCTCGACAAGGTCGGCTTCAACCTGGTCGGCTACGGCTGCACCACCTGCATCGGCAACTCCGGCCCGCTGCCGGAGGAGGTCTCCAAGGCCGTCAACGACCACGACCTGGCCGTCACCTCGGTCCTCTCCGGCAACCGGAACTTCGAGGGCCGTATCAACCCCGACGTCAAGATGAACTACCTGGCGTCCCCGCCGCTGGTCGTCGCGTACGCCCTCGCCGGTTCCATGAAGGTGGACATCACCCGTGAGGCGCTGGGCACCGACACCGACGGCAACCCGGTCTTCCTGAAGGACATCTGGCCCTCCGAGGCCGAGGTCAACGACGTCGTCGCCAACGCCATCGGCGAGGACATGTTCTCCAAGTCCTACAGCGACGTCTTCGCCGGCGACGCCCAGTGGCAGTCCCTCCCGGTCCCGACCGGCAACACCTTCGAGTGGGACGCGGAGTCCACCTACGTCCGCAAGCCCCCGTACTTCGATGGCATGGGCATGGAGCCGGCCCCGGTCGAGGACATCGCCGGCGCCCGCGTGCTCGCCAAGCTGGGCGACTCGGTCACCACCGACCACATCTCCCCGGCCGGTGCCATCAAGGCCGACACCCCGGCCGGCCAGTACCTCACCGAGCACGGTGTGGAGCGTCGTGACTTCAACTCCTACGGCTCCCGCCGAGGCAACCACGAGGTCATGATCCGCGGCACGTTCGCCAACATCCGCCTGCGCAACCAGATCGCGCCGGGCACCGAGGGCGGCTACACCCGCGACTTCACCCAGGCCGACGCGCCGGTGTCGTTCATCTACGACGCCTCCAGCAACTACATCGAGCAGGGCATCCCGCTGGTCGTCCTGGCGGGCAAGGAGTACGGCTCCGGCTCGTCCCGCGACTGGGCCGCCAAGGGCACCGCGCTGCTCGGCGTGAAGGCCGTCATCGCCGAGTCCTACGAGCGCATCCACCGCTCGAACCTCATCGGCATGGGCGTCCTGCCCCTGCAGTTCCCGGAGGGCCAGTCCGCCGAGTCCCTCGGCCTGACCGGCGAGGAGACCTTCTCCTTCACCGGCGTCACCGAGCTGAACAACGGCACCACGCCGCGCACGGTCAAGGTCACCACCGACACCGGTGTCGAGTTCGACGCGGTCGTCCGCATCGACACCCCCGGTGAGGCCGACTACTACCGCAACGGCGGCATCATGCAGTACGTGCTGCGCAGCCTGATCCGCAAGTAGGCGGCACGGCTCAGCGGACGAGGGCGAGGGCCGCACCCCCGGCACCGGGGGTGCGGCCCTCGTGCCGTCCGCGGCTCACTCCCCGAGGAGCGCCGAGAGGTCCGGCAGCGCCACCTCCGCCCAGATCACCTTGCCCTGGGGTGTGTACCGGGTGCCCCAGCGCTCGGTCATCTGGGAGACCAGGAACAGACCCCGGCCTCCCTCGTCGGTCGTCGCGGCGTACCGCAGATGCGGCGAGGTGCTGCTGCCGTCGGCCACCTCGCAGATCAGCACACGGTCCCGGATCAGCCGCACATGAACCGGGTCCGAGCCGTAGCGGATGGCGTTGGTGATCAGCTCGCTGAGGACCAGTTCCATGCCGAAGCCCAGCTCCGACAGGCCCCACTCCTCGAGCTTGGCGGACACGGCACCGCGCATCCCCGACACGGCGGCCGGGTCTCGCGGCACGTCCCAGTCGGCGACGTTCTCCGGCGGCAGCGCCCGGGTACGCGCGATCAGCAGGGCCACGTCGTCCTTGGGGCGCTCGGGCAGCAGCTCGTCCAGCACCGCCTGGCAGCTCTCCTCCGGCGACCGGTCGGGATGGCCCGACAGCGCCAGGCGCAGCAGCTCCATGCTCACGTCCAGGTCACGCCTGCGGTCCTCGATGAGCCCGTCGGTGTAGAGAACCAGCTGGCTGCCCTCGGGCAGCTCCAGCTCGGCCGTCCGGAACGGCATGCCGCCCAGGCCCAGCGGCGGCCCGGCCGGAACGTCGGGGAAGGTGACGCCGCCGTCGGGGTAGACCAGCGCGGGCGCCAGATGCCCGGCCCGTGCCACCGCGCAGCGGCGGGTCACCGGGTCGTAGATCGCGTACAGACAGGTGGCGCCGACGATCTCCGCGGCCGCCTCCGCGCGGGCCTCGTCCTGGTCGATGCGGCCGACCAGGTCGTCCAGATGGCTGAGCAGCTCGTCCGGCGGCAGGTCGAGCGTGGAGAAGTTGTGCACCGCGGTGCGCAGCCGGCCCATGGTCGCCGCCGCGTGCAGGCCGTGCCCCACCACGTCGCCCACGGCCAGTGCCACCCGGCCCCCGGGCAGCGGGATCACGTCGAACCAGTCCCCGCTCACGCCGGACTGTGCCGGAAGGTAGCGGTAGGCGACGTCGAGGGCGCTCTGCTCGGGCAGCGCCCGCGGCAGCAGGCTGCGCTGCAGGGTGACCGCGACGGCGTGCTCGCGGGTGTACCGGCGGGCGTTGTCGATGCTGACCGCGGCCCGGGCCACCAGCTCGTCCGCCAGCGACAGCTCCTCCTCGTCGAAGGGCTCCTGTTTGGAACGGTAGAAGTTGGCCATGCCCAGGACGACGCCGCGCGCCTGGATCGGGGCGGCGATGAGCGAGTGGATGCCGTACTCCAGTATTCGCTGGGTGCGGGAGGGGTCCTGGGCCTGCCAGCCCGAGGCGCTCGCCAGGTTGGGCACGAGCTCGGAGCGGCCGGCGTTGTAACCGCGCGCCTGGGGGGTGGAGGGCAGGAAGTCGATCAGGCGGCCCTTCTCGTAGAGCGGGTGGTCGTCCCGGATGCCGCTCACGGCGACCCGGCGGATGTCCGTAGCTGTCGGGGCCGGCTCCTCCCCGTGCAGGACGTTGTCGGCCAGGTCCACGGTGACGAAGTCCGCGAAGCGGGGGATGGCGACCGCGGCCAGCTCGTCGGCCGTGCGGACCACGTCGAGGGTCGTGCCGATGCCCAGGCCCGCGTCGTACAGCAGCTCCAGCCGTTCCCGGGTGACCTCGGCCCTGCCGGACACCGCCTGGAGCTCGGTGGAGTCGCGCAGCGTCACCACGGTCCCGCCGCAGGCGCCCGCGCCGTCGGTGGGCCGCTGGTTGACCACCAGCAGCCGCCCGCCGGCGAAGTGCACCTCGTCGCTCGCCTCGCGCCCGGAGCCGAGCAGTTCCACCGTCTCGGGTTCGAGGTGCGACAGCTCCCGCACATTGCGTCCCTCGGCCTGCGGGGGCAGCTCCAGCAGCCGCCTGGCCTCGTCGTTGGCCAGCAGCAGCCGCCCGTCGTGGCCGACGATGAGCACGCCCTCCCGCACCGAGTGCAGCACCGTGTCGTGGTGCTCGTACATGCGGGTCATCTCTTCCGGGGCCAGGCTGTGGGTCTGCCGCCGCAGCCGCCGGCCCACCAGGGCCGTCCCGCCGGTCGACAGCACGAGCGCGCCGGCTCCGGCGGCCAGGATGATCGGCAACTGGCGGTCGACCTGGCTGGTGACGTTCTTGACCTTCAGGCCGGCGGAGACCAGAGCGGTCACCTTGCCGTCGGCGCTCCGGATGGGCACGGTCGCCTGCACCTCGTGGCCCAGCGGGCCGTGCACGCTCTCGGTGTAGACCCGGCCGGCCAGCGAGGGGCCTATCCGGCCCACGAACCGTTTGCCGATCCGGCTCGGTATCGGGTGGGTGTAGCGGATGCCCTTGGTGTCCATGACCACGATGAAGTCGACGCCCGCGGTCTTGCGTCCCGCCTCGGTGAGCGGCTGGAGGATCTTCGAGGGATCGGGGCTGTTCAGTGCCTGCTGGACGCCCGGTGAGTGGGCGAAGGTCTGCGCGACGGCTATGGACCGGCGCTTGGCCTCCGTGGTGGTGTCCCGCTCGGACTGCAGCACGAGGGCGATGACGGCACAGACCACGAGGAGGACCACGAGGGCCACCTGCAGGAGGAAGACCTGTCCGGCGACACTGCGTGGGCTCTTGCCGACCATGGAGCGCCAGGACAAGCGCCCGAATCGGCCGAATTGGTCCGACATGCGACATTTCTAGCACTGGGTGATTGACGATGGCTACGTCCGTCCCGAGCCGTGGACGCCTCCGCCTCTTCCGCCCCGCCCGCCCCACACCTTCCACCAGTGCCGTGTCACAGGTGTGGCGGCAGGCGTTTACAGCGGGTGCCGTGCGCGCTAACTTCACGGGCTAGAGGTGGGAGCGCTCCCATCAGGTTCGGCCCCCGCGGACCGGAACCCGCCCGGGCCGTTCCGGGTTCGCTCCCACCTCGTCCCGCCCCGCCCTTCCCCTTTCCGTACGTCCGCACGACCACGGCGTCGCAGTCGGAGGTGTATGTGTCATGTCTGCGACAATCGGTGCGCTCGGCCTCACGAGGCACCCGCGATTACCGCACCCCACCCACGGCAGAGGCCTGTTCCTGGTCCTCCTGGCCCTGCTGACCGCCCTCCCCGCCCTGGGCCTGATGTTCGCCGCCGGTATCCCGGCCGCCGCCCACGGCACCCCCATGAAGCCGGGCAGTCGTACCTTCCTGTGCCGGCGGGACGGGCTCACCGACACCGGTGAGATCAAGCCCGTGGCCTTCGTGACACTCCCGGCCCAGCGGGAGGACGACTCCTCGGTCAGAGCCCGCTTGCGCTGCGCCCACTGGCCGCTGTCGTGACCGGTACCCGCCTGGCAACGAGCCTTGAGGTCGGCGCAGGCCAGCGAACCCAGGTGTGCGCCCACCAGCGCCAGCACCTCACGGTCCCGCTGGGACATGCCCTTCATGCTGGTGCGGATCGCCACCCCGGACGGTCCCGGCGCAACGAACGGCGGCTCGATGGTGCGCAGTGTGGAGTCAGCCATGCTGGGCGGCCTCGAAAGCCTTGCGGGCACGGTTCTTCGCCGACCGGCGACCGTACAGGCGAGCACAGAACGAGGTCAGCACCTCCACCATGTCGCGCACCAGGTCGTCTTCGACCTCGCCGTCATCAACGACCACGAGGCGGCGCCCATGCGCGGACAGGGCGGCTTCGACAAGTTCGGTGTTCATCCGACCCAGCCGATCCCTGTGCTCGACCACCACGGTGGACACATCCGGATCGGCCAGCAGCCGCTTCGCTTTAGGGCGGGCACCGTTCATACCGGATGCGATCTCCACCTCCACGCGCACCACCCGGTGGCCGGCCTGCGCCGCCCACCGAGTCAGCCGGGTGACCTGCCGCTCCAGGTCGGCCTTCTGGTCATGGGAGGAGACACGGGCATAAAGGCCCAGCCCGCCGAACGCGTCGGGCGCGGCGTTGACCCCAACGTTCACCAGGATGGTGCGCGGGCCGACCCTCTGAGCCGGGACCGGCAGCGTCCCCTCACGGAACCAGCGATACGCGGTCTGCGGGTGCACACCCTGCGCCTTCGCCCATTGCGTGAGATTCATACCCTGACAACGACACTCACTCACGCACGGTTACGCTCACTCACTCGACCCCGAACAGCAGCAGTTGAAGACCCCTGCCGAGTCGGTTGAGTCGCTCTGGGCGGACCCGGTGAAGTGACGCACCGGGTCCGCGAGCCGGGCAGGTGAGGGGGGTTCGGTCCCTGTCCGGGTGGTGCTGGCTTGTGGCGGGCGGGCCGTGGGCCGGCCACGACCGAGTGGAGCGCGACAACGTTGTCTTATGGTCCGTACATGACTCTACCGCGTCAACGGACAACGATGTCAACCCACTTGGGGTAGTCCGGCCGGGTGATACCGGCGTGTGCCCGCGGGGGAGTACGCGGTCTTCCGTGTTACCGGTGGCGCGCGTTACTGTCCCTGCGGCTTGTGCGACCTGTGGTGCGCGACCCGTCCATCCCGAGGAAGGGCCGCGTCATGCGTTTCCGTCCCACGTCCCTGCTGCTGGCCGCGGTGCTCGCGACCGGCGGGGCCACCCCCGCCCTCGCGGCGACCGCAGCACCCCCTGAACTCGTCAAGGATCCGACCCCGTACGTCGATCCGCTGATCGGCACCAAGAACGGCGGCAACGTCTTCCCGGGCGCCGTGGTGCCGTTCGGCATGCTCTCCTGGAGCCCGGAGAACACCAGAGGCGACGCCACCCTCCCCCACTCTCGGCTTCGCTCGAGCGGGGGGACCCCCATCGCCGCGCCCGGCGGCTACCAGTACGACGCCACCCGTGTCCGGGGCTTCAGTCTGACCCACATGTCCGGCACCGGCTGCGCGGGCGGCAGCGGTGACATCCCGTTCTTCCCGTACGCGGGCGAGGTCACCTCCTCCCCGGCGAGCGACACCAAGGACGCCGTCTACGCCTCGGACTTCCGGCACTCCGACGAGAGCGCCGGGCCCGGCCACTACAAGGTGGGCCTGGCCTCCGGCGTCACCGCCGACCTCACGGCGACCGCCCGCACGGGCTCGGCCCGCTTCACCTACCCCGCGGACAAACCCGCCTCGCTGCTCGTCCGCACCGCCAACTCCGAGGTCGGCTCCGAGGATTCGTCGGTCACCATCGACGCGGCGACCCGTACCGTCTCCGGCTCCGTCACCTCCGGCGACTTCTGCGGCTACCTCGACCCGGAGGGTCAGCGCTCCTACTACACCCTGCACTTCACCGCCCGCTTCGACCGCGCCTTCAAGGCCACCGGCACCTGGCAGGACGACAAGCTCCAGGCCGGCTCCACCCAGGCCACCGGCGGCACCGGCGGCTTCTCGCACGGCGGCCGGCCCGTGGCGGGCAAGGGCGCCGGCGGGTACGTGGAGTTCGCACCCGGCACCGGACCGGTGAACGTCAAGGTCGGCATCTCCTACGTCAGCCAGGCGGCCGCGGCGGCCAACCTCAAGGCGGAGAACCCCGCGAAGCGGTCCTTCGACGCGGTCACGGACGCGGCCCGCCGCGCCTGGCGCGACCGGCTCGCCGCGGTCCGGGTCGGCGGCGGCACGGACGCCGAGCGCACCACCTTCTACACCGCCCTCTACCACTCCCTGCTGCACCCCAACGTCATCAGCGACGCCGACGGCCGCTACCGGGGCGGCGACGGCAAGGTGCACCGGGTCGGCCGCGGCCACCGCGCCCAGTACGGCACCTTCTCCGGCTGGGACGTCTACCGCGACCAGGTGCAGCTGCTGACCCTGCTCGACCCGGACACGGGTTCCGACATCGCCCAGTCGTTGTACGAACTCGCCCGGCAGAACGGCGGTGTCTGGGACCGCTGGCTGCACGGTGCGAGCGGCACCCACGTCATGAACGGCGACCCCGCGCCGACCGCCCTGGCCGGCATCCGCGCCTTCGGCGGCACCGGCTTCGACCTCAAGGGCGCCCTGAACTCACTGGCGAGGGCGGCCACCGTGCCCACGGCCCAGGACCTGTCGGCGGCCGGCAAGCCGGTGCTGTCGGTGGGCCAGCGTCCGTCGCTCGACAAGTACCTGAAGCTGCACTACATGCCGAGCGTCTCCAACGCCTGGGGCGGCGCCGCCGAAACCCTGGAGATGTCCACCGCGGACTTCTCGCTCGCCCAACTTGCCGCCGCGGCGGGGGAGAAGGGCACCGCCAGTACCTTCGCCCGCCGGGCCCAGTGGTGGCAGAACAACTTCAACCTCGCGGCCGACCAGGGCGGCGGCTACATCGCCAACCGCAAGGCCGACGGGAGCTGGGTCACCGGCTTCACCCCCGACACCGGCAACGGCTTCGTGGAGGGCACGGCCGCCCAGTACACCTGGATGGTCCAGCACAACCCCGCCGGGCTCTTCGCGGCGATGGGCGGCACCGGCAAGGCGCTTGCCCGGCTCGACGCCTTCTTCCACAACGCCGACGGCAGCTGGGCCCTGACCGGCAAGGGCGGCGCCAAGTCCGAGCTGGACAACGAACCGTCCATCAACGTGCCCTACCTGTACGACTACGCCGGAGCCCCGTACAAGGCGCAGGAGACCGTCCGCGCGGCGATGCGGCAGCTCTGGTCGACCGGGCCCGGCGGCATACCCGGCAACGACGACCTCGGCGCCATGTCGTCCTGGTACGTCTTCTCCGCGCTCGGCATGTACCCGCAGGTGCCCTCCCGCGCCGAACTCGTGCTGGCCTCACCGCTGTTCGAGCGCGTGGAGATCGACCGCCCGCACGGCAACGACATCTCCGTGCGGGCCACCGGAGCGGCGGCCGACGCCCCGTACGTCCAGTCCCTGAAGGTCGACGGCCGCGGCAGCGACCGTCCTTGGCTGCCCGCCTCCTTCGTCCGTGACGGCGGCCGGCTGGACTACACCCTGTCCGCCACCCCGAACCGCACCTGGGGCGCGTCCTCGCCGCCGCCGTCCTTCCGGGAGGGTGAGCAGCCGTACCAGATCGGTGTCGGCCCCACCACCGCCAAGGTCGCACCCGGTGACAGCACGAAGATCGGCATCCGCGCGCTGGCGCTGAGCGGCGGCACCGGACCCGAGGTGCGCTTCCGGGTGCAGGCACCGGCCGGCGTGACGGCCACGCCCGCCGAGGGCACGGTCACCGACGGCGCCCAGCAGATCACCCTGGCCGCGGCGAAGGACGCCACCCAGGGCTTCTACGACGTCAAGGTCACGGTGACCTCCGGCGACACCTCCTACGACCAGCCGGTCTCCCTGACCGTGGCCGCTCCGGGCACCCTGCTGGCCGCCTACGACAACACCGGTGTCTCGGACGACGAGGGCGACCACGACGAGGCCGACTACGACGGCGGCGGCTGGAGCTACTCCCGCCAGGCCCTCGCCGCCGCCGGTCTGACCCCGGGCGGCCGGGGCACGGTGGACGGTCTCACCTTCACCTGGCCGAACTCGCCCGCCGGCCGCCCGGACAACGCCTCGGCCTCCGGCCAGACCGTCGAACTCGCCGAGCCGGCGACCCGGTTGTCCTTCATCGGCAGCGCCGTCAACGGCAACCAGCAGACCAAGGCCACCGTCACCTACACCGACGGCACCACCGGCACCGTCGACCTCGCCTTCACCGACTGGACCGTCGGCGGCGGGGGCGGCACCGTGAGTTACGGCAACGAGGTGGTCGCGAAGGGGGCGTACCGCAATGTCGCGGGCGCCGACAAGGACCCGGTGGCGACCTACGTCTTCGCCACGAAGCCCGTCGCGGCCCCGGACGGCAAGGCGGTCCACAGCGTGACCCTCCCGCACGACACCGACCTGCACGTCTTCACCCTCGCCACCGGCTGAGCGCACACGCGAAGAGGGGGCGGACCCGGCCGGGTCCGCCCCCTCTTCGCGTGTGCCGGTCAGCCCAGCAGCTCCACCTCCGCCAGCGTCGCCTCACCGTCGAGGACCAGGCGGTACTTCGCGTAGGTGCCCGGGGCGGCGATGCCGAACGCCCTGGTCTGCCGGTCCCATCGGAACGATTCGCCGGAGCGGTGGTCCAGGGTCTTCCAGGTCGTGCCGTCCGCGGACCCCTGCAGCGTCCAGCCGGCCGGTGCCTTCGTGTGGTCCGCCGCCGACGTCAGCGTGTACTGGACCGGCTTGGCGCCGTCCGCGGCCGGCAGGTCCACCGTGGTGACCGTCGCGCTCGTCGCCGAGGTGTTGTCGAACAGGGCGCCGTCGCCCTTCAGCACGTCCGCGCGGGGCGCCGGCACCTTGTCGTCCTGGGTGACGGAGACCGGCGCCGCCTTCGCGCCCGTCCCCCACGTCGAGGGCTTGGAGCCCATGAAGAACTCCAGCTCCCCGCCCTTGGACAGCAGCGAGTGGGGGAGCGAAGTGGACGTCCAGGGGCTGCCGTTCACCTTCACACCCTGCACGTACACGTTCTTCGCGCTGTTGCGCGGCGCCTTGATCACCAGATCGCGGCCGTTCTCCAGGTGCACGGTCGCCTTCTTGAACAGCGGGGAGCCGATGGCGTACTCGTCGCCGCCCATGACCAGCGGGTAGAAGCCGAGCGAGGAGAAGAGGTACCAGGCCGACTGCTCGCCGTTGTCCTCGTCGCCGTGGTAGCCCTGGCCGATCTCGCTGCCGGTGTAGAGCCGGGACAGCGCCTCGCGCACGTGTCCCTGCGCCTTCCAGGGCTCACCGGCCGCGTCGTACATGTAGACGACGTGGTGCGCGACCTGGTTGGAGTGGCCGTACATGCCCATCCGGACGTCCCGCGCCTCGGTCATCTCGTGGATGACACCGCCGTAGGAGCCGACGTAGTCCGGGGAGGCCGTCTCGGGCGTGGCGAAGTACTCGTCGAGCTTGTCGGCGAGGCCCTGCCGGCCGCCGTACAGGTTGGCCAGGCCCCGGCTGTCCTGCGGGGCGGTGAAGGCGTAACCCCAGCCGTTGGTCTCCGTGTAGTCGTAGCCCCACACGCGCGGGTCGTACTTCGAGGAGTCCACGCGCCAGTTGCCCTTGGCGTCACGGCCCTGGAAGAAGCCGGCCCTGGAGTCGAAGAGGTTCACGTAGTCCCGGGCGCGGTTGAGGAAGTACTGCGACTCCTCCTTGTAGCGCTTCTCGCCCGTCTTCTTGTAGAGGGCCTCGCCCATCTTGGCGATGCCGTAGTCGTTGACGTAGCCCTCCATCGCCCAGGACAGGCCCTCGTGCGTGTCGGTGCTGGTGTAGCCGAGGAACGGCGAGGTGCTCATGCCCTTGCGGCCCACGCCCGAGGCCGGGGGGACGACCGTGGCGTTCTTGACCGCCGCGTCGTACGCCGCCTTCGCGTCGAACTTCACGCCCTTGACATACGCGTCGGCGAACGCGACGTCCGAGGAGGTGCCGGTCATCAGGTCGGCGTAGCCGGGGGAGGACCAGCGGGAGGTCCAGCCGCCGTCCTTGTACTGCTGCACGAACCCGTCGACCATCTCACCCGCCTGCGACGGGGTCAGGAACGAGTACGCGGGCCAGGTGGTCCGGTACGTGTCCCAGAAGCCGTTGTTGACGTACACCTTGCCGTCGACGATCTTCGCGCCGGTGTGCGTCGGGGAGTCCGGACCCGGCATGGGGGAGAAGGGCGAGGCGTACTGGTCCTTGCCGCCGACCTTCTCGAAGCCCGAGTTCGGGTACAGGTACAGCCGGTACATGCTGGAGTACAGCGTGGTCAGCTGGTCCGGGGTCGCGCCCTCCACCTCGACCTTGCCGAGCAGCTTGTCCCAGGTCCGCTGGGCCTGCGCCTTGACCGTGCCGAAGGAGGTGCCGTCCGGGATCTCCTGCGCCAGGTTGTCCTTCGCCTGGTCCACGCTGATCAGCGAGGTCGCGAGCCGCAGGGTGACCGTGTGGTCGGCGCCCGCGTCGAAACGCAGAAAGCCCTTCACCCCGCTGGAGTCGCCGCCGGTCACCGGCTTGTCGAACCTGCCGTACACGAACAGCCGGGTCGCGCCCGTCGACAGACCCGACTTCACGTCCGAGTAGCCGGTGACGACGCCGTGCTCCTTGTCCAGGGTCAGCCCCGCCTGCTCGGTCACGTTGTCGAACACCACGCTCGCGTCGTCACCCGGGTAGGTGAAGCGCAGCGCGGCCGCGTGGTCGGTCGGGGTTATCTCCGCCTTCAGCCCGTTCTCGAACCGGACGCCGTAGTAGTACGGCCGCGCGGTCTCGTTCTCGTGCCGGAAGGCCAGCTCGCGCGCCGCACGGCCGGTGTCCGGGGTGCCGGCGGCGGCCGACGGCATGAGCTGGAAGGTCTGCCGGTCCCCCATCCAGGGGCTCGGCTCATGACTCGCGCTGAACGCCTGGATCGTCGGCAGGTTCTCGTCGTTGTTCGCATGTGCGTATTCGTAGAGCCAGCTCAGCGAAGACGCGTTGGTGACCGGTGTCCAGAAGTTGAAGCCGTGCGGGACGGCCGTCGCCGGGAAGTTGTTGCCGCGCGAGAAGCTGCCGCTGGAGTTGGTGCCGCGGGTGGTCAGCGCGTAGTCCGACAGATGCGCCTTCGGCTTCTCGGGCGCCACCGGCTTCAGGGCGACGTCGTCTATCCAGCCGCGGAACTTCGCCGGGCCGTCCGGCGAGTCGTACGCCACCAGTATCCGGTCCACCGTCTTGCCGGCCGCGACCGAGCCGATCCGGGAGGCCACGTTGTTCCACTGGTTGACGTAGAGCGCCTTCGCCGAGCCCTGGCCGCGCGGTGTCAGTGCGAAGCCGTGCTGGTCGGTGGCGCCGAGGCCGCTGAGGTAGGTGCCGTCCGTGAAGGCCAGGTCGACGGAGACGTTGGTGGCGTCGTAGTCGCGGTCGCCGTCGGCCATCGACGGGAAGATGCGGTAGGAGAGCCGGGTGTCGCCGCCGACCCGCACGTTCACGTCGAAGACCTTGTTGTACGAGTACGCCCGCCCGTCCGCCGTGTGCCGTCCGGCGTAGCGCAGGGCACGCTTTCCGGTGAATCCGGCGCCGGCCTTGGCCGTGGGCGAGCCGGTCGGTCCCTTGTCGACGAGGGACAGCATGTCCTGGGGCACCGGGGCGTCCCCGCCGCCGGTGGAGAACTGCACGTCGGCGAGTTGCAGGATGCCCGAGGCGCCGTTGTTCGCGGTCACGTCGAGCCGGAAGTGCTGATACTCGGCGGGCTCGGCCAGATCGTACGATTTCGTCTGGAACCGCTCCTTGAAGCTCTCACCCGAGCGGGTGTCGAGCGTCTTCCAGTCCTTGCCGTCCGTCGAGCCCTGGAGCGTCCAGTCCTTCGGGTCGCGCTCGGCGGAGTCGTTGGCCGAAGTGAGCGCGTACGTCACCAGCTTGACCGGCCTGTCCAGGTCGAACTCCACCCAGCCGGTGGGCTGGAAGGCCAGCCACTTGGTACCGGGCTCGCCGTCGACGAGGTTCTCCTTCACCTCGCCCGCGCCCGTGTTCTCGTCGCTGGCCCGGACCTCGGTCACATGGTCGTCGACGTTGCCCGGGATGCCGGTGCTGTAGCCGCCGTCCACACCCGAGGCGCGCTTGCCCCCGTCCGCGGCCGTGTCCACGGTGTTCAGCCAGTCCGGCGCCGGATCGCCCGCCTCGAACGAGGATGCGAACTCCCGGTCGGCGGCCGGTGCCTTCGCCGGCAGGGCGACCGCCGCGCCCTGGGTACCGACGGCCATGACAAAGGCGGCCGTGAGTACGACCGCCGGACCGTTTCTGAGTCGACTTCTGCGCTGCATCTACAGCTTCCCCTCCTGCGTCGCTTCGGACAACGTTGTCAGCTCGATGCGCAGGAACCAGTAGGTGGTCAAGTGGCCCGTGATGTCAAGGGTGTTGAGCGTGGCATTCAGGGCCTTATGTCGCGACTTTTTCCGGCAGGGCGCCCACAGGCCCTTCATATTTCCGGGAGGTCTCAACTCGGAAAAGACCCAACGCGAACCTTGCATTCGATCTTGCTCCGCTGGCGGGAAGTGGACTATACCTGTCGGCGTTTCCCGCATGACCCTGCACTAACCCGACAGCGGTGCCGGGGAGGATCCGGTTCACCGCCTGAGTCCTGGAGAAGGCGAGGACTTGAGCATGGGATCCACTGCGCACCACGGTGGCGAGGGTGTCGGCCGCCGCGATCTGATCAAGCGGTCCGCGGCGCTCGGCCTGGTGGCCGCCCCCGGAATGGGCCTGCTGTCCGCCTGCGCGAGCAGCGGCGGCGACGGGCAGGACAAGGCGAAGGCCGGCAAGAAGACCGCGAAGAACCCGCTCGGCGTCAACGACGCCGCGAAGATGGAGTTCGTCCTCTTCGACGGCGGCTTCGGCAAGGAGTACGCCCAGGACGCGGTGAAGATCTACCAGAAGGACTTCCCCAAGGCCACGGTGAAGTTCGCCGCCACCCAGAAGATCCAGTCCACCCTGCAGCCCCGCTTCAACCAGGGCAACCCGCCGGACCTCATCGACAACTCCGGTGCCGAGCAGATGGACATGGGCGTGCTCGTCGGCAAGAGCCAGCTCGCGGACCTCACCCCGCTGCTGGACGCGCCGTCGTTCGACGACCCGGGCAAGAAGGTCCGCGACACGCTGCGCCCGGGCATCGTGGAGATGGGCCAGTTCGACGGCGACAAGGTCTGGATCCTGTACTACGCCTACACGGTGTACGGCGTCTGGTACTCGCAGAAGGCCCTGGACTCGCTCGACGAGAAGTACCCGGAGACCTGGGACGAGATGCTCAAGGTCTGCGAGAAGGCCAAGAAGAAGGGCATGGCGGGCTGGACGTACGCGGGCAAGTACCCGTACTACCTCCCGTTCTCGCTGTACCCGATGATCGGCAAGGTCGGCGGCCGCGAGGTGCTGGACGCCATCGACAACCTGGAGCCGAACGCCTGGAAGCATCCGGCCGTCAAGGCCTGCTTCGAGGCCTACTACGAGCTCTACAAGAAGGGCTACGTCCTCAAGGGCACCCCGGGCCTGGACCACATCCAGTCGCAGACGGCGTGGGCGAAGGGCAAGGCGCTGTTCATCCCGAACGGCTCCTGGGTGGAGAACGAGTCGGCCAACGTCATCCCGGCCGACTTCAACCTCGCGGTCTCCGCGCCCACCGGCCTCGACGGCTCCGACAAGATGCCGTTTGGCACCATCTGGGCGTCCGGCGGCGAGCCCTTCGTCGTGCCGGCCAAGGCGGCGAACTCCGAGGGCGGCATGGAGCAGCTGCGCATCATGCTCTCCGAGGCCTCCTCGAAGAACTTCACCGCCAAGGTGAAGTCGCTGACCGCCTTCAACGGCGGCACCGACGGCATCACCCTCACCCCCGGCCTGAAGTCGGGCGTGGCGGCGCTGGACAAGGCCGGAGCCAACGTGGTGAATCCGCGGCTGCAGGACTGGTACGTGCAGCTCCAGAAGGAGAAGATCGGTGTGGCCGGGCTCGGCGAGATGATGGCCGGCCGCCTCACCCCGGCGGAGGCCATCAAGAAGATCCAGGGCTTCGCCGACGAGACCGCGAAGGACACGTCGATCAAGCACTACAAGCACCAGTAGGCCCGAAGTGAGGGCCCGTCACCAGCGGCAGCACCTGACCGGAGATCGGGGTCGGCAGTAATGCAGCACGGCAAGTACCGGTTCATCGTGGGGTTCCTCGCGGCACCCCTCGGGCTCTACGCGCTTTTCGTCGTATGGCCCTTCATCCAGTCCATCTACTACTCGTTCACGGACTGGACCGGACTGAGTCCCGAATTCAAGATGGTCGGCTTCGACAACTACCGGAGGATGTTCGACGACGACATCTTCTGGAAGTCGTTGCAGCACAGCCTGCTGTTCGCGCTGGTTCTGCCGCTGGTGACGATCGGTCTGGCGCTGTTCTTCGCCTTCATGATCAATGTGGGCGGACGGCGCCGGCGGGGCGGCCCGGTGATTTCCGGTGTCCGCGGCTCCGGCTTCTACAAAATCGTCTACTTCTTCCCGCAGGTGCTGTCGATCGCGATCGTCTCGCTGCTGTTCGCCTTCGCCTACAACCCGGACAGCGGCGCCATCAACTCGTTCCTGCGCGGAATCGGCCTGGACAGCGTCCAGCCCCTGTGGCTGGGCGATCCGGGCCTCGCCCTGTGGTGCGTGATGGCCGTGCTCGTGTGGTCCACGGTCGGCTTCTTCGTGGTGCTGTTCTCGGCCGGCATGGCGTCGATCCCGGCCGAGATGTACGAGGCGGCCCTGCTCGACGGGGCGAGCCGGGCCGCCACGTTCTTCCGCATCACCCTGCCGCTGCTGTGGGACACCGTGCAGTCCGGCTGGGTCTACATGGGCATCCTCGCGCTCGGCGCCGAGTCCTTCGCCGTCGTCCAGATCATGACGACCGGGCCGGGTGGTCCCGACTACTCGACCACCGTGATGGTCCTGTACGTGTACCAGAAGGCGTTCCGGGACGGTCAGGCCGCCTACGCCACCACCATCGGCGTCGCCCTCCTCGTGGTCACGCTCGCCTTCGCGGCGGTCGTGATGCGGCTGGGCCGTCGCGAGCGGCTGGAGTACTGAAGCGATGAAGACGACCGAGACCCCCGCCCCGCTGCCGGCCGAGTCCGGCGCGACCGTATCGAAGGTCGAGGTGGCGCCGGCGCGGCCGGCCGCGGAGAAGAAGGAGGGCTCCCTCCTCAACGTCTTCTCGCACGGCATGCTGGTCCTGTGGGCGATCATGGTGGTCCTGCCGCTGCTGTGGGCGGTGATGACGTCCTTCAAGGACGACGCCTCCATCTTCGGCTCGCCCTGGTCGCTGCCGGACCGGCTGCACTTCGACAACTGGTCGAGGGCCTGGACCCAGGCCAACATGAGCGACTACTTCCTGAACACGATCCTGGTGGTCGGCGGTTCGCTCATCGGCACCCTGGTGCTCGGCTCCATGGCGGCCTACGTCCTGGCCCGCTTCGACTTCCCCGGCAACCGCTTCATCTACTTCCTGTTCATCGGCGGCATGAGCTTCCCGATCATGCTGGCGCTGGTCCCGTTGTTCTACGTGGTGAACAACATGGGGCTGCTGAACACCATCCACGGCCTGATCCTGGTCTACATCGCGTACTCGCTGCCGTTCACGGTCTTCTTCCTCACCGCCTTCTTCCGCACCCTGCCCACCTCGGTGGCGGAAGCGGCCTTCGTCGACGGCGCCTCGCACACGCGTACGTTCTTCCAGATCATGCTGCCGATGGCCAAGCCGGGTCTGATCAGCGTGGGCATCTTCAACTTCCTGGGCCAGTGGAACCAGTACATGCTGCCCACGGTCCTCAACACCGACCCCGACAAGCGCGTCCTCACCCAGGGACTGGTCCAGCTCGCCGTCAGCCAGGGCTACAAGGGCGACTGGTCCGGCCTGTTCGCCGGCCTGGTGATGGCGATGCTGCCGGTCCTGGCGGCGTACATCGTCTTCCAGCGCCAGGTGGTGGCGGGACTGACGGCGGGGGCCCTGAAGTAGCGGCAGGCCCGCTGACGGGCCCGGGTGTCCCTCACGGGGGCGCCCGGGCCCGTCCGTTTCCGCCGCCGCCCCGGCGGCCCCGCGCCCCACTCGTCGGGCCCGGCCGCACCGGGTGTCCCGCGCGCCCTCGCCGCCCCACGCTCTTCGCACTCGCGATTCGCACCGCCGTCCCGCTGTCCGATGCCGCCCCGGGTCACGGACAGGTCACGGCGTGGTCGCCCGCATTCCACGGCTGAACGCTCCGCGGGAACCCGCCCCTGCCCCGCACCGACCTCCCCGGCCGCCTCCGGGAGCACCCGCCCCGGCGCCCTTCCGCCCTGCTCGCGGTGGCCTGCACATGTCCTCCGGGTGTGCTGGGCGGAACCGTGAAAGCGAGAGCGATTTCCGTCAAGGACTTGACTGATGTAACCCGTACAGCCGAGCTTGGAGTTCACAACTTGTAAATGGCCCGGTTCCGCGGATGTGACCTGGGCCACGGGCGGCACTGGGGCCGCCCGGCCGATGGCGGGAGTGGATGGGTCGATGGAGACTCCGGGGTCGCAGTCGTCGCTGCACCGAGCCAACCTGGAACGAGTCGTGCGGGCAGTGCGGCTTGCCGGGTCGCTCACGCAGGCGGAGATCGCACGGGCGACCGGCCTGTCCGCCGCGACGGTCTCCAACATCGTGCGGGAGCTGAAGGACGGCGGAACCGTCGAGGTCACGCCCACTTCGGCGGGCGGGCGGCGGGCCCGCAGCGTCTCGCTGAGCGGGGACGCCGGCATCGTGATCGGCGTGGACTTCGGGCATACGCACCTGCGCGTCGCGATCGGGAACCTCGCGCACCAGGTGCTGGCCGAGGAGTCCGAGCCGCTGGACGTGGACGCCTCCTCCACGCAGGGCTTCGACCGGGCGGAGGAACTGGTCAACCGGCTGATCGCGGCCACCGGCGTGGACCGGACCAAGGTGGCCGGCGTGGGGCTGGGCGTGCCGGGCCCGATCGACGTGGAGTCGGGGACCCTGGGGTCCACCGCGATCCTGCCGGGCTGGGGCGGCACCAAGCCCGCCGAGGAGCTGCGCGAGCGGCTCGGCGTGCCCGTGCACGTGGACAACGACGCCAACCTCGGCGCGCTTGGAGAGCTGGTCTGGGGCAGCGGCAAGGGCGTCCGCGACCTGGCCTACATCAAGGTCGCCAGCGGTGTCGGCGCCGGTCTCGTGATCAACGGGAAGATCTATCGCGGCCCGGGTGGCACGGCTGGCGAAATCGGACATATTACACTCGACGAATCCGGCCCGGTCTGCCGATGCGGAAACCGTGGCTGCCTGGAGACCTTCACGGCCGCGCGCTATGTGCTTCCGCTGCTCCAGCCCAGCCACGGCACCGATCTGACCATGGAAGGCGTCGTTCGGCTGGCCAGGGACGGAGACCCGGGCTGTCGTCGGGTGATCGCCGACGTCGGCCGCCACATCGGCAGTGGAGTGGCCAATCTCTGCAATCTGCTGAACCCGAGCCGGGTGGTCCTCGGTGGTGATCTCGCCGAGGCCGGAGAGCTCGTCCTCGGGCCTATCAGGGAGTCCGTCGGCCGCTATGCGATCCCCAGCGCGGCGCGTCAACTGTCCGTTCTTCCCGGGGCACTTGGGGGCCGTGCGGAGGTGCTCGGAGCGCTTGCTCTCGCACTCAGCGAGATGGGCGATTCGACCCTTCTGGACGGATCTGTCGTGGGTACGCTCGCGGCGGCCACCCCTGCCTTCACTTAGAGAACGGATGGCACCGTTGCCATCTCGTTAAGGATTTACTTCTTGACGTCGCACGTGTGGCCGAGTTGACTTCCAGCCACCTCGGCCGCAACGACGCGGCCTCGTCAGGGAGGTTTACAGAGTGAACACGCGTATGCGTCGTGCCGCCGTTGCCGTTGCCGCTGGTGCGATGGCCGTCTCGCTGGCCGCCTGTGGCAGTGCCAAGGAGTCCAAGGGCGACGACAGCTCTTCGGCGTCGTCCGCCAAGAAGGGCGACAACATCAAGGTCGGTCTCCTGCTTCCGGAGAACAAGACCGCCCGCTACGAGAAGTTCGACAAGCCCCTGATCACGGACAAGATCAAGGAGCTGACGAACAACAAGGCGGAGATCCAGTACAACAACGCCCGTCAGGACGCGAACCTGCAGGCCCAGCAGGTCGACACCATGATCACCAACAAGGTGGACGTCCTGATCGTGGACGCGGTGGACGCCAAGGCGATCCAGAACTCGGTCCAGAAGGCCAAGGACGCCGGCATCAAGGTCGTCGCGTACGACCGTCTCGCCGAGGGCCCGATCAGCGCCTACACCTCGTTCGACAACGAAGAGGTCGGCAAGACCCAGGGTGAGGCCCTGCTGAAGGCGCTGGGCGGCAAGGCCACCAAGTCCTCCAAGATCGTCATGATCAACGGCTCGGTCACCGACCCGAACGCCGCCCAGTTCAAGAAGGGCGCGCACTCCGTCCTCGACGGCAAGGTCACCATCGCCAAGGAGTACGACACCAAGGAGTGGTCGCCGGACAACGCCAACTCCGAGATGGAGGCGGCGATCTCCGCGGTCGGCAAGGGCAAGATCGCGGGTGTGTACTCCGCCAACGACGGCATGGCCGGCGGTATCATCACCGCTCTGAAGGCCGCGGGCGTCTCCGTCCCGGTCACCGGCCAGGACGCCGAGCTGGCCGGCGTGCAGCGCATCGTCACCGGTGAGCAGTACATGAGCGTCTACAAGCCGTACGCCCCCGAGGCCGAGGCCGCCGCCGAGATGGCCGTCGCCCTCGCCAAGGGCGAGAGCCTGGACTCCGTCGCCAAGGACAAGGTCTCCTCCGGCTCCGCCAAGGACATCCCCTCGGTGCTGGTCCCGGTCACCGCGCTGACCAAGGACAACATCAACGACACCGTCATCAAGGACGGCGTCTACACCGTCGCCGACATCTGCACGGGCAAGTACAAGTCCGCCTGCGACAAGCTCGGCCTGAAGTAAGCAGCACCAAATCCCGTCCCCCGTACCGGCGTTCGTTCCAGAACACCGGTACCGGGCCGGACCGGGTGCTCCCAGGCTCCTCCGGTGCCCCGCGTATTCACGCAGCCCCGCAAGCTCGGCGCGGGGCGCCGGACGGAACTACCCCCTAACTCTTCTGCACAACCTCCCGCCGGGTCAGGCGGCGAAGGAGATGGTTCACGTGTCCGCTACGCCCGTGCTGGCGTTGCGCGGGGTCTCCAAGCGGTTCGGTGCCGTTCAGGCGCTCACCGACGTAGAGCTTGAGGTCCACGCCGGTGAGGTGGTCGCCCTGGTGGGCGACAACGGCGCCGGAAAGTCCACGCTGGTCAAGACGATCGCCGGCGTGCACCCCATCGATGAGGGCGCCATCGAGTGGGGCGGCAAGCCCGTGTCGATCAGCCGGCCGCACGACGCCCAGGCCCTGGGCATCGCGACGGTCTACCAGGACCTCGCGCTGTGCGACAACATCGACGTCGTCGGCAACCTCTTCCTCGGCCGCGAGCTGCAGAAGTTCGGCGTCCTGGACGAGGTCGAGATGGAGCGCCGCGCCCGCGAGCTGCTCACCACGCTGTCGATCCGCATCCCCAGCGTCCGTATCCCGATCGCCTCGCTCTCCGGCGGTCAGCGCCAGACCGTGGCCATCGCCCGTTCGATGCTCGGTGACCCCAAGCTGGTCATCCTCGACGAGCCCACCGCCGCCCTCGGCGTCGAGCAGACCGCCCAGGTCCTCGACCTCGTGGAGCGCCTGCGCGAGCGCGGTCACGCCGTCATCCTCATCAGCCACAACATGGCGGACGTCAAGGCGGTGGCGGACAAGGTCGCCGTCCTGCGTCTCGGCCGCAACAACGGCGTCTTCGAGGTCAAGACGACCTCGCAGGAGGAGATCATCTCCGCCATCACCGGCGCCACCGACAACGCCGTGACCCGCCGTGCGGCGCGCACGAACGGGGAGGTTTCCAAGTGAGCGTCGACAAGACCTCCGCGAACGTCGACAAGACACCCGAGCCCGGCAAGGACACGCCCGTCGTGAACCCCGAGGCCGCCTCCGCCGCGGTCACCGCGGTCGACCCCCGGCTGCTGGTGCGCGAGCAGGGCCTGCTCGGCTACTGGACCGAGTTCAAGCGGAAGATGAAGGCCGGTGAGCTGGGTTCCCTCCCGGTGGTCCTGGGCCTCGCGATCATCTGCATCATCTTCCAGGTCCTGAACTCCGAGTTCCTCTCCGCGCAGAACATCAGCAACATCACGGTCACGATGGTCGGCACGGGCATGATCTCCGTCGGCATCGTCTTCGTGCTGCTGCTCGGTGAGATCGACCTGTCGGTCGGCTCGGTCAGCGGCGCGGCCAGCGCCCTCGCGGCCGTCCTCACCGTCAACCAGGGCTGGCCCGAGTGGCTGGCCGTACTGGTCGCCATCGCCGCCGGTGCCGCCATCGGCGCGCTGCACGGCTTCTTCTTCGCGGTGCTCGGCGCCCCCGCCTTCGCCGTCACCCTGGCCGGGCTGCTGTTCTGGCTCGGCTTCATGCTGAAGGTGCTGGGCGAGGACGGCACGATCAACCTCGACAGCGACGGCCTGATCGGCAAGCTGACCACGTACACCTTCACCGACCTGGCCGCCGCCTACGGTCTGGCCGCCGTCGTGGTCGTGCTGTTCTTCGTCAGCTCCTTCCTCGGTAACCGGCGCCGCGAGGCCGCGGGCGTCCCGTCCCGGCCGCTCAGCGACACGGTCCTGCGCACCGTCCTGCTGGCCGTGGTCTCCTTCGCCGCGGCGTACATGTACAACCAGTACAAGGGCCTGCCGCTGGCCACGGTGATCTTCCTCGCCTTCCTGGTCGGCACCGACTTCCTGCTGCGCCGCACCTCCTTCGGCCGGAAGATCTTCGCGCTCGGTGGCAGCGTCGAGGCCTCCCGGCGTGCGGGCATCAACGTCACCGCGGTGCGGATCTCCGTGTTCGGCATCTCCGGCGGGTTCGCCGCGATCGGCGGTCTGTTCCTGGCCTCCAAGATCGCCTCCGCCAACCAGAGCGCCGGCACCGGCGACCTGCTGATGAACGCGATCGCCGCGGCCGTCATCGGTGGCACCTCGCTCTTCGGTGGCCGTGGCCGCACCTGGAACGCCCTGCTGGGTGTGCTGGTGATCGTGTCCATCCAGTACGGTCTCCAGCTGGAGTCCATCGCCGAGCCGGTGAAGTACATGATCACCGCCGCGGTGCTGCTGACCACGGTGGTCATCGACTCCGTCACGCGCAAGACGCAGAAGACCGCGGGTCGCGCGTAGCGTCCTGGGGTCGAACCAGTGCCCGGCACCGGAAGGTGCCGGGCACTGTCGTGTCCCGCAAACCCGGAACATTAGACTCGACAAGCCCGGCAACAGCTCGATCAGCTCTACTGCAAGGAGGCACGGGTGCCGCTGCTGACCCGCATCAGGGGACCGCGCGATCTGGACCGGCTCAGCCTGGAGGAGCTGGACCAGCTGGCAGAGGAGATCCGGACCTTCCTCGTCGACGCCGTCTCCAAGACCGGCGGCCACCTCGGTCCCAACCTGGGCGTGGTCGAGCTCACCATCGCCCTGCACCGCGTCTTCCACTCCCCGAAGGACAAGGTCCTGTGGGACACCGGACACCAGTCCTACGTCCACAAGCTGCTCACCGGCCGGCAGGACTTCTCCCGGCTGAAGATGAAGGGCGGCCTGTCCGGCTACCCCGCGCAGGCCGAGTCCGAGCACGACGTCATCGAGAACAGCCACGCCTCCACGGTGCTCGGCTGGGCGGACGGCATCGCCAAGGGCAACCAGCTCAAGAAGCGGGACAGCCGCGTCGTCGCCGTCATCGGTGACGGGGCGCTGACCGGCGGCATGGCCTGGGAGGCGCTGAACAACATCGCCGAGGCCAAGGACCGCCCGCTGGTCATCGTCGTCAACGACAACGAGCGCTCCTACGCGCCGACCATCGGCGGTCTCGCCAACCACCTGGCGACCCTGCGCACCACCGACGGCTACGAGCGTTTCCTCGCCCGGACGAAGGACATCCTCGACCGCACCCCGGTCGTCGGCAAGCCGCTGTACGAGACCCTGCACGGCGCCAAGAAGGGGCTGAAGGACTTCATCGCCCCGCAGGGCATGTTCGAGGACCTGGGCCTGAAGTACGTCGGTCCGATCGACGGGCACGACATCGAGGCCCTGGAGTCGGCGCTGGCCCGGGCCAAGCGGTTCGGCGGGCCCGTCATCGTGCACTGCCTGACCGAGAAGGGCCGCGGCTACCAGCCCGCGCTGCAGGACGAGGCCGACCGCTTCCACGCCGTCGGCAAGATCCACCCCGACACCGGTCTGCCGATCGCCAGCTCCGGCGCCGACTGGACCTCCGTCTTCGGCGACGAGATGGTCAAGCTCGGCGAGGAGCGCGAGGACGTCGTCGCCATCACGGCGGCCATGCTCCAGCCGGTCGGCCTGGACAGGTTCGCCAAGCGCTTCCCCGACCGGGTCTACGACGTCGGCATCGCCGAGCAGCACGGCGCCGTGTCGGCGGCGGGCCTGGCCCACGCCGGCGTCCACCCGGTCTTCGCCGTCTACGCCACCTTCCTCAACCGCGCCTTCGACCAGGTCCTGATGGACGTGGCCCTGCACAAGTGCGGGGTGACCTTCGTCCTGGACCGGGCCGGTGTCACCGGCACCGACGGCGCCTCCCACAACGGCATGTGGGACATGTCGATCCTGCAGGTCGTGCCGGGCCTGAGGCTGGCCGCCCCGCGCGACGCCGAGCAGGTCCGCGCCCAGCTGCGCGAGGCGGTCGCCGTCGAGGACGCGCCGACCGTGGTCCGCTTCTCCAAGGGCGCCGTCGGCCCCGCCGTACCGGCCGTGGGCCGGGTCGGCGGCATGGACGTGCTGCGCGAGCCCGGTACCGACCGTCCGGACGTGCTGCTGGTCTCCGTGGGCGCCCTCGCGCCGATGTGCCTGGAGATCGCCGGCCTGCTCGAGCGGCAGGGCATCTCCACCACCGTGGTCGACCCGCGCTGGGTCAAGCCCGTCGACGAGGCCATGGCCCCGCTCGCCGAGCGGCACCGGGTCGTCGTCACCGTCGAGGACAACAGCCGCGTCGGCGGTGTCGGCTCCGCGATCGCCCAGGCCCTGCGCGACGCCGGCGTGGACGTGCCGCTGCGCGACTTCGGCATCCCGCCGCGCTTCCTCGACCACGCCTCCCGCGCCGAGGTCATGGCCGAGATCGGGCTGACCGCGCCCGACATCGCCCGCCAGGTCACCGGTCTGGTCTCCAAGCTGGACGGCCGGTTCGACCGTACGGCGGCAGAGGTCGACTCCGTCGAGCCCGCGCGCGACTAGGGACAAGCAGTCCCACGGGCCGGTCCCGCCCCCCTCTCCCGGTGGCGGAACCGGCCCTTCTGCGTGAACCTGCCTGTGCCGGGGCATACGCACACCCGGCCCTCTCGATCATGTCGAGGACGACAAGCGTGGGAGGTAGGCACGTGAGCAGCGCGCTCTTCAGGACGAAGAACGTCGAACAGTCCATCCGGGACACCGAGGAACCCGAGCATTCACTCAAGAAGTCCCTCTCCGCCCTCGATCTGACCGTCTTCGGCGTGGGTGTCATCATCGGCACCGGCATCTTCGTCCTCACCGGGCAGGTGGCCAAGAACAACGCCGGTCCGGCGGTGTCCCTGGCCTTCGTCGCGGCCGGCGTGGTCTGCGCGCTCGCCGCGCTCTGCTACGCCGAGTTCGCCTCCACGGTCCCCGTGGCGGGTTCCGCGTACACGTTCTCGTACGCCTCCCTCGGCGAACTGCCCGCCTGGATCATCGGCTGGGACCTCGTCCTGGAGTTCGCCCTCGGTACGGCGGTGGTGGCCGTCGGCTGGTCGGGTTACGTCCGCTCGCTGCTCGACAACGCGGGCTGGCACCTGCCGGACTACCTGGCCGGGCGGGACGGGGCCTCCGGGTTCGGCTTCGACATCCTCGCCGCGGCGCTCGTCCTGGTGCTCACCGGCATCCTCGTGCTCGGCATGAAGCTGTCCGCCCGGATCACCTCGATCGTGGTCGCCATCAAGGTGGCCGTCGTCCTCATCGTGATCGTCGCCGGTGCGTTCTTCATCCACGGCGAGAACTACAAGCCGTTCATCCCGCACCCCGAGCCGGTGCCGGCGGGCGGCACTCTCAAGGCCCCGCTCATCCAGCTCATGTTCGGCTGGGCGCCCGCCAACTTCGGTGTGATGGGCATCTTCACCGCCGCCTCGGTGGTGTTCTTCGCGTTCATCGGCTTCGACATCGTCGCCACGGCCGCCGAGGAGACCCGTAACCCGCAGCGGGACATGCCGCGCGGCATCCTCGGCTCGCTGCTCATCTGCACGGTGCTCTACGTCGCCGTCTCCGTCGTCGTCACCGGCATGGAGAAGTACACCCGCCTGTCGGTGGCGGCCCCGCTGGCCGACGCCTTCAAGTCCATCGGGCATCCCTGGTACGCGGGCGTGATCAGCTTCGGCGCCGCGGTCGGCCTGACGACCGTCTGCATGATCCTGCTGCTGGGCCAGACCCGGGTGTTCTTCGCGATGAGCCGTGACGGCCTGCTGCCGCGCTTCTTCTCCCGCGTCCACCCGCGCTTCAAGACCCCGCACCGGCCGACCATCCTGCTCGGCGTGATCATCGCGATCGTGGCCGGGTTCACCAGTCTCAGCGAGCTGGCCGAACTGGTGAACATCGGCACGCTGTTCGCGTTCATCGTCGTCGCGATCAGCGTCATCATCCTGCGCAGGACGCGCCCGGACCTGCCCCGCGCGTTCCGCACCCCCTGGGTCCCGGTGGTCCCGATCGTGTCCGTGTGCGCCACGCTGTGGCTGATGCTCAACCTGCCCGCCGAGACCTGGCTCCGCTTCGCCATCTGGATGGTCATCGGCATCGGGGTCTACCTTCTCTACGGCCGCAAGCACAGCATGCTCGCCCTGCGGGAGAAGGCCCCGGCGGGTGAGGTGCCCGGGTCGCCGCCCGGAAAGAAGCAGTAACCAGCCGACGGATCACTTCGGCCCCGTATGTTCCGCTTCGCCGGAACTGCGGGGGCGGATAACGTGCTCTCCGTGCTGCCCATGCCCGCCGCCCCGCTCACCTCCGCACGGCCCGCGCTCACCCGGACGGCGTACTGGATACGGCTGCTGCCCGCCCTGGCGGCGCTGGCCTGCGTCACCCGGGTGCCGTCCTTCGTCCGCCCGCTGTGGAACCCCGACGAGGGCTATCTGGCCGTCCAGGCGGGCCTCCTCGCGCACGGCGGCCGGCTGTACGAGACGGTCGTCGACCGCAAGCCACCCCTGCTGCCCTGGCTGTACGAGGCCGCCTTCGCGGTCTGCGGCTCCGGCTCGCTCACCCCGCTGCGGGTACTGGCGGTCGCCGCGCAACTGCTCACCGCGGCCCTGCTGGCCTCCGTGGCCCGGCGCCGCTGGGGCGACACCGCCGGGCGCACCGCCGGGGTGCTGTACCTGCTGGTGTCGGTCGGACTCAACCCGGAGGACGCGCAGGCCGCCACCTTCGAGGTGTTCATACTGCCCGGCACCGCGGCCGCCCTGTGGTGCGCGGACCGCGGCCGCTGGGGCGCGGCCGGGACCGCCGTCGCCTGCGCCTTCCTCGCCAAGCAGACGGGCGGCGCGGTACTGCTGCCGGTGGCCTGGCTGCTGTACCGGCGGGGTGGGGCGCGGGCGGGGGATGCCGTACGGGTGGGCGGTGCGGTGCGAACGGAAGCCGTACGGGCTGGGGTCCTGCGCGTGGGCGCCGTGCGGGTCGGGGGCTGCCGCGTGGGGGCCGTGCGGGCCGGGGCCTGGCGTGCTGGGGCCGTGCGGCTCGCGGCCGGTTTCGCGCTGCCCGTCCTGTGCGCCGCCCTGGCCACCGACCCCGCCGGGTTCCTGTTCTGGACGGTCACCGGATCCGCCACCTACGCCTCCTTCACCGGCTCGGAACTGCTCGTCCTCGGCCGGGGGCTGGCCAACACCGCGATCCTGGCGGTGGCCTGCGCGGGCCTGGTCCCACCGGTGGTACGGGTGCTGCGGGCCCCCCGCGCCCCCGGCGCCCTCCGCGCGCCGGGGGCCGTGGGGGTCATAGGTGTCATGGGGGCCGACCTGTGGCTCTGGCTGACGTCCTCGGCCGGCGCGGTCGTCCTCGGCTTTCACTTCTTCGGGCACTACTACCTGCAACTCCTCCCGTCCGCCGCCCTGCTGGCCACGGCGGCGCTCCAACTCCTGCCCCGCGCACGCCTGACGTCCGCCGTCCTCACCTCGGCCTGCTGCTGCGCCCTGTTCCTCACCTGGGGCCTGCTCGCCCCGCGCCCCGAACTCGTCCACGCCCAGCGCCTCGCCACCGCCCTCGCCCACCGCACGGCACCGGCCGACCGGGTCCTGGTGTGGGGCATGCACCCCGAGACGTACTGGCTGGCGGACCGCACCCCGGCCAGCCGCTTTCTCACCGCGGGCCTGCTCACCAACTACAGCGGCGGCCGCGACGGTCCCCGGGTCGGCGAGAAGTACGCGGTCGCGGGCGCCTGGCCCGTCTTCCGCGCGGAGATGACCGCGCGGGCCCCGGCCCTGGTCGTCGACGACTCCCGGGGCAAGCCGTACCGCCCCGACCGCCTTCCCAGCCTGCGCCGGCTGCTGAACGGGCGGTACGAGGAGGTGGGCCGGGTCGACGGAGCGGTGCTCTACGCCCGGATCCCGGGCAGCTGAGAGGAGTTGACCCGAGCCGAGCGGACCCCCCTGCTATGCTCGGGACGTCCAATTGAACACGTTCAAACCAGGGGGATCACATGTCTGCGCCGACCACCCCGGACCCTGACGGCACACCCGCCGTCGCCCTCGGCCCCACCGCGCTCGTCCTCGGGATCATCGCCGCCCCGGGCGTCTGGCCCGGCCTCATGTTCGCCGTGATGCCGTGGTCGTGGCTGGCCGGCGGCCTCGCCGTCACCTTCGGCCTGGCGGGCATCCACTGCGCCCGCCAGGGCACCGGCCGCATGTGGCCCGCCGTGGCCGGAACGGTCCTCGGCACCCTGGGTCTGGGCGGCTTCTTCTTCCTGATGGCGGCGTTCTCGGGCTGACGGCGTTCTCGGGCTGAGCCCGACGCGCCGCCTCAGCCGAGCACGGCACGCGGGCCGGTCACCTCCGCGCCCAGCTCGGTCACCCGGCGCCTCAGCTCACGGTCGGCCGTGACCACCAGACGGCGCCGGCCGGCGTACTCCGCGGTCAGCTCCACGATCCGGTCGTCCCCGCTGCCGGGCGCCGACTCCACCCGTACCCCCGGCACGGACTCCACGCCACGAGCCGCGCCCTCGACCACGAGCACGATCTCCACAGCACCGTGATGCCCCGGCAGCCCCTCGGCGGCCAGCCGGTCGCGCAGCCGCCCGGCGGCGCCCCGGCGGTCCCGCCACCAGCCGTCCGGCCGCGACCCGACGACGTTCGCGCCGTCGACGATCAGTAGCAGGGGGCCGTCGGAGGCCGGGGAGCCGAGGGGGTCCGTCATGGGTCAAGGGTCCCATGTCGGCGACAGACCGTGAGGTACGGCGAGTGTCAGGACGAACTGCCGCCCGTGGCAGGGGACTTCTTCGCGGACTCCGGGATCGCGGTGTCGCGGCGGACCGCCTTCCACAGCTGCGACGCCTGCGGCTCCGCGGCCACCACGCGGTTGGGATCGACCTTGGTGAGGGCGGCGGTGAGCTTGTCCGCGATCTTGTAGGTCTTGGTGGGGCTGCCCAGCAGGTCCTGCTTCTTGATCTCGCTCAGCAGGGCCAGCATGAACTGCTGCTGAAGGCCGATGCGGCCGAGGTCGCTGCCGTCGCCGATGCCGTGCCGCGTGCGCACGAACTGAAGGGACTGAGTGCCGTTCAGCTTGTGGGTGCCTGCGGTCAGGTCGAGGCCGCTGGAGGTGTCGTGGATGTCCTGGTCGACGGTGACGGTGACCCCGCCGATCGCGTCCACGAGCCCCTTGAAGCCGGCGAAGTCGATCTCGACGTAGTGGTCCATGCGGACCCCGGAGATCTGCTCGACGGTCTTGACCACACAGGCGGGACCGACCTGGGAGTAGATGGAGTTGAACATCACGCGCTTCGCGGACGCGACCGTGGAGCCGTCCGACTTGGCGCACTCGGGCCGGGTCACCAGGGTGTCGCGGGGGATGCTGACCGCGACGGCCTTGGTGCGGCCCTCGGGTATGTGCATCACCAGCGCGGTGTCGGAGCGAGCCCCCGAGACGTTGCCCGTGCCCAGCGCGGCGTTGGCGCCGGCGCGCGAATCGGAGCCCAGGATCAGGATGTTCTGGCCGGAGGTGGGCGGATTCTCGGGCCGGTCGTCACCGATCGCCTTGTCGATGTCGACGCCCTTGATGTTGCCGTCGAGGTCGCTGTAGAACCAGTACGCGGTGCCGCCGGCGGCGAGGACCAGAACGGTCAGGACGATGAGGATCGTCCGGCCGACACGGCGCCGGCGCCTGGGCCGGCCGCCTGCTCCTCCCGCACCCTCGGTGGGCACGGGCGGCATGTCCGAGTCGTGCTGGGGCGTCGACGCATGGCTCATCATGGGTCCGGGTCCTAGCTGGCCGCGCCCCCCTCGGGGGGCGAATGTCGATGGCTTGAGGACTCGGGTGGAGGCAAGCCGGTCCGTGCGCTGCCGGGGTGACGTGCACTATAGCCACGTGCTCGGACACGGGTCCGGCCAGGGCTTGGTGGGGACGTCGCTCGGGGGCCGTCTTCGTGGTGGTGTTCAGCGCCATCCACTCGGCGCCCGCTTCGCTGACACTGCGCGTCCACGGCATCCCCCGAGGACAGCCGGCTGCACACCTCGCTGTCGTCCCGCGCCTCCTGTCCGGGCGAGTGCGAGCACTACCCGGCCATGCCTGAGTGGTGACCTCGGGCGCCCCGCCGTCCACCCGCCCACCGGGCGGCCGGTGATACGCGTCCGCCCCTGCCGTGACGAACACGGCAGGGGCGGAAGTGCTCCCGGGCCCTCTACGGGCCGCTGATCACGCCGGAACCGACGCGACCCCCTGAGCCAGGAACCGCTTCCCGTTCACCCGCTCGGAGACACCCTCGCGGTCCAGGTACGGCGTGATGCCGCCCAGGTGGAAGGGCCAGCCGGCGCCCGTGATCAGGCAGAGGTCGATGTCTTGGGCCTCAGCGACGACGCCCTCGTCGAGCATCAGGCCGATCTCCTGGGCCACCGCGTCCAGGACGCGGTCGCGGACCTGCTCCTCCGTCAGGACGACGTCGCCCTGCTTCAGCAGCGCGGCGACCTCCGGGTCCAGCTCCGGCTTGCCGCTGTCGTAGACGTAGAAGCCGCGCTTGCCCGCCTTGACGACGGCAGCCAGGTTCGGGGAGACCGTGAAGCGGTCCGGGAAGGCCCGGTTGAGGGTCTCCGAGACGTGCAGGCCGATCGCCGGGCCGACGAGCTCGAGCAGGACCAGCGGGGACATCGGCAGGCCCAGGGGCTCCACCGCCTTCTCCGCGACCTCGACCGGGGTGCCCTCGTCGATGACGTTCTGGATCTCGCCCATGAAGCGGGTCAGGATGCGGTTCACGACGAACGCCGGGGCGTCCTTCACCAGAACCGCCGTCTTCTTCAGCTTCTTGGCCACCGAGAAGGCGGTCGCCAGCGAGGCGTCGTCCGTCTTCTCGCCGCGGACGATCTCCAGCAGCGGGAGGATCGCGACCGGGTTGAAGAAGTGGAAGCCGACGACCCGCTCGGGGTGCTTCAGCTTCGACGCCATCTCCGACACCGACAGCGAGGACGTGTTGGTGGCGAGGATCGCGTGCGCCGGGGCGACCGCCTCGACCTCGGCGAACACCTGCTGCTTGACGCCGATCTCCTCGAAGACGGCTTCGATGATGAAGTCGGCGTCCGAGAAGCCCTCGGCCTTGTCCAGGACACCCGTCACCAGCGCCTTGAGGCGGTTGGCCTTGTCCTGGTTGATCCGGCCCTTGCCGAGCAGCTTGTCGATCTCGGCGTGGACGTAGCCCACACCCTTGTCGACGCGCTCCTGGTCGATGTCGGTCAGGACGACCGGCACCTCGAGGCGGCGCAGGAAGAGCAGCGCGAGCTGAGAGGCCATCAGACCGGCGCCGACGACACCGACCTTGGTGACCGGGCGGGCCAGGTTCTTGTCCGGGGCGCCGGCGGGACGCTTGCCGCGCTTCTGGACGAGGTTGAACGCGTAGATGCCGGAGCGCAGTTCGCCACCCATGATCAGGTCGGCGAGGGCCTGGTCCTCGGCGTCGTAACCCTGCTGCAGGTCGCCGTTCTTGGCGGCCTCGATGATCTCCAGGGCCCGGTAGGCGGCCGGGGCCGCGCCGTGCACCTTGCCGTCCGCGATGAACCGGCCGCGCGCGACGGCCTGGTCCCAGGCCTCGCCGCGGTCGATCGCCGGGCGCTCGACCTCGATGTCGCCCTTGAGGACCTGGGCGGTCCACAGCAGCGACTGCTCCAGGAAGTCGGCACCTTCGAAGAGGGCGTCGGCGATGCCCAGTTCGAAGACCTGCTTGCCCTTGAGCTGCTTGTTCTGGTTGAGGCTGTTCTCGATGATGACCGAGACGGCCTTGTCGGCGCCGATCAGGTTCGGCAGCAGCGTGCAGCCGCCCCAGCCCGGAACCAGGCCCAGGAAGACCTCGGGCAGGGAGAACGCCGGGATGGCCTTCGACACCGTGCGGTAGGTGCAGTGCAGGCCGACCTCGACGCCGCCGCCCATCGCCGCGCCGTTGTAGTAGGCGAAGGTGGGCACGGCCAGCGTCGCGAGGCGCTTGAAGACCTCGTGGCCGCCCTTGCCGATGGCCAGCGCGTGGTCGTGCTGCTTGAGCAGCTCCACGCCCTTGAGGTCGGCGCCGACCGCGAAGATGAACGGCTTGCCGGTGACGCCGGCGCCGACGATCTCGCCGTCCGCGGCCTCCTTCTCCACCTGGTCGATGGCGGCACTGAGGTTCGCGAGCGACTGCGGCCCGAAGGTGGTCGGCTTGGTGTGGTCCAGGCCGTTGTCCAGGGTGACGAGCGCGAAGCGCCCGGCCCCGAACGGCAGGTCGAAGTGGCGTACGTGCGCCTGCGTGACGACCTCGTCCGGGAACAGCTCGGCCGCGCCCTTCAGGAGTTCAGCGGTGGTGCTCACTTGTCGCCTCCGTCGAAGTGCGGGTTCTCCCAGATGACCGTCGCGCCCATGCCGAAGCCGACGCACATGGTGGTGAGGCCGTAGCGGACCTCGGGCTGCTCCTCGAACTGGCGGGCCAGCTGCGTCATCAGACGGACGCCGGAGGAGGCGAGCGGGTGACCGTAGGCGATCGCGCCGCCGTACTGGTTGACGCGCTCGTCGTCGTCCGCGATGCCGTAGTGGTCGAGGAGGGCCAGCACCTGGACGGCGAAGGCCTCGTTGATCTCGAACAGACCGATGTCGGAGATGGACAGCCCCGCCTTGGCGAGGGCCTTCTCCGTGGCCGGGATCGGGCCGTAGCCCATCACCTCGGGCTCGACGCCCACGAAGGCGTAGGAGACCAGGCGCATCTTGACCGGCAGGCCGTTCTCGCGGGCGAAGTCCTCGCTGGCGATGATCGACGCGGTGGCGCCGTCGTTCAGGCCGGCCGCGTTGCCGGCGGTGACCCGGCCGTGCACGCGGAACGGGGTCTTCAGGCCCTGCAGGTTCTCCAGGGTGGTGCCCGGGCGCATCGGCTCGTCGGCCGTGACCAGGCCCCAGCCCGTCTCGCCGCCCTCGGGGCTCGTGCGACGCACCGAGATCGGCACCAGGTCCTGCTGGATCTTGCCGTCGGCGTAGGCCTTGGCGGCCTTCTCCTGCGAGCGCACGGCGTACTCGTCGGCGCGCTGCTTGGTGATCTGCGGGTAGCGGTCGTGCAGGTTCTCGGCGGTCATGCCCATGAACAGCGCCGACTCGTCGACCAGCTTCTCGGAGACGAAGCGCGGGTTCGGGTCCACGCCCTCGCCCATCGGGTGGCGGCCCATGTGCTCCACGCCACCGGCGATGACGGCGTCGTAGGCGCCGAACGCGATCGAACCGGCGGTGGCCGTCACGGCGGTCAGGGCGCCGGCGCACATGCGGTCGATCGAGTAGCCGGGGACGGACTGCGGCAGGCCCGCGAGGATGCCGGCCGTGCGGCCGAGGGTCAGGCCCTGGTCACCGATCTGCGTGGTCGCCGCGATGGCGACCTCGTCGATCTTCTTCGGGTCCAGACCGGGGTTGCGGCGCAGCAGCTCCCGGATCGCCTTGACGACGAGGTCGTCGGCACGGGTCTCGTGGTAGATGCCCTTCGGGCCCGCCTTGCCGAACGGGGTGCGGACGCCGTCGACGAAGACGACGTCCCTGACGGTACGAGGCACGATGGCTCTCCTCCAGGTGCGGGATGCTGAGCGCTTGCTTACGGGCCATGCTACTTGTGAGTAACGTGACTGCCCAGTCCTCCCCCCGGCCGGAGCGGCGAACGTCACACCCGCGGGGCCGTCGACCCCCGCGGAGCCAGCACCGGCGTGGGCACCGGGTGCGAGCCCGGACCCCCTCCCGCGATCATCCCGAACAGGGTGTGCGCCACCTCGGCACCGAACCCGTGCACGTCGTGGCTCATCGCCGACAGCGTGGGGTGGGTCAGGCGGCAGAGCCGGGAGTCGTCCCAGGCGAGCAGGGAGACGTCGGCGGGACTTCCTCTACATGCCGTCCCAGGATCTTGGCGTGATATCGACGTCCCTGTTCCGCTTCCGCGGCCCGTACGGCGCCCACTGGGAGATCATCTCGGCGGGCGCGGTCCTGGTGATCCTGCCGACACTGGTCGTCTTCCTCGTGCTGCAGAGGTTCATCTACAACGGGTTCATGCGCGGTGCGACCAAGTGAGCCGGCTCAGGCGTCCGCGCCCGACAGCGCCGCGACCAGCACGGGCGTCACCTGCTCCACCTGCCAGGGCCGCGCACCGTATCCGGCCAGCGCGTCCGCCACCGTTCCCGCGTCCACCGCGGCCGGCGGCTCCCAGCACACCCGCCGCACGGTGTCGGGGGAGACCAGGTTCTCCTGAGGCATGCCGAGCTGCTCGGCCAGCGCCGACACCCCCGCCCGCGCGGCCGACAGCCGAGCCGCCGCGGCGGGGTCCTTGTCGGCCCACGCCCGCGGCGGCGGCGGTCCGGTGACCGGCTGCCCCGGCTGGGGCAACTGCGCCTCGGTCAGGGCCTTCGCCCGGTCGACCGCCGCCTGCCACTGCTCCAGCTGCCGGCGCCCCACGCGGTGCCCAAACCCGTTCAACGCGGCCAGCGCGTGCACGTTGACCGGAAGTGAGAGCGCGGCCTCCACGATGGCCGCGTCCGACAGCACCTTGCCCGGTGACACGTCCCGCCGCTGCGCGATCCGGTCCCGCGTCTCCCACAGCTCCCGTACGACGGCGAGCTGCCGGCGCCGCCGCACCTTGTGCATCCCGGACGTACGGCGCCAGGGTTCCTTGCGGGGCTCGGCGGGCGGCGCCGCCGCGATCGCCCCGAACTCCTGGAGGGCCCAGTCGAGCTTGCCCTGCCGGTCCAGCTCCTTCTCCAGGGCGTCCCGCAGGTCGACGAGGAGCTCGACGTCCAGGGCGGCGTAGCGCAGCCAGGGCTCGGGCAGCGGCCGGGTCGACCAGTCGACGGCGGAGTGGCCCTTCTCCAGGACGAAACCGAGCACGCCCTCGACCATGGCGCCTAGGCCGACCCGGGGGAACCCGGCGAGCCGGCCGGCCAGCTCGGTGTCGAACAGGCGGGTCGGGACCATGCCTATCTCCCGCAGGCACGGCAGGTCCTGGGTGGCGGCGTGCAGCACCCACTCGACGCCGGTCAGCGCCTCGCCGAGACCGGAGAGATCGGGGCAGGAGACGGGGTCGATGAGCGCGCTGCCCGCACCCTCGCGACGGAGCTGCACCAGGTAGGCGCGCTGGCCGTAGCGGTAGCCGGAGGCGCGCTCGGCGTCGACGGCGACGGGTCCCGAGCCGGCGGCGAAGGCGGCGATCACCTCGGCGAGCGCGGTCTCGTCGGCGACCACGGGCGGAATGCCCTCGCGGGGTTCGAGCAGCGGAGTCGGCGCCCCCAGCACAGAGGCCCCGGCGTCGTCCGGAGGAGTGCCCCCGGTGGTGCGCACGGAAACGTCTGCTGCGGTCTCTTGGGCGTCGGTCACCTGTCAAGGGTATCCGTGTGTGGACGGCGCCCCGACACCGAACGGTCCGTCGACGGGCGCCACAGGGTCGTAAACCAGTCAGGCCGGTGAAACTTCCGGTTCATATGAGTGAACGGATGATGCGCTCACGAGGCGTATGGAGGAATCGGTAGGGATCAGTGGATGATGCCGGTCCGCAGCGCCACGGCCACCATGCCGGCCCGGTCGCCGGTGCCGAGTTTGCGGGCGATGCGGGCCAGGTGGCTCTTCACGGTCAGTGCGGACAGGCCCATCGAGACGCCGATCGCCTTGTTGGACTGCCCCTCGGCGACCAGGCGGAGCACCTCGACCTCCCGTCCGGACAGCTCGCGGTAGCCGCCCGGGTGGCTCGGGGCACCCGGGGGGCGGCGGTGCATACGGGCGGCGGTACCGAGGGGGGCGGCGCCGGGCCGGGCGGGGAGGCCGATGTTGGTTCGGGTTCCGGTGACGACGTAGCCCTTGACCCCGCCCGCGAGGGCGTTGCGGACGGCGCCGATGTCGTCGGCGGCCGAGAGGGCCAGCCCGTTGGGCCAGCCCGCGGCGCGGGTCTCGGACAGCAGGGTCAGGCCGGAACCGTCGGGCAGGTGGACGTCGGCGACGCAGATGTCGCGGGGGTTGCCGATGCGGGGACGAGCCTCCGCGACGGACGAGGCCTCGATGACGTCGCGCACACCGAGAGCCCACAGATGGCGGGTGACGGTGGAACGGACGCGCGGGTCGGCCACGACCACCATGGCGGTCGGCTTGTTCGGGCGGTAGGCGACCAGGCTTGCGGGCTGCTCGAGGAGAACGGACACCAGGCCTCCTGGGTGGGGGGACGGGGCCGGCTTGTGGGGAGGAAGCCGGGACGAAACGTGCTTTCAGGGTCACAGTCGTCTTCGGCAGCAAAGCCGTGCGCCTTTAGAGAATGATCACGATCTAGTGAGTAACAATCCGTGCAATTCGGACGTGCGATCGATCATCCGAAGATCGAATCGGTTCGAGCCGATGCGATTCGAGTACAGAAAGTGGCCGTATCGACAAAGAGAGAGTCAATAGGCCGCCCTGGAGGATGAATCCGGTACGGCCGGTGCCCAGCTCACCGTGACTGCGGGCCCCTGCGCTGCGGCAGGGTCACCACCGAGGCGTCGCCCGGACCGGCCGGCGGGAGCCCGCCGACCTGGGCCAGCAGATCGCACCACGAGGTCAGGTGCGCGGCGGTGTCCGGCACTCCGCCGAGGCCCTCGCGCGGTGTCCAGGAGGCGCGGATCTCGATCTGGGAGGCGGCCGGGCGCGCGGACAGCCCGCCGAAGTAGTGCGAACTCGCGCGCGTGACGGTGCCGCTCGGCTCGCCGTACGTCAGCCCGCGCGCCTGCAGCGCCCCGGTCAGCCACGACCAGCACACCTCGGGCAGCAGCGGGTCGGCCGCCATCTCCGGCTCCAGTTCCGCGCGCACCAGCGTCACCAGCCGGAAGGTGCCCTGCCAGGCGTCGTGCCCGGCCGGGTCGTGCAGCAGCACCAGCCGGCCGTCGGCCAGGTCCTCGTCGCCGTCGACCACCGCGGCCTCCAGCGCGTACGCGAAGGGCGCGAGCCGTTGCGGGGCGGGCGTCGGCTCCACCTCGATCTGCGGCCGCAGCCGCGCACTGCGCAGCGCGTCGACCGCGGCCCGGAACGCCGGCGGCGCCCCCGTGCCCGTTCGGCCCTCCGCCTGAGCGGAGTCCTTCGCGTCGTCCATTCCGTCAGCGCCGTCCGACGATCGTCCCTGAGCCGCAGCCATGCGGGGAAGAGTAAGGGGAACAGCGCCCCGGTGCAGGGAGGACACCCCTGAGGGCGGCCGCACTTCTCGCTTCGCGACCGTGCGAGACTTGCCGACGTGAGTGCCAACGGAAGCCCCACGGGCAAGCAGCCGACCGCTACGTACGAGAGCGCCTTCCTCAAGGCGTGCAGGCGTGAACCCGTGCCGCACACCCCCGTGTGGTTCATGCGCCAGGCCGGCCGCTCACTGCCCGAGTACCGCAAGGTGCGCGAGGGCATCCCGATGCTCGAGTCCTGCATGCTGCCCGAGCTGGTCACCGAGATCACGCTGCAGCCGGTGCGCCGGCACAACGTGGACGCGGCGATCTACTTCAGCGACATCGTCGTCCCGCTCAAGGCCATCGGCCTCGACCTGGACATCAAGCCCGGCGTCGGCCCGGTCGTGGAGCAGCCCGTCCGCACCCGCGCCGACCTGGCCCGGCTGCGCGACCTCACGCCCGAGGACGTCTCCTACGTCACCGAGGCGATCGGCCTGCTCACCCGCGAGCTGGGCGGGACCCCGCTGATCGGTTTCGCCGGGGCGCCGTTCACCCTGGCGAGCTACCTGGTCGAGGGCGGCCCGTCGCGCACGTACGAGAACGCCAAGGCGATGATGTACGGCGACCCGCAGCTCTGGGCCGACCTGCTGGACCGCCTCGCCGACATCACGGCCGCGTTCCTGAAGGTGCAGATCGAGGCGGGCGCCTCGGCGGTCCAGCTGTTCGACTCCTGGGTCGGAGCCCTGGCCCCGGCCGACTACCGGAAGTCGGTCATGTCCGCCTCGGCGAAGGTGTTCGACGCCGTCGCCGGGTACGGCGTCCCGCGCATCCACTTCGGCGTCGGCACCGGCGAGCTGCTGGGACTGATGGGCGAGGCCGGCGCCGATGTGGTCGGCGTCGACTGGCGCGTCCCGCTGGACGAGGCCGTCGGCCGCGTCGGCCCCGGCAAGGCGCTCCAGGGCAACCTGGACCCGACGGTGCTGTTCACCGACAAGGACACCGTCGAGACCCGGGCGGGCGAGGTGCTCGACGCGGCCGCCGGCCTCGAGGGCCATGTCTTCAACCTCGGCCACGGCGTCCTGCCGAACACCGACCCGGACGCGCTGACCCGGCTCGTGGACTACGTCCACACCCGCACCGCCCGCTGAGCGGAGCCGCTCACCGCACGCTCACCGCACCCGCCGCTCACCACACCTGACGGGGCCGCGCCTGCCTGCCGAACACCAGACGGCGCGGCTCCGGCGGTGGCGGGGTGCCCGGTTTGAGCGGCCAGGCCAGCAGCATGCCCACCACGAAGCCGACCACGTGGGCCGAGTAGGCCACCGTCCCGGCGCCGGACACACCGTGCCCGGAGGAGTACACCGCCTGCAGCCCGAACCAGAAGCCCAGCACCAGCCAGGCGGGCAGCCGCAGCGGCAGGAAGACCAGGAACGGCACCAGGACCCAGACCCGCGCCCGCGGATACAGCACCAGATAGGCGCCCAGCACACCGGCGATCGCGCCGGACGCGCCGATCAGCGGGTCGGCGGAGGTGGCGTTGAGCAGCGCGAAGCCGTAACCGGCCGCGTAGCCGCAGAAGACGTAGAAGAGGAAGTAGCGGATGTGGCCCATCCGGTCCTCGACGTTGTTGCCGAAGATCAGCAGGAACAGCATGTTGCCCAGCAGGTGCAGCCAGCCCCCGTGCAGGAACATCGCCGTGAACACGGACAGCGCCGGGGACTTGTCGTAGGCGGGCGGCGCCACCACACAGCCCGGGCCGTGAGGGCCCACGCCCACGCCGCCGGTCGGGACCACCCGGGGTATCTGATGGTGGATCAGCTCTCTGGGAACCGCCGCGTAGTGGTCCATGAAGGCCTGCAGATGGCAGAGCTGCGCCAGTCCACTCGAACCCGGCACGGCACCGGCGGTGCCGGGGGTGACGAGGAAGACGAGGACGCTCGCGGCGACGAGGGCGTACGTCACATACGGGGTGCGGCGCGCCGGGTTCACGTCATGGACGGGGATGACCACACAGAAGTACTGCCCGGGATACGGCGGGTGAATCGGTGAACGCCGGCGGGCGGGGCCGCGTATCTCCTCTCAACCGACGTGAGGATCAGGCGATGAGTGCGAACGCTCAGCAGGTGACGGCGATGCAGGCGATGCCCGACGGCGAGGCCGAGCTGTCCTTGGTGATACGGCTTCCCTGGGAGGACGTCGCCCGGCTCGGTCAGGAGGCCGGGCGGCTGGCGGCGCAGATGCAGCGGCCGGTGACGCTGGACGAGGCGGTGAGCTACCGGCTGCGGTCGACCCGGCCGTCCGCCTCGCACGCCAGACCCGCGGGGGAGCAGCCCACGGCCGTGACGGCCGGCGGGGGCGTCACCTCCCTGCCGCGGATCAGCACAACGGCCTGAACCGCCTTAGGGCCTCTCGTTCGGATCATGCCGGGCTCGCGGGCCCTGGCACCGCGCCTCGCCGCGTTGTCGTCGGCTGCCATGGCTCCGCCTTTCGATGCACGGCACCAGACCCCGCTCCCTGACCCGGCCTGATCCAAACGAAAGGCCCTACCGCTGACCGGCCCGCACCTTCGCCGTCGCCTTTCTCGCCGCCACCAGAACCGGGTCCCACACCGGGGAGAAGGGCGGGGCGTACCCGAGGTCCAGGGCCGTCATCTGCTGCACCGTCATCTGCGCGGTCAGCGCCACCGCCGCGACGTCGACCCGTTTGCCCGCGCCCTCCCTGCCGACGATCTGGACGCCGAGCAGCCGGCCCGTGCCGCGCTCGGCGAGCATCTTCACCGTCATCGGGGAGGCGCCGGGGTAGTAGCCGGCCCGGCTGGTCGACTCGATGGTGACCGTCTCGAACCGCAGGCCCGCCCGGTGAGCGTCCTTCTCGCGCAGGCCGGTGCGCGCGATCTCCAGGTCGCAGACCTTGCTGACCGCCGTGCCGACCACACCCGGGAAGGTGGCGTAACCGCCACCCGCGTTGGTGCCGATGACCTGGCCGTGCTTGTTGGCGTGGGTCCCCAGCGGAACGTACTGCTCCTGCCCCGAGACCAGGTTCAGCACCTCGACGCAGTCGCCGCCCGCCCAGATGTTCTCGTGGCCGCGCACCCGCATCGCGAGGTCGGTGAGCAGTCCGCCGTGGGCACCGAGGGGCAGCCCCGCCGCGCGGGCGAGCGAGGTCTCCGGGCGCACACCGATGCCCAGGACCACGATGTCCGCCGGGTACTCGGCGTCCTCCGTGACCACCGCGCGGATCCGGCCGTCCTCGCCGGTGAGTAGCTTGGTCACCTCGGCGTCGTTCACCATGGTGATGCCGAGGCCCTCCATGGCCCCGTGCACCATGCGGCCCATGTCCGGGTCCAGGGTCGACATGGGCTCCTTGCCGCGGTTGACGACCGTCACCTCGAAGCCCCGGTTGATCAGGGCCTCGGCCATCTCGACGCCGATGTAGCCGGCGCCCACGACCACCGCGCGACGGCCGGGCGCCCGCTCCAGTGAGTCCAGCAGCGCCTCGCCGTCGTCCAGGGTCTGCACCCCGTGCACGCCGGGCGCGTCCACGCCCGGCATGTCGGGGCGCACCGGACGGGCGCCGGTGGCGATGACCAGCCCGTCGTACGACGTCCACGACTCCGCGCCGGAATCGACGTCACGCGCGCGTACCCGCTGTCCGGGCACGTCGATCTCGACGACCTCGGTGCGCATCCGCAGATCGATCCCGCGCGCGCGGTGCTCCGCCGGGGAGCGCGCGATGAGCTGATCGCGTTCGGACACGTCACCGCCCACCCAGTACGGGATCCCGCACGCCGAGTAGGAGCTGAAGTGTCCCCGTTCGAAGGCCACGATCTCCAGTTCGTCCGGGCCCGACATCCGGCGCGCCTGCGACGCCGCGGACATCCCCGCGGCGTCGCCGCCGATCACCACCAGCCGTCGCCTGGCGTCCCGCCCACCGTTCATGCTCATGTGAACACGCTACGGTGCGCGGCCATTTCGGTCCTGGCCGGGCTCGCGCGTCAGCCCTGGCCGGGCTCGCGCGCCGGCGCCTGCGCCGGACGCGCGTGCGGCAGCGGACCCGGTGCGGCCGTCACCGGTGCGGGGACCGGCTCCGGGCGGCGCGGCAGCCGCGGCCGGACGACCCGCGCCCACACCAGCGCCAGCAGGGCGGCGAGCGCGGCGAACGGCAGCAGCGCGCCCAGGACCAGGGCGATCCAGCGCAGCATCGTGACGAACGCGTGCCAGCCGCCCGACAGCGCGTCCACGAAGCCGGGTGTGTCGTCCTCGGCGGCCTTCTTCACGGGCGTTCCGGACAGCGACAGGGTGATGGTCGCGAGGCTGGTGCGGTCCTTCAGGGACGCCTGCTGGGCGAGCAGCGCCTCCAGGTCCGCCTCCCGGCTGCTCAGCTCCCCCTCCAGGGTGACGACGTCGCTCAGCTTGGTCGCCCGGTCCATCAGCGTCCGGATCCGGGCCACGCTCGCCCGCTGCGACTTGACCCGGCTGTCCACGTCCACGACCTGGTCGGTGACGTCCTGTGCCTTCGCGGTGCGCTCGACGAGCCGGCCGGCGCCCTGCAGATCTCCGAGGACCTCGTCGTACCGCGCGGACGGCACCCGCAGCACCACGCGCGTGTACTCATGGCCGTCGGAGTCCCGGCCGGTGTTCTCACCGCCGACGTAACCGCCCGCGTTCTCGGCGGTCGTACGGGCCTCCTCCAGCGCCTTGGGCACGTCCTTGACCTCGACGGTGAGGGAGGCGGTGCGGATGACGGCGCTCGGGGCGGACGCGGGCGCCCGGCGGGCGGACTTCGCGTCGTCCGCCTTGCCGCCGGCGGCACCCGCCTGCCGCTCCGCGCCGTCCGCGGCGGACTTGGCGGTCCCGCCGTCCGAGTCGTCCGCGGCACTGCACCCGGCCAGCGCCAGACAGGCGGCGAGCAGGACCCCGGACAGGGCCCGGACGGGTCGTACGGGACGTGGTGTGCGCATGGCGGTACCCCCGAGAACGGTGAGACACGACGGCTGTGACCTCTGACGCTCCTTCGACGCCCGGGCGGGCCGGGACGTTGGGGCGCGCCGGTTCCGATGTGGTCACGGTCCGGACTCGTCCCGGACACCGGCCCGGGACGGGACTGCCGATGGGGTCTGAGAGAGTGGGGACATGAGCGCAACGGATACACATTCGGGGCATGTCGTCGTCGTCGGAGCCGGGATCTCGGGGCTGGCCGCCGCCCACCGGCTGCTGCGGCGAGGCGCCCGGGTGACCGTGCTCGAGGCCTCCGAGCGGGTCGGCGGCAAGCTCCTCCCGGGCGAGATCGCGGGCGTCCGGGTGGACCTGGGCGCCGAGTCGATGCTGGCCCGTCGCCCCGAGGCGGTGACCCTCGCGCGTGAGGTGGGCCTCGCCGAGCGGCTCCAGCCGCCGGCCACCGCGACCGCCTCGATCTGGACCCGCGGCGCCCTGCGCCCCATGCCCAAGGGACATGTGATGGGTGTCCCCGGCGCCGCCGCCGCCCTCGCCGGCGTGCTCTCCGACGAGGGCCTCGCGCGCATCGAGCGCGACGCCGAACTGCCCCGCACCGAGATCGGCGACGACGTGGCGGTCGGCGAGTACGTGGCGGCGCGGCTCGGCCGGGAGGTCGTCGACCGGCTGGTGGAACCGCTCCTGGGCGGGGTGTACGCGGGCGACGCGTACCGCATCTCGATGCGCTCGGCCGTCCCGCAGCTCTTCCAGGCGGCCCACGCCCACGACTCCCTCACCGAGGCCGTACGCGACATCCAGGCCAGGGCCGCGGCGAGCGGGCAGACCGGGCCCGTCTTCATGGGCATCGAGGGCGGCGTGGGCCGGCTGCCGCTCGCGGTCGCCGAGTCGGTGCGCGCCCTCGGCGGTGACATCCTCTGCCGCACGCCGGTGACCGGGCTGCGCCGGGAGGCGTCCGGCCGCTGGCGGGTCACCGCGGGGGAGCGGGTGCTGGACGCCGACGCGGTGATCGTCGCCGTACCCGCCCCGGCCGCCGCCGCACTGCTCGGCGCCGAGTCCCCGGAGGCCGCGGCCGAACTCGCCACCGTCGAGTACGCCTCCATGGCCCTGATCACCCTCGCCTACCGCCGCACCGGCCTCGCCCTGCCCGAGGGCAGCGGGTTCCTGGTGCCGCCCGTCGACGGCCGCACCATCAAAGCGTCCACCTTCGCCTCCCAGAAGTGGGGCTGGATCGCCGAGGAGGACCCGGACGTGGTCGTGCTGCGCACCTCGGTCGGACGGCACGGCGAGACCGAGGTGCTCCGGCGCGAGGACGCCGAGCTGGTCGCCGTGTCCCGGCACGACCTGCGCGAGGCCACCGGCCTGGACACCGCCCCCCTGGAGACCCGGGTGACCCGCTGGACCGACGGGCTGCCCCAGTACCCGGTCGGCCACCACGCGCGCGTGGCCCGAATCCGCGAGCACGTCGCCAAGCTGCCGGGCCTCGCGGTGTGCGGCGCGCAGTACGACGGCGTCGGCATCCCGGCCTGCGTAGCGAGCGCCCACGCGGCCGTCGACCAGCTCGGCGGCGACCTCAGCGGTGTGCGCGCCCTGACGGCCGACCCGGTGCAGAGCCTGCACGGCGGAGCGGGAGAATAGGAACATGAGTGACGACGCCCCCACCACCGAGACCGGCAGGATCCCGAACAAGGGCAAGCTGGCCAAGGACCTCAACGAGGTCATCCGCTACACGCTGTGGTCCGTCTTCAAGCTGAAGGACGTGCTCCCGGAGGACCGCGCGGGCTACGCCGACGAGGTCCAGGAGCTGTTCGACCAGCTCGCCGCGAAGGACGTGACGATCCGCGGCACGTACGACGTCTCCGGGCTGCGTGCCGACGCCGACCTGATGATCTGGTGGCACGCCGAGACCAGCGACCAGCTCCAGGAGGCGTACAACCTCTTCCGGCGCACCAAGCTGGGCCGCGCGCTGGAGCCGGTGTGGTCGAACATGGCGCTGCACCGCCCCGCCGAGTTCAACCGCTCGCACATCCCGGCGTTCCTCGCCGACGAGACGCCCCGCAACTACGTGAGCGTCTACCCCTTCGTGCGCTCCTACGACTGGTACCTGCTGCCCGACGAGGACCGCCGCCGCATGCTCGCCGACCACGGCAAGATGGCCCGCGGCTACCCCGACGTGCGCGCCAACACGGTCGCCTCGTTCTCGCTCGGCGACTACGAGTGGATGCTGGCCTTCGAGGCCGACGAGCTGTACCGCATCGTCGACCTCATGCGCCACCTGCGCGCCTCCGAGGCCCGCAGGCACGTCCGCGAGGAAGTCCCCTTCTTCACGGGGCGCCGTAAGGACATCGCCGACCTGGTGGCGGGGCTGGCCTGAGAGGTCGGCCGGGGGTCCGGGGGTTGTCCCCCGGGGGATGCGGCACGGGGCGCCGGAAGGACGTCGCCGACCTGGTGGCGGGGCTGGCCTGAGAGGTCGGCCGGGGGTCCGGGGGTTGTCCCCCGGGGGATGCGGCACGGGGCGCCGTAAGGACGTCGCCGAGCTGGTGGCGGGGCCGGCCTAGGCGGCCTTGCCCTTGAGGGCGTCCCGTTCGGGGCGCTTGGCGGTGGACGAGGCCGGGGCCTGGGGCCTCGGCTCCGGGCGCGGTGCGCAGGCGGCCCGCCGCCCCGGGACGCGGCCCTCGAGCAGGTAGCCGTCCAGGTGGCCGTTGACGCACCTGTTGGGGCCGCCCCCGATGCCGTGCGTACCGGCGTCCCGCTCGGTCACCAGCGCCGAGCCGGCCAGTCGTCGGCTCATCTCCAGCGCGCCCGAGTACGGGGTGGCGGCATCCCGTTCGGCGGCCAGGATCAGCACCGGCGGCAGCTCACCTGGACCCGTCCGCACGTCCAGCGGCCGTTGCCGGGGGGCCGGCCAGTAGGCGCACGGCAGGTTCATCCACGCGTTGTCCCAGGTCTCGAACGGTGCGCTGCGCGCGAGCCGGGTGTTGTCGCGGTCCCACACCTTCCAGTCCGTCGGCCAGGGCGCGTCGTTGCACTCGACGGCCGTGTAGACCGCGCTCGCGTTCTCCGCCTCGGCGGCCGTCCCCGCGTCCGGAGCGGCCAGCGCGACCAGCGCCCTGGCGTCGCCCTTCAGATAGGCCGACAGCGCGGCGGCCCGGCTCGGCCAGAGGTCGTCGTAGTACCCGGCCATGAGGAACGCGTTCTGCAACTGGCCCGGCCCCACCTTGCCGCCCGCCGCCTTCCCCGCCAGCCGGCCGCGCGCGGTGTCGTAACTGTCCTGCACCTTCGCCGGGGTGCCGCCGAGCCGGTACACGTCGTCGTGCCGGGCGATCCACTCGCGGAAGTCCGTCCAGCGGTCCTCGAACGCGGCGGACTGGTCGAGGTTGGCGCGGTACCAGACCTTCTGCGGGGCCGGGTCCACCGCGGAGTCCAGCACCATCCGCCGGACGTGCGAGGGGAACAGCGTCGCGTAGACCGCGCCGAAATACGTGCCGTACGACGCGCCCATGTAGGTCAGCCGGTCCTCGCCCAGCGCCGCCCGCAGGACGTCCAGGTCACGGGCGTTGTTCAGCGAGTTGTAGAACCGCAGCCCGCTCCCCGACCGCTCGGCGCAGCCGCGCGCGTACGCCTTCGCCCGGGCGATGCGCTGCCGCTTGTACTGCTCCGAGGGGTGGGTCGGCGACTCGGTGGGCGCGTGGAAGAAGAGCTTGGGTTCGACGCAGGACAGCGGCGCCGAACGGCCCACCCCGCGGGGGGCGTAGCCGACGAGGTCGTATGCGGCGGCGATCCGCTGCCACACGGGCAGGGTACGGGCCATCGGGAAGTACATGCCGGAGGCGCCGGGGCCGCCCGGGTTGTAGACGAGGGCGCCCTGCCGGGGCACCTTCCGCTTGCTGTTGTGCGGGTCCTTGTGGGTGGCCCGGGCCCGGCTGACGGTCAGCTCGATCTGCTTGCCGTCGGGCTTCGCGTAGTCCAGCGGGACGCGCACCGTGCCGCACTCCAGGCTCCGCGGCGCGTCCCGCCCGTCGCACCCGGCGAACTCGATGCCGGCCTCGCGTGCCCGCTGGACGGCCACCGCGGTCCCGCGCGTCTCGGCCGCGACCGGCGCGCCCGCGGCGCCGTCCGCCGGAGCCGCGGCCAGGGCCGCGAGGAGCAGGGACCCGGCGGCCGAGTACAGGGCGGCAGCTCTCATCGCGTATCCCTCCGGTGCGCGGCGGCGATGGCACGGCTGCCACGGCCCGACGATCACACAAGGGATGTTTCGTTCGGCTCCCGGTGAAGGCAAGCACCGCACGGCGGTGTCGCAGGGAAATGCCCCCAGTGCGCCCCCGAGGGCGGTCTCACTCCCCCCGGGGCTGGTCGCGATGGGCGAAGGCCGCGCGCAGCTCGGGTTCGCCGACCGCACGGACGCCCCGCACGGCGACGGACGTCAGGAAGGACCGCTCGTCGCCGTCACCGGCCGGCCGCCGGGGCAGGGCACCCAGCAGCCGCTGTCCGGCGGGGGAGGCCCAGCGCGAGTAGGGGTGCGCCTCGACCCGGGCGATGGCCAGACAGCTCAGGGTCAGCGTGAGGGGCAGCGCGAACCACAGCGTGACGAGGAACCGCGGCATCCCGGTCTGAGCGGGCATCAGCAGTGCCGCCAGCGCCAGCGCGCACACGGCCAGCGCGGCGGCCCGCACCTGGCGGACGCCGTCCGCCACCGTCGTCCGCGCGCCGTCCGGTACCGCGAGTCCCGAGCGCACCAGCCCGTCGGCGAGCCGCCGTACGGCCTCGGTGCCGGCCGCGGCGGCCCGCACCGGAGCGATCCTCGACTGGCCCTCGGGCCCTATCGCCCCTATGACGGACCGTTCCATGTCGTCGCGGCCCCGAGGGTCCACCACCGTGGCCCAGCCGGTGTGCGCGAGCAGCAGCCGCCGCTGCCGGGCCATGGAGACCATGGTCACGTCGGCGACCCGCGCCGGACCGCCGGACAGGAACGCCGCCTCGTACAGCGTCAGATCGTGCTCCCGGTCCGTGGGGATGCCGTCGGTGTCGAGGTCCGCCGAGCGGACCGCGGCCAGGCACAGCCGGGTGCACGCGACACCGGCGAACGCCCAGGCCAGAAGCAGCAGAAGGACCCAGAACATGACGCGTTTCTATGCCAGGTGCCTCGGAAACGCCATGCCCGTTTCAGTATCCGGACCGAGTGTTGCCGGTGCGTGACGTTCCGTTTGCCTCGCAGGTCAGGGGGCGTCGACCGGCAACGGGCTCGAGGCGGCGGGCGGCATCGAATACGACTCGGACGGCGAGGGCGCGACCGGGACCGCGGAACCGGCGTCGGTGACCGGGGGCGTGGCCACGGGGGAGGGGGTGGCCGCGAGGTCCCGGGCCAGCGCGGAGAAGTCGACGTACCCGGTCGCCTCCAGGGCCTTGATGTGGTCCAGCACGGTCGTGTTGGCGTCGTCGGCCAGGTCGCGGACCAGCGAGTTCTGGGTGCCGGCGCGGACCTCGGCGACCAGCGAGAACACCCGGCCGTGCGCCAGGCGCAGCAGGCCCGCGAACTGCCGGTCGAACTCCTGGCCGCGCGCGCTCCTCAGCGTGGCGAGCCACTGATTCTGCTGCGCGTTGGGCTCGTCGGGCAGGGGCACGCCGAGCCGGGAGGCGACGGTGCGGTCGTGCGCGTCGAGCGAGGTGTGGCCGTCGACCAGATGCTGTCCCGCGTCGCGTACGGCCTGGGTGGTGCCCTTCTCCAGGGCCAGTTGCCCGGCCGGCAGCTCCCACAGCCCCGCCAGCCGGACCTTGGTGACGAAGTCCCGGTCCCGCTCGGACAGCGGACCGTACGGCGTCGTCACGGTCCGCGCGCCGAGAATCTGCGCGTCGGCCGTACCGCCCTGGCGGCCGGCGTACGACCAGAGCGGGAAGAGCAGTGCCGCGGCGGTCGCCGCGAGGGCCGTGATGATGAGCCCGGTGCCGCTGAATATGCCTCGGCCCTTGACGGGGGGTCGCGGTCGCATGGTGCCTCCTGCACCGCACTCCAGTGTGCTGGGTGCGGGTTTGGCATATTACTGCGGCGGCCGGGGCGAACGGTCACGGCGGTGGGCCGCGGCGGACCGGCGGATCAGGCCCTGCGCAGCAGCACCCGCGCCCGTGCCGCCAGCCCCCGGGGGCGGGGTGCCGGGCCCGCGCGGTGCAGCCACCACTCCCGCAGTTCACGCCGGGTCTCCGGGTCCTGCGGGCGGCCCGGCTTCAGCAGGTGCCCCGCGAAGTCCAGCGCGTCCCGGCGGTAGCCGCCGCTCATCGGCAGGCTCCGGGCGTACTCGAGGAACGCCTGCCGGTATCCGTCCCCGAGGATCATCGGCAGCTCGGGCGCCACCCTCGCCACCACGTCCGCCCGCTTGGCGGCCAGGGCCCGCGCCTGCACGCCCATCCGCGCCCGGTCGAACCCCTCCGGCACCGGCGTCCCGGCCACCAGCGAGGACAGCACCGCGGCCTGCGCGACACCGAGCCGCTGCCGCACCTCGGACCTGGCCGGAGCCGGGGCGCCCACGCCCTGATCACCGGCGGCGCCCGGATCACCGGCGGCGCCCGGATCACCGGCGGCGCCCGGCTTCCCCGTACCCGCCAGGCGCGCCGCCCCTGCCGTCACGGCGGCCCGGACGGCGCCCAACTCCCGCTCCAGCTCGGCAGGCTCGGGGAAGTTGTCGTCCCGTTCCAGCAGCACCCCGGGCGGCGCGACGCGGGACGCGAGGCCGGTCAGGATGTCGAGCACCGGACGCGGCACGGGATGCGCGTGGCTGTCGTGCCAGACGCCGTCATGCTTGAACCCGCCCGCGACATGCACGTACGCGATGGCCTCCACCGGCAGTCCGGCGAGCGCCGCCGCCGGGTCCTCGCCCCGGTTGACGTGGTTGGTGTGCAGGTTGGCCACGTCGATGAGCAGCCGTACGCCGGTGCGTTCGACCAGTTCGGACAGGAACTGTCCCTCGGTCAGCTCCTCGCCCGGCCAGGAGAACAGCGCGGCGATGTTCTCCAGGGCCAGCGGCACCGGCAGGGCGTCCTGTGCGATCCGTACGTTGTCGCACAGCACGTCGAGCGCGTCCCGGGTGCGCGGTACGGGCAGCAGATGGCCCGCCTCCAGACGCGGGGACGCGGTGAGCGCGCCGCCCGCCCGCACGAACGCGATGTGCTCGGTGACCAGGGGCGCGCCGAGCGCCGCCACCCGCTCGGCGAGCGCCGTCAGCCGCCCCGGGTCGGGCCGCTCGGCCCCGCCGAGGCCGAGGGAGACGCCGTGCGGGATCACGGTCACACCCCGCTCGCGCAGCCGCAGCAGCGACTGCGGGAGGTGGCCGGGGCAGACGTTCTCCGCCACGACCTCGACCCAGTCGATGCCCGGCATGGCCTCCACGGCGTCCGCGATCTCCGGCCGCCAGCCGATCCCCGTCCCCAGTCGCAGCATGCCCGCACCCCCTCCTCCGAATGACGGGGGTATGGCCCCACCGGACGGCCCCGAACCCCGACCGGCCCGCGTTCAGAGCAACATTTGAGGTTCCCGGCTGCTACCGGCGCAGCGCGGGATGGTCGGCTACGACCGTGCAGGAACCGGGGGCGATCTCCGTGAAACCCGCGTCGCGGACCAGCGGGAGGCCGCCGGCGGTCAGCCCGGGCCAGTCGCCGGAGGCGGCGGTGCGTACGGACAGGGGGAAGCCCTCGTCGCGCCAGGTGTCACGGGCCTCGGGGGACAGGGCCCACCAGGCGAGCTGGGCGCCGTGGCCGGCCTGGGCCATCGCCTTGCCCGCCGACATCTCAAGGTCCGGGTTGAGCCACAGCACGGGCCGGGCGCGTTCGGCGCCGGCCGGCGGCTCCGGATCGTCCAGCTCGGTTCCCGACACCTGGAGTTTCGCCAGGTCCTTGGGCCAGCCGTCCAGCGGGACCGGCGGGAAGACCCGTACCTCCGCGGACTTGCCGGTCACCGTGATCCCGGGCAGCGCCTCGGCCCGCCGCCACTCGGCGCCCCGGGCCCGCCGCACGACCTTGCGGATCCGGGCGTCCTCCCAGTTCCGCACGGCCTCCGCCCACTCGCCGTCCCCGACGGCCCGGTCGTCGCCGAGCATCAGGAGCACGGCGCGGGCGGCGGTCTCCAGCGCGTCGGTACGGGCGGGCGGAGCGCTCTTCTCGATCCGTACGACGAGCGGCAGCACGAACTGCGGCGCCTCGTCACGCGGGTTGCGCTCGGCCTGGAAGGGACTGTCACCGGGGACGGCTGGGGCATGACTCACAAGGGCCCAGCTTACGAGCCGCCCGCCCGGGGCCCACGCCCGGGCCCGGCGCACCGCCCGCCGCTCAGCCCGAGCAGGCGGTGCGCTGGGCCTCCTGCCACTCGCAGGGCGGGCACAGGGTGATGCCCTTGTACGACTCCGGGTACTCCGTGGGCTCCCGGCAGAGCACGCACTCCGCATAGGGCGGCCCCTCGGCCTTCGGTGGCCTGGTGGTGTCGACGATCATGCAGTACGTCTCGTCGTCGTTCTCGGTCATGCCTTCAGCGTAGGACGGTCACCGGTGTCCGCTCGTCTCCCCGATCAGCTCGGAGACCTTCACGAACCGGTAGCCCTGCCGGCGCAGCTCCGGGACGACCGCGCGGACCACGCGCTCGGTCGTGGGGGCGGCGCTGCGGGTGCAGTGCATGACGACCACCGAGCCCGGCTTGACGCCGTCCAGGACCTGCTGGACGACCGCGTCGGCGTCCGTGGCGAACGCGTCGCCGCTCACCACGTCCCACTGCACCGCGGTGACCCCGGTAGCGCTGAGCGCGCGCAGCGCCTGGCGGTCGTAACAGCCACCCGGGAAGCGGAAGTAGGGCAGCGGGTCCGGCACACCCGCCGTGCGCAGGGAGGCGTACGCCCGTTCGACGTCCTTGCGCATGCCGGCCGAGCCGACCGTCGGCAGGCCGTAGCAGTCGCCGGTGAACGCGTAATGGCTGTAGGAGTGGTTGGCGACCTCGAACTGCGGGTCGTGGCCGAGGGAACGGGCCTGGGCCGGGTACTGCTCGGCCCACCTGCCGGTCATGAAGACGGTCGCCGGGACCTTCAGCAGGCGCAGGGTGCCGATGAGGTCCGGGTTGTCGAAGTGCTCGCCGGAGGCGGCGCGGGGCCCCTGGTCGGCGGTCATGTCGGCGTCGAAGGTCAGCGCGACGGTCTTGCCGAGAGTGCGCGGGCCGTGCTCGAAGACCGGGGTGAGGCCGCCCGGGCCCGGGGTGAGGGTCGGGGGCCGCGAGGCGGACGGGGAGGCGGAGGTGGCCGGGTTGGCGTGGGCCGGGCGGGCGGGCCCGGGGCTGCCCGCGGTACCGCAGGCAGCGAGGGCCGCGCCGAGGGCGCAGAGGGCGGTGAGACGGCGTACGGATGCAATCACCGTATGAAAATAGGACTTAATGAGCCGTTATCGGTTGGTGTGACATTTGACGCGGCGGTGGTGTCACCCGCGCGGCGGGAGCCCCCTCACAGGTCCCGGTGTTCCAGCGGCCGCACCGCCGGGCCCTGGATCACCCGGCCGTCGACGTCGAAGCGCGAGCCGTGGCAGGGGCACTCCCAGGCCTGCTCGGCCCCGTTGAAGGCGACCAGGCAGCCGAGGTGGGTGCAGCGGGCCGAGAGCGCGTGCAGGGCGCCCTCCTCGTCACGGCGCACGGCCAGGTGCTTGCCGCCGACGCGGACCACCGCGCCCTCGCCCGGCGCCAGGTCGTGCGGGGAGGCCGGTGAGCGCAGCCGGTCGCCGACGAAGTGCCGGGCCACCTCGGCCTGGGTCTTCAGCAGCGACGGCGCCTCCCGCAGCACCGACTTCACCCGCCGCGGGTCGTACAGGTCGCGCCACGGGCGGTCCTCACCGGTGATCAGCGCCGTCAGCAGCAGCCCGGCCATGATGCCGCCGCTCAGCCCCCAGCCGCCGAAGCCGGTGGCGACGTAGGTGTGGCGGGCGCCGGGATGGAAGGGGCCGACCATCGGCACGGTGTCGGTGGAGTCGTTGTCCTGCGTGGCCCAGGCGTACTCCAGGGCCACCCCTGGGAAGTGCTTCTCGGCCCACTCGGCGAGCCGGCCGAAGCCCGCCCCCGGGTCGCCGGTGCCCGGGGTGAAGTGCTCGCCGGTGACGACGAGCAGCCGCTGCCCGTCCTCCCCGTACGGCGCGGTGCGCACCGAGCGGGTGTTCTCCTCGGGCGTGATGTACATGCCCCCCGGGTCGGGCCCGTCGCCGAGCGGCCCGGCGACCACCAGTTCCCGGCGGGAGGAGAGGCGGGAGAAGAGCAGCGCACGGTCGAAGACCGGGTAGTGGGTGGCGATCACGACGTCCCGCGCGGTCACCGTCCGGCCCGACCCGGTGGTCAGCCGGCAGGGCTCGCCGCCCTCCGCGAGGCCGACGACCCGGGTGTTCTCGTAGACCTGTCCGCCGCGCGCGAGCAGGTCGGCCGTGACGGCCCGCAGGTACTTCAGCGGATGGAACTGCGCCTGCCCCGTGACCCGCACCGCGCCCGCCACAGGGAACGGCAGCCCGGTCTCCGTGGTGAACGAGGCGTCAAGACCCGCCTCCCGCGCGGCCTCCGCCTCCGCCCGCACCTCGGCCACCCGCTCGCCGTCCCGGACGAAGGTGTACGCGTCCCGGGGCTCCCACTCGCAGTCGATGCCCAGCCCGGTCACCAGCGCGGCCGCGTGCTCGATCGCCTCCGACTGGGAGCGGGCGTACAGCCGCGCCCCCTCGGGCCCGCGGGTGCGCCGCAGCCGGTCGTAGACCAGGGTGTGCTGCGCGGTCAGCTTGGCGGTCGTGTGCCCGGTGACCCCGGCCGCCACCCGGCCGGCCTCCAGCACCGCCACCCGCAGCCCGGCCCGGGCCAGTTCGTGGGCGCTGCTCAGCCCGGCCATGCCCGCGCCCACGACGGCCACGTCGACGTCGATGTCGTCCGTCAGGGCGGGGTGGGACGGCCCGGGGGCGGTCCGCAGCCAGTACGAGTCGGTGACCTCTCGCATCTCGCGCATGGCCACCGGGTACCCAGCCCGGCCCGCCCCACGTCCTCCCCCGCGGTCACACGGCCTCGGTCGTCCCGCTCACGGCTCCGGCGGCCGGGCCCGGATCGCCCCGCTCACGTCTCCTCCGGCTGTCGCGGGGGCTGACGTTGTCCCGCGTCACCGTTGGGGGTGGGCAGTTGCCCGAGCTGGTGGCCCCTCTCCAGGAAGTGCAGCAGCTCCACCGGGATGGGCAGTACCAGGGTGGAGTTCTTCTCGGCCGCCACCGCCATCACCGTCTGCAGCAGCCGTAGCTGGAGCGCGGCCGGGGTGTCGGACATCTGCTCCGCGGCCTCGGCGAGCTTCTTGGAGGCCTGCAGTTCGGCGTCCGCGTTGATGATCCGGGCCCGGCGCTCCCGGTCGGCCTCGGCCTGACGGGCCATCGACCGCTTCATCGTGTCCGGCAGGGACACGTCCTTGATCTCCACCCGGTCGACCTGGACGCCCCAGCCGACGGCCGGGCTGTCGATCATCAGCTCCAGACCCTGGTTGAGCTTCTCCCGGTTGGAGAGCAGGTCGTCCAGGTCGCTCTTGCCGATGATCGAGCGCAGCGAGGTCTGCGCCATCTGGGACACCGCGAACTTGTAGTCCTCGACCTTCACCAGCGCGCTCGACGCGTCGACCACCCGGAAGTACACGACGGCGTCCACCCGCACGGTGACGTTGTCACGGGTGATGCCCTCCTGGCCGGGGACCGGCATGGTCACGATCTGCATGTTGACCTTGTGCAGCCGGTCCACGAACGGGATGACCAGCGTCAGGCCGGGATCACGTACGTCATCCATGACCCGCCCGAGCCGGAAGAGCACACCCCGCTCGTACTGCTTGATCACACGCGCCGCCATCACGAAGTAGACGGCACCGACGGATGCGGCGGCCGCGGCCGCCCCCAGCAGCTCCTGGAGCATGATGACCTCCTCATCGAGAGGCCTGCCTTTTGTCCCCTGCTGCAACCATATGCCCGCGTTCGGGGGGAAGCCATGGGCCGGACGGCCGGGGTCCGGACCGGGGCGCCGAGGGGCGTCGGCGCCCCGGTCCGGGGACGGTGGCCGCGGCCTCAGGCCGCCGGCGCCCCGGCAGCTTCGCCCGGCGCGGACCGCGCGGCCGGGACGGCCGGCGCGGTGACCCGGACCGGCTCGGTACCGGCCGCGCTGTGCCGTTCGGCCCAGTTCTCCAGGGCCTTGCGGCAGGCGTGGTCCAGGTGGTGCAGGCCGGACAGGTCCAGCCGCACCGGACGGTCCTGGGGCAGCGACTCCATGCTGTCGAGGATCTTCGGCAGCCGCAGGAAGGTCGCGTTGCCCGACAGGTACGCCTCGACCGGGCCCGCGCCCTTGTCGACGACCTCCAGCCTGAGGTGCGAGGCCTCCCAGGCCGTCTTGACGACCGCCAGGGCGAGTCCGATGAGCACGCCCTCGAACATGCTGACCGCCACGATCGACACCGCGGTGACGCCCAGGACCAGCGCCTCGCCCCGGTGCTCGCGCCACAGCGCGGCCAGCGCCCGGACCGGCACCAGTTTGGCGCCGGCGTGGATCAGGACGCCGGCGAGGGCCGGGATCGGGATGAGGGCGAGCACGCCCGGCAGCAGAGCGGCGAACAGCAGCAGCCACACACCGTGCAGCACCCGGGACGCCTTGGTGCGGGCGCCCGCCTGGACATTGGCCGCGCTGCGCACGATCACCGCGGTCATCGGCAACGCGCCGAGCAGCCCGCACACCGTGTTGCCGGCGCCCTGCGCGATCAGCTCCTTGTCGTACGCGGTGCGCGGCCCGTCGTGCAGCCGGTCCACGGCCGCCGCGCTGAACAGCGACTCGGCGGACGCGATCAGGGTGAACGCAACGATCGTGCCGAGCAGCCCCGGACCGGTCAGTTCGGCGAACGTGCTCAGCGGCGGCGGCTGCACCGAGCCCAGCAGCCCCTTCACCTCGACGGTCGCCACCGGCAGGCTCAGCACGGCCGCGGCCGCCGTGGCCAGGCCGACCGCGGCGAGCGGACCGGGCACCGTACGCACCCTGGCCGGCGCGAGCCGCCACAGCGCCAGGACCGCGACGGTGCCCGCGCACAGGGCGAGCGAGGCGAGCGCCGGTCCGCCGCCGAGGGCGTCCAGGAACGCCCGGGGCAGCCCGGCCATCTTGCCCAGGCCCGAGTCGGGGGCCTTGGCCGCCATGGCCGGATACAGCTGGCCGGCTATCAGGACCAGCCCGATTCCGGCCAGCATGCCCTCGACCACGGAGACCGAGATGGCCCGGAAGTACCGGCCGAGCCTGAGCGCGCCCATGAGCACCTGGAGCAGACCGGTGGCGAGCACGATCACGCCGAGTGCCGGCAGTCCGAACTCCTTGACCGCCTCGAAGACGAGCACGGTCAGTCCGGCGGCCGGCCCCGACACCTGCAGGCTGCTGCCGCGCATCAGCCCGGTGACGAGACCGCCCACGATTCCGGTGACGAGTCCCAGCTCGGCCGGTGCCCCGGAGGCGACGGCCACGCCCACGCACAGCGGCAGCGCGACCAGGAAGACGACGAGGGAGGCGGCGAAGTCCTGCCGCAGATGGGGGAAGCGGGATATGAGCGTCAAGTTCGTCATGGGCGCGCTCACAGGGCTTCGAAGGCGTCGGTCTGCGGGCGGTGCGTCCGTACGGCGCCGGTGTGCACCTCGTAGTACCAGGCGTGCAGGCCGATCCGGCCCTCCGCCAGCCTCCGCTCGACGCACGGGTACGAACGCAGCCGGAGCAGCTGGGTGAGGACATGGCTCTGGACGCCCTCGGCGACCTCCGGGTCCTCGGCGGCACCGGCCGGACGCGCGGCGGCGTGCGCCAGCCAGTCGCGCACGGCGGGTACGGCGGTCAGGTCGTCGCCGCGCACCAGCGCGCCGACGGCACCGCAGTGCGAGTGGCCGCAGACGACGATGTCGCGGACGCCGAGCACCTCGACGGCGTACTCGATGGTGGCGGCCTCACCGGTGGGCCGCTCCGAGGCGTAGGGCGGGACGATGTTGCCCGCGGTGCGCAGCTCGAACAGCTCGCCGGGGCGGGCGCCCGTGATCAGGGCCGGGACGACCCGGGAATCGGAGCAGGTGATGAACAGGACCTGCGGGGACTGGCCTTCGGCGAGCTCGGCGAACTCCTCAGGGCGCTGTCCGAACGTACGGGCGTTGTCGATGAGGGGCTGCATGCGTGTGGACTCCTCCTGGCGCGCCGCACCGGCGCGTCGGGCTTGCACGACGGTCGTGGGGGGACGAGCCGGGCTCTCAGCGGCGGAAGACCTGAAGTGCCGCCGGGGAGTGGGCTCTGGAGGATCTCGTGGCGCGGTGGTGCGGGGCACCGGCCGGGGCCGGTGACCGCGGGGCGGCCGTCTGCCGGGATATGAGCGGGTGTTCCCGCGCGCACCCGGCGGCGGGCGCGCGGTGCCGCTCCCGGGTGTGCGGGGTGCCGGTGGGTTCCTTCGGGCGGCCCGGCTCGCGGAAGGGGTCCGCCTGCTCGGCCGATCGCTGCGCGGAGGACGTCATTCCGGTCCAGGCCTTGGCCTCTGCCTCACCGCCGGTGTGCGCGGCTGCGAAGGTTCCCGCGGATGTGAAGAACTGAAGCGCGAGGAGAGTGGCGGTGAGGAAGGTGAGCGTGGTCGGGGCCGTCCTACCTCGGAACATGCGCCCCCCTCCGGAAGTTCACGCACTCTTGCGCGCACCAAACATTGGTCAATTAATGGTCAAGAAACACGTTAACCCCGCAAAGTCCTTTGCAGGGTCAACTGGGGGTTGAGCGCGCGAGAGAGCGTGAAAAGTGCGGGTCGGGTGGCGTGAACCGGCTCTTGACCCGCCGGGGCCCGATCGAATATCGGGCCGCCCGCGAGGCGACGGGCTACGAGGCGACGAGGCCCTTGGCGTCCCGGGCCAGCGCGGTGAGCCGGGATATCGCGCGGAAGTACTTCTTGCGATAGCCGCCGTTCAGCATCTCCTCGCTGAACAGCCGGTCGAAGGGCAGCCCCGAGGCCAGCACCGGAACCTCACGGTCGTACAGCCGGTCCGCCAGCACCACCAGCCGCAGCGCCGTCGACTGGTCCGGCACCGGCGTCACATCGGTGAGGCACACCGCGCTCAGTCCGTCCGTCAGCGCGCCGTACCGGCTCGGGTGCACCTTCGCCAGGTGCTCCAGCAGATGCGGGAAGTCGTCCAGCGAGGCGCCCGCGGTGGCGTAGGCGGCCTTCGTCACCTGCTCGTCGGTGAACGGCGCCGGGGCCTCGGGCAGACCCCGGTGACGGTAGTCCTCGCCGTCGATCCGCAGGGCGTGGAAGTGGGCGGAAAGGCCCTGGATCTCGCGCAGGAAGTCGGCGGCGGCGAACCGGCCCTCGCCGAGCTTGCCGGGCAGCGTGTTGGAGGTGGCGGCGAGCGCCACGCCCGCCTCGACCAGCCTGCCGAGCAGCGTGGAGACCAGCACGGTGTCGCCCGGGTCGTCCAGCTCGAACTCGTCGATGCACAGCAGCCGGTGGTTGCTGAGCGTCCGCACCGTCTGCTGGAAGCCGAGGGCGCCGACCAGGTTGGTCAGCTCCACGAAGGTGCCGAACGCCTTGAGCGCGGGCTCGGCGGGGGTGGCGTGCCACAGGGAGGCGAGCAGATGGGTCTTGCCGACGCCGTAGCCGCCGTCCAGGTAGACCCCGCGGGGGCCCGCCGGGGTCCTGGGTGCCTTGGCCCGGCCGAAACCGAACAAGCCCCGCTTGCCGGCACCCGTGGCGTGCGCGCCGCCGAGCCCGGCCGCGAAGCCCTCCAGTACCCGCACGGCCTCGGTCTGGCTGGGCTGGTTCGGGTCCGGGAGGTAGGTGGCGAAGCGCACCGAGTCGAAGCGCGGCGGCGGCACCATCTCGGCGACCAGCCGGTCCGCGGGGACGTGCGGCTCGCGGGCGGCGAGGGACAGCGGGCCCGCATCGGTCAGGGGGCCGGAACCATGGGCTGTGGTGGAGGACGACACGGTTACCCATGCTAAGCGCCGTGTCACACTGCACGACATGCGACGCCTGTTCCCTGTGACCGACGAAACACCAGACCGGGCCCGGGAGTGGAGCCTCGCCGAGCTGGCCGCCGCCTACGCCTACCCGGAGCCCGCCGCCGGCGCCCCGCGGGCGTGGCTAAGGGCCAACATGGTCTCCACCCTCGACGGCGCCGCCCAGCACGAGGGGCACTCCCAGCCCATCTCCAGCGCGGCCGACATGCGCGTCTTCGGCACCCTGCGCGCGCTCGCGGACGTGATCGTGGTCGGCGCGGAGACGGTACGGCAGGAGGGCTACCGGCCCGCACGCGCGCGTGCCGAGTTCGCGGCGGCCCGGCAGGCCGCGGGCCAGGGGCCGGCCCCGGCGATCGCCGTCGTCACCGCCGGCCTGGAGCTGGACTTCTCCCTGCCGCTGTTCACCTCGCCCCTGGTGCCGACCCTGATCCTGACCGGCGCCGCCGCGGCCCCGGACCGGGTCGCCGCCGCGGAGAAGGCCGGCGCCCGGGTGGTCGTCGCGGGTGAGGGCATGGGCGTCGACCCCGCCCGCGCGGTGAGCGCCCTCGCCGGCCTCGGGTACACCCGGCTGCTCACCGAGGGCGGCCCCAGGCTGCTCGGCCAGATGGTGGCCGCCGGGGTGCTGGACGAGTTGTGCCTGACCGTCGCGCCGATGCTCACCGCCGGGGACGCGCAGCGCATCGCCGGGGGACCGTCCGTCACCGTCCCGAGCCGCTTCGGCCTGGTGTCCCTGCTGGAGGAAGAGGGGTTCCTGTTCAGCCGGTACAGCCGGTCCTGAGACGAACGCACCGTTCCGTTCCGCTTCGCGACGGGCAGACTGGGGCTGTCCGGTGTGATCCACCGGACAGCCCCTAAGTCCGGTCTACCCGTGCGATCACGGGGCAGGATGGTTTCCGCAGGGCCCTGCCGGGCCCACGGGAGGAGAGAGGCGCCGGGTGTTCACTAGCGTTCTGATGATCGAGAAGGCCTTGTCGTCGGTCGACGTGGAGTTCGTCACCACCCTGCACGGGGACGAGCCGGTCTCGTTCCACGTGCTTCTCCAGCCGCGCGGTGACCAGGACCGCCTGCTGCGGGCCATCGACGACATCGCGCTCGGCGAACTGGACGACGCCGTCCGCGAGGGCAGGACGCCGGAGGGCGAGGCGGCGAAGGAACCCGCCGAGAAGGCGCTGGCGATCTCCCTGCGGGCGCTGCGTGCCGCGGGCAGCGAGGCGGTGGGGCGGCTCGTCGAGGACCATCCGCTGGACGCGCTCAAGACCCTCGTCGGCGAGGTGGGCGCGGACGAGGTGATCGTGCTGACCGCTCCGCACTACGTGGAGGAGTTCTTCCACCGGGACTGGGCCTCGCGGGCCCGGCACAAGGTGGGCGTGCCGGTGCTGAAGCTCTTCGCGCACGGCGAGGACTGACACGGCGGCGGCCGGGTGCGCCGTGCCCGTTGCGAGGGAGGCCGGGCGCGAGCGCATAGGCTAGACACGCTCAGCCCGTACCGGATCTTGGGAGAAACGCGCATGGCACCCGGACTTCCTGCCGCCATGGACCGACCGCACTTCATCGGCATCGGGGGCGCCGGGATGTCGGGGATCGCCAAGATCCTCGCCCAGCGCGGCGCCGAGGTGGCCGGCAGCGACGCCAAGGAGTCGGCGACCGCCGAGGCGCTGCGGGCCCTCGGCGCGACCGTGCACATCGGGCACGCCGCCGGGCACCTCGCCGACGACGCGAGCTGTGTCGTGGTGTCGTCCGCGATCCGTGAGGACAACCCGGAGCTGGTGCGCGCCGCCGAGCTGGGCATCCCGGTGGTGCACCGCTCCGACGCGCTCGCCGCGCTGATGGAGGGGCTGCGGCCGATCGCCGTGGCCGGTACCCACGGCAAGACCACCACCACGTCCATGCTGGCCGTCTCCCTCACCGAGCTGGGCCTGCGGCCGTCGTACGCCATCGGCGGCGATCTGGACGCCCCCGGCTCCAACGCGCTGCACGGCGAGGGCGACATCTTCGTCGCCGAGGCCGACGAATCGGACCGCAGCTTCCACAAGTACGCGCCCGAGGTTGCCATCGTCCTCAACGTGGAACTGGACCACCACGCCAACTACGCCTCGATGGACGAGATCTACGAGTCCTTCGAGACCTTCGCCGGCCGCATCGTGCCCGGCGGCACACTGGTGATCTCCGCCGACCACGAGGGCGCCCGCGAACTCACCCGGCGGCTGGCCGGCGCGGTGCGGTGCGTGACCTACGGCGAGGCCGAGGACGCGGACGTGCGGGTGCTCCGCATCGTCCCGCAGGGGCTGCGGAGCCAGGTGACCGTGGTGCTCGACGGGCAGGAGCTGACCTTCACCGTCTCCGTCCCCGGCCGGCACTACGCCCTCAACGCCGTCGCCGCGCTCACCGCGGCGGCCGCGCTCGGCGTCCCGGCCGCCGGTCTCGCGTCCGCGCTCGCCGCGTACACCGGCGTCAAGCGGCGCCTGCAGCTCAAGGGCGAGGCGGCCGGGGCACAGGTGATCGACTCCTACGCCCACCACCCGACGGAGATGACCGCCGACCTGGAGGCCATGCGCGCCGCCGCCGGCGACGCGCGCATCCTGGTCGTCTTCCAGCCGCACCTGTTCTCCCGCACCCAGGAGCTGGGCAAGGAGATGGGCCAGTCGCTGGCGCTCGCCGACGCCTCGGTCGTGCTGGACATCTACCCGGCCCGTGAGGACCCGATCCCCGGGGTGACCAGCGAGCTGATCATCGAGGCCGCGCGCGCGGCCGGCGCCGACGTCACCGCCGTCCACGACAAGGCGGAGATCCCCGCGGTGATCGCGGGAATGGCGAAGCCCGGTGATCTCGTTCTCACCATGGGCGCGGGCGATGTGACCGACCTGGGCCCGAAGATCCTGGACCGCCTGTCGCAGCAGTGAAGGGGCTGAGGCTCATGTCGTACAGCGTCGAGAAGCCGGACGAGCAGTGGCGGGCGGAGTTGACCCCGGCCGAGTACGCCGTGCTGCGCCAGGCCGGCACCGAGCCGGCCTTCACCGGTGAGTACACCGACACCAAGACCCAGGGCGTCTACTCCTGCCGTGCCTGCGGCGCCGAACTGTTCACCTCGGACACCAAGTTCGCGTCGCACTGCGGCTGGCCGTCCTTCTACGACCCCAAGGACACCGACGCCGTCGAGCTGATCGAGGACCGCTCCCACGGCATGGTCCGCACCGAGGTGCGCTGCGCCCGCTGCGGCTCCCACCTCGGCCATGTCTTCGAGGGCGAGGGGTATCCGACGCCGACCGACCAGCGGTACTGCATCAACAGCGTCTCGCTGCGGCTCGCGCCGGACGAGAGCTGACCGACCCGGCCCGGGCTGACCGATCCAGGCCCGGGCCGATGGACGTGCCCGGGCCGACAGGCACCGTGCCCGGGCCGCAGGTCAACGGCGCCCGCCGGAACTCACCCGCTGTGACCGGAGGCCGACCGGGTGCGGCCGACTCCGCTACCCTGCTGGCAATACCCTGCCGAGGAGGGTGAGTTGACGGGGAGCACAGCGGCTGTCCGGCCGGGTGGTGGCCGGGCGGGCGGAAGGGATCTGCGGGGCAGGGCCTTTCCGGCGCTCACCACCGGTACGCCGCACGAGAGGCTGGAGTCGGTCCGGTCGCTGTGTGCCTGGGCCGAGCAGGAGGCCGAGGACGCCATCGAGTGGTACCTGCGGGACAAGCGCCTCAAGCGGCTCGGCTCCCGCGCCATCCGCGGTCTGATGATCGTCCTCGCGACGACCGGCACCGTGATCCCGCTCGCCGGCACGGCCACCGGCGCGGACATCCAGAGCTGGGGCTATGTCTTCCTGGCCGCCGCCGCGGGCTGCAAGGGCTTCGACTACTTCTTCGGCCTGTCCACGGCCTGGATGCGGGACATGACGGCGGCGCAGGCGCTGCGCGGCGAGCTGAACGAGTTCCGTCTGGCCTGGTCGGCCGAGCTGCTGCGGGACCTGACCGGTGTGCCGGAACAGACCCTGGTCGACCGCAGGATGCGGCTGATCGGTGATCTGGCCGGCAAGCTCCGCACCCACCTGGAGTCCGAGACCGCCGACTGGACCGCCGAGTTCCGCGCCGGGCTCCAGCAGTTCCAGGACCAGGCCGCCGCGCTGCCCGCGCCGCGCGAGGCCGGCGCCGAACGCTGACCGCCCGCTGTCATCGTAGTCGACCCGGGACCTCATGGCGCCGGCCAGGGCGTCGACGACGGACTGGACACCATCCTGTCGGGACTGGACGCCCGGCACGCGGAGGACGACGTCGCCGTCCTCGCGGCCCGGCCGCCCACCCGGCGAACCGCCGTACGGAATGCGGGCGTCGGACTGACCGCGGGGCCCGGCGAGGATGGCCATATGTCGTGCTCCCGACGGGCGGCCATCTTCCGCAACCCGATCGATTGAGCAACCATGAAAGGGGACGGGTGTGCTGTCGTCAAAAGGGGGACGAGCCGTGGATCTGTCGGCACCCGATGTCGAGACCGAGTTGGTGGATCTCTCGGAAGTGCCGTTGGCGGCAGTCGGCTCCCTGGCGTCCGCGGGTCTGACCACGGAAGCCCGGCGCCTGCTCGAACTCGTCGACGATCCGCCGACGCTGGGCGACGCGTCGAACGCCAACTGCAGTGAAGCTCCCATGTCCTGAACCGGTCCATGGTGAGGAGAGCCATGTTGGACGGAGGACCCCCCTCCCGTGACGGAGAGAACGGGTCCGGTCCGGGCCCGCACCCCGGCGGGGCACGGCATCGGCTGAAGTCGGGGCACTTCCTGCGACTCGCTCAGGGCGGTGGCGGCCGGGACGCCGTCGCCGCCCTTCGCTCGGCCCAGCGCAGCCGCCGGCTGGTGCTGCTGCGGGTGCTGGTGGAGGCGGTGGACGAGCACGGCCCGGAACCCGGGACGCTGCCCCCGGCCCAGACGGCCTGGGACCTGCTGGCCAGGGCCGAAACGGCCGACCCGGCGGCCGTGGAGGCCGTCCTGCTCCACCCGAGCGTGGGCAGCTGGCTGGCGCGCACCCTGCGGGGCCTGCGCGCCGGCGCCGGCCAGGGGCGACCGGGGACGGCACTGCGGGACGCCGGGCACCTGCACTCCCTCGCCGCGGCGGCGGCCCTCGGCGCCGGGGTGCCCTTCCGTACCCCCGTCCCGCTGACGGACAACGCCGTGGTGCTCCCGTCCCTGGGCTGTACGAGGTTCGACCGTCTCCCCGCCGAACCCGTCGCCGAGGTCTACCGGGACGCCGGGGGCGCCGGTGTGCGCTGCTCCTCGGGCACCGTCCCCCTACCTGGCGACCTCACCCGGGACGCCCCCGGCTGGTGGGCGCTGCGGCGCCTGTGGTCGCCCGGCGCCGGGCCGCGCGGCGCGCCGCTGCTGGACGACCTGGACCCGTGGCGGCACTTCCTGCGCCGACTGCCCGTCGAACGGCTCGACGACGCCGAGGCGGCTCACTGGCAGAGCCTCTTCGAGGCCGCCTGGCCGCTGGTCGCCGGGCAGCGCCGCATCGATCCCGAGGGGATCGCGGCCTGTCTGCTCGCCATCACCCCCCTGCCCGACCGCAGCCCCGCCGACGTCTTCAGCGGCAGCGACCCCGAGGCGTACGGGGGTGTGCTGATGACGAAACCGGCCACACCGGTCGAGCTGGCCGTGGCCCTGGTCCACGAGGCGCAGCACAGCAAACTCAGCGCGCTGATGGACATGACCACGCTGCTGCGCGGCGGCCTGGAGGAGACCCACTACGCGCCCTGGCGCGCCGACCCCAGACCGCTGCGCGGGATGCTGCACGGGGTGTACGCGTTCCTCGGCGTGGCCGCCTTCTGGCAGACCGTCCGCGAACGGACCGGCCTCACGGACACCGAACGCGCGGCGGCCGACCTGGAGTTCGCGCTGCGCAGGGGACAGGTCGAGGAGGGGCTGCGCACCCTCTGGGCCGAGGCGGACCTCACCGAGGTCGGTGAACACTTCCTGCGCGGCGTCGAAGGATCCCTCACCGCCCTGCTGAAGGAACCCGTACCCGCGGCGGCGGCCTCGGCCGCTCAGGAGGCCCGCGACGACCACCGGATCGTCTTCCGGCTCTCCCAACTGCACTGCGACGCGGCGCACATCGATGCCTGGGCCGACACGGTCGCCGACGGCGCGCCGCCACCGCGCCGCCTCCCCGGAGCCCGCCCCCGTACGGCACCGGTCGCGGCGGAGATCCGGACCCGGCTGGTACGCATCCGCGTCCGTGACCCGGAGCGCTTCGCGCGGCTGCGCGCGGACCCGGCGGCCGTCGGGGCCTCGGACACGGACCACGCCTGGGCCGCCGGCGACCGCGGTCCGGCCCTGACCGGCTACCGTCGGCTGGTCGCCGAGCACCCCGGCGACCCGGTCGCCTGGGCCGGCCTGGCCCTCAGCGTTCCCGTTGGCCCGTCCCGGGAGGCCCTGCTGCACCGCCCCGAACTGGTGGCCGCCGTACACCGCGAACTCCTGCGCCGCGGCCGCCCCGAGACCCCGGAGACGGTCGCCGCCCGCATCGCGCGAGCGGCGGACCTCACCGGCCCGCCCGCCTGACCGGACGGGCCGGCACGACCCCGCCGGGCGGTGGCCCGGCGGGGCGGGTCAGCGGTGCACCTCGACGTCGCAGTCCGCGCGCATGCCGCGGGCGCAGCCCACGGTGGCGGGGTGGCTGTTGCCGAGGGCGGAGCGGTAGCGCTCCAGGGTGGTGGTGTGCAGGCGCTGGGCTTCCTCGGTGCGGCCGAGTGCGCGCAGGTCGAGGGAGAGGTTCATCGAGCAGGCTAGGGTGGCCGGGTGGTCGTCGCTCAGCCGGGCCCGGCACAGGGGGAGTGTGCGTTCGTCGATGGTGAGGGCCTCGGTGTAGTCGGCGAGGGCGTAGTGGTCGCTGGCCAGGTTGATGGCGATGCCGAGGGAAGCGGGGTGTTCCTCGCCGAGGACCGCGCAGTGTGCCGTGTAGGTGTCCTTGTCCTCGGTGAGTGCCTCGTCCACCTCGCCGATCAGCCGGCGGGTCACGGACAGGTCGGCGGCGGCGGCGAGGGCGTAGGGGTGGCGGGGGCCCAGCAGGTCGCGCAGGGTGTTCAGGCACTGGACGCCGACGGCGCGGGCGCGGTCGAGGTCGGCGTTCTGGCGCAGGTCCATGGAGAGGTTGAGGACGGTGGCCGCGACGTTGAGGTTCCGTTCGCCGAACTTGCCGCGGTACAGGCGCAGGGTCTCCTCGTTCAGTTCCAGCGCGCCGGCGTGGTCGCCGGCCTTGCGGCGGGCGACGGCCAGGGTGCGGGCGGCGATCAGGCTGACCGGGGCGGAGCGGTCCTTGATGACGTGCCGGACGCGTTGCAGGGTCTCCTCCTGCATCTCCCGGCTGCGCAGGTAGTCACCGGACTCCCGTACGTCGATGGAGAGGTTGCTGGTGATGAGCAGGGTCAGCAGGGCGTCGTAGCCGAGGGAGCGGTTGGCCGCGTCCCGGGCCTGGGTGTCGATGTCCCGTGCCCGGGTGTACTGGCCGACCAGCCGGAGGGCGAGCGCGTAGTCGTTGGCGGCGGCCAGCAGTGTCGGGTCGCCGTCCTCGAAGACCCGCACGGCGCGGCGCCAGCGGTCCTCCTCCAGCTTCACCGAGGCGTCGAAGTCGCCCCGCACCTGGGTGCTCTGGGACACCGCGCCGATGGCGGCGAGGGTGTCGGGGTGGTCCTCGCCGACGCTCTCCCGGAGCAGCCGCAGACTTCTGTCGTTGAGTTCCGAGGCCTCCCGGAAGTGGCCCAGGGCGCGCAGCGTGTGACCGAGGGTGCCCGCGACGTCGAGCGTCTGCAGGTCGGCCTCGCCGCGCCGCCCGGTCCAGGTGTCGACCACCTCACGGCCGTACTCCGCGCAGGTGAGGTGGTCGCCCGAGCGGTACAGATAGCGGATGAGGTTCACCACCATGTCGCGCACCCAGCCGTCGTCGCAGTCCAGGGCGCGGGAGAACCGGGCGTGGACGAGCAGTTCGGCGTAGCGGGGCCAGTTGCCGGCCGCCACGTCCACCGGGTCGGCGTTGGCCAGCAGGATGTGGGCGGCGTGCCGCATGTCCGCCTGCTCCTGCGGGGACATGCGGCCCACCAGCACGGCCCGCACCAGGCGGTGCATCTGGATGGTGCTGTCCCGGTGGTTGATCTTGACGAGGGAGTAGCGGTTGATCTCCCGGAGTGCCTCGCCCAGTCTGACCGGGCTGCGCAGCACCTGGGTCAGCTCGGCGGGCAGCTCGACGCCGCGCACTCCCACGAAGATGCGGCGGGGGATCGGCTCGGGCGCGAAGAACGAGCAGACCTGCAGGAGCTGATGGGCCCCGGGGTGCCGCTCGGCCAGCCGGCCGAGGGACATGTTCCAGGCGGCGGCGACCGGTTCCGGGTAGTCCACGGGGACGCCGGCGGCGAGGAGTTCGCTGCGCTGGGAGTCGAGGTCCGCGCGTTCGTCCTCGAAGATGTGCAGGTACTCGTCGACCGGCATGCCGGTCTCCGACAGCCAGGCGGCGGCCTGCTCCAGGGCGAGCGGCAGATTGCCGAGGGCCTGGGCGATCCGCGCCGCCTGCTCCCGCTGGAGTTCGGGTCCGCGCCGGGCGAGGAGTTCGATGCTCTCCTCGGTGGAGAAAACGTCGATGTCGACCGTCCGTGCGATGCGGCCCCACTGTGCGTTGCGTGAGGTCACCAGGATCCTGCCGGTGTTCTGGGCGGGGAAGAAGCGCCGCACCGTGTCGGGGTCCTCGGCGTTGTCGAAGACCAGCATCCAGCGGCGGTAGGGGCGGCCGGAGCCCAGCGCGGACAGCACCGTCGCGATGGTGATCTCCTGCTCGCCGCCCGTCTCCAGCCCGAGAGCCGCGCCCAGCTGGGTGAGCGACTGACGGATCTGCTCCGGACGCTCGGCGGAGATCCACCAGATGACGTCGTACTCCGGCGCGTGCTGGTGCACGTACTCGATGGCGATCTGCGTCTTCCCGACACCGCCCAGGCCGTGCAGCGCCTCGGGCAGCACCGCGGTCGCCCCTTCGGTGGTCAGTCTCTGGTGGAGCGCCGCGAGTTCCCTGGCCCGCCCGGTGAAACTCGGGTTCCGGGGCTGGACGTTCCACACGGCGGGATCTCCGGCCCGACGCTCCTCCGTCGGCGGAGAGCTCCGGACGAGGGGGACTGACACGGGTGCTCCTTTTATCGAATCATCGGGTACGTCGGGTAAGTCGCGTATATCGGTGGGTGGCGCATCCGCCGTGCGATCGCTCGCCGCTCCGGCTTGGGGTCGATCCGTGTCCGAATTGCGGCTATTGGTCACGTTTATCACCTCGGACTGGTCGGTCTGGGCCGGGAGAGCGGACGTGGACTGCTCCAAGCGGCTTCGGAGCACGCGCGAAGATTCCAGATAGGGGCCGCTCAGTGCCCTGGTCACCTTCACCTGAACGTGGGCGTACGGGATGAGCCGTTCGGGTAACGGGAGGTCACCCGGGGAGGCCCGCGGGTCGTCCAGCAGCGCTCCGAGTTCCCGCAACGGCTGCCACTTGCGGCCCAGCCGCTCCAGGGTGCTGCGCAGCAGGTAGCGGGTCTCGTCCCTCGACTCGGCCGCCGAGAGCATCAACTCCCGCACACCGTCGTGGAATTCGTAGGCGACGTCCAGTTCGTCGAGCGGGTCGGTGCCGACCCTGCGCAGCAGGCCGCCCAGCATGACCTCGGCCAGTTCGCCGGGTCCGGTACGCGCTCCGCCGGTCCGGAGCAGGTGTTCCATGGTGGGAATGTTGAGCGGGATCGCGGCCAGGCGCGCGGCCAGTTCCCAGGCCGCCGGGCTCGCGTCGGCCCGGAACCGCGAGACCCGTTCCATCGGGTCCCGCGGAGGCTCCGGAACGGCGGCCGGGTCCGGGTGGCGGCCCGCACCGGGGGAGGTCACCCACACGTCGTGCGCGCCGGCCGCCAGCCCCGTGGCCAGCCGGGCCCAGCGGCCGAGCCACGCCGGGGCCAGTTCCAGCACCGGGACGACCGCCGTGTCCGTGCCGCCGCGCACCTGCCAGGTGCTGTTGGGCGCGCCGGGCCCCGGAACGCGGACCCGGGCCAGGTGCGCGGGCAGGCCGGTGCGGTGCCACACGGCCTCGCCCAGCACGTTCACCACGGCCACCGAGGCATGCCGGGCCCACTCCGCGAGCAGTCGGGCCGCCCGTCCGCCGCGCCAGCCCGGCCCGACGCCGTCGGTCACCAGGAACACCACCTGGCGCCCCCGGTCGGGCAGCCGCACGGTCAGCGGCGAACGCCCGACGCGCCAGGGCGGATCGGACTCGGTCATCCGGTCACCGTCGAGGGTGTGCACCCGGATGTCGCGGAACGCGCCGGTGTGCCGCAGGACCTGCTCGAAGTCGGACACCGTGCGCCGCCACACGGTCATCGACGAACTGACGTCGGCGACCAGCACGGCGTCCATCCACCGCTCCCGCAGCGGCCGGAACTGTGGAACCCAGCGGAGGCTGAGCGCCGTGGACTCCGCGGTCGCCTCCTCGTCCAGCTCGGTCTGCGTGGCCGACGCGGTGGCCCGCTTGAAGGGGCGTAACGCCCGGGCCAGCTCACGGGCCCGGATCGCGGGCCAGGCCGCCCGGTGCACCGGCGCGTGCGGACCGCCGGTGGACGGGACGCCGTCCGGCGCCGGCCCGGCCGGGGCGCCGAGCAGCGCGTCGGCCCGCGCGGTGCCGTCCGGGTCCGGGGCGTACGTCCGCGGGCCGGCCTCGTCCCGGGCGGCGCCCTGCTCGGGCGGCGCGGGGGTCGGCGAGGCGCCGTGCTCCTCCTCCGCTCCCTGGGCGTCGGCCGGCGGCGGTTCGGCCGCCTCCGGCTCGGACCGGGCCGGCTCCGGGCCGTCCGCCCCGCGTTCGCCGGTGCCCTCGCCCGCCCCGACGGCCAGCAGGATCAGCGCGTCGGCGATCTCGGACCACGAGGCGCCGAACGATCCCGGGTCCGTAGGGGTCGTTTCGGTGCCGCCGTCTCGCGTCACGGCTCTCTCACGCCGTCGAGCCGGTGCCAGACGGCCCGCAGCAGTGCCTCCCAGTCGGCGCCACGGGAGTAGGCGCCGGACGTCGCGAGCCAGATGGAGTTGAGCAACTGGTCGGTGGCCAGACCGTTCTCCTGCGCGCTGCGCTCGGCGAACAGCCGGATGAGCTCCGCGACCCGGGGATCGTCGTCCCGCGACCCGAGGTGCGCGGTCACGATGTCGGCCAGCCGGTCCCGCTCGGGCTCCCTGACGTGCAGATGCAGACAGCGGCGCAGGAAGGCGGGCGGGAACTCGCGTTCGTCGTTGCTGGTGATGACGACGAGCGGGAACTCCCGGCACCGGACCCTGCCGTCGCGGATCAGGACCGTCCGGTCGGGGTCGTCGGACCGCACCTCCACCACCGGCCGGTGGCCGCGCAGCCGGGCCAGCTCCGGGATGGTGAACTCACCCGCCTCGAAGACGTCGAGGAGGTCGTTGGGCAGATCCATGTCGCTCTTGTCGAACTCGTCGACCAGCAGCACCCGGGGGAGCGCGTGGGGCAGCAGGGCCGTTCCCAGCGGACCGAGTTCGAGGAACGAGCCGATGTCGGACGACGGCGCGTCACCGTCGCCGGAGGGCGCGACGGCCGGGGCCGCGGCCCGGGAGTCCGAGGTGGCCGCCGCGTGGATCCGGCCCACGGCGTCGTATCGGTACAGACCGGAGGTGAGGGTGGTCCGGGAGGTGATGGGCCAGCGCAGCACCCGTCCCAGCCCCAGCTCGCGGCTGATCCGGTAGGCCAGCGACGACTTGCCCGTGCCGGGGCGCCCGGTGACCAGCAGCGGACGGCGCAGGATCAGCGCCGCGTTCACCAGGTCGACCTCGGTGGGGTCGGCCACCATGCCCTCGCGGGTCGCCCCGAGTCTGCGCCGCAGCTCGGCCTCGTCCTGCGGCGGCGCGGGCGGCTCCACCGGCGCCTGCGCCCCGCCGTCCCCGTCCGCGGAGGCGGAGCCGGAGGAACCCGTGAACGTCCGCCAGGGCGGTGCCCCGGGCAGTACGTCGGCCAGCTCGATGTCGTGCAGCGGCAGGCCGGTGCCCCGGTAGATCCACCAAGGCCGCGGAAGGCGCGCGGAGCCGGCCCCCGTGCCGTTCCCCTCGAATTGGGCAGCGCCGGTCATCGACCGTCCACCCCCTGGTCCGGTCCCGTCAACGGCTGAGGGCTCTCGACCGGCCTCGTCGGGTCGTCCCACAGGAGTACCAGATGGTGCCCCGGATGATCGTCGCGGCCGTTCAAGGAACCCCCGTGGGCTTCGGTTCGCAATTCTGTCACGGCCTCGCGGAGCCCTGAAAGGTCGCGTAGCAACGCGTTGTCGGACTGCACAACGTCGGGCGGTGTGCTCAGGTCACGTGCGTCCCGTGAATCCCAAAGGAGGGCGGGTACCCCGCATCTCAGGGCCACGAGTGCTTCCTGCGCCCCCTCGCCGGCACCCTCCGGCGGCCGGGACAGCACGAGGCAGCCGACCGACCTGTCCCCCTTCAGACGGGCGTCGAGTCCGGAGACGTCCCCGCGCCGCGGGTCCTCGGGCCGTGGTCCGCCCACCACCAGCGGGCGGGCCAGCTCGGGCGTGTCCCGGACGGCCGTCCAGCGCTGCCGCCAGGGCCGGTACCAGCGGGGTGTCCGGCTGCGCTGCAGGCTGCGTACGACGACGCAGTACCCGACGCTCAAGTACGACACCGGATCGCTGTCCAGCTCGGTGCGGAAGCGGTGCACCGGCAGTGTCAGATCGTCCGTGCCCAGCAGGAACTCCACGTGGATGCGGTCGGCGTCCCGGGCCCAGTCCTCGTCGGCCGCGAACACCAGCCGCTCGACCTCGCGTTCCGCCTCGGCCGGTGTCACCTCCACGCTCCCCTCCTGACGTGGACGCCAGGAGTCCGGGGCGTCCGGGTCGTAGTGGCGCCACGAGGTGAGCAGATAGCGCCCCGGTTCCTCCCTGCGCAGCAGCCGCACCACCAGGTAGGCGTTGCCCGGCTCGGGGCTGGACGCGTACGCGGCCTGCTGCCGCAGGCTGCGCAGCTCGGTGAGCAGGGACAGGGCCTGCGCCTGGGTGTCGTTCCAGGCCCGCAGCGTGAAGCTACGGTCGTGCGGGGCCTCGGCGGCCACGTACTCGACGAAGGCCAGGGTGGGTGGCAGCCCGTCCGGGCGCGCGTTGAGCCGGCTCAGCCCCTCGAAGGCGCTCCAGGCGTCGGGGTAGGGGGGAACCGGCCGCAGGTCGGCGACGGCTCTGCGGCACAGCGAGGGCAGGTTGGGCGGCGCGAGCCCGTCGAGCAGCGGCCGCAGCGAGAGGACCTCGTCGACCGGGAGTGCGGGGTCGGCGAGCAGGTCGTCGGTCAGCGCCCTGATCTCGTCGACGTCCTCGTTGAACGCCCTGAGCGCCTCCAGCAGCGCCCGCATCGTCCTCGGGTTCTCCAGGCAGACCGAGGCGAGTTCCAGGAGGAAGTAGTGCGCCACGTCGTACTCCCGGACCGGCGGAGGCGTGCCGAGCTCCTTGGCCATGAGCCGCAGGCACAGCGCCCGCGAGCCGCGCTCCTGTAAGCTCGCACACCTGCCCAAGGCTTCCGCAAACTCCCGTACGAGTCCGAGACCGCCGCCCCCGTAGGCAGTCATCTCTCATCCCTTCGTGGCCGTGCACTCTTCCACAGCCCTCGGCCCGGGCCAAGCGATTCAGGTGAACGCCCGGCAACCGTTCAGTTTCCCAACAGGCCTGTCATTTAAAGAAGTTGAAGGATCGTCAGGTAGCTCCGTACCTCCTCGACCGCCGGTGTGCCGGGCCACAGCGCGTCCAATGCCTCCATCAGCGACTCCCACCCCCGCATCGACTCGCAGGTCCGCAGCAGCGACAGCGCCTCCAGGCGGACGCTGTGCTGGCGGCTGGTGAGCACGCCGATGCCGGGCAGGGCGTCCAGGAGGTGCTGCCAGGCGGCGGGCGCGCCGATGCCCGGCACGTCGAGCAGCAGGGTCGTCAGCTCGCCCAGTTGCCGGGTCGACAGGGCCGCCGCCCGGGGCGCTCGCGCCGGTGGGGCCGGGGCGTCCAGAGAGGCCAGCAGCTCGAAAGCGAACGCGGCCGCGTGGCGCGCGGCGACCGGCTGCCAGTGGGTGTCGTGGGCCGCGTCCTTGTCGCCCAGCAGGTCGGACACGCCCCGGACGACGAGGGCCTGCACCCGCGGGTTGATCCTGGCCGCGGTGAGCAGGCCGAGCCCCTCCGTCTCCACGGCCAGCGTGTCGCCCGCCACCTCGCCGAGCAGCCTGCCGGACGCCGACTCGGCGTGCGCGACCACCTTCGAACCGGCGGCCAGCGCACCGACGTACGCGGCCGGCGTCTCCTCGGGCGGTGGCGCGATACGGCCCTGCCAGCGCCGGTCGGCCGCGACCAGCCGGGCCCGCTGCACCAGGGCGAATGCCGACGGCCAGGACTTGATCCGGGGCCGGAAGGCGTCCCGCTCGTCCCGGCCGCTCTCGTAGCCGTAGACGGTGTCCGCCACGACCACGTCCCCGAGCCGCGCGTCCTTGCGGCCGCCCGCGACCCCCACCAGGAGCAGGACCGAGGGGCGCAGCCGGGCCACCGCCCGTTCGGCCAGCACCGCCGCCAACTCGTTGCCCGGTCCCGCGAGTTGCACGCCGACGGTGAGCCGGCCGTGGTGCCCGGCGAAGCGGCCGGTCTCGTGGACCGCGCCGTCGGCCGTGCGCCTGTCACGGCCGGGTTCGAGATGACCGACGACGGCCAGGTACTCGCACTCGATCGCCGTCAGTACGAACGCGTCGACCCTCTCCACCCGCACCGACCGCCCCCTCCCCCATGCCCGGACCTCCATGGTGAGGGATCCGCGTGGCCAGGGGAACTGTCCGGGAGGTGGGCACTCGCCCGCCGACGTGCCGTAACGCCCGACGTCTAGACTTTCCCGGCAACGGCCAGGGCTTCGCCAGAACCGAAGGGTACGCAACGTCTTGATACGGATCGACGCAGTCACCAAGCGATACCCGGACGGCACGGTGGCCGTCGACCGACTCTCCCTCGACATCCCGGACCGCGCGATCACCGTCCTGGTCGGCCCCTCCGGCTGCGGCAAGACCACGACGCTGCGGATGATCAACCGGATGGTCGAGCCCACCGAGGGCAGCATCCTCCTCGACGGCCAGGACATCCGTCGGCAGCCGGTCAACACCCTGCGCCGCTCGATGGGGTACGTCATCCAGAACGCCGGTCTCTTCCAGCACCGCACCATCGTCGACAACATCGCCACCGTGCCCCGCCTGCTCGGCTGGGGCAAGCAGAAGGCGCGCGCCCGGGCGGCGGAGCTGATGGAGCGGGTCGGGCTCGACACCTCGCTCGCCAAGCGGTACCCGTACCAGCTCTCCGGCGGCCAGCAGCAGCGGGTCGGCGTGGCCCGGGCCCTCGCCGCCGACCCGCCGGTGCTGCTGATGGACGAGCCCTTCTCCGCCGTCGACCCGGTCGTGCGCAAGGGACTGCAGGACGAACTCCTGCGCATCCAGAACGAACTGGGCAAGACCATCGTCTTCGTCACCCACGACATCGACGAGGCGATCAAGCTGGGCACGACGGTCGCCGTACTGCGCACCGGCGGCAGGCTCGCCCAGTTCGCCCCGCCCGCCGAACTGCTCAGCGCCCCCGCCGACCCGTTCGTGGAGGACTTCCTCGGTGCCGACCGGGGTATCCGCCGGCTGTCCTTCTTCTCCTCCGCCGGACTGGAGTTGCAGACCCGGCCCGTCGTCCCGCTCGACGCCGACGCCGAGCGGCTGGCCTCCGGTGGCCCGGCGCCCTACCGCCTCGTGACGGACGCCGACGGCAGGCCGCTGGGCTGGGGCGCGCCGGACGAGCTCACCGCCGGGCGGATCGACCGGGACCGGCTGCTGCCGTACGGCCGGCCGTTCCTGCCCGGCACCGACTCGCTGCGCACCGCGCTCGACGGGGCCGTGCTGTCACCGTCCGGCTGGGCCGTGGCGGTGGACGGCGAGGGCCGTGCCGTCGGCGTGGTCTCCCAGCAGGCCATCGGCGAGGCGATCCGCGCCGCCCACACCGAGGACCGCCAGGACGCGAAGGCCGTGCGATGAACGGCTTCTTCGACATCCCGAGCGACCTCCAGTACGGCTACTTCGGCCTGATCGGCCTGCATCTGCGCGAGGCGCTGCTGCCGGTGCTGGCCGGGCTGCTCGTCGCGCTGCCCGTCGCCCAGCTCTGCGTGCGGTTCCGCTGGCTCTACGCGCCCGTGTTCGGCGTGACCACCGTGCTCTACGCCGTCCCGTCGCTGGCGTTCTTCGTGCTCCTCATCGACTACACCGGCATGACCGAGACCACGGTGATGATCCCGCTGGCGGTGTACAGCCTGGTGGTGCTGGTCCCCGCGATCGTGGACGGCGTCCGCTCGGTGCCGCCGGAGACCCTGGCCGCCGCCACCGCCATGGGCCTGGGGCCCGTACGGCGTTATCTGCAGGTGCAGTTGCCCATCGCCGTGCCGGCCATCATCGCGGGCCTGCGGGTCGCGGCCGTGTCGAGCATCTCCCTCGTCAGCATCGGCATGCTGATCGGCAACCAGGGCGCGCTCGGCAACCTGCTCAACGACGCCCAGATCTACCACCGGCCACCGCTCGCGGTGAACTCCGTGCTGACCACCGCGGTGCTGGGCATCCTCGTGGACGCCGCGCTGGTCCTGGTCCGTGCCCTGCTGACTCCCTGGATGCCGCGGAAGGGTGTCACCCGGTGAACGTATTCGACTTCGCCCACGCCTTCTTCGGCGACGGTGCCCACTGGCACGGCCAGGACGGCATCCCCACCCGGTTCGGCGAGCACATCCTGTACTCCCTGGAGGCCGTCGGGATCGCCGCCGCGATCGGGCTGCCCGTCGGACTCGTCACCGGTCACCACGGCCGCGGCGGCAACGCCCTCGCGTCCATCGCCACCGCGGCCCGGGCGCTGCCCACCTTCGGCCTGCTGGTGCTGATGTTCACCTGGCTCGGGTTCGGTCTGCTGCCGGTGATGATCCCGCTGGTGGCGCTCGCCGTACCGCCGATCCTCGTCACCTCCTACGAGGCGGTCCGCTCCGTCGACCCGCCGCCGGTGGACGCCGCGCGGGGCATGGGGATGCCCGAGGCGCGGATCCTGCTCCAGGTGGAACTCCCGGTGGCGCTGCCGCTGATCCTCAGTGGTCTGCGGACGGCGGCCATCCAGGTCGTCTCCACGGCCACCATCGCCGCCTACGTCAGCTTCGGCGGCCTCGGCCGGTACATCATCGACGGACTGGCGCAGAGGGACTACGAGAAGGTCGTCGGCGGCGCCACCCTGGTCGTCGGGATGGCGCTGGCGACCCTGGGGGTGTTCTGGGCCGTGTCCCGGATCGCGGTCTCGCCGGGGGTGCGCAGGAGCGGCTGAGTCGGTATCCGTCACCATGCGCCCTCAACCGGTCGCGGATCGAAGCCAATCGGTGACCCGAGATCACTTGACTGAGTCAGAACCGGCTGGATTGGATCGGTGAGTGACTTCCACCAACCGCATCAGCAGGTCCATCCGGAGGAACCGAGGCGCGGCCGTTGTCGCCCTCGCGGCGGCGACGGCGCTGCTGGCGGGATGCAACTCCTCCGACGGCAAGGCCGACAACCCCCTGACGGACAGCAACGCGAGTGGCGACAGCGTCGTCGTCGGATCCAACAACTTCGCCGAGAGCATCCTGCTCGCGGACATCTACGGCGAAGCCCTCAAGGCCAAGGGAATCAAGGTCACTTACAAGCCGAACATCGGCAGCCGGGAGACCACCTACGGTCTGCTCAAGAACGGCTCCGTCACCGTCCTGCCCGAGTACAACGGCGCCCTGCTGGCCTATCTGGACCCGAAGGCCGCTCCGAAGACGCTGGAGGCGACCACTTCGGCCATCGAGGCCAAGCTGCACTCGAAGCTGACCCTGCTGGACCCCTCGCCCGCCGAGGACAAGGACTCGATCACGGTCAACGCGGCCACCGCCAAGAAGTACGGCCTCGGCGAGAAGTCCTCGATCGCCGACCTGAAGGACGTGGCGAAGGACCTGGCCATCGGCGCCTCGCCGGAGTTCCAGACCCGTCGGCAGGGCCTGGTCGGCCTCAAGTCCGTCTACGGGCTCCAGTTCAAGTCCTTCAAGGCGCTGGACGCGGGCGGCCCGCTCACCCAGGCCGCGCTGAAGAAGAACGCCGTGCAGGCCGCGGACATCTTCACCACGGACCCGACGATCGCCAAGGAGAAGTTCGTCGTCCTGCAGGACCCGAAGAACCTCTTCGGCTTCGAGAACGTGCAGCCGCTCGTCCGCAAGGGTGAACTCTCCCAGAAGGGCGTCGACGCGCTCAACGCCGTCTCCGCCAAGCTGGACACGGCGACCCTGCTGGATCTGGACACCCAGGTGCAGTCGCAGAACAAGGACCCGCTGGACGTGGCCAAGGCCTGGCTGGACTCCGCCGGCCTGAGCTGACCCCCGGCGCCTACACCGGCTCCCCGGAGGCCCGCACCGGTTCTCCGGCGCCCTGGGCCGCCGCCCCCGCCTCCTCACGGCGCCGGCGGCGGCTCACCCGGGGCGGCTGGTCGGGCAGCCAGCCGAAGGTGAGGCAGCTCCCCACGGCACCGAGGAGCAGGCCGACGAGGAAGCCGCCCAGATTCGAGGTCAGCCAGCTCCCCAGGGACAGCAGGATCCCGGTGAGGGAGTAGAAGAGGCGCTGGCCCGGGCTGAAGAGGATCAGCAGACCGCAGATCATCATCAGCACCGGCAGCAGATAGCCCGCCAGGCCCTGCATGCCGATGTGCAGGATCACCGGGAGCGGCGCCTTCATGGTCACCAGGATCTCGGCACCGCCCAGCACCAGCAGCAGGCCGCCCGCGAACGGCCGGCGCCCCCTCCACTGCCGGAAGCGGTTCACCGCGGGCAGCCGTCGCCGTCGAACCGCATGTGCAGGTTCGGCAGCTTGAACACGGCGGCGGTGGCCGCGTAGTTGTGCTGGTACAGCTCGGTGATGACGACCTTGTCGGCCTGCTGTCCGTAGACGCCCTCGGGGCCCTGGACGCCCGCCTTGTCGAAGGTGCTGGCGTCCCGGCCGATCTCGATGCCGTCGAACGTGGCGTTGCCCTTGATGTCGTCGGAGTCGATGGCCAGGTTCGACACGCTGACCGGCTTGGAGCCGCCGCCGGCGGTGAGCACGAGCTGGATGCCGCCGAGGTCGACGCTCTGGCAGAGGTTGGTCAGGGTGCCGTCCTTCACCACCGAGGTGACGACCAGCTCCTGGCCGCCCGTGTCCCCCTGGTTCGGGCTGTTCTCGATCATGTTGTCCAGCGCGCCGAACTGCTCGAACCCGGTGCCCTCGAGCTTGTCCGCGGTCACCACGAACGGCATGCCGGAGATGGCGAACTGCACGCCCAGCGCTCCCTGCGCGGTCAGGATCGCGAGGCCGGCGGCGACCAGGGTGGCCGGCACCGCCATCAGCGCGGCCCTGCGCGCCCGGACCCGCCCCCGTCTGGGGGTGTCCGGTGCTTCGGGGGAACCGCTTGCGGTGTTCTCGGGGGTGTTGCCGGCGGACGAGACGTCCGGTGACGAGGCCATGTGTCTGCTCCCATGGGCATGGATCGATGCGGATCGGGCTCCAGTGGCGTGGTGTCCTGGCGCGGACGGGGCTGTCGCGCGTACGCCTCCTCGCACTCCCGGCGGATGCAAGGGCTTTCTCGTTACGCGTCAGTAGCCTCCTCGGAAGTTACCGCCGGTTACTTTGAAGGGTCAAGGGAGTTGTGAAAATAGGGTGTCGACGGTGCGATCGAACGGCAACTGCCGTTCCAGCTCTTGACGTTGATGGCCCATCAGGTCTAAAACTCTGCCTGGTTTCCCCTGGATCCGTGGCGCCGGATCCGCCGAGCGGCATCGTCCGCGTTCCCGGCCTCTTCCGAACACCGCTCCGCCCGGCATCGCGCCGGCCCGGTACGCACCACCGCCATTCGCGCACCGCCTTGTCCTGCCCTGCCGTGGTCCGGCCGTCCGACCCGGTCGGCAGGCCCTTTCCCGGCCCCGCGCCGGTTCACCGGTCGGCCGCCGCTGCCGGTCCGTCACGTACGGAGAAGGCGTCACGGACCGGCAACGGCGGCGTACCGGAGGGGCGTCACGCCCCGGCACGCCGCCAGGCCCCATCCCTTTCGACGGCACCCTCAACCCCCCACCTCACCCCACATCACCCCCACTTCGAAACGAGGCACCCGCATGCGTAAGCGCACCCTCCTCGCCCTGGCCGGAGCCGCCACCGCGCTCACCGTCGCCGCCGCCGTCCCGTCCGCCGCGGCCGGCAGCGCCGTCCTGACCACGGGCAGCACCGGCGGCACCGCCGCCGCGGTCGGCGACACCCTGACCGCACCGCTGGCCGCCGGCACCTCCGCCACGCTCTACTCGAGCGCCACCGGCACCAGCGGCGTGAGCTGCACGACCTCGCAGTTCACCGCGACGGTCGCCGACAACCCGGCCGCCCCCGGTACGGCCACCGAGTCGGTCACCGGCCACAGCTTCGACGCCAGTAGCTGCACCAGCAACGTCACCGGTGTGCTGGGCGTCAGCAGCATCGTGGTCGACAACCTGCCCTACACCGCGACGGTCACCTCCGCCGGCACCCTCACCGTCTCACCGCCCAGCGGCTCCACCATCCAGACCACGGTCAAGCTGCGCACCCTGCTCGGCAGCGTCACCTGCGTCTACCGGGCGGCGAGCCTGACCGGCACGGCGAGCAACAGCGACAGCAGCATCGCCTTCACCAACCAGCAGTTCACCAAGTTCTCCGGCTCGTCCCTGTGCTTCGCCAACGGTTACTTCACCGCGAAGTACGCGCCTGTCACCGACGCCGGCGCCCGGCTCTACGTCAACTGAGGACCGGGTAAACGGCGTTCAGCGCCGGCGTAGACGCGGGACCAGGACCACGCCCGCGACGAGCACCAGCACCGCGGCGGCGCCGCCCGCCACCAACGGAGCCGAGGGGCCCGCGTCCGCGCGGGTCGCCTCGGCCACCGGCGTGCCGTCACCGGCGTCGACCGACGGGGTGCCCGGCGCTCCGGCGGGAGCCGACGCCGGCGCCGAGGGCCGGGCGGACGGCGTCCGTGTGGGCCGCGAGCTCGCCGGTGCTTCCGGGGCCCCGGCGGTCTTCGTGGCCTTCGCCGCCGCACCGGCCTTCTCCGGGAACACCACGTCGGAGCACGAGTAGTAGGTGTCCGGAGTGCTGCTGTTCTGCCAGATCGTGTACAGCATCTGACGCCCCGTCCGGTCCTTCGGCAGGGTGGCCCGGAGGTGGTACGCCCCGTTCGTCAGGGGTGGGTCCTTGATCTCCGCGAAGGGGCGCGTGGGCAGGTCGGACCAGGTCAGCGGCTTCGTCGGGTCGTAGCCGGGCCGGGTGAGGTACAGCCGGAACGTGCCGGTGTGCGCGATCGTCGAGGCGTACGTCATCGTCAGCCGGACGCCCGGGGTCAGCCGGGTCGCCGGCCAGTCCGCCCTGGGCAGGTCGAGCCCCCGGTAGGCGGGCAGGTTCCCGCTGCACAGCCTGCCGTCGGGGATCACCTGCCGGTCCCGGCCGGCCACGCCCGCCACGCGCAGGTTGTCCCACGCGGTGAACGGAGCGCCGTTCGCGGAGACAGCGGCCCCGCAGGCCGCGGACCGGTTCGCGGCGCCGCCCTCGGGCGAGCAGGCGTACACCCGGCTGACCGGGTCCGTGGGGGCGCCGTGGGCCTGGGCGGACCCAGCCACCCATGGCAGGAGCAGGAGCGGGGCCACCGCGGCGGCCGCCGTGACGCTCAGGCGGGCGGTCATCCGAGTCATCCGGGACGCCTCCTCGGCGGGCGCGGGAACGAGGTCTGCCGCATCCAGTACGGGAGACGCGTCCGCCGCGTTCAGTACAGACCGCGTCGGCTGTTTTCGGGTGCGCCCTCGCCCGGCGGCCGACCGATGAGCCGTCCGGTCGATGGCGTGCCACTCAACGTCGCTGTCCATGCCGGTGCTTGGCTTCCGGGAACCGTCGAAGTAGCGGAACAGGCGCTTCCCCGACGGAGATCGTTTGCGGAACGCAAGGCGGGTACGGGGGTCGTGCGGCTGGACGAAAACCGTCCTCGGTAAATTTCCGCCCGGCCGACTCCCGTCGGCACTCCGTGAGTTATCGTATGCGGGGGGCAAAACAAACCGCGTGTCCCGTTCGGTTGAGCCGCGAGGAGGGGTCATTCGATGGCGAGGCAGTTACGTGCAGAGCAGACACGGTCGACGATCATCACGGCCGCCGCCGACCTGTTCGACCGGCAGGGCTACGAATGCACCAGTCTGAGCGACATCGTCGGGCATGCGAAGGTGACCAAGGGGGCGCTGTACTTCCACTTCGCCGCCAAGGAGGATCTCGCCCACGCCATCCTCGACCTCCAGTCCAGGGCCGCGCAGAAGGTCGTCGACGACGTCGAGGGTCGCGGCTACTCCTCGCTGGAGTCCCTGATGCGCACCACGTTCGCCGTCGCCCGGCTCGCCGTCGAGGACCCGGTGCCGCGCGCCGGACTGCGACTCGCCACCACGGACGTCCCCGTGCGGCCGCCCATGCGGCATCCGTTCACCGAGTGGCTGGAGTTCGCCGGCCGCAAGTTCACCGGTGCTGTCCGGGAGGCTGATGTGCACCCCGAGACAGACGTGGGTGTCGTCGCGCACTCCCTCGTCTGCTTCTTCATCGGCACCCGGGTCGCCGGCCGTTCCCTCGAACCGGTCGGACGGCTGCCCCGGCGCGTGGCCGAGATGTGGCACCTCATGATCAGGGGCGTGGTGCCGGTGCACCGCCGCCCCCGCTACCTCACCCTCGCCACGCAGCTCGAGCGGGAGATCAGAACCGGCTGACCAGCGCGATACGGTGACGGGCATGCCAGACACCCCCGCCGCGCCCGTGCTGCTGGCGAACGAACCCGGCTCGTTCCCGCACAGTGTGCTGGCCGAGCGGCACCCCGCGATCATCCGGCGGGTACGGGACGCCTTCCCCTACGGTCCCGGGCAGCACCGGGCGCTGGACGAGTTGCTGAAGAGCTGCGTCGACGGCGTGCTCGAACCGCTGCCCGAGGACGCGGGCGACCGTGAGCGGTGGCGTGCCTGGGGCCTGGACGACCACGTGGGACGGTCCTGGTTCGAGGTGCCGTGGCTGTGGTCCGAGAGCTACTTCTACCGCCTGCTGCTCGAGGCCGTCGGCTACTTCGGCCCCGGCCCCTGGCAGGGCGTCGATCCCTTCCGCCCGTTCAAGCGCGCCGAACTCGACGCCCCGGAGACCGGCGAGGAACTGGCCGCGCTCGACGCGCTCCGCCACCGGCCGGAGCCGGACCGGGCCCGCGCCCTGCTGCACGGCTCGCTCTGGGGCAACCGCGCCGACCTCGGCTTCCGTCTCTCCGCCGGGGACGCCGGGGACGCCGGGGACGCCGGGGACGCCGGGGACGCCGGGGACGCCGGGGACGCCGGACCGGTGCCGGCTCTGGTCGCCGACGACAGCGAGACCCTGTGGTCGCTGCTGCCGCCCTCCGGGACCGGCACGCTCTGCCTGGTCGCCGACAACGCGGGCCGCGAACTCGTCCCCGATCTGCTGCTGATCGCCCACCTGCTCGGCGCCGGCCGGATCGGCCGGGCGGTGCTGCACGTCAAGCCGTACCCGTACTACGTCTCCGACGCCACCACCGCCGACGTCGTCGACGCCCTGCGGCGGCTCGTCGCGGCGCCCGGAGCGGCGGGGGAGTACGGGCGGCTGCTCTGGGCTGCCATGGCCGACGGGCGGGTCACGGTGCGCGCCCACCCTTTCTCCAGCTCCCCGCTGCCGTACGCCGACCTGCCGGACGACCTGCGGGCCGAGTTCGCCCCGGCCACCCTGACCGTCGTCAAGGGCGACCTCAACTACCGCCGTCTGGTGGGCGACCGGAGGTGGCCGCCGACCACGTCCTTCCAGGCCGCGACCGCCGGCTTCCCCGGCCCGGTCGCCGCCCTGCGCACCCTGAAGTCCGACGTGATCACCGGCCTCACCGCGGCCACCGAGGCCGCGCTGGTCGCCGCGGAGGAACAGCGCTGGCGCACCGCCGGCACCCACGCGCTGATCCAGGTGAACGCGTCAAGCCAGGTGCGCGGGCAGTGACTTGACGCCGTTGATGAAGTTGGACACCAGCCGCCGGGCCGGACCGGCCGGCCGCGGGCCGGGCAGGACGCGCAGCACCTCCTCGTGCAGCAGCCGCAGTTGCAGCCGGGCGAAATGGGCGCCCAGGCAGACGTGCGGGCCGTCCCCGAAGGAGACGTGCGGGTTGGGCGCGCGGGTGAGGTCCAGCCGCCCGGGATCGGCGAAGACCCGCTCGTCACGGTTGGCGGAGGCGTGGAACACCACGACCTTCTCGCCCGCCCGGATCCGGCGGCCCGCCAGCTCGGTGTCCCGCGCGGCCGTCCGCCGGAAGGTCAGCACGGGCGGATGCCAGCGCAGCAACTCCTCGACGGCCGGGTCGAGTTCCATCTCCCCGGCACGCAGCCGCCGGTAGGCGTCCGGGTGCTCCATCAGCGCCAGCAGCCCGCCGGGGGCCGCGCTGCGCACGGTGTCGTTGCCCGCGACGGTGAGCAGGAAGAAGAACATCTCCAGCTCGGCGCCGGCGAGATCCTCGTCGTGGGCGAGGGTCGTCAGGATGTCGTCCGCCGGGGACCGCCGCTTGAACGCGGCCAGTTGCCGGGCGTACTCGAACATGTCCCGCAGCGAGGCCGGCGACCGCGGATTCACCGGCCTGTCCGTTCCGTCCAGCACCGGCGGAGCGGCCTCGTCCGGGTCCTGGTAGCCGATCACCCGCTGCGTCCAGTGCAGCAGCAGCCGCCGGTCACTCTCCGGAACGCCCAGCAGGTCGGCCAGGTTGAGCAGGGCGTACTCGTCGGTGACGGCGGCCACCAGATCGACCGTGCCGTCGCCCGAGCGCGCCTGTCGAAGCGCCCGCGCGAGCAGCGTGCGCGCCCGCTCCCGCGCGACCGCCGCGAACCGGTTTACGCGGCCCGGTGTGAACGCACGGCTCACCATCCGCCGCAGCCGGCCGTGGTCCGGCGGGTCCTGATTGAGCATCATGCGCCGGATGAACGGCAGGTCGTCCGGGTCGGGGTCCCGGATCTGGGTGGCGCCGAGACGCGAGGAGTACGTCGCCGGGTCCTTGAGTACGCGCACCACGTCGGCGTGCCGGGTCACCGCCCAGAACCCGGGGCCGGCCGGCCAGCCCAGCACCTCCGCCTCGTCCTGCCAGGCCACCGGGTGGTGGTCGCGCAGTACGCGGTAGTCGGCGTAGGGCACCCCGGCGGCGTACCGGCGCGGGTCGAAGACATCGGGCACCGGCGGGGCCTCGGGCACGCTCACGCCGGCCCGCCCCCGTCCGCTCGCGGCAAGGTCGTCACGCTCCAACCGTGGCCTGCGCCGGGGGCGCCCGGCAAGAGCGCGGACGGGCGTGGCGGCGCACACCGAGGTCACGGGCGGCCAACGACACCAGCGCTCTGGACAGTTGTCCCTTTCCATGGCATTTCACGCGATGGTGTGATCATGCGCCGCGCCCCGGATGGCGCTCCAGGGCGCCGGGTAGGGCCCCGCCATGACGCAGCCGTTCGAACTCCCGCACTTCTACATGCCGTATCCCGCGCGGCTCAACCCGCACCTCGACGAGGCACGCGCCCACTCGACGGCGTGGGCGCGCGAGATGGGCATGCTGGAGGGCTCCGGGATCTGGGAGCAGGCGGACCTGGAGGCGCACGACTACGGGCTCCTGTGCGCCTACACCCACCCCGACTGCGACGGACCGGCCCTCTCCCTGATCACCGACTGGTACGTGTGGGTGTTCTTCTTCGACGACCACTTCCTGGACATGTACAAACGCACTCAGGACCGCGCCGCCGGAAAGGCCCACCTGGACCGCCTGCCCCTGTTCATGCCGCTCGACCCCGCCACGCCCGTGCCGGAGCCGGAGAACCCGGTCGAGGGGGGCCTCGCCGACCTGTGGCGGCGCACGGTGCCGACGATGTCCGTCGACTGGCGCCGCCGCTTCTCCGTCGCCACCGAGCACCTGCTCAACGAGTCCCTCTGGGAACTGTCCAACATCAACGAGGGGCGGATCGCCAACCCGGTCGAGTACATCGAGATGCGCCGCAAGGTGGGCGGCGCCCCCTGGTCGGCGGGACTGGTGGAGTACGCGACCGCCGAGGTGCCCGCCGCCGTCGCCGGCACCCGGCCGCTCAGGGTGCTCATGGAGACCTTCTCCGACGCGGTCCACCTGCGCAACGACCTCTTCTCCTACCAGCGTGAGGTCGAGGACGAGGGCGAGAACAGCAACGGCGTCCTCGTACTGGAGACCTTCTTCGGCTGCACCACCCAGGAGGCCGCCGAGACCGTCAACGACATCCTCACCTCACGTCTGCACCAGTTCGAGCACACCGCGCTCACCGAAGTGCCCGCCGTCGCCCTGGAGAAGAGGCTCGCACCCGCCGAGGCCGCGGCGGTGGCCGCCTACACCAAGGGACTCCAGGACTGGCAGTCCGGCGGCCACGAATGGCACCTGCGCTCCAGCCGCTACATGAACGAGGGGGCCCGGTCCGCCGCCCCCTGGCAGCCGCCGGGCGGTCCCGGCACCTCCGCCGCCGACGTCGGCGCGCTGCTCGCCGCGGCCGCCGCGGAACGTCTGCGCGCGCACTCGCACGTGCCGTTCCAGAAGGTCGGCCCGTCCCGGCTGCCCGACTTCCACATGCCGTACGAGCCGGCGCTGAGCCCTCATCTGGACACCGCCCGCCGCAACCTCGTCACCTGGTCGCACCGCACGGGCATCCTCGGCGAGGGCGTCTGGGACGAGGACAAGCTCGCCGCGTACGACCTGGCGCTCTGCTCCGCCGGCATCGACCCGGACGCCACCCCGGAGGCCCTCGACCTCAGTGCCCAGTGGCTCGCCTGGGGCACGTACGGCGACGACTACTACCCCCTGGTCCACGGCCACCGCCGGGACCTGGCCGCCGCCCGGCTGACCACGGCCCGGCTCTCCGCCTGCATGCCGGTCGAGGGCGAACCGGCCGTCGTCCCGGCGAGCGCCATGGAGCGCGGCCTGACCGACCTGTGGGCGCGCACGACGGCGGAGATGACGCCCGACCAGCGGCGCACCCTCAAGGCGGCCGTGGACACCATGACCGAGAGCTGGGTGTGGGAGCTGTCCAACCAGGCGCAGCACCGCGTCCCCGACCCGGTCGACTACCTGGAGATGCGGCGCTCGACCTTCGGCTCCGACCTCACCCTGAGCCTGTGCCGCATGGGCCACGGCCCGGCGATCCCGCCCGAGGTCTACCGCAGCGGCCCGGTGCGCTCGCTGGAGAACGCCGCCGTCGACTACGCCTGCCTCCTCAACGACATCTTCTCGTACCAGAAGGAGATCGAGTACGAGGGCGAGATCCACAACGCCGTACTCGTCGTGCAGAACTTCTTCGGCGTGGACTACCCGGCCGCGCTCGGTGTCGTCCACGATCTGACGACCCAGCGCATGCGGCAGTTCGAGCACGTCGTCGCGCACGAACTGCCGGTGCTGTACGAGGACTTCCGGCTGTCCGGCGAGGCGCGGGCGGCGATGGACGGCTATGTCCTGGACCTGCAGAACTGGATGGCGGGCATCCTGAACTGGCACCGGGAGGTCGACCGCTACAAGGCCGAGTGGCTCGGTCGCCGCGCCCACGGCTTCCTGCCGGGCCGCACCCCCGGCGTGCCGGTGCTGTCACCGGGCTGACGGACCGGGCGTGAGCCGGCGGCCACCCGGCCGACGGCTCACGCGCCGGCCCGCGTCCGGGCACCGGTCCCATGAATACCCTCCGCCGCCCTCCGGTCAGTCTCACTCGTTCGTGTCTCGTCGCGGCCCGGCGCCGCGGGTAGGCACCATCCGGAGGCGAGCGAAACCATGGAACAGACAGCGTTGCGGCCCAAGCCGATGCCCGGCCAGGAGCGGCGGGAGGACACCGGCGCGGAACCCCCCGTCAGCCGTCCGCACGCCGCGGGCCGGCGCGGCCGGCGGCTCAGGACGGTGCTGCTCGGGCTGCTGGCCGGAACCGTCGTGCTGCTCTGCGGGGTGGGCATCGGCACGACGGGTGCCACCGTCATCGGCATGAGCCGGCTGGCCGAGCTGCGACAGCAGGCCCCGCCGCGGGGCCACCCGGCCGGAACGGCCCCCGTTTCCAACGCCGGTACCGCCGCCACCGCTTTCCCGAGCCCCGCCGACGCCCGGACCACCGGTGCGACGCTGGGCCTGGAGGCCGTGGACGCCCAGAAGGCGGGCGCGCTCGTGACCGGCGTCCATGTGCCCGGCCCCGGCTACACGGCGGGCCTGGTCCGCGGCGACGTCCTGCTGCAGTTCGGCGCGGCCCGTGTGGACACCGCCGCCGACCTGGCCCGCGCCGTGACCCACGCCCGGCCCGGCGCCACGGTGACCCTCACCGTGCGCCACAGCGGCGGCGGCTACCAGCAGCTGACCGTCGTACCAGGTGTCGTGACCTGACCGGGCGCGCGTTGCCCTGACCGGGCTCGCGCTGCCCCGCTGGGGCGCCCGGAGACAAACCCGCCGGTCACCCCCCGTCCCGGGGCCCGTGACGGTCCCGTGCCGGGCCCCGCGCACGCGGACCGCTTCGCGCGGACCTCGTTATCGGCTCGCGCCGCCCGGCCCGGCCGGGCAGGATGCTGCCCGGAACCGCTTCACCCCGTCACGCGACCGCGCTCGGAGGCCCGGATGACCGGCAGTACGCCCGCGCCCTTCACCGCCGACGACTACAGGGCCCGCATGGAGCGCGCCGCGCGCTCCGCCGCCGACGCCGGCCTCGCCGGACTGCTCGTGGCACCGGGACCGGACATGGTCTGGCTGACCGGCTACACGCCCACCGCGGTCACCGAGCGGCTCACCGTGCTCGTGCTGACCCCCGGACGCGACCCCGTGCTCGTCGTGCCCACCCTGGAGGCACCGGACGCCGAGCGGTCGCCCGCCGCGTCCGTGCTCACCCTGCGTGACTGGACCGACGCCAAGGACCCCTACGCCGTCACCGCGGCCCTTCTCGCGGAGCAAGGGCGCCTCGGCATCAGCGACAACACCTGGGCGATGCACCTGCTGGGCCTCCAGCGCACCCTGCCCGGCACCTCCTACGCCGCCCTCACCGACGCCCTGCCCATGCTGCGCGGTGTCAAGGACGCAGCCGAACTGGAACTGCTGGCGGCCGCCGGAGCCGCCGCCGACCAGGCGTTCGAGGAGATCCGGAAGGTGCCCTTCGCCGGCCGCCGCGAGTCCGACGTCGGCCACGACCTCGCCGACCTGCTGCGCCGATTCGGGCACTCCCAGGTCGACTTCACCATCGTCGGCTCGGGCCCCAACGGCGCCAACCCGCACCACGAGGTCGGCGACCGCGTCATCCAGCCCGGCGACATGGTCGTCCTCGACTTCGGCGGCCTCAAGGACGGCTACGGCTCGGACACCACGCGCACGGTGCACGTCGGCGAGCCGACCGAGGAGGAGCGCCGGGTTCACCACATCGTCCGCGCCGCGCAGGAGGCGGGCTTCCGGGCCGTGCGACCGGGCGTCGCCTGCCAGGAGGTCGACCGCGCCGCCCGCGCGGTCATTTCCGACGCCGGATACGGCGAGTACTTCATCCACCGCACCGGGCACGGCATCGGCGTCACCACGCACGAGCCGCCGTACATGATCGAGGGCGAGGAGCAGCCCCTGGTGCCCGGCATGTGCTTCTCCGTGGAGCCCGGCATCTATCTGCCCGGCCGCTTCGGTGTGCGCATCGAGGACATCGTCACGGTGACCGGGGACGGCGGCCGCCGCCTCAACAACACCACGCGTGAGATGGTCATGGTGGACTGAGGGGACCGGGAGACACACCCTCGACGACGGATCGGAACGGCTGCGCGCGACCCATGACCCAGGCACCGACACCCACCGCGGACACCGTCCGCCGACTGGTCCGTTCGCTGCTCGAGGAGAGCACCGGCCGGAACACCGGCCAGGCCGGGGGACCGGAGGTCCGCCCCGTCGGCGAGGGCCACGAGCACACCTGGTGGGTCGGCGCCCACCAGGTGCTGCGCCTCGCCCCCGACCGGGACGCCTCCGCGCGCCGCCGCCGGGAACTGCGCCTGCGCGACCTGGTCCGCCCGCACGTGCCCGTCACCGTTCCGGTCAGCATCGCCCACGGCGACTGGGCGCCGGGACTCGCCTACACCCTCGACACGGTGGTGCCCGGCGGCACCGCCGACGAGCACGACGTCTCCGCCGTCGGCGAGGCCGATCTCGCGGGCCTGCTCGGCGGGCTGCGCGCGGTGCCGGTACGGCAGGCCGAGGCGCTCGGGGTACCGCGCACCGCCCCGCGCTCCCTGGACGCGCTGCGCCGCATGGCCGTGCGGGCGGCCGAACGGCTCGCCGCCGCCGACGAGTTCGACGCCTCCCGGCTGCACCTCACCACGCCCGGCGCCGCCCAACTCGCCGCGCAGCACGGCACCGCCGTCCTGACCCACCACGGCCTCACCGGTGAGCACGTGGTGGTCAGCGCCGACGGCCGGGTGCGCGGCGTCCTGGACTGGACCGAGGCGGCCCTCGGCGACCCCGCCGAGGACATCGCCGGGCTCGCCGTGGCCGTCGGCTCCCCGGCCGCCGTGCGCGCCGCCACCCTCGCCGGGTACGGCCCCCGCCCCTGTCTGCGCGGCCTGTGGCTCGCCCGCTGTGACACCGTGCTGCGGCTCGCCGGTCACCTCGAGGGCCGCGCCACCGGCTCCCTGCCGCTCCTGCGCAGCAGGCTGCGGCGCGCCTGGGAACCGATCCTGCTGGAGCGGGTGACCGAGTTCAAGGACGACGACGACACCGCGCCGTAGCCGCGGCTCACGACACGCCGCCGTAGCCTGCTCAGGGCTGGATCAGCACCACGCACGACTCCCCGGGTACCTGCAGCAGCCCGTCCGGGCCCGGGGCCCGCACCGGGTCCCACGCGGCGAGGACCTCCACCCGGCCGGTGCCCAGCGGGATCGCGGCCGGCTCCTTGCCCAGGTTCACCGCCACCCGGACGTCCCCGCGCCGGAACGCCAGCCAGCGGGCCTCGGCGTCGTAGGCCACCTTGGTGTCGGCGAGGTCGGGATCGGTCAGGTCCGGCTGCTCCCGGCGCAGCGCGATCAGCCGCCGGTACCAGGCCAGCACGCGCGCGTGCGGCTCGCGTTCCGGCTCCGACCAGTCGAGGCAGGACCGGTCCCGGGTCGCCGGGTCCTGCGGATCCGGTACGTCCTCCTCGGCCCAGCCGTGCTGCGCGAACTCCCGGCGCCTGCCACGCCGTACCGCCTCGGCCAGCTCCGGGTCGGTGTGGTCGGTGAAGAACCGCCAGGGGGTGCCCGCCGCCCACTCCTCGCCCATGAACAGCATCGGCGTGAACGGCGCGGTCAGCGTGAGGGCGGCCGCACAGGCCAGCAGGCCGGGGGAGAGCCGCGCGGAGAGCCGGTCCCCCTGCGCCCGGTTGCCGATCTGGTCATGGGTCTGGCTGTAGCCCAGCAGCCGGTGCCCGGCCACCCGGGCCCGGTCCAGCGGCCGGCCGTGGACGCGGCCGCGGAAGCTCGAGTACGTCCCGTCGTGGAAGTAGCCCCCCGTGAGCGTCTTGGCGAGCGCGTCGAAGGGGTCCCGCGCGAAGTCGGCGTAGTACGCCTGGGACTCACCGGTCAGCGCGGTGTGCACGGCGTGGTGGAAGTCGTCGTTCCACTGCGCGTGCAGCCCGAGGCCGTTCTCCGCGCGCGGGGTGATGAACCGCGGGTTGTTCAGGTCCGACTCGGCGATCAGCGACAAGGGGCGGCCCAGTTCGCCCGCGAGGCCGTCGACGGCGGCGGACAGCTCCTCCAGGAAGTGGCACGCGCGCGTGTCGTACAGCGCGTGCACGGCGTCCAGCCGCAGCCCGTCGAGCCGGTAGTCGCGCAGCCACGCCAGCGCACTGCCCACCAGGAACGCGCGCACCTCGTCCGAGCCGGGCGCGTCCAGGTTCACCGCCGAGCCCCACGGCGTGTGGTGCGTGTCGGTGAAGTACGGCCCGAACAGGGGCAGATAGTTGCCCGACGGGCCCAGGTGGTTGTGCACGACGTCCAGGACCACGGCCAGACCGAGTTCGTGCGCCCGGTCCACGAACCGCTTCAGCGCCTCGGGGCCTCCGTACGGCTCGTGCACCGCCCACAGCGACACCCCCTCGTACCCCCAGCCGTGCCGCCCGGGGAACGGGCACAGCGGCATCAACTCCACATGAGTGACACCCAGTTCCACCAGGTGCTCCAGCCGGGCCGCGGCCGCGTCCAGGGTGCCCTCGCGGGTGAACGTGCCCACGTGCAGCTCGTAGAGCACCGCCCCCGGCAGCCCGCGCCCCGCCCACGCGGCACGCCACGCGTACCGCCCGTGGTCGACGACCGCGCTCAGGCCGTCCGGGCCGTCCGGTTGCCGGCGCGAGCGCGGGTCGGGCAGCACCGGACCGTCGTCCAGCGCGAACCCGTACCGCGAGCCGTCCCGCGCCAGAGCCTCCCCCTGCCACCAGCCGGCCCGCCGCGGATCGCGTTCCAACGCGCCTGTCGCACCGTCGCAATGGAGCGTCACACGGTCTGCCTGCGGTGCCCACACCTCGAACTGCACGGACGGTTCCCCCTCGTCTGCTCACCGTGATGTAGTCACGTCCATCGTGCCGCGAAAGCGATCAATCCGCTTTCGAATCCGGGCTTTCCCGGCGGGTGTCGCGCCGGTACGCGTACGTCGGCACCGTTTTCCCCGATTCTGGACACCGGGGGTTCACACCCCTGACAATCACCAGCGTGACGTCGTCCTTCGAGTTCCCCCTGCAACCCGCGCGGCTGTCCGACGCGGAGCGCGACAAGGCGCTGCGGGTGCTGCGGGAAGCCGTCGCCATGGGAAGGCTGTCGCACGACACTTTCGTACACCGCATGGAACTGGCCCTCGCCGCCCACGGCGCGGACGAACTCGCCGTCCTCACCGCCGATCTGCCCCGCGAGAAACGCTTCTCGCGCGCGGTGTTCGGCACCGTCGAGGCCGTCTCCGGGTTCACCGTACGGCTGCGCCGGGCCTGGCAGGCCGAGCGGCTGCCCAAGCTGCTGCTGCCGCACCCGGCGGGCGGCCACCCGCTGCGCATCGGCCGCGACCCCGCCAACGGGCTGCGTCTCAACCACGACACCGTCTCCCGTGTGCACGCCGAACTGCGCCGCCAGGGCGGCGTGTGGATCCTCAGGGACCTCGGCTCCACCAACGGCACCACCGTCAACGGCCGCCGGGTGACCGGCGCCGTCGTGGTCCGCGAGGGCGACCAGGTCGCCTTCGGCCGGACCGTGTTCCGGCTGGCGGCGCACCGGGACACCTGACCGGACCCGCCCGCGGCCGTCCGCGCGCGCGGTTCCGTTCGGGTGAGTGGGGGTGGGGAACGCGGGTCGTTGTGCCGATGTACCGGGCATGACGTACCTCACCCGAGCGACCGCGGCCGCCGGCGCCGTACTGGCCGCCGGCCTCCTCGTCGCGGGACCGGCCCAGGCCGCCTCCCGCGCCACACCGTCCGGTGACTGGCTCTACCTCACCGTCACCCGCGGCGAGAGCCCGTCCATCGACTCCCACGGCACCCTGCTGCGGTGCGACCCGCCCCGGGGGCACCCGCACGCGGCCGACGCCTGCGCCGGGCTCGCCGCCGCCGGCGGGGACATCGCGCGCATCCCGCAGAAGGACGTGTTCTGCCCGATGATCTACGCCCCCGTGACCGCCCGCGCGCACGGGGAGTGGAACGGGCGGCCGGTCGAGTTCCAGGAGACGTACGCCGGCAAGTGCGTCATGAACGCGCGCACGGGTTCGGTCTTCGCCCTGGACGACTGACCCGGGCGGGACGGCCGACCGGGGCGGACGGAACCCGCCCCACGGGCCGCCGGCGCGGGCGGCACGGACGCCGCACGTCGCCCGCGCCCCGGCGGTGCCTCACCCCGCCCGCTCCCGGGCCTGCTGAGCCGCCACCAGAACCGTCCGGGACTGGTGCTCCACCTGATGCTCCAACGGCACCCAGCGGGCCTGGAAACGCGCCGCGTAGGCCTCGCACCAGCAGGCGACGAGCCGCTCCAGACCGGGGACCGCCCGGTCGTCCGTCTCCCGTAGCGCCCGCAGCAGCATCGCCGCCGCCCGCAGCGGCAGCCGCCGCCCGAAGGCGTCCACACTGCCGACGTAGGCCATCGTCGTGGCGGCCGGCGGGGTCTGGACCCAGTCCCGGGCCAGGCCCGGTATCAGGTCGAGCACCCAGCGCGCCGCCCGCGGCAGCGGCCCGTCGGTGTCCCGCAGCCGGGGCAGCCCATCGTCGAACACCCGCTCGACCTGCAGCGCGTCCCGCAGCAGCCGCGCCGCCAGCCGCCGCATCGCCGCCGCCGGCGCCGGGTGCGGCGCCGGGTCGCCCACCAGGTCGCTGGCCCACATCGGGACTTCCACCACCGCCGTCAGACCGCCGTAGCGGTGCGCGTGGTACCAGGTGCTGTGCCGGGCGTCGTCCGGCAGGCTCGGGTAGGCGACGCCGCTCTCGGGGCCGGGCATCACATGCACCCCGGGCCCCGAGGCCGGCCAGCCCGCCGCGTCCGAGGCGCCCGTCTCCACCGGTATGTGCAGCTCGGCCGCCGACTTGGCGAACGGCTCGGCGAGGCCCGGCACGTCCTTCGTCAACTGCACCCAGCTACCGCCCAGCTCGGTGCCGTGCAGCGTCACCTGGAGGTACGGGCGCACCTCGTCGATCACCCCCGTCAGGGCCCGCGTCTCGGGTGGCAGCCGGTCCGGCGGCAGCACCGCGGGCGACCACTCGGGCTGCTCCGCGCCCGTGGGCCGGTAGAAGCCCCGGTGGTAGTCGAGCAGGCTGCGCGGCGCCGGGGTCACATGCAGGCTCGCGCCGTCCGGGTCCGCGCACAGCAGGAAGTGCCAGGAGGTACCGGTCCGCAACACCGGCGTGGCCAGGACCCGTTCGGCCAGCGCCCGCAGGGTGCAGCCGCCCGTCGGTTCGTTGGCGTGGGCGCCCGCCACCACCAGCACCGCCCGGCGGGAGTGCCCCACCGACAGCAGGTGCAGGGGCCGGCCGGCCTGTGAGGCGCCCACCTGCCTGAGCGCGCACAGCCGGGGCTCCGTGGCGGCCAGCGCCCGGGCGGAGGCGACCAATTGGGGAACGCTGGGATAGCGCAGCTCCGGCAGGAGACTCACCCCCGACTTGTCCAACCGGCTTCGCCCTCACAGTGCCGCACGGCGTGGGTGAACTGTCAAGAACGGCGCCGGGAGCCGCGCGGGGGCGCCCGGACGCATTCACCGACGAGCCTCAGCCCTCGCCGCTCCGCTCCAGCAGGACCACCGGGAACGGGTCGAGAAGGTCCGCCACACGCGCGTGCCCGGTGAACTCCCGTCCCGGGCTCAGCGCGTCCGCCCACCGCCCGGGCGGCAGCTCCAGGCGTGTCTCCCGCCAGCCGCCCGACTCCGCCAGCCGCAGCGACAGCCGGGTCACCGCCGTGACCACCTCACCCGAACGAGTGAACGCCAGGCAGTGCTCCGCGGCCGGTCCGTCCGCTGCCAGCGGGACGTACGTCGCCGTCGTGCCGAACGCGCCGGGCCGGCGCGCGCGCAGCCGCAGGGCCGCCGCCGTCAGCGCGTCCTTCTCGCCGGGCACCGGAGGCGGGAACGGCACCGGCCGCCGGTTGTCGGGGTCGACCAGCGTCCGGTACTCGCTCTCCGTGCCCTGGTACACGTCCGGCACCCCCGGCATCGTGAGCTGGACCAGCGCGGTGCCCAGGACGTTCGCCCGGACGTGTGGTTCCAGTGCCTTGCGCAGGGCGGCCACCCGCTCGCCGGGCGGCCCGCACGGTCCCGCCGTGAGGAAGGCGGCCACCGCCTCCTCGTACGGCGGCTCCTGCTCGGTCCAGCTCGTGTACATCCCCGCCTCGCGGACGTGCTTCAGCAGCGCCTCCCGGACCCGCTCCTCCTCCGCCGGGCCGAGTCCGAACACCGTCTGCCAGGCCGCCCAGGCGAGCTGCCCGTCGGGGGCGCCCTCCTCGGCCCGGGACACCTCGGCGAGCACCTTCGCCCAGCGGTCCGGGCACTCGGTGAGCACGGCCAGCGCGGCGCGCACGTCCGCGCTGCGCTTGGTGTCATGGGTGGTGACGACCGTGCCGGTGGCGGGCCAGTCGCGCTGCACGCGCGCGCAGTACGCGTGGAAGTCCTCCGGGGACACCCCGGGCGAGCCCGGATCGCCGCCCACCTCGGCCGCCGACAGCAGCGGCACGTAGCGGTAGAACGCGGTGTCCTCCACGGCCTTGGCGCGCAGCGCCGACGCGGTCTGCGCGAACCGGGTGCGGAACTCCACCCGGCCGGCGTGGTCCGGGGCCGAGGCGTCGCCCGGGTCCCCGACGAGCAGCCGCCGCACGATGCCGACCGCGTCCGCCTCCTCGGGCACCACGAAGGCCAGCCGGGCCTCCTCGGCGGCCTGCTCGGTGATGACGGCGGAGGCGTCCTGGGAGGCGTAGGGCCGGTAGACCCGCATCCGCACCAGCAGCTCCTCCACGGCCGTGCGCAGCGCCCACGGCGCCCGGTCGCGCAGCGACAGGTCCGGCGAGGCGGCGCACAGCTCGGCGGCGACCCGGGTGAGCCGGTCGGTCTCGGTGGCCAGTTCGTGCGTGAGCACCTTGTAGGCGGCCCGCCGGACGGTGGCGTCCCAGTTGCCGCCCCGGTCCGTCTGCGGGGCCGCGAACGCCCGGTAGCGGCCGAGCAGCTCGTAGGCCCCGGTGCGGTCCGTGAACAGGCCGTCGACGTGGCGCAGGGCGTCGTAGCCCGTGGTGCCCGCCACCGGCCAGGAGGCGGGCAGGGGCTCGCCGTCGGCGAGGATCTTCTCCACCACGGTCCAGCGCCCGCCGGTGGCCTCGTGCAGCCGCCGCAGATAGGCGTCGGGGTCCGCCAGCCCGTCGGGGTGGTCGATCCGCAGCCCGTCGACCACGCCCTCCTGGAGCAGCTGGAGGATCTTGGCGTGGGTGGCGTCGAAGACCGCCGGGTCCTCCACGCGCACCCCGATCAGCTCGGAGATGCTGAAGAAGCGCCGGTAGTTCAGCTCGGTACGGGCCAGCCGCCACCACACCGGGCGGTACCACTGCGTGTCGAGCAGCCGGGGCAGCGGGAGGTCGGCGGTGCCCTCGCGGAGCGGGAAGGCGTGGTCGTGGTAGCGCAGCACGTCCCCGTCGACCACCAGCTCGTCCAGCTCGGAGCCGACCGGCCCGCCGAGCACCGGCAGCAGCACCTGGCCGCCCTGCGCCTCCCAGTCGATGTCGAACCAGCGCGCGTACGGCGACTCGGGCCCCTCGCGCAGCACCTCCCACAGGGCCCGGTTGTGCCGGGGCGCCATGGCCATGTGGTTCGGCACGATGTCCACCACCAGGCCCAGGCCGTGCTCACGCGCGGTCCACGCCAGCGCGCGCAGTCCGTCCTCGCCGCCCAGTTCCCCGCGCACGCGCGCGTGGTCCACGACGTCGTAGCCGTGCGTGGACCCCGGGACGGACTCCAGGACGGGGGACAGATGCAGGTGCGAGACGCCCAGCGACGCCAGGTACGGGACCGCCGCCGCGGCGGCGGCGAACGGGAACGAGGGTTGCAGTTGCAGCCGGTAGGTGGCGGTGGGTACCTCGGGTCCGGGTCGCGCAGCAGTCATGGAACCCTACGTACCCAGCGCACCGGATTTCGTGTCATCCCCTCCGCACGTGGGGGGGCGCACGCCGGAGTGCGCACGCCCCCACGGGCGGGCCTAAGCGGGCCGCTGCAGCACGGTCAGGCTGCGGTCCGGCAGGGTGATGCGGTCGCCGGCCGCCACCTTCGGGCCCGTGCCCGGCGGCACCCCGTCCGGGCGGGCCGTGTCGACGACCACCTGCCACTGCCGGCCGTGGTCGACCGGCACCTGGAAGTCCAGCGTCCCGGGGGATGCGTTGAACATCAGCAGGAAGGAGTCGTCGGCGATCCGCTCCCCGCGCGGACCGGGCTCGGAGATGGCGTTGCCGTTCAGGAACACCGTCAGCGCGGACGCGGGCGCCGAGTCCCAGTCCTGCTGGGTCATCTCGCTGCCCTCGGGGGTGAACCAGGCGACGTCGGACAGCTCGTCGTGGGTGCCCTCCACCGGCCGCCCGTGGAAGAAGCGCCGCCGCCGGAACACCGGGTGGTCCCGCCGCAGCCACACCATCGCGCGGACGAACTCCAGCAGGTCCTCCTCGGAGGACACCTCCTCGGTGGAAACCCCCTCCGCGGCCTCCGGCCACTGGAGCCAGGACACCTCGTTGTCCTGGCAGTAGGCGTTGTTGTTGCCGCGCTGGGTGCGGGCGAACTCGTCCCCGTGGCTGATCATCGGCACGCCCTGGGAGAGCATCAGCGTGGCGAGGAAGTTGCGCATCTGGCGGGCGCGCAGCCCCAGCACCTCAGGGTCCTCGGTCTCGCCCTCGGCCCCGCAGTTCCAGGACCGGTTGTGGCTCTCGCCGTCCCGGTTCTCCTCCCCGTTGGCCTCGTTGTGCTTGTCGTTGTAGGCGACGAGGTCGTGCAGCGTGAACCCGTCGTGGCAGGTCACGAAGTTGATCGAGGCGAGCGGGCGGCGGCCGTCGTCCTGGTAGAGGTCGGAGGAGCCGGTCAGCCGGGAGGCGAACTCCGCGAGCGCCCGCGGCTCGCCCCGCCACAGGTCCCGGACCGTGTCGCGGTACTTGCCGTTCCACTCGGTCCACAGCGGCGGGAAGTTGCCCACCTGGTAGCCGCCCTCGCCCACGTCCCACGGCTCGGCGATCAGCTTCACCTGGGAGACCACCGGATCCTGCTGCACCAGGTCGAAGAACGACGACAGCCGGTCCACCTCGTGGAACTGCCGGGCCAGGGTGGCGGCCAGGTCGAAGCGGAAGCCGTCCACGTGCATCTCGGTGACCCAGTACCGCAGCGAGTCCATGATGAGCTGGAGCACGTGCGGGGACCGCATGAGCAGCGAGTTCCCCGTGCCCGTGGTGTCCATGTAGTACCGCGGATCGTCCGTGAGGCGGTAGTACGACGGGTTGTCGATGCCCTTGAAGGACAGCGTCGGGCCCAGATGGTTGCCCTCGGCCGTGTGGTTGTAGACGACGTCCAGGATCACCTCGATGCCGGCCTCGTGCAGCGCGCGCACCGCCGACTTGAACTCCAGCACCTGCTGGCCGCGGTCGCCCCAGGACGCGTACGCGTTGTGCGGGGCGAAGAACCCGATGGTGTTGTAGCCCCAGTAGTTGTTCAGGCCCATGTCGACCAGCCGGTGGTCGTTCACGAACTGGTGGACGGGCATCAGCTCGAGGGCCGTCACCCCGAGCTTGGTCAGGTGTTCGATGATCGCCGGATGGGCGAGCGCCGCGTACGTGCCGCGCAGCTCCTCCGGGAGCCCGGGATGGGTCATCGTCAGGCCCTTCACATGGGCCTCGTAGATCACCGTGTGGTGGTAGTCGGTGCGCGGCGGCCGGTCGTCGCCCCAGTCGAAGTACGGGTTGATCACCACCGACGTCATGGTGTGCGGCGCCGAGTCCAGGTCGTTGCGCCGGTCCGGGGCCCCGAAGTGGTAGCCGTACACCTCCTCGCCCCACGACACGGCCCCGCTGATCGCCTTCGCGTAAGGGTCGAGCAGCAGCTTCGCCGAGTTGCAGCGCAGCCCGCGCGCGGGATCGTCCGGGCCGTGCATCCGGAACCCGTACCGCTGTCCCGGCATCACCCCCGGCAGGTACGCGTGCCGCACGAACGCGTCGCTCTCGCGCAGTTCCACCGCCGTCTCCGAGCCGTCGTCGTGCAGCAGACACAGCTCTACTCGGTGCGCGGCCTCCGTGAAGACCGCGAAGTTGGTCCCGGCGCCGTCGTACGTGGCGCCGAGCGGATACGCCTCTCCAGGCCAGACCTGCATGACCACGACTCTTCCAGGTGTGCGGCCCCGCTGGGGGGCGCGTTGGCTGCGAGTCTCCCCGAAAGTGAGGGAACCTCCCGAGACTTACTGCCCTCTTACGGGCCGACCAGTGCATACGGCGACTCTCGTGTACCCGTCGTGTGCCGACTCAGTGGGGATACACGTACTCCCGGGGATCTTGGGGGAGTAGGGGGTAGTTGTGCGCGAGACAGTGCACCGACATCTCGGCAAGGTGGTGGCCGGCGCGGCCCTGGCGGTGGCCGGGACCGCGGTGATGGTGGCAGTCACCCTGCCCGGCACGGCGGGGGCCGACGAAACGGGAGGGAACAAGGGCGGCGGCGGCACACCGGCCGCCCAGCAGAAGGGGCGGGGGCCGGGCGAGGTCCCGCCGGGCGTCGTGAAGCAGGCGCCGGCCGAGGGGAAGAAGGGCACGGGCCGTGACCCGCTGACCGACGACGAGATCCGGCGGGTCGAGAGCATCGCCCTGAGCGGGCAGATGCTCAGCGCCGGTGAGAACGTCGACGGGCACCGGGGCCCGCAGCGCCTGAGCGTCGACCTGGCCGAGCCGGAGGCGGACGAACTGGACGACCCGGGAGCGCCGCGCCGGGCCGACGTGAGCTTCTACGACTACAAGAGCGACGCGCTCATCACCAGGACGGTGGACCTGGGGACCGGCAAGGTCGTCAGCAGCGTCACCAGCCAAGGCGTTCAGCCGCCGCTGAGCCGGGCCGAGAACGCCGAGGCGGCCAGGCTGCTGATCGCCGACCCGCTGGGCGCGGGCCTCAAGGCGGACTACCGGGACGCCACCGGCCACGAGCTGACGTCCCCGGACCAGCTGCGGCTCAACGGCGCCGTCTACCGCGCCACCCCGGGCGGGCAGCCGGCCGTGCTCGACAAGTGCGGCGAACACCGCTGTGTGCGGCTGTTTCCGAAGGTCAAGAACGGCCCCTGGATCGACGCCAGGTGGCTGGTCGTCGACCTCAGCGCCCGCAAGGTCGGCCGGCTCGAAGGCCACTGAGCCAGGCAGACGGTCCACTTTTCCGACTCGCATCTCCTGCAGGGGAGCCACTTCTTCATGCGTGTACAGAGTTCGATCAGCGGCCGCCGGCCGCGGAGATTCAGCCATGCCCGCACCCGGGCGGCCGTCGGCCTCACCGTGGCCGCGCTGGCCGCCGGTGTGACGGCCGGTGCCGGACCGGCCGCCGCCCGGCCGCAGGCCGCCCCGGCCGCCGCCGCGGACTGCAGCGCCGCCTACAAGATCGAGCAGAAGCTCTCCAGCGGCACCACCTGGCGGATGTGCTGGCGCTACGACAGCAAGGCCGGACTGGTCCTGGAGAACGTGTCCTACCAGCCCAAGGGCGAGCCGAAGCCGATCAAGGTCCTCAACAGCGCCCGCCTCGCCCAGATCGACGTCCCGTACGACGACGGCAGCGTCGAGTACGACGACCTGACCGGCTTCGGCTTCGCCCAGGGCCTGGTGAACCTGGCGCCCGGCGAGTGCCCCGGCGGCACCATCAGGACCGTCCGGGTCCCCGACTCCTGGGACCCGGACCACCCGGACGTCAAGGGCCTGTGCACCACAACGCGTTCGCGCGGCCACGCCTACCGCATGCAGGGCGACGCGGCCAACAAGGTCTTCCAGGCGCAGGGCAAGGACCTGCTCGTCTACACGGTCAACCAGGTCGGCTGGTACGAGTACATGACCGAGTGGCGCTTCCAGGACGACGGCACGGTCAACATGAACGTCGGCGCCACCGGCAGCCTCTCCTACGAGGACTACGACGCCGGTGACGGCCGCGGCTGGCCCATCGGCAAGGGCGCCAAGGCCTACGCCACCAGCCACAGCCACAACGTCTTCTGGCGGCTGGACTTCGGCCTCGACGGCTCCTCGAAGACCAAGGTCGAGCAGTACGACTCGGCCGTCACGGCGCCCGCCCGCGGCCGGCAGGCGCCCACCGCCAAGACCACCCGCACCAAGGTCACCAAGGAACTCGCGGGCGACTCCAAGGCCTACCGCTGGTGGCGGGTGGTCAGTGCGACCGGCAAGAACAAGGACGGGCACGCGCGTTCGTACGAGATCGTCCCCGGCCCGACCACGAGGTACCCGGGCCGCAGCTTCACCAAGCACGACGTGTACTTCACCGAGTACAACAAGTGCGAGCAGTTCGCGAGCAACAACCCGGGCTGCGCCCGCGGTTACCCAAAGTCCGTGGACAAGTGGGTCAACGGCCAGACGCTCACTCACCCGGTGGTCTGGATGAACGTGGGCTTCCACCACATAGCCCGGGACGAGGACCAGCAGCCCATGCCGATCCACTGGCAGGGCTTCGCCATCGCACCGCGCGACGTCACGGCTATGAATCCGCTCACTCCGGACGAGCTCTCATGGCAGAACGGCCACTGGCGCCCGCGTAGTTGAGAAACCGACCTGTCCATCCGGCTGCATCGCCGACCGCTCCCGGAGTACCCTTCCTTGATCGTTGACGTGGGGAAGGCCCGGGGTGGCGGAAGGCGGTGCGCGGGTGGGCTCGGGAGGGCTGGAGCTGCCCCCTGGTGACGAGGGTCACGAGGGGAACTCCACAGACGTCCCGCCCGGCGCGGTGTCCCTGGCCCGCCCGATGGACGCCACGGGGTCCATCGGGCCGGAACTGGACTGGGACACCGACGCCTGGCTCGAGGTGCGCGTCCGCGCCCAGCGGGCGGGCCGGGCCTACATCTGGCTGAACCTGGTCGAGCAGCGGCTGCGCGCGGTCGTGGCCGCCGTGCTGCGGCCCATCTACGAACCCGTCCACGGCGACGACTGGGTGGTGGCCGCGGCCGGGCCCGCCGGGCAGGAGTGGGTGCAGCGGGCGGTCGCCGTCCGCGAGGTCAGCCGCCGCAAGGGCTATCTGCTCGACCCGGCCGACGACAACGTGCTCAGCTTCCTCACGCTGCCGCAGTTGCGCGAGCTGATGGTGCAGCACTGGCCGTGCTTCGAGCCGTACTTCGACGAGCGCCGGGACGTCGAACTCGCCCTGGACGAGCTGGAGGTGACCCGCAACGTCGTCTCCCGCAACCGGGCCCTGTCCGAGGCGGTGCTGAACCAGGCCGAGCGGGCCTCGGCCCGGCTGCTGGAGATGCTGGACGCGGGCGGTGACGTGCCCTCCGCGCGCCGGCTGCCGGTCGACGCGGTGGAGGACCTGGTCGGCGACCGGTACGCGGACGTCGTCGCCGTCCACCCGGACCGGGTGCGGCTCATGCGCCAGTTCCCGGCCGAGGACCTGTTCGGCGGCGCCCGCCGCCTCGACGCCATCGGTATCGGCCTCAACCTGCTGGTGCAGAACTTCTCGGGCCGCCGGCTCGTCCGGCTCGCCGAGTCCGGCTGCCGGGTACGGCTGCTCTTCCTCAACCCGGCCTCCAGCGCGGTCAAGCGCCGGGAGCGCGAACTGGGGATGAAACGGGGCGAACTGAGCCGGTCCGTCGAGATGAACATCCTGCACATGCGCCGGGTGCGGTCCCGGCTGCGTGACCCCGGGGCCTTCGAGATCCAGGTCTACGACGAGACGCCCCGCTTCACCGCCTACCTCGTGGACGGCGACGGCGCGGACGGCATCGCCGTGGTGCAGTCCTATCTGCGCGGGGCCCGGGGGATGGAGTCGCCGGTGCTGGTACTGCGGGGCGGCAGCAAGACCCTCAAGTCTGACGACATGGGTGATGCCGGTATCTTCCCGACATACCGCGAGGAATTCGAGCTGTCCTGGGCGGATTCACGCCCGGTGTCCTGAACTGTCCGTACGGGCAAGCGGAACGCGGCCCAGGGATTGTCAGTGCCGCGTGCGATGGTGGGAGCCACTGGGGGAAAGCACCACCAAGAAGGGGGGCCGCCCATGGGCTGGCACCGGGAGCTGCTGATCGGCTTCGACCTGGAAACCACCGGCACGGACCCGCACGAGGCGCGCATCGTCACCGGCGCGGTCATCGAGGTCAGGGCCGGCGAGCCCTTGGGGCGCCGGGAATGGCTGGCGGATCCGGGCGTGGAGATCCCGGCCGACGCGGTCGCGGTGCACGGCATCAGCAACGAACGGGCGACGGCCGAGGGCGGCCCGGCCGACCAGGTGGCCGACGCCATCGCGGACGTGCTGGTGTCGTACTGGCAGACGGGTGTCCCGGTGGTCGCCTACAACGCGGCCTTCGACCTCACCCTGCTCTCCGCCGAACTGCGCCGCCACGGCCTGCCGTCCCTCTCCGACCGCCTGGGCGGCCCGGCCCCCGCCCCGGTGATCGACCCCTACACCATCGACCGCTGGGTCGACCGGTACCGCCGCGGCAAACGGAACCTGGAGGCGGTCTGCGCGGAGTACGGCATAGTCCTCGACGCGGCCCACAACGCCTGCGCCGACGCCCTGGCCGCGGCCCGCCTCGCCTCCGCGATAGCCACCCGCCACCCCAAGATCGCCGCCCTCGGCCCGGCAGAACTCCACACCCGTCAGATCGACTGGTACGCCGAATGGGCGGCCGACTTCCAGTCCTTCCTCCGCCGCAAGGGTGACGAGACAGCGGTGATCGACGGCACATGGCCCATCCGCCACCTCCCGGACAACTTGCCGGCGTAGCCCGGCACGCCGACCTGTTCCCCGCGCGTCAACCGGCGTCCGGCAGCGCCTGGAGGAAACCGTCCTCGTCGGCCTTCCGCTGAGCCAGCGGCGCGTTGTGGTCCCGTACCGCGGCCAGCCACCGCCAGGGCTGGATCTCGTCCAGCGTGAGTCCTGGGCAAGCGAGTTGGTGCGGTATCCGGCAGGTGGTGCCGGGCGTGGGCTCGTCCAGGCCGCCGTTCCACGCGGTGCCGTTGCCGTCGGTGTGCCAGCGGTGCCCACCGGGCACGAGATGCGCGGGAACGGTGAGCCGGGGTTCGAGCAGGACGTGCTGCCCGGTGTAGGTGGCCCACCGGTCACCGGCGAGCCCGCAGTGGGGGCAGAGCGGCGGATCAGGCGGTTCGGGGCCGGTGGCGCCGTCGCGGGCGGCTTGGGCCCGGTCCGCGCTTTCCCACGGGCGGGGTGTGTCGACGGGTGGCTGCCGGGATCCGTCGGGGCCGGGTGCGGGTAACGGAATGACGCTGTCGGTGTCCCCCATGCCGTCGAGCGTGCGGGCGGCGGCACCGGGTCGGGCAGGGCGCGAACCGGGCGCATCGGGAGCAGACGGGCGGAGCATGCCCGGGCTGAACCAGTTCGGCCCACTCCATCCACGCCAGGGTCTGCTCCGCCTCGGGGTGGTCGGGCAGTTCGGGGGTCATCGAGCGCATGACCCCCGTGAACGCGGAGTCGGCGCCGAGACCGTCGAAGACGGCGTCGAGGAAATCACCGATGAGACATCGGCGTTCGTCCTCGGAGAGCTGGGCGAACCGGTGCATGAGATCGGTCTCCTCGGGAGTCAGCCTGCGCTCGGCCACCGCTGTCAGCACCGCGTGCCGCAGGCGCAGGACGCGGATCTGCACCGCCAGTGCTTCGGCGTGCGCCGCGGCGACCTCGGGGAGCGGGAGTTCCCGGTCCACGACCTTGTGGATCGTGGGCAGGTCCAGTCCCAGTTCCCGCAGAGTCCGCACGAGGTCCAGGCGCGCGACTGCGTCGAGGTTGTACCGGCGGTAGCCGGCCGGGCTGCGGTCCGTCGGCGTCACGATCCCGCGGTCGGAGTAGAACCGAATGGTCTTGACCGTGAGGCCGGTCCGCCGCGCCAGCTCGCCGATCGAGTACAGCGTGTCGCCGTCCATACCCATACCTTGGCGTCTCCCCCTGGGGGAGACTCAAGCACCCTCGCCGGCCGATGGCCGACCACCTGTCGTTCGCGGGTCGTGACCGTTCCTCGCTGTCGGCCCGAAGAACACCGGGCAGCTCAGAACGGATACCACCGCACGGTCTCGTCCCCGTCCCGCAGCGACCCCACCCGGCGCCGGAACTCGGCCAGCGCCTTCGGGTTGACGGCCGCGTGCTGAGCCACCCACGCGCAGCTCGCCGTCTCCCGGGCGCCCCGCAGCACCGAGCACCCCTCCCACTCCCGCACATCCCAGCCGTACGCCGAGACGAAGGAGTCGTACGCCTCCGCGGGCACCCCGTAACGGTCCCGGGACAGGGCCATCACCACCAGATCGTGCTCACGCAGATCCGCGGAGAAGGTCTCCAGGTCGACCAGTACCGGCCCGTCCGGCCCCACGTGCACGTTGCGGGGCAGCGCGTCCCCGTGGATCGGCCCCCGAGGCAGATGGGGTGTCAGCGCCGCCGCCGCGGTCGCGAACCCGTCCCTGCGCTCGCGCAGATACGCCGCGTCCGCCGGGTCGATCGCCTCGCCCGCGAGCCGCAGCCAGCGCTCCACACCGCCCAGCAGTTCCCGGGGCGGCAGCGCGAAGGCAGGCGCGGGAAGCGCGTGCACGGTCCGCAGCAGCCCGGCCAGATCGCGGGGCTCGGCCGGCCGCACGGCATCCGGCAGCCGGTGCCACACGGTGACGGGGTGCCCCTCCACCAGCAGCGGCTCGGGCTCGGCGGCCCGCACCGCGGGCACGCCCGCCCCGGCCAGCCAGCCGGCGATGTCCAGCTCGCGCCGGGCCCGGTCCAGCAGCTCGGCGTCACGGCCCACCTTGACGACCAGCTCACCGGCCGCGAACACCGCGTTCTCACCGAGGGCGATGAGCCGTGCGTCTCCGGCCGGGTCCGGCAGAACCTTCGCCGCGGCCAGTACGTCCCGCGCCCGTGCCTCGTCCATCGTCCGCCTCCGTGCCCTCTCCGTGCCGTCCCGACCGTCGTGGCCTGCGGCCAGTCTTCCATTCGCACAGGTCGGACCCTGTGCGCGGTCCCTTGACGGGGTCCCGCGACTTTACGAACATGAACACGCCAACGAGGTCGGGCAAAGGGGCTGATCGCATGACAGCAGTGGCCGGGGCACGGCGGCCGGCCACTCGTGCCGCCACTCGCGACCACGGCGCCTGGTTCCTGGTCCTGCCCGCCCTGATCCCGATCCTCCTGCTGAGCGTGGGCCCGCTGCTCTACGGCATCGTGCTGGCGTTCACCGACGCCCAGTCCGGACGGACGACTGCCACCACCTGGATCGGCGCCCTCAACTTCCGGGACCTGCTGCACGACACGCTGTTCTGGGAGTCGTTCCGGATCGGGCTGGTGTGGGCGGTCGGGGTGACCGTGCCCCAGTTCCTGCTGGCGCTCGGCCTCGCCCTCCTGCTCAACCAGGACCTGCGGCTGCGCCGATTCGCCCGTGCCCTGGCGATCGTCCCGTGGGCCATGCCCGAGGTCGTCGTCGGCATCATGTGGCGGCTGGTCTACAACCCCGACGCCGGTGTCCTCAACGAGACCCTGCGCGACCTCGGCCTCGGCGGCGGCCGGGACTGGCTGAGCGGCCTGGCCACCGCGCTGCCCGCCGTCATCGTCGTCGGCGTCTGGGCGGGCATGCCGCAGACCACGGTGGCCCTGCTCGCCGGCCTCCAGAACACCCCGCGCGAACTGCACGAGGCCGCCGCGGTGGACGGCGCCGGCGCCTGGCGCCGGTTCCGCGCGGTCACCTGGCCCGCCCTGAGACCGGTGGCCCTCGCCATCACCGCGCTCAACCTCATCTGGAACCTCAACTCCTTCGCCCTGGTGTACGTGCTCACCAGTGGCGGACCCGGCGGAAAGACCCGGCTGCCCATGCTGTTCGCCTACGAGGAGGCCTTCCGCTACGGCCAGTTCGGCTACGCGGCGGCGATGGGATGCGTCCTGGTCGCGGTCGTCTCCGTCCTGCTCGCGGTGTTCCTCGTCGGCAGGCTGCGGGGAGGCGAGGACGCATGAGGACCCGCCCCGCCGCCCGCGCCGGCCAGTACGCCGCCCTGCTCGGCTATCTCGTCTTCCTGGCCTTCCCACTGCTGTGGCTGCTGTCCACCGCCTTCAAGTCGCCCCGTGAGCTGGGCAGTCTCCATCCCACCTGGATCCCGCGTCACCCCACCCTGGCCAACTTCCGGCAGGCCTTCGACGAGCAGCCGCTGCTGCACGCCGCCCTGAACTCCCTGCTGGTGGCGCTCGGGGCCGCCGTCGTCGCCGTACTGATCGCGACGCCGATGGCGTACGTCATGGCGCGGCACCGCTCGGCGCTGTCCCGGGCGGCCACCGGATGGGTGGTGGTCAGCCAGGCGTTCCCGTTCGTGCTGGTGATCATCCCGCTGTTCCTGCTGCTGAAGCACCTGCGGCTGATCGACTCCCTGGCGGGGCTGGTGCTGGTGTACGTGGTGTGGGCGCTGCCGTTCGCGCTGTGGATGCTCGTCGGACACGTCCGGGCCGTGCCCGAGGAACTGGAGGAGGCGGCGGCCGTCGACGGAGCCGGCCGGCTGCGGACGCTGGTGTCGGTGACCGCGCCGCTGCTGGCGCCGGGGATCGCGGCGACGGCGCTGTTCGCGTTCGTCACGGCGTGGAACGAGTTCTTCTTCGCGCTTGTCCTGCTGAAGAGCCCCGGCAGGCAGACCCTTCCGGTCGTCCTCACCCACTTCATCGGCGCGGAGGGCGTCGCCGACCTCGGCCCGCTGGCCGCCGCCGCGTTCCTGGCCACGCTGCCCTCCCTGCTCGTCTTCGCCCTCATCCAGCGCCGGATCACGGGCGGCCTCCTCGAAGGGGCGGTGAAGAACTGATGCGGCACCCTCGCGGAGCAGGCCGGGGAAGGACGGCCACGGCACTCCTCGTCCTGCTGCTCCTCCTCGCGGGCTGTTCCGCGACGGGCCACGGACGGGGCGGCCCCGTCACCCTGCGCTTCCAGTCCCTGGCCTGGCAGCAGGAGTCCGTGGCCGCCAACGAGGAGCTGGTGAAGGAGTGGAACGCCGCCCACCCGGACGTCAAGGTCGAGTACGTTCAGGGAAGTTGGGACAGTGTGCACGACCAGCTCCTCACCTCCTTCGAGGGCGGTCAGGCCCCGGACGTCATCCACGACGCCTCCGACGACCTCGCCGACTTCGCCTACGGCGGCTACCTCGCCGACCTCACCGGCCTGCTGCCCGCCAGGCTCAAGTCGGACATCCCGCGGCGCAGTTGGGAGGCGGCCACCTTCGGGGGCGGCGTCTACGGGGTGCCGTTCCTCCAGGAACCCCGGGTGCTGATCGCCAACGCCGCTTGGCTGCGTTCGGCCGGAGTGCGCATACCGACCGCAGAACACCCGTGGAGCTGGGCCGAGTTCCGGCAGGTCTCCAAGCGGCTCAGCGGCGCCGGCAGGTACGGCGTGGCCTGGCCGCTGAAGGAACCCGTCTCCGCCACGCTCAACCTCTCGCTCTCGGCGGGCGGCCGGCTCTTCCACCGGGGCGCCGACGACAGGGTGACCGTCCGGTTCGGCGCCGGTGACGCGGTCGTACCGCGCACGGTCCACGACCAGGTCGCCATCGACCACAGCGCTCCGGCCTCGACGCTGGGCAGCGGCGGCTCGGACACCCTGCCCGGCTTCTTCGGCGGCCGGTACGCGATGGTCCCGCTGGGCTTCTCCTACCGCCAGCAGATCGTGCAGCAGGCGCCGAAGGGCTTCGACTGGCAGGTGCTGCCCGCCCCCGCCGGCGCCGCCGGGCTCACCCAGGGCGTCAGCCCGCAGACCCTGTCCGTCGCCGCCGACTGTCCGCACAAGAAGGAGGCCGCCGAGTTCATCGACTTCCTGCTGCGGCCGGAGAACATGGTCCGCCTCGCCCTCGGCGACTGGATGCTGCCCACCGGCACCGAGGCCCTGAAGGACCCCGCCCTGCACACCGCGAAGAACGGCTGGGCCACCGGCACCGCGCTCGCGGCCCACCTCCGCCCGGCCCCCGCCCAGTCCGTGCGCGGCTACCCGGAGTGGAAGGACAAGGTCGCCACCCCCGCCTTCCAGGAGTACTACAGCGGCTCGATCGGCCCGGCCGGCCTGCGGGAGCGCCTGGAACGGGACGGCAACCTGGTGCTGGCCCGCTACCAGCGCTGAGCCGGCGGCCGTAATCCATTTGAACGAGACGTCTCGTCTCGCTTAGCCTCGTCGTCATGACCGCTCCCGCCCATATCGCCATGTTCTCCGTCGCCGCCCACGGCCACGTGAACCCCAGCCTCGAGGTGATCCGCGAACTCGTCGCCCGCGGCCACCGGGTCACGTACGCCATCCCGCCGGTCTTCGCCGAGAAGGTGGCCGCGACCGGCGCCCGGCCCGTGCTCTACACCTCCACGCTGCCCGGCCCCGACGCCGATCCCGAGGCCTGGGGGAGCACCCTGCTGGACAACGTGGAGCCCTTCCTGAACGACGCCATCCAGGCGCTCCCGCAGCTCATCGCGGCCTACGAGGGCGACGAACCGGACCTGGTCCTGCACGACATCACCTCCTATCCGGCCCGTGTGCTCGCCCACCGTTGGGGCGTCCCGGCGATCTCCCTGTCACCGAACCTCGTCGCCTGGGACGGCTACGAGGAGGAGGTCGCCGAGCCGATGTGGGCCGAGCCCCGCAGGACCGAGCGCGGCCAGGCCTACTACGCCCGGTTCCGGGCCTGGCTCACGGAGAACGGGATCAGCCGGCACCCGGACCCGTTCGCCGGGCGGCCCGACCGCTCCCTCGTCCTCATCCCGAAGGCCCTCCAGCCGCACGCCGACCGCGTCGACGAGCGCGTGTACACCTTCGTGGGCGCCTGCCAGGGCGACCGGGCCGACCAGGGGGACTGGCAGCGGCCGGCCGGTGCCGAGAAGGTGGTCCTCGTCTCCCTCGGCTCGACGTTCACCAAGCAGCCCGCGTTCTACCGCGAGTGCGTCCGCGCCTTCGGCGACCTGCCCGGCTGGCACCTGGTCCTGCAGATCGGCAGCCAGGTGACCCCGGCCGAGCTGGGCGACGTGCCCGCGAACGTGGAAGTGCACCGCTGGGTACCGCAGTTGGCGATCCTGCGGCAGGCCGAACTGTTCGTCACGCACGCCGGCGCCGGCGGCAGCCAGGAGGGGCTGGCCACCGCCACGCCGATGATCGCCGTACCGCAGGCCGTGGACCAGTTCGGCAACGCCGACGTGCTCCAGTCCCTCGGCGTGGCCCGGCACCTGCCCACCGAGGAGGCCACCGCCGACCGCCTCCGCGCGACCGCCCTGGCCCTCACCGGCGACCCGGAGGCCGCCCGGCGGCTGAAGGAGATCCAGGCGGAGATGGCCGAGGAGGGCGGTACCCGGCGCGCGGCCGACCTGATCGAGGCGGAGCTGCCCGTGCGCTGAGCACGGACCCTTGCGCCAGGCACGGACCCTTGCGCCGGGCACAAAGCCCTGCGCCGGGAGCCGGGAGCCGGGTACCGAGCACGGACCCGTGCGCCGGGCCCGGGCTCCGCGCGAGGCACGGACAGGGGCCCGCCGGTTCCCCAAGACCGGCGGGCCCCTGCGTTCGCGGGCGGGATCAGACGGTGAGCCGCTCGCCCTCGTCGCGCACGGGGGCCGGCGCGGCCGGCTCCGGCGACTCGTCGTGGGTGAGGTCCGGCAGACGGTGCAGCCACTTCGGCAGGTACCAGTTGCGCTCGCCGAGCAGTGCCATCACGGCCGGCAGCAGCACCCCGCGGATGACCGTCGCGTCGATCAGGACGGCGGCGGCCAGGCCCACGCCCATCTGCTTCATGGACTGCATTGACAGCGTTCCGAAGATCGCGAACACGGCGACCATGATGACGGCGGCGCTGGTGACGACACCGGCCGTGGTGACCACGCCGTGCTGGATGGCGTCCTTGGTGCTGCGGCCGCGCAGCCGGGCCTCGCGGATCCGGGAGACCACGAACACGTGGTAGTCCATGGACAGGCCGAACAGGATCACGAAGAGGAACAGCGGCAGCCAGGTGACGATCGCGCCGACGCCCTCCGCGCCCACCAGCGAGGCACCCCAGCCGTGCTGGAAGACGGCGACGAGGATGCCGTAGGCGGCGCCCACCGACAGCAGGTTGAGCACGATCGAGGTGATCGCGACGGTCAGCGAGCGGAACGACAGCAGCATCAGCAGGAAGGCGAAGACGACCACGAACACGAAGACCGGGACGACGGAGCCGACGAGCTGGTCGTTGAAGTCGTGGTTGCCCGCGACCTGTCCGGTGATCGGCGCCCGGACGCCCTCCACCTTGCCGAGGGTGGCGGGCCGCACCTCGTCACGCAGCTTGTCGAGGCTCTCGACCGCGCGGTCCATGTCGGAGCCGCCGACCAGCGGTACGGAGACCAGGGCGACGTTCTGCGCCCGGTGCACCTTGATGTCGACGGGGCCGCGCGAGGCGCCCGAGGAGATGGCCCGCTGCTTGAAGTCGGCCAGGGCCTGCCGTACCTCCGGCGCGCCGATGTCCTTGGCGCTCACGACCACCTGGGCGGGCTCGGAGCCGCCCGGGAAGGCCTCGTTGAGCCGGTCGTAGGTCTGCACGATCGGCAGCGAGTTCCCGAACTCCTGGTCCAGCGTGAGCTGCTGGGTCTTCATGCCGAGCGCGGGCGCGGTGACGGCGAGCAGTGCGCCGGCCGCTACGACCACGGAGACCAGCGGCTTGGCCAGCACCCCGCGCAGCACGGCGGTCCAGAAGCGGCTCTCGCTGTTGCCGCCGCGCCGGCGCCGGCGGCCCAGGAAGGGGATGCGGCCCTTCTCGACCCGCTCGCCCAGCAGGGAGAGCAGTGCGGGCAGCACGGTCACCGAGCCGACCATGGCGACGGCGACCACCATCAGGGAGGCCAGGCCCATCGCCTCGAACTCGGCGAGCCCGGTGAACAGCATGCCCGCCATCGCCACGCACACCGTGACCCCGGAGACGATGATCGCGCGGCCGCTGGTGGCGGCGGCGATGCGCAGGGCGGCGCCCGCGTCCCGGCCGGCGTCCCGCTCCTCGCGCTCCCGGCGCAGGTAGAACAGGCAGTAGTCGACGCCGACGGCCATACCGACCAGCAGCATCACGGAGTTGGCGGTGTCGCTCATCGGCTGGACGTGGCTGACGATGCCCATCAGGCCCATCGTCGCCACGATCGCGGTGACCGCCAGGGCCACCGGCAGCAGCGCGGCCACCAGGGCGCCGAACGCGATCAGCAGGATGCCGAGGGCCACCGGCACGGCGGAGTACTCGGCCTTCTGGAAGTCGTTCCCGAAGGCGTCCTGGTACTGCTTGCTCATGCTGGCGCCGCCGATCTCCTCGATCCGCAGGCCGTCGTGCGCCTTCCGCACCCCGGCGACGGCGTGCAGCACCGGCTCGACCCGGTCGGCGGCGGTCTTCGCGTCGCCGCGCATGTCGAACTGCACGAGCGCGGTACGGCCGTCCCGGGAGATGGTGCGCGTGTCGTACGGGGAGGTCACATGGGTGACCTTCCCGGTGCGGTCGACGGCCTCGACCACGTCGTCGACGGCGGCCCGGAACGCGCCGCTCGTCGCCTTGAGGGCGCCGTCCTGGGACTGGATCAGCACGGTCTCCCCGGCCGGCTGCTCGATGCCCGCGTCCTCGATGATCTTCGCCGCGGTGTGTGTCTCGCCCTTGAGCTGGTCGCTCTCGTCCACGTCGACCCGGCCGGCCGCCGAGCCGAGCCCCATGGCCAGGACGACGAACAGCACCCATATGCCGACGGCGGCCCAGCGGTGCCGGGCACTCCATCCGCCGGCGCGGGCGGCCAGTCCCCGCACGCGCACGTCCGTGTTCCCCATGACGGGCTTTCCCCCTCGTATGCGGTGACGACCCCCTGCCGCCACGTCCTCGCTCGTTCCACTTCGACGGTATGGGCCCGGAGAGGAGGTCTCGTCGTACTGCCCGGTGAACTGGCGCGGGCCCGGGTCACCGCTGGGGAGGACGGCGGGCCCTTACATCTTTCGGGGCTTCCCGGGGAGACGTCTCGGGGTGAGGGGGCCGGCGGAGGGCCGTGTCCGATCCGCCGTCGAAGATCCACTTTGTGATTACGAAACCTTGTTGAACAAGTCACAGGTGCGTGTAGAGGTTGAACCGGGGCCCGCTGATCGGCCAGAGTTTCGCGCAACCCGGCTTGTTCCGGGCCCGGCCGTCGTGCCCGCCCCCACGGGGCACGGCGGCCGTTCTAACCTGTCCGGGTGACGACCTATGCGGCGCTGCTGCGCGGAATCAACGTCGGTGGCAGCAGGAAACTCCCGATGGCCGATCTGCGCTCGCTCCTGACGGGCCTCGGCCACGGCGGCGTACGGACCCATCTGCAGAGCGGCCAGGCCGTGTTCAGCGCCGGGCACGGCGACGAGGAGTCCCTGGCGGCCGAGTTGACCCGGGCGATCGAGGCGCGGTTCGGCTTCCGGGTCGACGTGATCGTGCGCGACCACGCCTATCTGCGGGCGGTGGCCGAGGCGTGCCCGTTCCCGGCCGCCGAACTGACCGCGAAGCAGCTCCACATCACCTACTTCTCCGCACCGGTCACCCCGGACCGCTTCGAGGCGATCGACTCCGCCGCGCACCTCCCCGAGGAGTTCCGCCTGGGCGAGCGCTGCCTGTACCTGTACGCCCCGGACGGTCTGGGCCGCTCCAAGCTCGCCGAGGCACTGTCCCGCCGCCCCGCCAAGGGCCTGATCGCCACCAGCCGCAACTGGAACACGGTGCTGAAACTCGTCGAGCTGACCGCTCCCGAGGAGTGAGACGGCCCCTCGCCGGCCGGTCGGCCCGCCGGAAGTGGCCCAGCGAACGCGGCGGTGATTGGACCGGGATTCAGCTCCACCCGCTGAGTAGCGTGATCGGCATGACACATGCCGATCACAGCCGTACGGGCGGTTCCGGTCCCACCCGGGTCGACTTCTGGTTCGACGCCGCCTGCCCCTTCGCCTGGATCACCTCCCGCTGGCTGCTGGAGGTCGAGCGCCTGCGCCCGCTCGACCTCCGCTTCCGCCCCATGAGCCTCTACCTGCACAACACCGGCAACGATCTGCCGGACTGGTACCGGGACCTGGTCGACCGGTCGATCGGACCGGTGCGGGTCGCGGTGGCCGCGGCCGAACGGCACGGGGAGAAGGTGCTGCGCGACCTGTACACCGCGTTCGGCACCCGCATCCACGAGCGGAAGGCCGCGGACTTCGACGAGGTGATCGCCGAGTCGCTGGCCGAACTCGGACTGCCCGCCGACCTGTCGGACGCCGCTCACGACCCCTCGTACGACGCCGCGGTGCGCCGCGGTCACGACGCGGGCGCCGAGCCCGGGTCCGGCGGCTATGTGGGCACGCCCACGATCCACGTCGACGGCACGGTGTGGTTCGGTCCCGTCCTGCGGGCCGTTCCGCGTGGCGCCGAGGCCGCGGAACTCTTCGACAGTTTCCGGGTGCTGGCCCGCCACCCCGACTTCTTCGAACTCAAGCGCACCCGCTCGGGAGCGCTCCGCTTCGACTGATCCGAAGATCCCGGTCAGCGGGAAGCGGGTGGCCGATTAACGCCCCTGGGATGCGACGGGCGTTCCGGGCGGGTGACGCATCCGTCGGGTCGAACGCAGAACGAGGTACCGGCCGCGGTCCGACGTCACAGGGGAACGCCGGACCGTGGCCGGCGGTCCTGGCGCGCTTGCGGAGCGCCCGTCCCCCCGGGACCCGCGACAGGCGTGCCCCGCTCCACGGGGCGGTCCGCTGTCCGTTCCGTCGGAAGTGTCCGGCCTGGTCAATGGGCGCGGACCACTCGTACGGGTGATTATTTTCGGCCCTTTCCGCACGCGTGGGCGGAGCACCACCAGACTCCTGGGCATGGCCCGAGCCACCGCGTGGGTAACGTCGGCGGTCCCGGACCCCAGCCCGGTACGGCCCCTCCCAGACCAGGAGTCAGGACAGGACGATGAGCACGTACTACCACGGGAACATCAACGGCCCCGGTCACATGGGCTCCTACGGCCGCAAGGGCGGCAACGACGGACCCGACCCGGAGACCGTCTTCCGGCTCACCGAGGGACTCCTCGACGCGCTGCACGCCGAGCTCCCCGGGCTCGTCGTCCACGGGGAGGTCATCATGGCCGCGCTGGAGGAGGCCGCGGCGGACGGCGGCCCGCCCAACCGGGGCCGCATCCGCTCGAGCCTGGATGCCATCAGCATCGGAGCCCCGGCCGGCACCGGCAGCCTCGCCTTCACCCAGCAACTGGTGCACGTGCTGGACCTGTGAACGGGCCGGGCCCCGCCGCCACGGGGCCCGGCCGCGGGTCAGGCGCCGAGGGCCGTCCGGGCCGGCAGGCCCGCCGTGTCGTAACGGGCCAGCAGGAGCCGCGCCACCTCGGGGGCCGGGCCCAGGACGTCCGCCAGCACATCCGCCTCCGCCGCGCCGCGCGCGATGCGGTCCGGCAGGAAGCCGGGGGCGAGGACGTAGGGCGCCACGGCGACCCGTTCGCAGCCGAGGGCACGCAGTTCGCTCACCGCGTCCTCGGTGCGGGGAAGGGATGCGGAGGCGAACGCAGGCCGCACGGCGCACCAACCGGTGTGCCACCACTCCCGCGCGATATCGGCGAGCACTGCGATCGCCTCCGGGTCGGAGGACCCCGCCGAGGCCAGCACGACCCCGGTCGAGGACTTGTCGGCGGGCGTCAGCCCCGCCTCGTACAGGCGCCGTTCCAGCGCCGAAAGCAGCAGCGGCGACGGGCCCAGTACTTCGGCCTGGCGGATGCGCAGGCCGCGCGGCGCGTCCCGCAGGACCGCCGGGATGTCGGCCTTCGCGTGGAAGGCGCGGGTCAGCAGCAGCGGCAGCGCCACCACGTCCCGCACCCCCTCCGCGGCCAGTGACCTCAGTACCCCGTGCACGGAGGGGATGTTGAAGTCCAGGAAGCCGGTCTCCACGCGCAGCCCGGGCCGCAGCGACCGCACCCGCTCCACCAGGGCGTGCACGGTGGCGGCGTGCCGCGGGTCGCGGCTGCCGTGGGCGATCACCAGGAGGATGGGCCGAACCGGCTTGCCGTACACCGGAATCAGCTCTTCACCAGCAGGCCGCGACTGCGCAGCACCCACCGCTCGAGCGGGGAGAAGATGAGCAGGTCGATGGCGATACCGACGAACAGGATCAGGAAGATCGCCTCGAACACCATGGACATGGAGCTGGTGTTGCGGCCGTTCTCCAGCAACGCGCCCAAACCGAGGCCGAGGTCGGGGGAGGAGGCGATGATCTCCGCCGCCATCAGCGAGCGCCAGGAGAAGGCCCAGCCCTGCTTCAGGCCGGCCAGATAGCCCGGCAGCGCGGCCGGCAGCACGATGTGCCAGGCACCCTTCAGCCCCGTCGCGCCCATCGTGCGGCCCGCCCGCAGGAACAGCGGCGGCACCTGGTCGATGCCGGACACCAGGCCGTTGGCGATCGACGGCACCGCGCCGAGCAGGATCACCGCGTACATCATCTGGTTGTCCAGGCCCAGCCAGATCACCGCGGGCGGCACCCAGGCCACCGACGGCAGCGACTGCAGACCGGAGAGCACCGGCCCGATGGCCGCGCGCACGAACCTCACCCGGGCCACCAGCAGGCCCAGCGGGGTGCCGATGGCCAGCGCGAACAGGAAGCCCAGCAGACCGCGCGAGACGCTCGTCCAGATGTAGCCGAGCAGCTTGCCTTCCAGCCAGGCCCGCTTGAACTCGCCGCCCACGTCGGAGGGGGAGGGCAGCTTCGTCGGGTCGTCGACGATCCTGAGCGAGATCAGTGCCTGCCAGACGACCAGCACCACGACGGTGGCGACGATCGGCGGCAGGATCTTGCGGACGAAGGTCTGCCGGAACGGAGCCCGGCCCGCTACGGCGGTCTCAAGGGCGTCCAGGCCCGCCTCGACGCTTCCCGCGTCCGTGGCGGTCTTCGTCTCAGTGCTGGCCATGGCGGCGGATCTCCCCACGCAGTACTTCGGTGATCTCGAGGGACAGTTCGGCGACCGGGGCGTCCTCGATGCGCCGCGGCTGCGGGATGTCCACCCGCCACTCGCGGGCCACCCGGCCAGGACGGGACGACAGCAGCACCACCCGCTGCGCGAGCCGCACCGCCTCACGCACGTTGTGCGTGACGAACAGGACGGACAGCCCCGTCTCCGCCCAGATCCGGGTCAGTTCGTCGTGCAGCAGGTCGCGGGTGATCGCGTCCAGTGCGGCGAACGGCTCGTCCATCAGCAGCAACTGGCTGTCCTGCGCGAGCGCCCGGGCCAAGGCCACGCGCTGCCGCATACCGCCGGACAGCTCGTGCACCCGCTTGCCGTACGAGCCCTGCAGCCGGACCAGTTCGAGGAGCTGCTCGGCCCTGCCGCGCCGCTCGCTCTTCGGAACCCCCCTGAGCCTCAGGGCGAGTTCGATGTTCTTGCCCGCGGTCAGCCACGGGAACAGCGCGTGCTCCTGGAACATCAGGGCGGGGCGGCCGTGGGTCGCGATGCTGCCGGCGGTGGGCCGGTCGAGCCCCGCCACCAGGTTCAGCAGCGTCGACTTGCCGCAGCCCGAGGCACCCAGGAGGGTGACGAACTCGCCGGGAGCGACATCCAGTGTGATGTCGTCGAGGACGAGTTGTCGTCCGGCCGGCCCGGCGAAGGACTTCGAAACCTGCTCGATGCGCGCCGCGTACTCGACTGTCTCTGCTTCTTCGGCCTTGGCGAGGGCGGTTGCCATGGTCGTCACCTCCTGGGAACGCTCGGATCCGGACTCAGCCGACGCCGAGACCGGCGTCGTCGACGGTGCTCTCACCCTTGGCCTCGAGAACCCTGTTCAGCGGGGCGAGGTCGTAGATGCCCTTCAGCTTCGGGTCCTCCAGGAGGCCCGCCTCGACCGCGTGCCGTGCCTCGGTGCCGAGGGTCGCGGCCAGCGGGTCGTCGGTGATCTGGATGGACTTCCAGGCCGGGTCCAGGACGTCGGCCGGCAGCTCCTTGCCGGAGTCGATGCCGAGCTGCTTGTTCGCCGCGGCCTTGGCCTCGTCCGGATTGGCGTTGATCCACGCGTTGGTGTCGACCGATGCCTTCAGCACCGCCTCGACGGCCTTCGGGTGCTCCTTCAGGAACTTCTGCGACACGACGATGTTCGTGATCACGAAGTTCCTGCCGGGCCACAGCGACGCCTCGTCGAGCAGCACCTTGCCGCCCTCGGCGACCAGCTTGGACGCGGTCGGCTCCGGTACCCAGGCGCCGTCGATCGAATCGGACTTGAACGCGTCCGGGGTCACCTTGTTGTCGGTGCGGACGACGGAGACGTCACCCTTGCCGCTCTGCGCGTCGACCTTCCAGCCCTGCTCCGCGACCCAGTTGAGGAAGGCCACGTCCTGCGTGTTGCCGAGCTGGGGCGTCGCGATCCGCTTGCCCTCGACGTCCTTCAGGGACTTGATCTTCTCGGGGTTCACGACCAGCTTCACCCCGCCGGACGCCGAACCGCCGATGATGCGCAGGCTTCTGCCGTTCGACTTGGTGTAGCCGTTGACCGCCGGGGACGGGCCGAGCCAGCCGATGTCGACGGAACCCGAGTTCAGCGCCTCGATCTCGGACGGGCCGGCGTTGAACACCTGGTAGTCGGCCCTGGTCGCGCCGAGCGCCTGCTGGAAGAAGCCCTTCTGCTTGCCCACCAGCGCGGTCGCGTGGGTCAGGTTGCCGAAGTAGCCGATCTTCACGGAGTCCAGGCCGTCGATCTTCTTGGCTCCGGCGGCGATACGGGCGTTGGCGTTGTCGTCCTTCGCCTCGGACCCGTAGCCGCAGGCCGCGAGTGTCAGCAGGGGGAGGGCCGCTATCGCGGCCAGGCTGCGGCGAAGCGGGGTGGAACTGGCAGGCACGGGAGGCTTTCCTCTCGTTGGCCCGGCGGTCACGGTCTCTCAGGTCGTGGCCGGGAGCTCGGCAAAGGGTCTTCGTCGCTGGGCGCGCATGCGGTGCGCGTACGTCACCGCACACATCGGCCCACTCCCCCCTGCCCGCTGCCCAGGGCGCCGCTGCCGACGCGGCCGCCCTCCTTCGCGAACATCGAGTAGAAATCGGGGGAGTTCATGGTCAGAAGCCCCAGCCGTCGTCGTCGGGAGCATCCTTGACCGGCTCGGGGGAGGCGAACGACTCGCCGACCATGCCGGCGGTGAGCGTGGTCCCGTCGTTCGGGTCGATCAGGATGAAGGAGCCGGTGCGGCGCGAGTCCGCGTAGGAGTCGACCGGCAGCGGCTCGGCGGTACGGATCTTCACCCGGCCGATGTCGTTGGCGACGAGCTGCCCGGGGTGCGGGTGCAGGGAGAGGTCGTCGAGCGTGAGCCGGGAGGGGATGTCCTTGACGATCGCCTTGACCGTGCGGGTGCCGTGCTTGAGCAGCACCCGGTGCCCGACGGTCAGCGGCTGGTCGGCGACATGGCAGACGGTCGCCTCCACGTCCTGCGTGACGGGCGGGGCGTCCTTCGCCGGCACGATCAGATCGCCGCGCGAGACGTCGATGTCGTCCTCGAGCAGCACCGTCACCGACTGCGTCGTCCACGCCACGTCGACCGGCTCGCCCAGCAGGTCGATGCCGGAGATCCGGGTGGTACGCCCGGACGGCAGCACGGCGACCGGGTCGCCGACCCGGAAGGTGCCGGCGGCGATCTGGCCCGCGTAGCCCCGGTAGTCCGGGTGCTCGGCGGTCTGCGGCCGGATCACGAACTGCACGGGCAGCCGGGCGTGGCAGTGCGCCAGGTCGTGGCTGACCGGGACCGTCTCCAGGTGCTCCAGCACGGTCGGGCCGCCGTACCAGTCCATGTTCGCGGACGGCTCCACCACGTTGTCACCAATCAGCGCCGAGATCGGGATGGCGGTGACCTCCGGGACGCCCAGCTCGGTGGCGTACGCGGTGAACTCCTCGGCGATCGCGGCGAAGACGGACTCCTCGTACGCGACGAGGTCCATCTTGTTGACCGCGAGGACCACGTGCGGCACGCGCAGCAGCGCGGCGATCGCCGCGTGCCGGCGGGTCTGCTCGACCACGCCGTTGCGGGCGTCGACGAGGACCACCGTCAGCTCGGCCGTGGAGGCACCCGTCACCATGTTGCGGGTGTACTGCACATGGCCGGGGGTGTCGGCGAGGATGAACCGGCGCCGGGGCGTGGCGAAGTAGCGGTAGGCCACGTCGATGGTGATGCCCTGTTCCCGCTCGGCGCGCAGGCCGTCGGTGAGCAGCGCCAGGTCCGGGCCCTCCTGGCCGCGACTCGCGGACGCCCGCTCCACGGCCTCCAGTTGATCGGTGAGGACCGACTTGGAGTCGTGCAGCAGCCGCCCGACGAGCGTGGACTTGCCGTCGTCGACGGAGCCGGCGGTGGCGAACCGCAGCAGGGTGGTCTCCGAGAGCGTCTCGGTCGTGGTGGTGCTCATGCTTAGAAGTACCCCTCGCGCTTGCGGTCTTCCATCGCGGCCTCGGAGAGCTTGTCGTCGGCGCGGGTCGCGCCCCGCTCCGTGAGCCGGGACGCGGCGATCTCGGCGATGACGGCGTCCAGCGTGGTCGCGTCGGAGTCGACGGCGCCGGTGCAGGACATGTCGCCGACCGTGCGGTAGCGCACCAGGCGCTTCTCGACGGTCTCGCCGTCCTTGGCGCCGCCCCACTCGCCGGCCGTCAGCCACATCCCCGCCCGCTGGAACACCTCGCGCTCATGGGCGAAGTAGATCTCCGGCAGCTCGATGCCCTCGCGGGCGATGTACTGCCAGACGTCCAGCTCGGTCCAGTTGGACAGCGGGAAGACGCGGACGTGCTCGCCCGGGGCGTGCCGTCCGTTGTACAGGTTCCACAGCTCGGGGCGCTGCCGGCGCGGGTCCCACTGGGAGAACTCGTCCCGCAGGGAGAACACCCGCTCCTTGGCGCGGGCCTTCTCCTCGTCGCGCCGCCCGCCGCCGAACACCGCGTCGAACTTCTCGCTCTGGATCTTCTCCGTCAGCGGAAGGGTCTGCAGCGGGTTACGGGTGCCGTCGGGACGCTCCTTGAGCACACCGCGGTCGATGTAGTCCTGTACGGACGCCACATGGAGTCGCAGTCCATGTTCGCCGACCACACGGTCCCGGTACTCGAGCACCTCGGGGAAGTTGTGTCCCGTGTCCACATGAAGCAGCGAGAAGGGGATCGTGGCTGGGGCGAACGCCTTCAGCGCGAGGTGCAGCATCAGGATCGAGTCCTTGCCACCGGAGAAAAGGATCACCGGGTTCTCGAACTCGCCCGCGACCTCGCGGAAGATGTGCACCGCCTCGGACTCCAGCGCGTCCAGGTGCGACAGGGCGTACGGAGTGTCCGTACCCTCGCCACCGGTCGCGGTCTCGGCGACGGTCGTCATGCCAGTCCCCTCTCACTGAGCAGGGCATGCACCGAGACCGCGGACTCCCGTACGGTCTGGTGCTGCGATTCGATCCGCAGGTCGGGTGTCTCGGGCTCCTCGTACGGGTCGTCCACGCCCGTCAGCCCCGACAGCTCACCCGCCGCCTGCTTGGCGTACAGCCCCTTCACGTCCCGCACCGAGCACACCTCGACCGGGGTCGCCACATGGATCTCCAGGTACGGCGTCCCGTTCTCGGTGTGCCGCTTGCGCACGGCCTCACGGCTGTCCGCGTAGGGCGCGATCACCGGAACCAGCGCCTTCACACCGTTGCGGGCGAGCAGTTCGGCGACGAAGCCGATGCGCCGCACGTTGGTGTGCCGGTCCTCGCGGCTGAAGCCGAGGCCCGCCGAGATGAACTCGCGGATCTCGTCGCCGTCGAGCACCTCGACGCGGTGGCCCTCGGCGCGCAGCCGGCCGGCCAGCTCGTACGCGATGGTGGTCTTGCCGGCGCTCGGCAGGCCCGTGAGCCAGACGGTGGCTCCGGTGGTCACGTGGTTCTCCTGGGTGTCGGTGGCTTCGGTGAGAGCAGTAACTGCCGGACCTGCGGGCGAGGCGTGCGTAGCCGTGTACGCCGTCATCCGTGCAGCCCGCACTCGGTCTTGGAGCGCCCCGCCCAGCGGCCGGCGCGCGCGTCCTCGCCCTCCAGGACGCGGCGGGTGCAGGGGGCGCAGCCGATGGAGGGGTAGCCGTCCGTCAGCAGCGGGTTGGTGAGCACGCCGTGCTCGGCGACGTAGGCGTCCACGTCGTCCTGGGTCCAGCGGGCGATGGGGGAGACCTTGACCTTCCGCCGCTTCTCGTCCCAGCCGACGACCGGGGTGTTCGCGCGGGTCGGGGACTCGTCGCGGCGCAGGCCGGTCGCCCACGCCTGGTAGCCCTCCAGACCCTCCTCCAGCGGCTTCACCTTGCGCAGCGCGCAGCACAGGTCGGGGTCGCGCTCGTGCAGCTTCGGGCCGTACTCCGCGTCCTGCTCGGCGACCGTCTGCCGCGGTGTGAGGGTGATGACGTTGACGTCCATCACGGCCTCCACGGCGTCCCGGGTGCCGATGGTCTCCGGGAAGTGGTAGCCGGTGTCGAGGAAGACGACGTCCACGCCCTTGCGGACGCGGGAGGCGAGATGGGCCACCACGGCGTCCTCCATGGAGGAGGTGACGCAGAACCTCGCCCCGAAGGTGTCGACCGCCCACTGGAGGATCTCCAGCGCGGAGGCGTTCTCCAGGTCCCGGCCCGCCTGCTCGGCGAGCTGCTTCAACTCCTCGGCCGTGCGCTCCTGCTGAGCGGTCGTCATGCTCCGTCGCCCCCTTGGTCGTCGGCTTGCTTCAGCCCCCGGGCCAGCAGCCCGAGGAACTTGAGCTGGAATGCTCGGTTGCACGCCCCGCACTCCCATGCGCCGTGCCCCTGCTCGCCCGGCCGCAGGTCCTCGTCGCCGCAGTAGGGGCAGTAGAACGGCGCCGCCCTCTCACTCACGACAGGGCCTCCCTTCTACTGGAAGCTCGGTTCGCCTCCGGGGCGCCTGTTGCCGGTGCCGGGAGAACGACCGTGCTCAGCCCTTCGGGCCTCCGGGCTCCCCCACGCTCGAACGCGCTCGCGCGGGGGGACCCCCATGCCCTCTCGGCACCGGCGCGCCCCTTCGGCTCGCTCGCCCGACTCACGACAAGGCCTCCTCGGAAGCACGCGCCGCCCAGGTGGCGAAGCGCTCGCCGTCCTCGCGTTCGGCCTGGTAGCGCCCAAGGACCCGCTCGATGTAGTCGGGCAGCTCGGCCGAAGTGACCTTCAGGCCGCGGACCTTGCGGCCGAAGCCCGCCTCCAGGCCGAGCGCGCCGCCGAGGTGCACCTGGTAGCCCTCGACCTGGTTGCCGTCGTCGTCCAGGACCAGTTGGCCCTTGAGACCGATGTCCGCGACCTGGATACGGGCGCAGGCGTTCGGGCAGCCGTTCAGGTTGATGGTGATCGGCTGGTCGAAGTCCGGCAGGCGGCGCTCGAGTTCGTCGATCAGCTGCGCGCCGCGCTGCTTGGTCTCCACGATGGCCAGCTTGCAGAACTCGATGCCGGTGCAGGCCATGGTGCCGCGCCGGAAGGAGGACGGCCGGGCGGTGAGGTCCAGCGCCTCCAGGCCCTCGACCAGCGAGTCGACCTGGTCCTGCTCGACGTCGAGGATGATCATCTTCTGCTCGACGGTGGTGCGGACCCGGCCCGAGCCGTGCGCCTCCGCGAGGTCGGCGATCTTCGTCAGGGTGGCGCCGTCGACCCGGCCGACGCGCGGGGCGAACCCGACGTAGAACCGGCCGTCCTTCTGCCGGTGCACACCGATGTGGTCGCGCCACTGCCGGACCGGCTGCTCGGGCGCGGGGCCGTCGATCAGCTTGCGGCCGCCCAGGTACTCGTCCTCCAGCACCTGGCGGAACTTCTCCGGGCCCCAGTCGGCGACCAGGAACTTCAGGCGGGCCCTCGTACGAAGCCGGCGGTAGCCGTAGTCACGGAAGATCGAGACGACGCCCTCGTAGACGTCGGCGACCTCGTCCAGCGGCACCCAGGCGCCGAGCCGCACGCCCAGCTTCGGGTTGGTGGACAGGCCGCCGCCGACCCACAGGTCGAAGCCCGGCCCGTGCTCGGGGTGCCGTACGCCGACGAACGCCACGTCGTTGATCTCGTGCACCACGTCCAGCAGCGGCGATCCCGAGATGGCCGTCTTGAACTTCCGGGGGAGGTTCGAGTACGCCTTGTTGTTGAGGACCCGGCGCTTCATCTCCTCCAGCGCCGGCGTGCCGTCGATGATCTCGTCCTCGGCGATGCCCGCGACCGGCGAGCCGATCATCACACGCGGGGTGTCACCGCACGCGGTGACGGTCGACAGGCCGACGCCCTCGAGCCGGTCCCAGATCTGGGGCACGTCCTCGATGCGGATCCAGTGGTACTGGACGTTCTGCCGGTCGGTGATGTCCGCGCTGCCCCGCGCGAACTCCTGCGAGATCTCACCGATGACCCGGAGCTGCTCCGTGGTGAGCGCGCCGCCGTCGATCCGCACCCGGAGCATGAAGAACTCGTCGTCCAGCTCCTCCGGCTCCAGGATCGCGGTCTTGCCGCCGTCGATCCCGGGCTTGCGCTGGGTGTACAGGCCCCACCAGCGCATCCGGCCGCGCAGGTCACCGGGGTCGATCGAGTCGAAGCCCCGCTTCGAGTAGATCGTCTCAATGCGTGTCCGCACATTGAGACCGTCGTCGTCCTTCTTGGCCTGCTCGTTGGCGTTGAGCGGGGTGAAGTGGCCTGCGGCCCACTGACCCTCACCGCGGTGACGGCTCACCTTGCGGCGGGGCGCGGAGGCGGCAGGGTTCTGCGGGGTGGCGGCCATGGTTGTTACGTCCTTCGGGACAGGCGGAAAGCGCAGCTCTGACCTGCGCATGCGGGCGCATGAGGGCATGCCTGCGCGTCGTTGCGCAGCAGGGAATCAAGTGCGGGGAGATCGGCGGTGCTGGAGCTGTCAGCTCGCCGGACAGATGGCGCTGGACATGCGGCCGAGGTCGACGTGCCGCCGACTCACCAAGGCAATTCCAGTTCCAGGCATGACGGAAGCGTGTCACGCGGATCTCTGGCCAGTCCACCTTCGTCCGTAATATGGACGGAACTATTCTGAATGGCGAGACGGAGTGTTGTGGGTCACGCTCCGGGTCAGGGTTCAAGGGCGTCAAGGGGGCCACGGGGCCAGGGGGTCAGGCTCCGGGCCACGGGCCGGGCGTCGCCACCTCCGGCTCCAGTTCCACCTTGGTGTCGAACAGCCGGAACCCGCGCCGCTGGTAGTTGTCCATGGCGAACTCGCCGTCCTTGCTGCACGTGTGCACCCACACCCGCTTCGTCGGCGTCCGCCCGGGCCACCGCTCGGCCAGGTCCCAGGCGCGGGCCGCGCCGTACGAGAGCAGGTGGCCGCCGATGCGGCGGCCGCGGAAGGCGGGGATCAGGCCGAAGTAGACGATCTCGACCACGCCCTCGTCCTGCGCCTCCAGCTCGACGTATCCGGCGGGGGTGCCGCGCTCGTAGGCCACCCAGGTCTCGACACCCGGACGGGCCAGGTACTCCTGCCACCGCGCGTAGGTCCACCGGAGCCGGTCCGTCCAGCGGATGTCGCCACCGACCGAGGCGTAGAGGAAGCGGCTGAACTCGGGGGAGGGGACCTCGGCTCGGACGATCCGGACGTCGCCCTCGGGGGCGGCGGCCGGCAGGAGGTCGGCCGGCGAGTTCTGTTCCAGGGACCAGGTGGTGACGGTGACGCTGCTCATGCGGGCCAGGGAACCATCCCACCGGCCCGCCTGTCGATCGGCGAGGTCACTCCGCCCGGCCCCCGTCCCGGTGGAGCGGCCCGTCGGCCGGCCGTCACTTCAGCGAGCGGTCGAGCGCTGTCAGGGGCACCGCGAACAGCATGCGGTCGGAGAGGGACCACACCTCGCCCGTCTCCTCCCAGTACGACAGGGAGCCCGCCGACTCGGCCCAGCAGTGGTGGGAGGCGTCGAAGCCGCAGCGTGCCGCCTTGGCGTCCTCGCTGTCCTGGCGCCACAGGCCGCCGTGCCCGTCTCCCGTGCCGGACGCCCGTCCCACGTACCAGGACGGGAAGCCCGCCCCGGCCCGCCGGTGGGACAGCACGCCGCTGATGCCGGTCACCCGGGTCCGGTACGCCTCGATCGCGTCCGCCCGCCCGGCGGCATCGGTGGCGAGCAGTCCGCTGCGCGCGGGGGAGCTGTCGAACGCGTACCGCCACAGCCGGGTGCGCCGGTCGCTGCCGGGCGCGGTCCGTTCGACGGCGACGAGGCTGTCGGGCGCGGTGCCGCGGTCCAGGGAGAGGGTGGCCGGACAGGGTGGTCCGGAGGGGGTGCAGCGGCCGGCGGTGAAGCGGTAGGAACCGACGGCGGGCATCACGTACTCATAGCCCTCGGCGGACCAGCCGCCGGGCACCCGGCCGATCACGGGCATGTCCGCCGTGGTGCGCTGGATGCGGTCGAGGTCGTACACGTAGAGCGCGTCGGAGCTGCCGGTCCGGGTGGTGACCAGCAGCTTGTCCTGGTACCAGACCATGCCGGACAGGGTGGAGGACAGACCGCGGTAGTCCCGGCCGCCGTCGACGGGCACCACCAGCAGTACCCAGCGGTAGACGGGCCGGGCGGGGTCGTCGGCGTCGACGAAGGCGACCCGGGCCAGGCCGCGGCCGGCCGCGGTACGGGTCCAGCCGGTGAGGATCACCCGGTGGGTGCCCCAGACGCCGTCGCCGTCGGCGTCGCCGGAGGTGGTGACGGAGTGCGGCCGCCAGGTGGTGTCGGCGGCGTCGGCCCGGTCCCAGCAGTAGGCGCGGCCGGCGGACGGGGCGACGGGCAGGGTCGCCCGGTCGTCCGGGGCGCAGTCGGCGGCCTCGCGCAGGGTGCGGTCGGCGCTCCCCAGTACGGCGCTCACGCCGACCGGGCGGCCCATGGACGCGGCGAGCCTGTTCAGGTCGCGGGTGGGCACCAGGTGCTCCTGGAGCCTGAGCCGGGCGGTGTCCGGGGCGGAGGTCAACGGCTTGAGCGCGCCGGGGCTCTCGGCGACCTCGGCCTGCGAGGCGCTGATCAGCGTGGCGGCCGCGGTGAGCGCCAGCGCCGTCCCGGTGAGGACCGCGCGCAGGGCCGTGCCCCGTCTGCGCCGGCGGTGTCTGCCGCCATGCTTCATGTCGCTCTCCTTTCGGGCTCCTTCGCCGCCGTGGCGCTTCAGCCGGTGTCGAGAGACCGACCGTGCTCAGCCCTTCGGGCCTCTGCGCGCTCGGTCTCTCGACACCGGCGCGCCCCTTCGGCTCACTCGCTGCCCGAGCGGGCCAACTGCGCCTGATGGTCCGTACGTTGACCGAGGAGCAGGTGGGGAGGCCCACAGGGGATGCTACGGCAGTAAGGGGCGGCGCAGGGGCAAGACCCCCAAATACGCGAAAGACACCCACGCAAACCGGGCGGTCCGCCCGTGACGCCGGTTCTCGGACGCCGCCGTCCGGCCCGCCGTCACTGCGCGCCCGCGGCCGCCCGCCGCCGTGCGGCCACGGCCGGTGCCACCGACTGGGGCAGCAGGTCACAGGGGTTGCCGGGCAGCAGCACCTCCACCTCCGCGTCCTCGCGGAATCGATACGGCCGATGCTGCAGCAGATCCCCCAGGTAGCGCCGGACCCTGGACATCTCCGCCCGCACCGTCACGGTTCTGGACGGATCGCCGAACAGGTCCTCCGCCAGGGCCGCCGCCCCCCGCCCGCCGCGGTGTTCGGTGAGCAGGTACAGCAACTCGGCGTGCCGGGGACTGAGCTCCCGGGACCAGGAGCCGGCCGCCCCGAACACGGTCACCGAGGTACGGGCCGCCCGGCTCAGGTCCAGCCGGATCCGGCTCGCGGTGCCCGGCGGCGGCTCGTCCGCCACCCGCAGCAGCCAGCCCCCGGCCAGCGGCTCCACCGCGCAGTGGCCCAGCGGCGGCAGCCACCGGCGCCCCGGGGACAGTGACTTGGGCAGGCCGAGCCGCCGCACGTACGGCAGCCCGGTCACGGCCGCCGCCCAGCCGTGCCGGTCCACCACCAGCGCCCGGCCGTCCAGCCGGGCCAGCACCGGCGCGCCCACCGTGCGCAGCCGCTCCAGCGAGTCCTGGTGCAGCTCCCGCAGCCGGGCCTCGGCGAGTTTGGCGACGGAGTCCACCCAGGAGAGGGTCGCCGGATGCATGGTGCGCAGCGGGCCACTGACGTCCACCACCCCGATGAGCCTGCCGTCCCTGGGGTCGGTGATCGGGGCGCCCGTACAGGTCCAGGAGGCGTGCGAGCGGACGAAGTGCTCGGCGGCGAACACCTGCACCGGCCGACGCACCACCGCGGGGGTGCCCACGCCGTTGGTGCCGACGACGTCCTCCCGCCAGTCCGCGCCGAGTTCAAAGCCGAGGCCGTCGGCCTTGCGCAGCACCCGCGGCGACCCCTCCCGCCACAGCACGCGCCCCTCGGCGTCGGCGACGACCATGATGTGCTGGGCGACGTCCGCGACCGAAAGCAGTCCCTCGCGCAGCACCGGCAGCACGTGCCGCAGCGGTGACTCCTCGCGCCTGCGCCGCACTTCGTCGGCGGACAGCAGACCGGACCTGAAATCGTGGTCGGGGTCGACGCCGCTGCGCAGCATCCGTCCCCAGGACTGCTCGATCACCGGCCGGGGCGCGATCCGCGCGCGCTGCCCGGCGAGTGTCGCCTCACGCACCTCGCTCAGCACCCGCGCCGCCCGCGCCGCGTCCACGGCGGCCAGACGCGCCAGGTTCATCGGCGGGTTCACCACGGGTGATCCTCCCGGAAGGGCCTCGGACACACTTGTCAAGCCATACCGGGCGGCGGTTTCCGGTCGGCTTCAGTGCACATACTGCCGCCGGGCGCATGCCGGAGGCACAGACTCCGCGCACAGTCATCAATAAGTTGCAACCCCCTGCAACCCTGGTGAACCGCACGAGGACACCCGAGACTTGTCGACGGCGCCGCCCACGGGCGGCGTTCTGGCCTTTCAACGGGCCCATTCAGCGGGGGTGGTGCCGTGTCGGCGCAGCACCACCCCCGTGACGTGTGCCCGTGAGGGGGCAGGGCGGTCCGGGTCAGGACACCGGCCGCGCCCGCTCCACCACCGAGGCCAGGTCCAGGCCCGCGGGCAGCGTGCCGAACGAGGCGCCCCGGTCACCGCCGAGCCGGGAGGCGCAGAACGCGTCGGCGACCTCCGGCGGTGCGAACCGCACCAGCAGCGACCCCTGGAGCACCAGAGCGAGCCGCTCCACCAGCCGCCGGGCCCGGCCCTCGATGCCGTCCAGGTCGGCCAGTTCGGTGAACAGGTCCTTCACCGCCCGGTCCAGCCGGTGGTCGGCGCCGTGCGCCCGCCCGATCTCGGTGAGGCAGGCGTCCAGCGCGTCCGGCTCTCGCCGCAGCGCCCGCAGCACGTCCAGCGCCTGTACGTTCCCCGCGCCCTCCCAGACGGAGTTCAGCGGCGACTCCCGCACCAGCCGGGGCAGGCCCGACTCCTCGACGTACCCGTTTCCGCCCAGGCACTCGGCGGCCTCCACCGCCACCGGGGCGCAGCGCTTGGTGATCCAGTACTTGGCGGCCGGCACCGCGAGCCGCAGGAAGGCGCGCTCCTGCTCGCCCCCGTCGTCGTAGGCGGCGGCGAGCCGGAGCGCCAGCGTGGTCGCGGCCTCGGACTCCAGCGCGAGGTCGGCCAGCACATTGCGCATGAGCGGCTTGTCGATCAGCCTGCCGCCGAACGCCTCCCGGTGCTCGCAGTGGTGCACCGCCTGCGCCACCGCCTGCCGCATCAGCCCGGCCGAGCCGAGCGCGCAGTCCAGCCGGGTCGCGGCGACCATGTCGATGATCGTACGGACCCCGCGCCCCTCCTCGCCGACCACGCGCGCCCAGGTGCCGTCGAACTCGACCTCGGCGGAGGCGTTGGACCGGTTGCCCAGCTTGTCCTTCAGCCGCTGGATCAGGAACGTGTTGCGGCTGCCGTCGGCGAGGACACGCGGCACGAGGAAGCAGGTGAGCCCTCCCCCCTCGTCTTCGGCGCGGGAGGCACCCCCAGGGGCCTGCGCGAGCACGAGGAAGCCGTCCGACATGGGTGCCGAGCAGAACCACTTGTGCCCGGTCAGCGCGTACGTCCCGGCCTCGGTGAGTGGCCGGGCCCGCGTGGTGTTGGCCCGTACGTCGCTGCCGCCCTGCTTCTCGGTCATGCCCATGCCGAACAGGACGCCGGCCTTCTCGGCGGCGGGCCGGAGCCCGCGGTCGTAGATGGTGGACGTCAGCCGCGGCTCCCACTCGGCGGCCAGCGCCGGATCGGCCCGCAGCGCGGGCACGGCCGCGTGGGTCATCGACAGCGGACAGCAGTTGCCCGCCTCGACCTGGGTCCACACCAGGAACCCGGCCGCCCGGCGCACATGCCCCGCCGGCCTGGTCCAGGCGCCGGTGAGGCCCGCCGAGACGCCCTTGCCGAGCACGCGGTGCCAGGCCGGGTGGAAGTCCACCTCGTCGATCCGGTGGCCGTAGCGGTCGTGCGTGCGCAGCCGCGGCGGGAACTCGTTCGCCTGCGCCCCCCACTCCTGCACCTGCTCCGACCCGGCGGCCCGGCCCAGGGCGGACAGTTCCGCGCGCACCTCGTCCAGCACCTCGGCGGCGGTGTGCCGATCGACGGCCTCCACGAGGGCCCGGTCGGCGCCGAAGACGTCGTAGCCCACCAGCGCGGGCGGCTGGTTCGTCACGGTGTGCGTCGGGTTGCCTGCCATGACTGCGAACCTACCCGCGATCGCGCCGATGCTGCCCCCGGAGCGCCGCGGCCCCGGTCCGGAGCGCGTCGGGCCCGGTCGCCCACCCCCGGAAGGTGAGGGCGGCCCGGTGCGGCGGATACCGTTAGGTCGTGCAGCCAGGAAGTGAAACCCCCGAGCGGCCCGCCGGCCGTCTCCACCGGGCCAGAGCCCTCTACCGGAACGTATCCAAGCGCAGGACGGCCTGGCTGCTTCTCAAGGACACCGTCAACTCCTGCATGGAGTACCGCATCCTGGGCCTGGCGGCCGAGGCGGCGTTCTTCACGCTGCTGTCCGTGCCGCCGCTGCTGCTGAGCCTCATCGGCCTCCTCGGCTACGTCGACGCCTGGACCGGTGCCGACAGCATCCACAGCCTGGAGAACAACATCCTCGAGGCCTCCCGCACCGTCCTGTCCGACAAGGGCGTCAAGGAGATCGCCGAACCGATCCTGCACGACGTGATGGCGGGCGGCCGGCCCGACGTCATCTCCATCGGCTTCCTGTTCGCCCTGTGGTCCGGCTCCCGGGCGGTGAACGTCTTCATCGACACGATCACCGTGATGTACGGCCTCGACGGCGTGCGCGGCATCGTCAAGACCCGGATCATGGCGTTCCTGCTGTTCATCGTGGCCCTGCTGATCGGCTCGGTCGCGCTGCCGCTGATGGTGGCCGGACCGGACGCGGTCGTGCGGATCGTGCCCTGGTCGGCGACGCTCGTGCAGGTCCTGTACTGGCCGGTCGTCCTCGTCCTGTCGGTCGTCTTCCTGACGACGCTCTACCACGTCTCCGTGCCCGTGCGCTCTCCGTGGATCGAGGACGTGCCCGGCGCCCTGGTCGCCCTCGCCATGTGGCTCGTGGGCAGCCTGCTGCTGCGCATCTACCTCACCCACACCATCGAGGGCGCCACGATCTACGGCTCTCTGGCCGCCTCCGTCGCCGTCCTGCTGTGGATCGGTGTGTCGGCCTTCGCCGTGCTCGTCGGCGCGGCGGTGAACGCCGCCATCGACCGGGTCTGGCCCGCCGCCGCCACGGCCGCCGCCCGTGAGGCGAACGAGCGGGTGCGCGAGGCGCAGGTCGCCGAGTACGTCGCCTGGGCCGCCGCGGCCCGCGAGAGCGACCCGGACGACCCTGACATGCCCTCCGAGTTCCCCGAGCGCTGGTCCCGCTTCCTCCCCCCGGAGGACGTGACGGCCCGCCTGCGCACCCATGCCAGGAACCCGCACCACCACACGCACAAGGGGGAGGGGGCGGCCGGAGGGACCGGAGCGGCCGGTCCGGCCGGATCCAACGGTGTGAACGGCGTCAACGGGAAGCACGGCAAGAACGGCGACACGCCTCCGTACGGGAAGTGACCGCCCGCGCGGGCTCCCGTCCCGGGGACCGTGCCGCCACCCGTCGCGCCCCCGGCGGCGTAGCCTGGCGCTCGTGTACGAGGAACGGCCGTCCCGGCTCACCGGCGCCGTGGTGTGGCGCCGCACCCCCGAGGACCCCGCCACCCGGCCGGTACTGCCCGACGGCTGCATGGACCTGCTGTTCAGCGAGGGCAGGCTGCTGGTCGCCGGTCCCGACACCCGTGCCCACACCCCCGGCGGCCCGCCCCGCGCCTGGGCGGGCCTGCGTTTCTTCCCCGGCACCGCGCCCGCCCTGCTCGGCGTACCGGCCCAAGAGCTGCGCGACACCCGTGTCGAACTGACCGACCTGTGGCCCGCCGCCCGGGTCCGGCGGCTGCGCGACCGTGTCGCGGCGGCACCCGAGGCGGCGACGGCCCTGGAGGACATCGCCCTGCACTGGGCCGCCGAGTCCGAGGGCCCCGACCCGCTGCTGCGCCGGCTGGTGGAGTGCCTGGACGCGGGCCGCCCGGTGGCGGCCACGGCCATCGAACTCGGCATCGGCGAACGCGCGCTGCACCGCCGCTGCCTGACCGCGTTCGGCTACGGCCCCAAGACGCTGGCCCGCATCCTGCGCCTCCAGCGCGCCCTGGCCCTGGCCCGCCGCGGGGTGCCGTACGCCGAGACGGCGGCCCGCACCGGCTACGCGGACCAGCCGCACCTCGCCCGCGACGTGCGGCGACTGGCGGGCCGGACGCTGGGCGAGCTACTTGGCGGCTAGCGGGGCGAACAGGTCGACGCCGTTGCCGTCGGGATCGTGCACGGTGGCGTACCGCTGGCCCCAGAACGCGTCCCACGGCTTCAACTCGCCGTGGTACCCGGCGCCCACCAGATCCTCGTACACGGCGTCGACCCCGGCCGGCGAGCCGCAGTGGAAGGCGAGCCCGACCCGTCCACCGGCGGCGGGCGGCCGCCACGCCGGGTGGAAGGACCGGACGGTCTCCTCGGTGTCCAGCGCGAGCACCAGCCCGCCGGGCAGCTCGGCCTCGACATGCGGCTGTGTCTCGGCCCCCTCCGGGAAGACCAGCCCGAGGCGGCGGTAGAAGGCGAGCGAGGCGGCCAGATCGGAGGCCACCACGCCGATCACGGCGAATCGTGGAGTCATGGACCCACGGTAGGCAGGGACCGGGCGCCCGGTCTTGAAGAAAACGGACAGGGGCCGGACCCCGTCAGACGTCCCTGGTCAGCTTCAGGAAGGCGGCCCAGGAGGCGGGGGCGACCATGACGTGGGGAGCGCTGGGGGTCTTGGAGTCGCGGATGTGGATGGCGGTGGGGGCGGTGGCTACTTCGAGGCACGCGCCGCCTTCATCGCCACTGTGACTGGACTTGAACCACTCAAGTGTGGTGCCGCTCATTGCTCTCCCAGAAGACGGTCCAACTGGTCCCTCGTGTCTTCGGCGTTGAGGGCCTGCGTTCGCAGCATCGCATACTTCTGGGTAAGGATCGCCACCTTGTTCGGGTCGCCGATCAACTGGCTGCCCTGCTGTGTCTCGCTGTATGCGAGCCGCTGGTACTCGGGCGTCTCCAGAAGGATGAACGGGCCGTTGAGCCCGGCGTGCGAGGTACGGCCCAGCGGCAGGATCTGAAGGGTCACCCCCGGCAGGTCGGCGAACGCCCGCAGATGCCCGAGCTGTTCGCGATACACATCGTCGCCGCCCAACCGGTCCCTCAGCGCCGCCTCCCAGAGCACGAAGCTCGTCGTCGGAGGTGACTTCTGGTGCAGGATCTCCTGTCGCTCGATGCGTGCCGCGACCATGCGCTCGATCTCGTCCTCCTCGTAGACCGGAACGCGGCCCTGGAAGACCGCCCGTGCATAGGCTGCGGTCTGGAGCAGGCCGGGGACCACCAAGGCCTCGTACCAGGAGATCGTGATCGCCTCCCGCTCACAGTCCAGGTACTCCTCCGCCCACATCGGAACGAGATCGACTTCCGGCATCCTGCTCAGTGCGACCGACAACACCCCCTTGGTGTTCAGGAGTTCGTCCAACTGCTCCGCGAGGTCCGGCTTCAGTGGGCGTCTGCCCTGCTCGATCGAGGCGATCTGCTGCTCGCCGACGACGAACCGCTCGCCCAGCGACCTCTGCGTGTACCCGGCGGCCTCGCGGTGGAGGGCGAGCAGCGCACCCACCATCCGCATCGCCGAGGCGTTCCTCCGTGCCCGTCGGCTCGTTCCCATACGGTCGAACTCCCCACACCTGTGCCTGTGTTCACCACCCCGCACCCGTACAAACGAGCTGTACGTGCGCAGGTGGCGGCGGGCATGGGCGCGCTGTCATGGCCGCGCGGCTCCTCGTGCGGTGACACAGGACGGCGGCCGGGCACCCCGTGCGGGAGGTGCCCGGCCGTCAACCGATTCCGCCCCCGCCCCGATGTCAACGAGCGGGCGGGGCCCCGCGACTGGCCCGCCGCACCAACCGGGTCGACAGCTCGGTACGTGTCCCCTCCGGCCGCTCGCCGCTCATCATCCGCACCAGCAGCCGCAGCGCCGTCGCCGCCATCTCCGCGAGCGGCGGACGGACGGTGGTCAGCGCGGACTGACCCAGCGGGCCTCGGGCGGATCAGCGCTTCCCACGACAGCCGCGCGTCAACCGCCCGGTGCCCGAGTCGCGCTGTTCCGGCCGGTGCCGGCCCGGTCAGGCCTGGAGCCGCGCGGCGGCCGCTGAGCCGGGGTGGGGAGGGGCGTCGGCGGACTCGCGGCGGCGCACCCACTGCCTTCCGTCGTCGGCGGCGAGCAGCGCGTACACCGCACCCGCGGACAGGGCGCCGGCGAGCCAGGACAGGTCGATACCGTGCAGGCGCAGCGAGAGCGGGCCCCGCAGCGCACCCACCGAGCCGTCCATGAACAGCCACGTGAAGACCACGCCGACGGCGAAGGCGAGGATCGCGCGCCAGCGCACGTCGGGCAGACGGCGGCTGCCGACGGCGTCGAAGAGGTGATCGAACGAGGTCACCTTCCGCTCGATCACGCCGTAGTGGACCAGGACGATCGCCGCCCACGGCGCGACCCAGCCGACCAGGCCGGCGAGCCAGGCGTCGAGCACCCCGGCGATGTCGTCCTGGAGGATGAAGAAGACGCAGGCCATCAGGGCGACGGCACCGACGGCGACGGTCAGCGGGCGGCGGCCGGCCCGGATGTCGAGGGTCTGGGCGGCCATGCTGAACGAGTAGATGTTGAGCACGTTGGTGGCGACGGGGCCGTGCAGCACCAGCAGCAGGACCGGTATCGCGAGTCCGCCGTAGTTCTCCACGATCAGCTGGCCGGGGTCGACCGAGCCGTTCTTGGTGGCGAGGGTGGCGCCGAGGAGACCGAGCCACACGACGGGGATGATCTGCCCGGCGACGCTGGCGCCGTACAGCTTGCGCCGGGACGCGGTCGGGCTGACGAAGCGGGCGTAGTCGCCGGCGTACGTGAACCAGGTGATGCCCCAGCCGATGCCGATGGCGGTCATGACGATCGACATGGCGCTGATCCGGGCGGTGCCGGTCAGGGTGCCGCCGGCCGGGCCCGCGTAACCCCAGTCGATGTGCAGGAAGAACCAGGCGAAGACCGACATGAGCGCCAGCACCGCCAGGGTGGGCGGTACCGTCCAGCGTTCGAAGGCGGCGATGGCCCGGTAGCCGGCCAGCGAGACGGCGACCTGGACCGCCATGACGAGGGCGGCGACGACGATCTTGACCGCCGTGTTGCCGGCGTGCGGGTCGAGTATGCCGAGCTTGCCGAGCAGGGCCACCACCAGGTCGAGCACGATCCAGGTGTTCACCGCGCACCACCCGACCACGACGATCGCCTGGACGGCCGTCGGCAGGTAGTTGCCGCGCCGTCCGAACACGGCTCGGCCGATCACCATCCCGGTCGCGCCGGTGCGCTGGCCGAGCAGGACGAAGAAGCCGAACACGGCCATCCCGACCAGATTGCCCAGGACCAGCACGGTCATGGTGTCCCACAGGCCGAGACCCATGGTCACGCCGAGGGCGCCGAGGACCCAGTTGATGGGCGCGATGTTGGCGCCGGCCCAGATCCAGAACTGGCCGCTGATCCTTGCGTTGCGCCCCGAGGCGGGGAGGGGGCGGAGGTCCTCCTCCAGGTCCTGGAGGCCTCCCGCCCTGTCCTCGGTGGTGGTCATCCGGGTTCCTTTCGCCGGACCCGGCGCTTGCGACGGGCCGTTGACTCACACCTTCGACCGACGGGGTCTCCGACGGTTGTTGCACGTGTAGTTGAGCGCGTCACGAGAGGACGGATTGTAGGGCGTAACTGATCGTCGGCGGACCTGATCCCGGATCAATGAGGCCGGCGGCCCGCAGGCCGGCGGCCGCCGCCACCCGGAGTGGGCCGCGCCGCCGGTGCGGCCGCCGGCCCGCGTCCCCCGTACAGCCCAACGCGGACTCTGTGCGCCGGAATACATCCGCGCGGTGTGGTGCTCTGAAGTGAGCGGTGCTTGATCGGTGCCCGGGTGGCCCGGCGGCGGGGGTCGGGCGTGGTGAAGGGCTGGTGGGTGATGGCGGCAGAGGAGTCGACGGGCCCCGTGGTCGGAACGCCCCACGGGGCCGTACGCGGCCGGTACGAGCGCGGTGTCGCGGTGTTCCGGGGGATTCCGTACGCCGCTCCGCCCTTCGGGCCCCGCCGGTTCCGGCCGCCCGAGCCGGCCGAGCCGTGGGACGGGGTGCGGGACGCCGGTGCCTTCGGGCCGACGGCGCCGAAACCGCCGTACTCCGAGGCCTTCGCCCGGTATCTGTCCGACCCCGTCGTCGCCGGTGACGACTGCCTGAACCTCAACGTGTGGACCCCCGAGCCGGGCCCAGGTGCCCGCCTCCCGGTACTGATGTGGCTGCACGGGGGTGCCCTGACCAGGGGATCCTCCGCTGTACCTGTCTACGGTGGACACGCGTTCGCACGGGACGGGGTCGTGCTCGTCTCGGTCAACTACCGGCTCGGAGTCGAGGGCTACGGACTGTTCCCGGACGCGCCGCCCAACCCCGGCCTGCGCGACCAGCTGGCCGCTCTGCGCTGGGTGCGCGACAGCATCGCCGCCTTCGGTGGCGACCCGGACAACGTCACCCTGTGCGGACAGTCGGCCGGCGCGATCAGCGTCGGCGCCCTGATCGCCGCACCCCAGGCCCAGGGCCTGTTCCGGCGGGCGGTGCTGCAGAGCGGCGCACCGGAGATCTCGGAGCGCGACCGGGTGCGGCGCATGGTGCGCCGCATGGCCGGCCGGCTGAAGATCCCGGCCACCGCCGAGGCCTTCGCCGCCGTCGACCGCGAACTGCTGCTGCGCACCCAGGCCGAGGTGGGGCGGCGGAGCAGCCCCGTGCTGGGCGGCCCCGCCTTCGGCATCGTCGTCGACGGGGACCTCGTACCCCGCGACCCGCTCAAGGCCCTGATCGACGGCGAGGCGGCCCGGGGCGCCGACCTGCTCATGGGCTGGACCCGGGACGAGTACCGGCTGTGGCTGGTGCCCGGCGGCCTGGTCGAGCGGGTGGACCGGCTCGGCACGGTCGCCCTGGCCGGGGCCATGGCCCGCTGCCACGCCGGCCACGACGTGCCCCGCGGCTACCGTGCCGCGCGCCCCGACGCCGGCACCGCCGAGATCGTCGGCCAGATGGTCACCGACCACCTGCTCCGGCTGCCGCTGCAGCGGCTCGCCGACGCCCGACCGGGCGGCTCCTACCTCTACGAGTTCGCCTGGCCGTCCCTGGTCCCCGGACTCGGCGCCTGCCATGCGCTCGAACTCGGGTTCGTCTTCGACACCGGGGAGGTGCCGGAGTCGGTCAAGCTGGCCGGGGCGGGCGCGCCGCAGGCGCTGTGCGACACGATGCACTCGGCCTGGGTGCGGTTCGCCGCGACCGGCGACCCCGGCTGGCAGGCCTGGGACGCCTCGCATCCGGTGCGGATCTTCGACGGCGGTGAGCCGTGTGTCGCGTACGGTCCGCGCGACGCCGAACTCGGTCTGTGGCCGACCGCCGCCACCATCCCGGAGCCGTCGTCCGCCTCCGGCGTCAAGGCGCCGGGAGCCGCACGGGCCGCGGCGGTGCGGCGCCTGCGCCGCTCGGTCGCCGTCCGGCGCCGGTGACACCGCGTCCGATGCCGATGCCGATGCCGATGCCGATGCCGGCGCTGGTGACACCGGCAACGGCAGGACGGCCGACGGCGCGGATGCCGGTCACGCCGGCGGCGGAACGGTGACAGGGCGGAGCCGGCACCGGCACGGCAGCGGGAAACGCTCGTCCCCGCCCCGCTCACACCACCCGCGCGATCGCGGCGATCCCCGCCGACCCCACCCGGCAGCAGCCGCCGATCAGCCGTGCCCCCGCGTCCCGCCACGCCTCGGCCCGCCCGGCGCCGAACCGGGAGCGGCCGGTCCAGGCGCGTGCCCGCGGGTCCCAGGCCTCCCCGCTGTTGGGGTAGACGACGACCGGTTTCCCGGTGACCCGGGCCGCGACCCCGACCGCGTACGGCACGTCCTCCGGCGCGCAGCAGTTCACGCCGACCGCGATGATCTCGCCGGCGTCGGCGGCGGGCGCGAACGCCTCCTCCAGCGGCTGCCCGGCGCGCGTACGCCGGCCCTCGACGGTGTACGAGAGCCAGGCGGGCACCCCCAGCCCCCGCACCGCCCGCACCAGCGCCGCCCCCTCCTCGGCGTCCGGAACCGTCTCCAGGGCCAGCGCGTCCGGCGCGGCCGCGGCCAGGATCTCCAGCCGCGGCCGGTGGAACCGTTCCAGCTCCCCGACGCTCAGCCCGTAGCGTCCCCGGTACTCGGAGCCGTCCGCGAGCATCGCCCCGTACGGACCGGCCGAGGCCGCCACCCACAACGGGCGGGCGGCCCCGGCCGCCCGCGCCCGCCGGGCCGCCTCCCGGGCCAGTTCCACGCTGAGCACCAGCAGCCGCGCCGCCCTCGCCCGGCCGATCCCGCGCCTGCCGAAGCCCTCGAAGGTGGCCTGGTAGCTCGCGGTGGTCGCCACGCTCGCACCGGCGTCGAAGTAGGCCAGATGCGCCTCGGTGATCGCCTCGGGACGCTCGGCGAGCAGCCGCGCCGACCACAGCTCGTCACCCAGGTCGTACCCGGCCGACTCGAGCTGGTTGGACATCCCGCCGTCGAGCACGACCGCTCCGGCGGCGAGGGCTTCGGCGAGGCCGGGGTGCGTGCTGCCGGACGTGCTGCTGGTCATGTCTCGACGCTAGTCCAAGTGCCTCGCGCGCACAGCGCGCGCACGCACCCGCGCAAGGGGGTGGAAAGCGCTTGCCCAGCGCGGTACGGTCTCGGGTCCGGCCGCGGACGTCACCACGCGCCACGCCGACCCGGTCCGCGAGGAACTTCCCGCCCGGCGTCCGGCGTCCGGGGGGCCGGACGCGGGTGGGACGGAGCCCCGGGGCGTCCCGACCGGAACCGGGGCGCCCCGGGCCCAGCAGGAAGGAACGTCACCGCCGTGCTCCGACTGCCGCCCGACGACCGCTCGTCGAGCCCGTACACCGGATACACCCGCGCCCACTGGGAGGCCGCGGCCGACACCCTGCTCGCCGCCGTCGAGCCGTACGCCACCCCCGACCGCGCGCTCTACCACTTCCCCGGCGGCCACGTCAGCCACTCCGGCCACCTCTCCGACGGGCTCGAAGGGTATGCCCGCACCCTGCTGCTGGCCGCCTTCCGCCGTGACGAGACCGCGCTCGGCCGCTACGCCGAGGGCCTCGCGACCGGCCCCGGCGGAGTCTGGCCGCGGATCGCCGACCGGAGCCAGCCCCTGGTCGAGGCCGCCTCGATCGCCCTGGCCCTGCGACTGACCCGGCCCCTGCTGTGGGACCGCCTGGACCAGGAGGTGCGCGAGCGGACGGCGGCCTGGCTGGAAGACGCCCTCACCGCCGAACCCTGGCCCTGCAACTGGGAGTTGTTCCCGGTCACCGTGGGCGGCTTCCTCGAGGAGATCGGCCACCGCCCGGACGCGGCCCGCAAGGCGATCGACCGCGGCCTGGACCGCATCGAGGGCTGGTACCTCGGCGACGGCTGGTACACCGACGGCGACGGCCGCAAGTTCGACTACTACAACGGCTGGGCCATGCACCTCTACCCGGTGCTGCACGCCTGGCTGGCCGGCGACGCCGGACTGCTGGACCGCTACGGCGGCCGCCTCGAAGCCCATCTCGCCGACTACGCCCGCCTGTTCGGGGCCGATGGCGCGCCCCTGCACCAGGGCCGCTCACTGACCTACCGGTTCGCGACCGCGGCCCCGCTGTGGCTGGGCGCGCTGACCGGACGTACGCCGCTGGCGGCCGGTGAGACCCGGCGGCTGGCCTCCGGAGCGCTGAGGTACTTCCTCGACCGGGACGCCGTGGACTCCCGCGGGCTGCTGACCCTCGGCTGGCACGGCCCCGACGAGTCCGTCCTGCAGAGCTACTCGGGGCCGGCCTCGCCCTACTGGGCGAGCAAGGGCTTCCTCGGACTCCTGCTGCCCCCGGACCACGAAGCGTGGACGGCGCGGGAGCGGCCGGGCCCGGCGGAGCGCGCCGACGCGGTGACCCCGATCACGGGACCCAACTGGCTGCTCCAGTCGACGCGTTCGGACGGCGTCGTCCGCCTGCACAACCACGGCAGCGAGGACCTCCGCTACGACCCGTACTACACGCGGTTCGCGTACTCCACGGTCACGCGGCCCCTGGGGTCCCCGCCCGACAACATCGTCATGGTCGGCGGAGACCCCGTCCGCTCGGGTGTCGTGCCCCTGGGAGTGGGGGAGGACTGGGCGGCCTCCCGGTGCACCGTGGCATCCGGTGCGGCGGTGACCAGCCTGGTCGTGGCCGACGGGGCGGTGGAGGTGCGGGTCCATCTGGTGACGGGAGCGGAACCCGGCACCGAGGTGCACGTCACCGGGTGGGTGCCGTGGGAGGACGAGCGGGCCGAACTGGTGCCGGCGCACGGCCTGTCGGACGGATACGTCCTCTCCGGCGTGACCGGAGACGGTGCCACCCTGTTCGTCGCCCTCGCCCGGCTCACCGCGGAACCCGACCCCGCGCCGCTGGGCGATCTGGTGGCCGTCGAGGTGCGGGACGAGCAGGACCTGACCGTCCGCTGGGCCACGGGCCGGTGCGGGCGGTTCCGGTTCGCGCCACGGGACAACTCGGTTGCCGCGCTCGACGACCGTGCAGAAGACTCCACCGCATGACTTCCACGATCCGCCATGTGACGATCGCCAGCGCCGACGCCTACGCCCTCGGCAGCTTCTGGTCGAAGGTGCTGGACCAGCCGCTGCACGAGGACGACCACCCCGGCGACCCGGAGGCGCTGATCGAAGGCGCGGGGCTGCTGTTCGTCACCGTGCCGGAGGGCAAGACCGTCAGGAACCGGCTGCATCTCGACCTCCAGCCACAGGACCGCACCCGGGACGAGGAGGTCGAGCGGGTGATCGCCCTCGGCGCCACCCTGGTGGACGACCGGCGCAGGCCCGACGGCACCGGCTGGGCGGTCCTCACCGACCCCGAGGGCAACGAGTTCTGCGTGGAGCGCAGCGCGGCCGAGCGCGCCGGATAGGGAAGCGCGCGGACACTTCGGCCGCCGCCGAACGGATGCGGACCTAGCGTGCTCCGTATGAGCGACACCGAACAGGAAACGCCCGCACGGGCCGTCACCACCATGGTCGGGCACGTGCTGGCCCTGGCCGCCGGATGGACCGCCTGGGACGGCACCCCGGTCCTGACCGACGACCGCGTCCACACCCCGCACAAGGCGATCCGCAGGGTCGCGGACCACCTCGTCGACCATCTGGCCGAACTGGAGGCCCGGCTGGCGGGTGAGGCCCCCCAGCCGGACCACTGGCATGCCTCCGCGAGCACCACGGCGGCGGACCTGGCCCCCTTCACCGCCGACGACCTCGACGAGGCCCGCAGCCGCCTCACCCGGCTGGCCCGGATCTGGGCCGTACGCCTGGACGCGCTGACCGGCGAACAGCTCGACGCCTCGCCCGGCGAAGGCTGGGCCTTCCGCGAACTGGCGCACCACGTGGCGGAATCCACGTACTACGCGGACGCGGTGGGGGACCTCTCGTGACCGCCTTCGCCCGTGCTGCCGTGGCAGCCCCGCTCAGTCATCGGCCTTCGGCTCCCGGGGCCAGTGGGTGAGGGCGATGTGGAGGGCCTCCACCGCCTTGTCCCAGGAGGCCTGTACGTCGCGGGGGGCGCCGAAGCCGCCGGTGGACTCCAGGGCGCAGTAGCCGTGGAAGGTGCTCCGCAGCAGGCGTACGGCGTCGGTGAGGTCGGGCTCGGCCAGGCCGTAGGCGCGGAGCATGCCGTAGGTGATCTCGGCGGTGCGGCGCAGGGCGGGGGAGCCGGCGATCAGGCTCTGGTCGATGCGGATCTGGGTGGCCGCGTAGCGCCCGGGGTGCTCCAGGGCGTACGACCGGTAGGCGCCCGCGAAGGCGGCCAGGGCGTCCCTGCCCGCCCGGCCGGCCACGGCCGCCGCGATCCGGTCGATCAGCTCGCCGCCCGCGTGCAGCGCCAGCCGGGTGCGCAGGTCGTTCAGGTTGCGAACGTGCGAGTACAGGCTCGCGTCCTTCACCCCGAAGCGCCGGGCCAGCGCGGAGAGGGAGGCGTTCTCGAAGCCCGCCTCGTCGGCGAGTTCGGCGGCGGCCGCGACGATCCGGTCGACGGTGAGTCCCGCACGGGCCATGGGCCACCTCCTTGGATGTCAAGCCGGCATCCTAGGATATCTAGGCTGTGGCCTCCGGACCGAGCGATGCGCATCCGGTGGCCCGCGCGGAACCGTGCGTTCGTCAGGCGAGGACCTCCGAGAGGACGAACGAGAACCGCGTGGGCTCGGCCCGCAGGAAGTACCGCGGCAGCGGGCCGGGGCCGCAGGACTGGGAGCCGAGGCCGTGCAGGCCGTGGTCGAGGTTGACCCACACCGTGTCACCTGGGGTGAGGTCGGTCAGGTGGGCCGCCGCGTCCAGGTGCTCGGTGGTCCAGCGCCGGGCGGTGAGGGAGAACTCCGGGTCGCCCTCGACGCGCAGGCCGCCGAGCTCCGCCCAGCGGACGCCGGCCCGGGCGCCGTTCTCCTGCGGACGGACGTACGGTGTCTGCAACTCGTCCACGGTCGACTGCCAGCGGCCGACCACCGACGCCGTCGCGCTGTCCGGATACGCCTCGCCCGGACCGCCGCCGTACCACCGCACACGGTCCGCCGCCGCCAGTCCGAAGCGGATGCCGAGCCGGGGCAGCGGTACCGTCCAGTCGCCGTCCGGGGTCACGGACACGGTCAGCCCCAGCCGCGTTCCGTCCGACGTCCAGCGGTACACGGTCGACAGCCCGAACTCCCAGGCCGCCGGCGCCACCCGGGTGCGCACGGTCAGCGCGTCGTCGTCCACCTCCACGGCGTCCAGCCGGTGCCGCATACGGTGCAGACCGAGCCTGCGCCACAGCGGGCCGTAGCGGATGTCGCTCTGCCAGGCGGCGCCGTCGTCGTTGTCGGTGGTGGCCCGCCACACGTCCAGGCGCAGCCCGGTGACCGACACCCCGCCGATCGCCCTCAGGGCGCCGCTGCGGGCGTCGAAGGAGGCCGGGCCGAGGGTGATCAGCCCCGCGCCGGCCACCGGGCCGTCGGACGCCGGAACCGACGGCACCGGGCGTGCCGAGACCGCGAACTGGCCCCAGGCGACGACGTGTTCCCTCGGCGCCCAGGCGGTGTCGGCGGCGAGCTGCGCCCGTACGGTCCAGTGGGCCTCGCCCGCCGGAGCCGTGGCCGGCGGCTCCGGCAGCTTCACCTCGGCCGACTCGCCCGGCGCCAGCGGGGGCACCGGCAGGGCGCCGGACGCCACCGTCTCGCCGTCCACCTGGTAGGCCCAGGTGAAGGCCAGCGCCGAGAGGTCGGCGAAGTCGTACTTGTTGGTGACGCGGATGCTGCCGCCGGTGCCGTCGCCCTCGATCGCGACCGGCTCGATGACCTTCTTGTACTCGACGAGACCGGGGGAGGGCCGCCGGTCCGGGAAGAGCAGTCCGTCGCAGACGAAGTTGCCGTCGTGCAGCTCCTCGCCGAAGTCGCCCCCGTAGGCGTAGCCGAACCGCTCGTCCTTGACGCCGTGGTCGATCCACTCCCAGACGAAGCCGCCCTGCAGCCGGTCGTACGCCTCGAAGATCCGCTGGTAGTCGGCGAGCCCGCCGGGGCCGTTGCCCATGGCGTGCCCGTACTCGCAGAGGATGAACGGCAGTTCACGGCGCCGGTGGGTGCCGCCGTCCAGGCCCCGGCCGATCCGCTCGACCTCGGCGTGCCCGGCGTACATCCGCGAGTACATGTCCGTGTCACGGCAGTCGAGGTCGCCCTCGTAGTGCACCAGCCGGGAGGAGTCGCGGCCGCGGATCCACTCGGCCATGGCGGTCAGGCCCCGGCCGGTGCCGGCCTCGTTGCCCAGCGACCAGACGACGACGGCGGGGTGGTTCTTGTCCCGCTCGACCATGCGGGCCGCGCGGTCCAGCAGCGCCGGGGTCCAGCGGTCGTCGTCGACGGGGTTGTCCCGCCAGGCCTGCTCGGTGAAGCCGTGCGTCTCCAGATCGCACTCGTCGACGACCCACAGGCCCAGCTCGTCGCACAGGTCGAGGAAGGCCGGGTGCGGCGGGTAGTGGGAGGTGCGGACGGCGTTGACGTTGTGCCGCTTCATCAGCAGCACGTCCTGGCGCATCGTCGCGAGGTCCAGCGCGCGGCCCCGCTCCGGATGCCACTCGTGCCGGTTGACCCCCTTGAACAGCACGGCCCTGCCGTTGACCTTGATCAGGCCGTCCGCCAGCTCCACCGTGCGGAAGCCGATGCGCAGCGGCACCCGTTCGCCCTCGGTGGCCAGCACCCCGTCGTACAGCCTCGGGATCTCCGCCGACCACGGCTCGGCGGGCACCGTCACCTGCTCCCCGGTGGCGACGTCGATCCCGAGATCCGGCACGGTCACCCGGCCGTCCACGTCGGAGTCGACGCGCAGGGTGCCGGTGCCGGCGACGTGGTCGTACGAGGCGTGCACGAAGAAGTCGAGGACGCCGCCCGCCGGGCGGTGCAGCAGCGTGACGTCACGGAAGATGCCCGGCAGCCACCACTGGTCCTGGTCCTCCAGGTACGAGCCCGCCGACCACTGGTGGACCCGGACCGCCAGCACGTTGCCCGCCGGCTTCAGCAGACGGCCGACCGCGAACTCGTGCGGCAGCCGGGAGCCCTTGAACTCGCCCAGCTCGGTGCCGTTCAGCCAGACGCGGGCGCAGGACTCCACCCCGTCGAAACGGAGCACCGCCCCGCCGTCCGACCGGTCGGGCCAGTCCCCGGGCAGGTCGAAGACGCGCAGGTGGTCGCCGGTCGGGTTCTCGGTCGGGACCAGGGGCGGGTCGACCGGGAACGGGTAGAGGTGGTTGGTGTAGACGGGGGACCCGTGCCCCTGGAGGACCCAGTGACCGGGGACCCGCAGCTCCGCCCAGCCGGCCGCGTCGTACCCCTCGCGCGCGAAGGAGTCGTCCTCGGCGTCGGCCGTGTCCGACAGTCTGAAGAGCCAGCTTCCGTTCAGGGACAGGGACTTGGCGTCCGAGGTGGCGTACCGGGCCCGGGGCGGCAGCGTCCCGGAGCCCGGCGAGACGTCCTCGACGTACTCGGATGGGGGTCCCCCGGCTCGAGCGAAGCCGAGAGGGGGGGAGGTGCGAAAGGACATCGGTCTCCTAGCTCAGCCCTTGATACCGGTCTGCGCGATCCCCTGCACCAGTCGGCGCTGGAGGAAGAGGAACACGAACAGCAGGGGCAGGATGGAAATGGCGGTCGCCGAGAAGATCAGGTGGTAGTTGACGGTCTGGTTGGTCATGTACGACGACAGCGCGACCCGGACCGTCCAGGCGCTCGGATCCTGGCCGATGACCAGCGGCCACAGGAAGGAGTTCCAGCCGTTGATGAAGGTGATCGTGGCGATCGCCGCGAAGATGTTCAGCGAGTTGGGCACCACGACACGCCAGTACGCGCCCCAGTGACCGAGCCCGTCCACGCGCGCCGCCTCCTCCAGCTCCTTCGGGAACCCGAGGAAGTACTGCCGGAACAGGAAGCAGGTGAAACCGCTGAACAGACCCGGAACGATGAGACCCCGGTAGCTGTCCACCCAGCCGAGCGACGACAATGTGCGGCTCCTACGTCCTCACGCGGACGGTGCGGTGCGGCTGCTCGCGGCACCGGTGCGCCTGGCGCCGTTCCGCTGTCCGCCGACGGACCGCAGCGTCCCCTCCAGCGCGAACGTGGCGGCGCCCAGGGACACCGGGTCGGTGGGGATGGGGGAGAGGACGATCTCGGTGGCCGCCAGCGGCCGCCGCAGCGCGTGCCGGGCGACGGCCGCGCGCACCTCACCGAGCAGCGGCGCGCCCAGCCGGGACGCCACCCAGCTGCTGAGCACGACCACTTCGGGGTTGAGCAGGTTGATCAGATCGGATATCCCGGCGGCCAGATAGCGGGCGGTGTCGCGAACCACCTTGAGCGCCACCGGATCGTCCGCGGCGACCGCAGCGGCCAGGGCGTCGATGGTCGCCGTCTGGTCCTCGGGATGCAACAGCGGTGAACGCGGGCTCAGTTCGCGCAGGTTCTGCATGATGCCGGGCGCGCCGACGTAGGTCTCCACGCAGCCATGATTGCCGCAGTGGCACAGCCGGCCGTCCAGCACGAGTGTGGTGTGTCCCCACTCGCCCGCGCTGTTGCTGACCCCCCGGTGCAGCCCGCCGCCGAGCGCGAGACCGGCGCCGACCCCCGTGCCGAGGTTCACCACCACGGCGTCCCCGCGGCCCCGCGCGGCCCCGAACCACAGCTCGGCCACGGCGCAGGCGCGCAGCGGGTTGTCCAGGTACAGCGGATGGGCGATGCGCTCGGTGAGCAGGTCCAGCAACGGCACTTCGTGCCAGTCCCAGTTGGGCGCGTACTCGGCGACCCCACTGTCCCGGTCGACCTGGCCCGGCACGCTCACACCGACGCCGAGCACCCGGGCCGCCTCGATCCCGGCCCGGGCCACCACCGAGCCGACAGCGGCGGCGACATGGCCGACCACCTGCTCCGGGCTGCTCTCGCCGGGCCGCATGTCCTCGTCGGCTCGGGCCAGTACGTTCAGCGCCAGATCGTACAGCTCGACGTGGACATACGTCTCCGCGATGTCCACCCCGATCAGTGCGCCGCCGGACGCGTTGACGGCGACCAGGCCCCGGGGCCTGCCGCCGGCCGAGTCCTCGAAACCGACCTCGGTGATCAGGCGCAGGTCCAGCAGCTCGCCGACCAGCGTGGCGACCGTGGCCAGGCTCAGCCCGGTGGCGGCCGCCAGCTCCTGCCGCGAGGTGGGAGACTCGGCGATGATCTGGCGCAGCACCTCGTAGCGGTTCGCGGTGCGGATGTCACGTGACGTGCGCTTCACGGAGCTGCCCCTCCCATCCCGTCGGGCCGGGCCGGGCCGGGATGAGACCGGCACCGGCGCGGCGACAGGCTATGGGCTGGGGACGCTTTCGACAAGGGGTTAGGAAATGGGGTGAAAAAAGCCCCACCGGTCTCAGTTCCCCAGGACGTCCCGGACGAAGGCGTTGGTGAACTTGCCGGTGGGGTCGAGGGATTCGGCCAGCGCGCGGAAGTCGGCCAGGCGTGCGTACCGAAGGCGCAGCTCCGCCGGCGGCACGGTGAACACCTTGCCCCAGTGCGGACGGGCGTCGAACGCGCTCAGCGCCTCCTCGACCCGGCGGACCACCGGCAGCACGGCGGGTGTGTCCTCGATCCAGGTGAAGTGCAGGGCCACCGAGTCCCGGCGGTGGGCCGGGCTGAGCCACTGCGGGTCGGCGGCGACGGTGCGCACCTCACAGATCTGCAGGACGCCGGCCACCGTCGTCCGGACGGCGTCGAGCGCGTGCAGCGCGTCGACGGCGGCCGCCCGCGGCAGCAGGTACTCCGACTGCAGCTCGGCCCCGCTGCTCGGGGTGAACTCCGCCCGGAAGTGCGGCAGCCGCTCGTGCCACGGTCCCGGCACCCCGAACTGTTCGGTGCAGTTCACCGCGGGCATGCCCGGCACCGGGTGCATCGCCTCGCTCGCTGCGGCGGCCCACGGGAAGTCCACGGGCGCCCGATCGGTGCGCCGCTTCACCCACACCTGCCGGAACCCCGGCTCCCGCCAGTCGGTGAACAGGCTGACGCTGTACGCGGCCCCCGCCACCGCCCCGTAGTCCAGCCCGGTCAGGGGCAGTTCGGTGAACACGTACTGCTCGACCTCGTACGCCGGTTCCAGCTCCAGGGTGAGCGCGGTGACCACGCCGAGCGCGCCCAGCGAGGTCACCGCGCCGTCGAAGCAGGCGTCCCCCCGGGCGATGGTGACCGTGGAGCCGTCCGCCGTGACCAGCTCCACCTCCCGCACCGCCGCGGCGAGCGGCCCGTTGTCCACGCCCGAGCCATGGGTGCCGGTGGCCACCGAGCCCGCCACCGAGATGTGCGGCAGGGAGGCCATGTTGGGCAGCGCGAGTCCTTGCGCGTGGACCGTGCGGGCGAGTTCCGCGTACCGGACCCCGCCCGAGACGCGCACCGTACGGGCCGCGGTGTCCACGTCGATCACCGGCGGCAGGGCGGCGAGCGACACGAGCACCCCGTCGCCGCCGGGATCGGCGATCCGGTTGAAGGAGTGGCCGCTGCCCAGCACCCGCACCCGCGCGCCGCCGGCCACCAGGGACCGGAGCGCGCCGACCGTCTCCGGGCGCTGGAACTCCTTGGCCTCGTAGGTGATGTTCCGGGCCCAGTTGGTGACCGTCCGCGGCTGCCTCATCCTTGCCGTCCCTCCCTGGAGTACGTGTTCATTGACCCTCTCATCTGCCGGGACCTACCGTAGAGAGCGGTTGCTGTCCGAGCGCCTGCGATCCGAGCGCCTGCGATCCGTGCGCCGACGAGACGGAAGGTCCCTTCGTTGCCCGAGCGTCCCCAGGCACTGTTCGCCATGACGGCACACAACGTGCCGCGCGTCTTCCCGCCGGACCTGCTCGCCGGGCTGCGCGAGCACGTCGACATCGACCCCGCCCTCGTGGCGGACGGCTTCACCGACCCCCGGGTGCTGGAGACACTGGCCCGCACCGAGATCCTCATCACCGGCTGGGGCTGCCCGCTCCTCGACGCGGCCGCCCTGGACGCGGCACCGAGGCTGCGCGCGGTGCTGCACGCGGCGGGCTCGGTCAAGGGCTTCACCACCCCCGAGGTCTGGAAGCGCGGCATCGCCGTCTCCTCGGCCGCCGCCGCCAACGCCGTGCCCGTCGCCGAGTACACCCTCGCCATGATCCTGCTCGCGGGGAAGGACGTCTTCGCCTCCCGCGACCTGCTGCGCACCCGCCGCGCCTTCCCCTACGGCGACATCCTCCCCGGCATCGGCAACTACGGCCGCCGGGTCGGCGTCGTCGGCGCCTCCCGCATCGGCCGTCGGGTCATCGAGCTGCTGCGCCCCCACGACCTGCGGGTGCGCCTCGCCGACCCCTGCGTCGACGAGGCCGGGGCCGCCCGGCTCGGCGTGCCCCTGCTGGCGCTGGACGACCTGCTGCGCGGCTCCGACATCGTCACCCTGCACGCCCCGGACACCCCCGAGACCCGGCGTCTGATCGGCGCCCGGGAACTCGCCCTGATGCCCTCGGGGGCCGTGCTGATCAACACCGCGCGCGGCGCCCTGGTCGACCACGACGCCCTGGTGGCCGAGGTGCGCACCGGCCGCCTCCGCGCCGTGCTGGACGTCACCGACCCGGAGCCGCTGCCGGCCGACTCGCCCCTGTTCGACCTGCCCAACGCCTTCGTGACCCCGCACCTCGCCGGCTCGCAGGGCAACGAGGTCGCCCGGCTCGGGCGGACGGTGGTGGAGGAGGCGGCACGGCTGGCGGTGGGGGACCCGCTCGCTCATGCCGTCGATCACACCGCCCTGGCGCGGACGGCCTGACGACACCGCCGTACCGGGCAGCTCGCGCGCCGGGGTGGGGACCCGGCCGGGCCGGCGCGCGAACGGGGGCATACGGTGAGAGCCGAACGCCTGAGCCGGGAGGAGATGACGGATGGGCAGCCGCACCGCGCTGGTCGAGGATCTGATGGAGCGCTTCCCGCATGTGCCGCGGGAGGCCGTCTTCAAGGAGGACCTGCTCCGGGGTGGAGTCGCCTTCGACGCCACCGCGCTCAGCGACAACGAGAGCGGCGAGGTCAAGCCGAAGTCGTACTTCATCTTCTCCTTCGACCACGGCACCCTGCCCGAGCTGGGCGAGGCCGCGCTGCGCCGGCCCCCGGAGGAGATCATCCTCACGGGCGGCCCGTACGACCTGCGGCGCACCGTCGTCTCCGTACGGGTGAATCCGGCCTCGCCGTACCGGGTCGCCGCCGACGAGGAGGGGCTGCTCGGCCTGTACCTCGACGGCAGTCGGATCGCCGACGTCGGCGTGCCGCCCATGCCCGAGTACTACCGGCACACCCTCTCCAACGGGAAGTCCGTGATGGAGGTCGCCCCCACCATCCAGTGGGGCTACCTGATCTACCTGACCGTCTTCCGGGTCTGCCAGTACTTCGGCGCCAAGGAGGAGTGCCAGTACTGCGACATCAACCACAACTGGCGCCAGCACAAGGCGGCCGGCCGGCCGTACACCGGGGTGAAGGACGTCGAGGAGGTGCTCGAGGCCCTCGAGATCATCGACCGGTACGACACCCAGAAGGCGTCCACCGCCTACACCCTCACCGGCGGCGCCATCACCAAGACGGTCGCCGGGCGTGACGAGGCCGACTTCTACGGCCACTACGCCAAGGCCATCGAGGAGCGCTTCCCGGGCCGCTGGATCGGCAAGGTCGTCGCGCAGGCGCTGCCCAAGGCGGACGTGCAGCGGTTCAAGGACTACGGCGTGCAGATCTACCACCCCAACTTCGAGGTGTGGGACCGCCGGCTCTTCGAGCTGTACTGCCCCGGCAAGGAGCGCTACGTCGGCCGGGACGAGTGGCACCGCCGCATCCTGGACTCGGCCGACGTCTTCGGCGCGCGCAACGTCATCCCGAACTTCGTCGCGGGCGTGGAGATGGCCGAGCCGTTCGGCTTCACCTCCGTCGACGAGGCCATCGCGTCCACCACCGAGGGCCTGCGCTTCTTCATGTCGCACGGCATCACGCCCCGCTTCACCACCTGGTGCCCGGAGCCCACCACCCCGCTCGGCAAGGCGAACCCGCAGGGCGCGCCGCTGGAGTACCACATCCGGCTGCTGGAGGCCTACCGGGCCACGATGGACGAGTTCGGGCTCTCCTCGCCGCCCGGCTACGGACCGCCCGGACCGGGCCGCGCGGTGTTCTCCGTCAGCTCCTTCATGGACAGCCTGCCCGTCGAGGAGCCGGCGGAGGTCTGATCGCCGGCAAGTGGCCGGCCGGACGGTGAGCGGAACAGGGCCCGCGTCCGTATGAGAGGCGGGAGTGGCGGGCCCGGCCGCGGTCACGGCGCGCGACGTCGTGATCACTCGATTTGAACATGGCGCTTGTCAGTTGTGTCGGAGGCGTGAAAGGCTCCTGCCCGCCGCGGGGTTTCCCCAACTCCCTTATGTATGCGGTGAGTTGACCCTCGCTCGTGGATGCAGGAGTGCCATGCCCGACCTGCCGGCCCCCCAGGACGCCACCGAGGCGGAGCTGTTCTCGGAGTGCTGGGACGCGGTGCTCAGCTACGCCGACCTGTGCACCTCCGGATCGCTGACGGCCCATCAGCTCGCGACCGAGGCCTTCTCGTCGGGCATGCGCGAGCTGCGGGCCGCCGGCAACCTCCCCGGGCGCGGCCCGGGCAGGCGCCCGGGCCGGCTGCCGGCGATCCCGGAACTGCTCACCGCGGTACGGAACACGGCCGCGGGCTGGGAGGCCGGCGGGCAGGGGCACAAGCTGGACCCGGACCTGCGGCTGTGGCTCAACTCCGACCAGGCCGCCAGGTTCGCCGGGCCGCCGCCGGGACGGCCGGTCGCGCTGCGGGGCCTGAGGGACATGCGGGAGTCGGACGCCGCGCTGCTCTGGCTCGCCGAGGTGGAGGCGCTGCCGCTGCCCGCCGTGGCCCGCCGGCTCGGCCTGGACCCGACCACGGTGGCCGACGAACTCGACCAGGTCCGGGACCTGTTCCGGGGCCGCTGCCACCGCGCGCACCTGGACTCGCCGATGGACGCGGAGTGCCGGGCGTACGCCCGGCTGCTGGACGCGGTGACCCGGTCGGCCGGCGCCGAGACGCCGCCCGACCTCTCCCGGCACCTCGCCACCTGTGCGCGGTGCGCGGAGGCGGCGGCCTGTCTGCGCCTGCACGGCGGCGGTCTGCCCGCCGCCATCGCCGGTGGTGTCGTCGGCTGGGGCGGCCTCGCGTATCTGGAGCGCAGGCGGCGAGCCGCCGAGGTCCGGCTGGGTGCCGGCCACCCGGTCGCGGCCGGTACCGGCGGCGACCCGGAGGAGCACGCGGGCCGCGGCCGGACGCTGCGGGGCGGTCTGCTGGCCGCGGCCGTCCTGCTGTCGGCGCTGGCGCTCGGGGTGTCGATGATGCCGTTCGGCGGCTCCGGCGACGACCGGGCGGCGGCCAACGACGACCGTCAGCCGGTCGCCGACCCCGGCACGTTCCCGGTCACGGGCGGCTCTCCGGAACCCGGCAAATCGGCATCCGGGGAGTCCGCGCCCGGGGAACCGGCCTCCGCCGCCCCCTCCGCGACCGCTCCGCGGACCCGGCATCAGACCAGGAACCCCGACCCCGAACCCCAGGGCACCTCCTCCGGCACCGCCGGCGCCGGCCCCACCCGCCCGGACGACCCCGCCCCCACCTGCCGGGTCGCCTACGACCTGGTCAACCAGTGGCCCGACGGCTTCCAGGCCACCGTCACCGTCACCACCGCAGAGACCCTCACCGGCTGGCAGGTCGCCTGGAGCTTCCGCGACGGCCAGCAGGTCGGCCAGATGTGGGACGCGTCCGCCCACCAGGACGGCTCCCGGGTCACCGCCACCGCCGCCGACTACAACAGGTCCGTCGCCGCGCACTCCTCGCTGTCCTTCGGCTTCACCGCGTCCTGGCGGGACCGGAACCGGACACCGTACGACATCACGCTCAACGGGGAGGCCTGCGCGGCAGGCTGAAATCCGCGCCGCCACGCTCGCGGAAAACCCGAGTTCTCGCCAAATCTCCCCGCTCGCCGACTTGACGCATTTATGCGAGGTGTCACCCCCAGGGGGGTCTGACCTCGCCGTAGTCGATCGACGCCGATGGCCGGAAGGGCCTCGCGCCGCCGCGCCCGATGGCCGGTCCGCGCCCTGGATACGCGCTGCCCGGACGACCTACCTGGCAGTTCCGTCATTACCGGACGGTACCCCCGATGTGGCGCAATTCACTCGCCCGGAAGCGGTGTTCTGCCACCATCAACGCCATCGAAAAACCGGCCATCGGCACTGCGGCGGGGGGCGTGGCCATGGGGCTGCTCGGCAATGACCTTGCGTTCGCGCAGTCTCTGTCCGCACCGGAGCGCGAGGGCGCCATGGCCCTCGGCAACCGGAAGCACTTCCCGCCCGACGCCCACCTTCTGACCGAGGGCGACCGCTCCAGTCATGTGCTGATCCTCATCGAGGGCTGGGTCACCGTCTCCGTCTCCACCGATCGGGGCGCCACCCGGCTGATACTCGGCCTGCGCGGACCCGGTGAACTGCTCGGCGAGATGGCCGCGCTGGACCCGCATCCGCGCAGTGCCACCGTGCGCGCCCTCGGCCCGATAGAGGCCCAGGTCATATCCGGGGACGCCTTCCGGCGCTTCCTCGCCCTGCATCCCCGCGTCAGCGGACTGGTGATACGCCAGCTCACCTCCCGGCTGCGCAGCGCCGACCAGGAACGGTCCGCGCTCGCCTCCCTCACCGTTCTGCAGCGCCTGGCCGGCCGGCTCAGCGAACTCTCCGCGGCCGAACCCGCCGGCCCCTACACCCCCTCCGCGGCGGGCCGTCCGTCCGGCCCCCCGCCCGCCGGGTCCGTCGTCCACCTGGCCCAGGACGAGCTGGCCGCCACCATCGGCGCCACCCGGGAGGCCGTCGCCAAGGCCCTGCGGCTGCTGCGCACCCAGCGCATCGTGCGCACCGGCAACCGGATGGTGGAGATCCTCGATCCGGCCCTGCTGGCCCTCCTCGCGGACGGCCATCACGAGTAACGCACCGCCCGCCGTGTGTAAACGGCTACAGACGGCCCCGCGTCCCGGGCCCGACGCTGTTGGGACGACACCTCATCTACGAGCGGACAGCACTGCGGGGGGCACGGGTGAACCACGACGCACCGGAAATCACCGAGGAACACTACGAGTTGGTGATCAGCGTCGACGCCAGACGGTCCGGGGAGTACGACGACGTCGACAAGCCGCGGATGCGCGCCCGGATCTACCGGGTGCTGGAGTCGGCCTTCACCCACGCCTCGGTGCCCCGTGACGCCCTCCACCTGGAGGACCGCGGGGACGGTGTGCTCGTGGCGGTGACGGGCCGCATCGCGGTGAGCCGGCTGCTCGGCCTGTGGCTGGTCGAGGTGCGCGAGAAACTGCGGGACGAGAACCGCGGTCTGCGCGTGCCCCTGGGACTGCGCGTCGGCATGCACGTCGGCCCGGTCCGGCACGACGACCGGGGTATCAGCGGACGCGCGGTCGACCTGGCCTGCCGGCTGGCCGACTCCGCCGTCGCCCGCCGCCTCCTCGACGCCAACGGGGCCGACCTGGTGCTGGTCACCTCGCAGTCCCTGTACGAGGACGTGGTCAGCGGCGGCGGCAAGTTCATCGAACCCGAGCAGTACTCCCGGGCCCGGCTGCGGCTCAAGGAGGGCGAGGTCACCGCCTGGTGCCATCTGCCGGGCCTGCCCGCCCCGGAGATCCCCGCCGACACCCCGCCCGGGACCGCCACCGAGGCGCCGCGGCCCGACCCCGGACCGGCGCCGGGCACCGACGCCCCCGCCCCGGGGCCGGCCGGTCCGGCCCGGGAGCGCCCGTCCGGCAACCAGTACACCGTGCACGGCGACATGTCCGAGCACCACGACAACGTCTACCAGCAGCCCGTGCACATCGGCCGGATCACCGACCGCGACAACGAGCGGCGGAAGGGCTGAGGCGAATGAGCGACGACAAGCAGCCGGACGCCCCGGCCGAGGACGCCCCCGACAAGCCCGGCCAGGACCGCTCGCCCGAACCCGAGGACAGGAAGGGCCGCGACGGGCAGGCCCGCGACGACGACGGCAAAGCCGACGGCAGGGCCGGCAAGGACGACGGCGCCGAGGACGAGGCCGCCGAGCGGGAGAAGGAACGCGAACGCGAACGGGAGCGCGCCGCCGGGCGGTTCAAGGAGTACACCCGCGACCCCCTCGCAGCGGAGCAGAACGAGGACGGCCCCACCGATCTCGCCGCCGCCGCGCGGGCCCGCCGCGCCACCCGGACGCTGTTCGACGTCGGCCGCGACCTGACCAGCTTCGACCACTCGTACATCGGCAGCGCCCACATCGGCGACATCAACCTGCGCCTGGACGCCCGCCGGTCCGGCGCCGGCATGCGCAGCGGGCCCGTGCCCGACGAGGAACTGCGCCGGCTGCGCCGCGTCCACGTGGAGCCGGAGGGCTACATACGGCTGCGCAACGCGCTGCGCGCCCGCCGGCTGCTGGTCCTCGGCGCCGCTCCGGGCACCGGGCGGACCAGTACGGCGCTCTCCCTCCTGGACGAGGTCACCACCGCCTCGGCCAATGACGAGGCCCCGGAGCCCGGCACCGGATCGCGGGTGCGGCGGGTCGACCCGGACGGCGGGGTGCGGCAGCTCGCCGCGTCGCTGGACCACTCCCGCGGCGACGGCGAGGAGACACCGAGCGGTACCGGCTACCTGCTGGAGCTGTCCCTGACCCGGCCCGGCGCGCTGCCGCCCGCCGAGATGGACCTCGACGAGCTCGCCGCGGCCCTGGACCGCCGGGAGGCCTACGCGGTGATCGTCGTCACCGTCGGATCGGCCGCCAACGCGCTGCTCGCCGGCCGGTACGGCATGCTCTGCCCGCCCGCGCCCACCCACGAACTGCTGCGCACCCGGCTGCTGGAACGGCTGGAGCGCCACGCGGCCACGGCACCGGACGGCGGCCCCGGCCCGGCCGAGCTGCTGGCCCGCGCCGAGGAACTGTGGGCCCGCGAGGAGGTCGAGGGCGTCGTCGGGCTGAAGGACCTGCGCCCGGCGGAGGCGGAACTGCTCGCGTCCCTGCTGGCCGGCCATGTGCTCGGCGACATCTCCTACGAGGAGTTGCTGGCCGGCTGCCGGAGCCTGGCCGCGAGCCAGGTCCAGGAGTGGTTCGCCGGGGTGGACCGGGCACTGACGGCACGGCCGGCCGGTACCGAGACCGGCGCGGGGCGCCCGGACACGGCGACCCTGTTCCACCCGGTGGCGTTCCGGATCGCCCTCGCCGTGCTGGGCGGTGCCTCGCACAGCGCGGTGGCCGCCGCCGCCCACCTGCTGACCTGGGAACTGTCCGTCCAGTGCGACCCGGACAACACCCCGGCCCGCCCGCTGTTCTGCGACGACCCGGAGGCCGACCTGGCGCTCTCGCGCGCCGAGGTGACCGACGGCCGGGTCGAGGTGGCCGGCGGCGAGGTCCCGGCCCGGCTGATCTGGTACCGGGGCACCGCCCTGCCCTCGGCGGTGCTGACCGAGCTGTGGGACCGGCACTTCCCGGTCCGGGCGCCGGTGGTGCGCTGGCTCCGGCTGCTCGCGGACGATCCGCGCTCCCAGGTGTGGATGCGCGCAGCGGTGGCCGCCGGCGAACTGTGCGTACGGGACTTCGACTACGGCTACACCGAGCTGGTGCGGCCGCTCGCCGAGGCGGCCACGCCCCGCCGCAGGATCTTCGCGGCCACCACCCTGGACCAGGCCGCGGACCACGACACCCACCGCAAGACGGTGCACCGGCTGGTCGGCGACTGGAGCCGCAACGGCACCAACGCGCTGCGCTGGACGGCGGCGATGGCGCTGGGCTACGGCAACGCGGCGGCCACCATGGACGACACGCTGGAAACGCTCGCCAGGATCGGGGTCCGGGACGACGGGGCCCAGCTCGCGGTCGCCTCCTTCAACGTCGTCCGGCTGCTGGCGCTGCCGGACGCGGACCAGGTGCTCGCGCGGATCGCCGAGTGGACCCACCACAAGCGCGAGCCGTACCAGGACCTGGGCCTCGTGACCACCGTACGGCTGTCGCTGACCACGGTGGACGAGGTCCTGACGGAGGACCCCGACGCACCGCTGGCCGACCGGGACGACTGGCCGCTGCCGCTCGCCCTGGCCGACAGTCGTCCCGAACTCGTCGGCCCCATGGCCGACCTGATGTGGACGGCGCTCAACACGGCCCGGGCCAGGGACGTGGCGATGGACGCGCTGGAACGTCTGCTGCGGTCCGCCGTCCGCAAGGACGGCACCGAGTGGACCCGGCCGGGGCTCGCGGCACTGCTGCCCGCGCTGGCCACCGAGGATCACGACCAGCGGCGGCTGGACTGGCTGCTGCGCCACATGATGAACGACCCCGAAAACCCCCTCCCCGACGCGCGGGCGCGCGACCTGTGGTGGCTCGCCGTCACGCCGCGGCGGCCGGACCGCCGGGAGCGGACGCGCCGGGAGAGGACCCGCGAGGAGGACACGCATGGCTGAGGACGAGGACGAGACGGCGGCCAGGGGCCCGGTGCCCGCGGGACCGTTCCTGCAGGAGTACGCCCCGGTCGGCGCCTTCCCGGCGGCGAGCGCGCAGAAGGCCTCGGTGCTGTTCTACCGCAACGGCGGCCACAGCGTGATCACCGTCTCCGGGGTGCGGCACGTGGACAAGCGGACGCTGGCCCGGCCGTACAACGTCTGCGAGATCGCGCAGGGCACGTACGTCTCGCCGCTCCAGCTCGAACTGCCGGCCGCCGGCGGCACCAGCTTCTTCAAGGCCGAGGTGGACATCGAGTGGGAGGTGACCGACCCCTATCTGGCCGCCGTCCAGGTCGTGACCGATGTCGCCGCCCGGCTCACCTCCCCGGTGCTGGAACGGCTGCGCGAGATCACCCTGACCTACCGGGTGACCGACGCCGAACAGGCCAACCGCGTCATCACCAGGGAGTGCGTCGGCGGCCGCTGGAGCGACCTGGGCAGTGAACTCGGCCTGCGGGTACGGCTGTACGTCCGCCTCGGGGTGAACGACGAGGCCATCGAGTACGCGAAACAGCGGCGGGGGGCGCAGGCCGACGCCGAGGTCACCCGGGTCCGCCAGGACTCGTTCCGGCGCATGCTGCAGGGCGGCGAGCTGGAGCAGCTCAGCTTCATGCTGGCCGCCGACCCCGAGGGCGCCAAGGACTTCCTGGAGAAGATCCGCCAGGAGGGCCGGCAGGACGAGCGGGAGCGGGTCGACCGGCTCTACACCATGGCGCTCAGGGGCGAGCTGCACGCCGCGGACGTGGAGACACAGGTCCTCAACCTGCTCAACCAGGACCAGCGCCGCCCGCTCCAGGGGCCCATCGGAGCGGTACCGGCCCGCCGGGAGCCACGCCAACTGGAACCGGCCGCCGAGGGGCCGTTCACCCCGGACTGGGTGTCGGACGAACCGCCCCGGCGACAGTCCCACCGGGCCGAGTCGCACCGCGCGGAGACCTACCGGACGGAGACCTACCGCACAGAGTCCACCCGGGAGGTGCACCGCGCCGAGGACGACGACACCGTCACGGACGAACCGCCCTCCCGCCCCCGCCGCCGGCCCGAGCCCGACCCGGCGGACGACTACGAGCGGGAGCCTTCCCGGGGCCGCGCCCAGCGCCCCGGGCCCTACCCGTCGGACGACTTCGACCGGGAGCCGTCGCGGGGCCGTACGTACCGTCCGGAACCCGACCCGGCGGACGACTACGACCGTGAGCCTTCCCGGGGCCGCGCCCAGCGCCCCGGGCCCTACCCGGCGGACGACTACCCCCGGGAGCCCTCGCGCAGCCGGACGTACCGTCCGGAACCCGATCCCGCGGACGACTACGAGCGGCCACCGCAGCGCGCCCGGACGCACCGGCCCGAGCTGGAATCGGCGGACGACCACGACCGCGAGCCGTCCAGGGGCCGGACCTACCGGCCCGAGCCCTACCCGGCCGACGGCTTCGACCGGGAGCCGTCGCGGGGCCGTACGTACCGTCCGGAACCCGACCCGGCGGACGACTACGACCGGGAGCCTTCCCGGGGCCGCGCGCAACGCCCCGATCCCTACCCGGCCGACGACTACGACCGGGAGCCGCCGCGCGGCCGCAGGCGCCCGCGCGACGACGGCTGGTCCTGGGCGGAAGAGGACGGATGACCGCCGAGGACGAGGCCGCCAGGACCTCCCCCGCCCCGGTCGTGCTCGTGCCGGACGGGGGTCGGCACAGCCACGACGGGGCGGGGGAGCGCATCGCCGAACGACTGCTCAGCACGGTCCGCGAGGACCTCGGACGAGCCGACTCGAAGGCCGCCGTACTGCTGTCCGGGACGCTCGCGCTGCCCGCCTTCCTGCTCGGATGGCACGGCGCGCCGGGCTGGCGCGGGGCCGCCGACGTGACGCTGGCCCTTGCCGGGGTGCTCTGGGCCGGCGCGGTGATCGCGCTGATCGGCGCGGTGATGCCGCGCACCGGCACCCGGCGCGGCCGGGACGGGGTCACGTACTTCGGTGACCTGGTGGCCGCCCGCGACCTCGCGGGGCTGTCCGCCCGGGTGGCCGAGGCCGGGCGCGACCCCGCCGGGTGGCTGCTCGTCCAGGCCGTCGACGTCAGCTCGATCCTGTCCGCCAAGTACCGGGCCATCCGCTGGGGCGTGGGCTCGCTCGCCCTCTCGGCGGCGCTGGCCCTGGCCTGGGGTCTGACCCCGCGCTGAGCGGGTTCGCCCCTACCGAGCACTCCATGCAGAAACGAACGAGGAATCAGGGGACCGCCGTGGAAACAGTCACGGGAAGACGGCAAGCGCGATGGGGCGGGATGCGCCGCGCCGCGGTCGCTGTGCTGGCGGGGGCCGCGTTGTCCGGCGCCCTCCTGGCACCACCGGGTCACGACCCGGTGCCGGTGGCGGACACGCGGCCGGCGTTCCCGGCCGTCAACTACGCCGTGGCCGTCGACGAGTCCACGAGCCTCGCCGCCGCGGACATGAAGGCCGAGAAGGCGGCCGCCGCCCGGATCGCGCTCGGCGACGTCTCCTCCCAGTCCCATGTCACCGTCTTCGGCTTCGCCGCCGCCGAGTCCGACGGCCAGCGCGCGGTGGACCCGGTGTGCCCGCGGACCGCGCTGGACGCGGCGGGCCGCGACACCATCGGCGGCTGTGTCACCGAGCTGCGCACCCGGACCAAGCGCCAGGGCACCGGCACCGACTTCCCGAGCGCGATACGCCAGGGCGTCCACGACCTCACCGACGGCACCGACCCGTCCCAGCCCCGTGTGCTGTTCCTGCTCACCGACGGCTACATGGACGTCGGCGACAGCCCCAAGTACGGCGACCCCGCGCACCGCGACGACGAGGGCGACCGGCAGCTCGGTCTGGCGCTGAAGGAGGCCAGGGACGGGCACGTGCAGGTGTGGCCGCTCGGCTTCGGGGACCGGCCGCGCATGGACGAGCTGAAGCGGATGGCCGCCGGCGGCTACCAGAAGGGCTGCGTCGACCTGCCGTCCGCGACCCCCGAACCAAAGAAGGTCGAGCCGGCGGCCATCGGCACCACGCTCGAGGACATCTTCGCCGCCGCCCACTGTCTGCGGCACGAGCGCGGACCCGACCCGAAACGGCCGCCGTCCACCCAGGAGATCGCCATCTCCCCGCTGGCGACCGTGGGCAGCATCGTGGTCGACAAGGGCGACCCCGCGGTCGAGATCACGTACTACGACCCCAAGGGCAACAAGGTGCCCACGCACGGGAAGTACCGCAAGTCGTCCTTCGAACTGGCCGGCGGCAACGGTGTGGTGGAGGCGCTGAAGATCGTCGACCCGCTGCCCGGACCCTGGAAGGTGAAGGCCGAGGCACCCGAGGGACACCGCTCGCTGCCCGTCTCCGTCAGCGTGCTGTGGCAGGGCGAGCTGCGCGGCGCCATCACCATGGACCCGCCCTCCCCGCAGGCCGGGGACGAGGTCAAGGTGACCATGCGGCTGCAGACCCGCGAGGGCTACCAGATCAAGGACCCCCGCGACTACGACGGGCTGCGGGTGCGCAGCGCGCTCACCGGTGACGGATTCACTCCGCTGAAGCTGGACCTCACCGACGACGGCAAGGCGGCCGACCCCACGGCGAGCGACGGCTCCTTCACCGGCTCCGTGCGTGTCCCGAAGGACGCCGGCGGCGCCCTGAAGGTGAGCGCCACGCTGACCGCCGCCGGGCTCAGCGCCGACACCCGCAGCGAGACCGGCGAGGTCGCCCCCGGCCAACTGCCCGTCACCACCTCGCTCGACCTGCCCGCCGCCGACGTCCACCCGGGCGCCAGGATCAGCGGCACCCTGGCCGTGCACAACACCAGCGGCACCGCGCACACCCTCCGGCTCGCCGTGGCCGACCTCCGGCCCGGGCTGCTCTCCGTCAGCCCCGCGCGGATCACGCTCGCGCCCGGTGAGTCCGGCACCCGGAAGGTGACCGTCGAGGTCGCCCCCGCGGGCGTCTTCGGCGACCGTCTCGGCGACGACGGGCTCAAGCTCGCCGGCACCGTCACCGTCGCCGACACCACCGACCACGACCGGACCCTCGTACGGTCCCCGCTCTCGGTGCGGGTGACGCCCGAACCGGGTTTCTGGGACAAGTACAAGTGGGTGATCCTGGGCGCCGCCGCCCTGCTGGTGGTGCTGGTCCTGGTGGCCGTGGCCCGGGTGCGCCAGCGCCGGCGCGCCAGGGACCCGTACGGCCTGACCCTGCAGCTGGTCGCGGAGGACGGCAGCGTCCTCTCCGAGCACCAGGCCGGGCACGGCCAGAAGCAGTGGTACGAGTTCACCGTCGCCGAACCCCACCGCAGCCCCCGCATCGAACGGCGCCCCCACGGCCCGTACGCCGTCCAGCGCAATCCCAAGGGCGGCGGAGCGGTCTTGCGCAAGAAGGGAAGCGGCCGGACCCTGGTGCCCGTCCGCGGCCCGGTCCCGCTGACCGAGACGCTGCAACTGGCCCTCGGCGAGGACAAACGTCCCCCGAAGCCGAAGCGCCGCGGGCAGCCACCCCGCCCCCGCCCCGAGCCCGGCACCCCCGAGCCCGGCATCCCCGAGAGCGACACCCCCAGCGCCTACAGCTCCTACGAATGACGCCGGGGCGGCCGGGGAGCCCGATCGCTCCCCGGCCGCCCGGCACACCGCACCGCGGCCACCAGGCCGTACGCACCACGCAGAAGTTCCCAGCACGAACCCGCGGCCGCCCCGGCCGCGAGCGGGGAGGAAACCATGAAGATCTTCCAGCCGATGCTCTTCGTCGGCCTGGGCGGCACCGGGGGACTGGTCGGCGCCGAACTCGAACGCAGACTGCGCACCGAACTGTGCGGGCCGGACGGCATGGCGATGACCCGGCAGAGCGGCCAAGCCCCCTACCAACTGCCGGACTGCCTCCAGTTCGTGTACGCCGACTACAGCGAGACCGACCTGCAACGGCTCCCGCAGTTCAACGTGGACCCGTCGCTCAGGGCCGCGTACTCCCGCACCTCCCGCGCCACGCACAACCTGCTGCCGAACTTCGACAGTTCACCGGAAGTCACCAAGATGCTCCGGGCCAGCCTGCGCGAGGAGGTGGCCGGCTGGCTCCCGCCCGTCATCGGCGAGCCCGAGGTCACCCCGCTGCACAACGGCGCGGGCCAGCTCCCCACCGTCGGCCGCGCCGCCCTGTTCGCGACGCTCCGCCACGGTCTGAACCCCGTACTGGAGCCCCTGCTGCAGGCGATCGACGCCATCGCCAAGTCGGCGGGCCAACTCAGCGAGCTGGGCGGCGGCAGGGTCAGCGGCTGCGACGTGTTCGTCGCCTTCTCGGTGGCCGGCGGCACCGGCGCCGGCATCTTCCTGGACTACCTGCACCTCATCAACTACGCCTTCCAGGTACGGCGGTTCGACGGCGTCAAGATCTACCCGCTGGTGGTGATGCCGTCGTCGTTCTCCGCCGCCACCGGCGGCGGACGCGAGGCGGAACTCAACGCGGCCCGGTCGTTGGTGGACCTGTTCCGGCTGGTGGACCGGCAGAACGCGCCGACCGAGGGCGCCGAGATCGGCGACCTCGACCACGACGCCGGCTTCGCCATCCGCTACCCGGGCACCACCCCCGTGCGGCTGCGCACCGGAATCCTCCCCACGGCGTTCCTGTTCAGCCCCACCGCCGGCATCCGCGCCGACGACCTGCGCCGTTCCATCGTCTCCCTGGTGATGTCGCTGATCGGCACCGAGCTGGGCGACGGCCGCTCCCGGGGCCGCAAGACGGCCGCCGACGACGACTACCAGACGTTCTCCGCGAGCTTCATCAACCGTGGTGTCGCCCGCAGTTCGCTGTCGCCGACCGGCATCGGCCGGCAGGGCGTCTCCACCAGCCTGGTCGCCTCCATGACCGCGCCCATGGACCAGCTGGCCGACCTGGTCGCCGGCCGGATGCTGCGGGAGGCGGTCACCGAGCTGGTGGAGCGGCCGCGGGCCGCCCTGCGCGGCGACAACGGGGTGCTGATGATCCGGCAGCTCTTCGCCGACTCCCACCTGGAAGAGCTGTGGGAGCGGCGGCAGTTGCCGGTGCCCGAACCCGATCCGCTGCCGCGGGGCGGCAAGAACGTGGAGCAGGCGCTGGGCGAGCGCATCGGCGACATGCAGCGGCAGCTCGCCGCCCTGCGCGCGGACGCCGAGCACCAGGCCGCCGTCATGGCCGACCGGTTCGCCCCGCGCCCCGCCATCGACAAGCTGCTGCAGAGCGCCGACCCCTTCCTCGCCGAACGCGTCGTGCGCGGCATACCCGACAGTGATCACGGGATCGTCCGGCTCGGCTTCCTCGGCATGCTGGACAGCCGTGCCCGCGCCCCGCAGCGCCCGGCGGGGGTCACCGAGCAGCCGCCCAAGATTCCCCGGATCAAGGGACAGTTGGCCGGCATGGCGCCGGCCCGCTGGGGGGACGAGGCCGTCCAGGCCGCCATCCGGGAGCAGGACGCCTGGTACGAGTGGCGCTGCAGACTGATCTGGCACGAGGCCTGGCGCGATCAGCAGCAGGTCTGGCAGCCCCACGCGGACGCGGCCGGAGCCGACCTGGACCGCCTGGTGCGGGCCTTCCGCAGCCACGGCGACCAGGAGCGCAAGGCCTCCGAGCAGAAGGGCCACGAGCTGTACGAGGACCGGACCGGCATCTCCTACCTGCTGCCGCCGCAGCGCACCATCAACCACTTCTACGAGGACGTGGTCGCCCGGCTGATCCGGCGCGAGGGCCTGCGGGAGACCGACTACGAGGCGGCACTGCTGCTCAAGCTGGTCGACGGCGACACCTGGCGCCGCGTCCACACCCGCAGCCGCCGAAACCCGGACGGCGCCGTCGCCCAGGTCAAGGGACAGCTCGAGGCCCGCATCACGCGGCTGTTCGCCGAGAGCGGCACCCATCTGGAGGAGCGGCCGCTGCTGCCGGCCATGGGAACCCTGCTGTCCGCCGCGGCGGGCGACCAGGAGGCCACCGACCAGGTCAGCAAGGAGGCGCTCGACCTGTTCGGACGCAAGCTCGCCGGGCTGCTGCCCGTCGGCTTCACCCCGGAGGGCACCGGACCGCTGCGGGTCCTGGTCACCCACCCCCGGGTGCAGGCCGTGGAGGAGGTGCAGGAGTACCTCGGCAAGACGCTGCGGCTGCCCTCGGACGCGAAGAACCACGTGGAGTACCGGGCGGTGGAGAGCGACTCGATCACCGTGGTCCTCTTCCGCAGCGAGATGAGCCTCACCCAGGTGCCCGAGGCCCGCAAGGTGCTGCGCCAGTGGGCCCGGGCGAAGGAGTCCGAGCAGGCCCAGGACGTACTGCGCTGGCGTCAGCGCCTCGGCCATCGCGACAGCTGGATGGTCAGCAGCGAGGAGGACCGGCGCACCATCCTGCACCGGCTGCTGTGCTGCATGTGGAACGGCCAGGTGGACGTGGTGGAGGGCGACCCGGCCTCCCCGGAACGGGTCAGGCTCCGGCTGTTCCCCGAGGCCGGCCCGAACGTGCCCGGCGTCCGGCTGCGCCTCGGCGACTTCCCCGGCGGGGTGTCGAGCTGGGCGGAGCTGCTGCGGTCGTACGAACGCTGGACGGTCCTCGACGACGAGCGGACCGTCGAGGACTACTGCCGTAAGCTCATGGGCGCGCAGCCGCTGGGCCTCGCCCGGACCGGCAGCGAACCGCATCCGCTCTTCGTCGACCTGGTCGAGAAGATCGCCCCGCGCCAGCTCGAGCTGCTGGCCGACCGCCGGGAGCGCGGCGGCGAGCGGGTCGAGGGCTGGGTGCGGCCGCTGTGGGAGTTCTGGGCGGAGACCCTGCCGGCCGCGCTGGACAAGGAGTTCGGCGACCAGCGCGCCGTCCAGCCGACCCTGCGCACTCTGCTGGAACACGTGCGCGGCGGCGCACCGGGGCGGCCCCGGGGCCGCGCGGACGTTCCCGGGCCCCGGCGCGCGGCCACCGATGACGACGACTGGGGCACCGCCCCCGTCTCCTCCTACGACACCCACCGGGGAGCGGCCGACCGGGAGGACCCGGACGGCGGCGACGCCGCCCGCCCGCGCGGCTACGACCGGCCGCTCGGGGAGGAACGCCCGTACGCGGAGGAACGCCGGTACGCCCGCGAGGGGTCGTACGGCGACGAGCGGCGGCGCACCGAGGACCGCGGCTCCCGGTTGCGCAAGGACGACGACGAGGGCTGGGGCGACCCGGAGAGCGCCCGCCGGCGCGGCTACGAGCGGGCGTACGGCGAGGACCGCGGCGGCCGGCGCGGCACGGACGACGACGAGGGCCGGGAGCCCTGGGGCGAACGGGAAGGCCGCCGCGAGGACCGTTCCCCCGCCGGGAGCGGCGCGGAGGAACGGCCCCGCCGCGAGGACGTGCCTACGGCGCCCTGGGACGACTCCGCGGGGCCGGGAACGTACGGCAGCGGCGACGAGCGCGACCGGTCCCGCCGCACCCCCTGGGACGGTGACGCGCAGTGAGCCCCACTCAGGACTTCGGAGCCGTCGTCCACCTGGACCTGCGCGCGGGAGCGGCGGAGCTGGACAGCGCCCCGGCCCTGCGCACCCGGGTGGCCCGGCAACTGGGCCGCGCCGGACTGCCGGAACCCGACGACCCGCTCTTCCTGGTGGTCGACACCCCGGCCGGGCTGACCGACCACCAGCTCCAGTACGAACTGCTCACCGGCTACCGGGCGGTGGGCGAGGTCAGGCTCCTGGTGCTGCTGGTCGGCAGCGCGCCGGGCTCGTACGCCGGCGAGGACGAGGCGTTCCAGCCGGACCGCAGGCTGGTGCGGCCCGCCGTGCTGCGCACCTCGGGCACCGGGCTGCTGTGGGCCGGTGATCTGCGCTCGGCGCACACCGCGCTGGAACAGCCCGCCGCCGACGACCCGGACGCGCTGGCGGTCCTGGTCGACGTGCTGTCGGTGCCCGACCTCTACCGGGGGGTGCTACGGGCGATCGGGTCGCTGCCCGAGGCCGTCGCCGCGCCCGGGGTGCGGCTGCTGGAGCAGGACCTGCCACCGGAGGTGCGCGACCGGGCCTGGCGCGACGCGCTCACCCGGTTCGCGGGCGAGGACACCGAACTCGCGCCGGACGTACTGCTGACCGCCTCCTCCAGAGCGGATCTGCCGGAGCCGCTGCGCCGGCTGGTGGCGGCCCGCGGCGGCCGGGACCAGCGGCACCGGGAGCCCGGCGGGGTGGCCGACCAAGCCCACCGCGCCTGCGCGGAGGCCCTCGACCAGGCCGAGGAGTCGCTGGCCGGGCTGCGGAGTCTGCCCGGGCTGCTGCGGCCCGGCCGCCGGGACGTGTTCGACGCGGACGTCGACCAGGCGCGCCAGGCGCTGGACGAGTACCGGGACCTCGTCGGCACCGCCCTGCGCGGCGGCGGCGCGACCGCGTCCCCCGCCGAGTCGGCGGCCCGGCTCACGGCCCTCGGCCTGCGGGTGCCGTCCGCCGAGGGCATCGGGGAGCGGATCGGCGAGGGCCTGAGGGAGTTCGCCGGGAAACTGCTCGGCCAGGCGCTGCCCATGCGGTCGGTGGCCCAGCGGTTCACCGGACTGGCGGGGCGGGTGGAGCCGGTACCCGGTTCGGCGCTGCTGCCGAAGCTGGCCGCCCTCCCCGGCGCTCGTGGCGACACGCGCGCGGGCGCCGCGGGAACCGGCACCGGCACCGGTGCCGGGGCGCGGCGGTCCGGGACGGCGGACGGCACGGCGGTGCCCGGCCTTCTGGTCGCCACTCCGCCAGCGGCCGTCGCGGGCCTGTTCGGCGCGCTGTGGCGGGGGCCGTTCCTCCCGCTGGCGCTCCTCGTCCCCCTGCTGTTCGTCGGCATGGCGGAACTCGGGGCGGCCCGGCTGCGCGGTGCCGGACGCCCCGGCCGCTGGGCCGTCGCCCCACGCGTCGCGGCGTTCGCGGGCGCCGGGGCGGGGGTGGCCGTGGCGTACGCGGCCGGGCCCCCGCCCCTGCTGGGCGGGGTCGCTCTCGTGGCCGGCTTCGGCGTCGCCGTGGAGACGGTCCGCCGGCTGTGGCGCGCGGCGGCCGCCGCCTGGGCGCCGGGTCGCACGACGGCCGAGCTGCGGCACACCCTGGGCCGGCTCGACGCCCTGCTGGCCGAGGCGGTCGGCGAGCACTGGGCCGTCGAGGAGCGCCTGTACTGCGCCGACGCGGCCCGGTCCGTCGCCGGCATGCTGCGCGCGACGGCCGCCGCCGCCGAGGCCGAGGCGGTACCCGAGGCCGAGCGTTTCGAGGCGCCCGGTGCCTTCACGGCGGACGCCGGCCCGCCCGCCGAGGACGACTGGCTCACCGGCCCCTCCGCCCTGGAGACGGACGACGCCGGTCCCGACGACGCGGAGGGCGACTGGGCCAGCGTGTACGCCTGGCAGGACGGCCCGGCCTGGCAGGACGGGCCAGCGTGGGAGGAGCCCGCCGGGAACGAAGGGCACGGCAAGGGGCCGAAGGAGAGCCGGGGGAGGACCGCCGGCGCGTCCCGGGGGCACCGCGCCAAGGGGGTTCCCCGCTGGCTCGAGCGGGACAGCGGGGAGGGCGGACCCGAGCTGGTCGCCACGCTGGCCGCCGATCTGACGGACGCCGCCCTGGAGGCGATGAAGCCGTACTGGGGTGCCGTCGAACGCGGCCAGGCCGGCGCCCTCGCCGTGCGGCGCACCGAGGAGCGGGTCCGCGAAGTGCTGTCGACGGCCCGCCGCCACCTCCAGCACAACGGGGTCCTGGCCGCACCGCCGTTCGCCGCCGCCCGCCGGGTCCGCGCCACCTCGGCGAACCTGCTCGGCACCGACCCGCACCGGCCGGCCGAACTGGTCGGCGCGGAGACCGACCGGCAGTCCGTGGTGCAACTGTCCTCGCCCGAACAGGGCACGCTGCTCAGCCGCGACCCGGCGGCCGCCGTGTGGCTCAGGTTCGCGCCGCTGGCCGTGCGCGACGAGGTGGACAAGGCGTGGCGGTCCAGCGGTTCGGTCCAGCCGGAGGACGTCCTGTGGACCTCCTCGGGACGGTACGCCGGCCTGGTGCGGCTCACCCCACTGCGGATGGGCGTGGTGGACACCGTCCGGCCCCGCTACGGCGCCGGCCCCGACGACGGCACGGACCCGTACGGCCGCAGAACCCCGGACGAGCCGAGGAACCCGTACGACCGCCCGCGCTCTTCGGACCGGCAGGACTCCTACGACCGGCAGGAGTCCCACGACCGGACGGACTCCCACGACCGGACGGACGCGTACGACCGGACGGACGCGTACGGGACGGATTCCTACGCGTACGACCCGCCGTCCTCGACGTACGAGCAGGCGAGCCCGTACGAGCAGGCGCCCCCCTACGACCGTCCCGACCCGGACGACCGAGGGGACGGCGACCGCTGGTGACCCGCACCCCGCACCCCGGCCGCATGCCCGTGCACGGGTACGGCCCGGTGCACGCGCACGAAGGAGAGGACCGCCGGTGACCAGCTCGCCCCCGGACAAGCTCGCGTTCACCCTGCCCTCGGGCCGGCGCCGCGTCACCCCGGCCCGCTTCGGGCCCGAGTCCCGCCGCGACCGGCTGCTGCCCCAGCTCATCCGCAACTGCGTGCTCGACGACGAGGGACAGCAGTGCCTGCAGGTGCGCCTGGGCACCGCCGAGGCGGCCAACCCGGCGGCGCGCGCCCTGCTGGACACCGAAGCGGGCACCGCACTGCACCTGCACCGCGTGCTCGACGACACGGAGTACGCGGCGCTCTTCCCGCGGATCATCGGCTACGAACCGGACGCCGCCGAGCCGTTCCTGCTGTACGCGGCACCCCGGGGCGCCCCCGCCGCGCGCACCCACGTGATGGCCGCGACCGACCAGCAGCGCCTCACCCGGGACCTGATGCTCGCCCTGTGCCTGCTGGCCGACCAGGACCTGGTGCCGCGTGGCGTCTCGCCCGCCACCGTGCTCTGGGACGGCGCCCGGGTCCAGCTCTGGGGACTGGAGGCGACGACCCGGACCGGACGGCCCCGGGCCCCGTGGGGACGGCCGCCCTACTGCTCGCCCGAACAGCGCCGGGGCGAAGGGCTCACCGACCCGCGGGACGCGGTGTGGAGCGCGGCCCAGGTGCTCTACCGGCTGGTGACCGGACGGCCCGGACCCGCCGACCGGGCCCCCGCCGACCTCGGCGAACACCGGGCGCTCGACCGGACGTTGCGGCAGGCCTTCGCCCCGCGCGCCGCCGACCGGCCCACCCCCGCCCAGTTGCTCGAACTCCTCGCGCCCGGAGCCGCCCGCCGGGTCGGGCTCACCCTGCCCGCCGACGAGGAGCGCCCGCACCGGGAGGCCTTCGAGGAGGCCCTGCGGGTCAAACGGCAGGCACCGGTTGCCCGTACCGAGGACGGCACCGGGGCGCCGGCGGGCCCGGGCAACGGCGAAGTGCTGTGTCCCTACTGCCTGGAGGCCATCCAGCTCGACCTCGGCAAGCTGTTCGTCACCGACAGCAGGATGCAGTACAAACCGCTGGACCTGGCCGGCATCAACAACCCGGTGCGGCGGAACGACATCATGCGCGGTGCCGTCCAGAAGTGCACGGCCGACCCGGACTTCCCCGAGCACTTCATCCCGGTGCCCTACCTGACGTACGGCCGCCCGCTGACCGTCGCGATGGTCGGCCAGTCCTCCACCGGCAAGAGCCATCTGCTGACCCAGATGATCGCGGCCGTCACCGACGGCGGCCTCGAGCCGTTCGGCCTCAAGTGGCAGTCCGTCAACCCCGAACAGCACGCCCGGTTCGTACGGGAGCGGGTGCAGCCGCTGCGCAGCGGCCGGGTCCTGGACCACACGGCCGCCCTGGGCCTGGACGACTTCGCCCGCTTCGTGGAGTCGCTGCTGATCACCGACGTGCGCGGCCAGGTGCGTCCGGTCGCCTTCTTCGATCTCGGCGGCGAGGACCTCGTACGTACCGACGCGGCGCTGCGGTTCCTGCTCGGGGTCGACGCCCTGATCTTCGTGGTCGACCCGGCGCTGGCCCTGCCGCTGCCCCAGCTCGACCACGTAAGGGAGCGCCTGGACGTCGAGGTGAACCGGGACGGCGACCTCGCCTTCGGTACCGTCCTGGACCGGCTGCCGAAGAACGGGCCGTACCTGGACGTGCCGGCCGCGATGGTGCTCGGCAAGGCGGACCTGCTCAGGTTCCAGCCGCCCGTCGACCGCTGGCTGGCCCGGCCGCCCACCACCTCGCTCGACCCCGCGCCGATCCGCGAGGAGAGCCGGGACGTGTACGGGCTGCTGCGCCGGCACGCCGGCCAGGCCTGGCTGCGCCCCTTCGACGCGATGCGCCGGTGCACCCTGCACATCGCGTCCGCCACCGGGGGACAGGAGGCCCACGGCCGCTATCCGGCGGGCGCCGGGCCCCGGCGGGTGCTGGAGCCGCTGCTGGCGCTGCTGGCGATGCACGGCCTGATCGACGTACCGGGCGGCGCCGAGGCGCTGGCGGTGGGAGAGGCGCCCGTACTCGAGACGGTGCCGTGGGAGGAAGCGCAGAGAGCCGGGCGATCCGGGGGATCCTCCGGGGGAGGGGAACATCAGTGAACGGCTTCCAGGACCGGGGCACGGTGCACCAGGTCGTCTTCCGCTGGGACGGCAACCACGGCCGTCAGGGCACCGGCATGAGCGCCGTCGCCCACTCCTGCTCGCCCGAACGGGCCGAGCGACTGGGCCAGGAACTCGGCCGGTTGCTCTGGGTGTCCGGCGCGGCGGCGGCACGGCCGAGCGTGGTGCGCACCCTGTCCCGCGACGGCGACGTCATGCTCGTCCAGCGCTGGCCCACCACCGACCGGGGCGGCCGGCCGTCCACGGTCAGCCATGTCCTCTTCGGTGATCCCCGGGACCTGATGACACGCCAGTGCCTGGGCCTGGCGTACCGGGGCTGGAGCTCCCAGGAGAAGGCCGAGCAGGCGAGGGGGCAGCAGTCGGTGATCGTCTGCGCGGACCTCGACGAGCTGGCGCTCAGACGGCTGCCCGGCATGCTGGACGCGCTGCCCGGCGTCCAGCACGCGCTGATCCTGGCCACCGCCGAGCTGCTCCGCGATCCGGACCAGCGGGTGTCCCTGCTCCTGGAGGACCAGCCACCGCGCGACTGGCCGGACGCGGACCGGGTGCCGCTGGTCTACCTCGGGCTGTTCCTGATCTTCCACTCCTGGCTGCGTCAGGAGTGGACGTTCGCCACCTACGACACCGTGGACACCCACCCACTGCGGCTGATGGCCGTCCCGCGCTGGGAACCGGACACGGGCGGGTCCGGCCCACTGGCCCGGATCATGGGCCGCCGGCCGTCCCAGCCCGGCCTCGAACACCGGGCCGCCTCCCGGCTGGTGAAGCACCTGCTCGCCAACCCGGACGCGCCCGCCGGTGTGCCGCAGCTGGTCGAAGACCTCGCCGACGGCGCGGCCCTGGACTGGGAACGACGGCGCGCCCGGCTTCGGGACATCCTCGGCACCGACCGCCCGGCAGCCCGCACCCGGCACCAGCCCGAGCCCGTACCGGTACGCGATCCCGAGCCCGATCGGGTACGCGAACCCGACCCGGTACGCGAACCACTGTCACGTGAACCGGCACCGTCACGTGAACCGGCACCGTCACGTGAACCGGCACCGTCACGTGAACTGGGCCCACCACGTGAACCGGGCCCACCACGCGAACCCGCACCACTGCGCGAACCCGCACCACCACGTGAACCCGCACCACCACGTGAACCCGCACCACCACGTGAACCCGCACCACCACGTGAACCCGCACCACTGCGTGAACCCGCACCACTGCGTGAACCCGCACCACTGCGTGAACCCGCACCACTGCGCGGGCCCGAGCCCCGTGCGGTCCGCCCTCCCGAGCCTTCACCCCGGTCCGTACGCGCCCCCGAACCGGTCTCCCCGCCCCGGCCCGTACACGCCCCCGACCCCGCACCCGTGGCCGAGTTCCTGCACACGCCCGAACCGGATCCCGCTCCCAGTCCCGGCCCCGGCGCCTCGACCGAGTACGGGACCGGCGGGCACCCGGTGCTGTCGCTGCCCGACGGTTTCGCCACCGCCCCGGCAGCCGCCGCCGCGGCCACTGCGGGCGCCCCGGACACCGGGGCCCTCCACCGCGAGCTGTGCGGGCACCGGCGCGGGGACGCCATGGGGCACCGGATTCTGGTGGCGGAACTCGGCAGGCAGTCCGACGAGGTCCTGCTGGACGAACTCCGCTCCGGCCAACTCTCGCAGGACGCGATCGACCTGGTGCTCGACGAGCTCGGCCGACCGGCCCGCCTCCAGGTGCGCCGCCTGGAGACACGGCACGCGCTCTGCGCCGAAGTGCTGAAGCAGAATCTTTACTTCGCGCCGCGGTCGCCCGGCACCGAGCCCACGCTGTCGAGGACCGCGACGGCCGAGCGGGCGGCCCGGGTCTTCCAGTGGGCCGTGGCGCCGCTGGCCCGGGACGAACGCTATCTGCGCGACCTGCGGGAGTTGTTCTACGGCATGAGCCGGGACCGTCACGCCACCACGGGCAACTGGCTCTGGCAGACCTTCGTCGAACCGGAGAACGGACAGGTCCCCGACCTGCCGCCGGTTCTGTGGAGCCAGCTCCTGCGGGACGCGTTCCGGGGCGGCGCGGTGTCCGCCGTCCCGCCGCCACCGCCCATGGCCCAGACGCCCACCGCCCAGCCGGTCCACCGGACGCCTTCGGCGCCCCCGGACTTCCCCGAGTCACCGGGGGGCACCGGGCCCCCGTCCTCCGCCCGGGCCCGGTTCGGTGAGCTGACGAACAATCCGGGCTGCGTGATCGGAGGCTTCGTCGGCCTGCTCGCCGTCATGATCGCGATCGTGCTGATCCTGGTCTGAGGGGCCCGAGCGGTCCGGAACATTCCCAGGTGCCCGGAGGCGGAGGAGGTACGACCGACGGCCGCCTAGGTGGCCGTGGTGCGACGGCCGCCCCGGCGGTCGGAGCCGCGGCCGCCGGTGCCGGTGGCACCGCCGGTGGCACCGCCGGCCGCCGTGCGGCGACGGGATCCCCGGGAGTCCTTGCCGGACGCGGCGCCGGACGCGGCGCCGGACGCGGCCCGGCGGTCGGCACCCCGGCCGTCCGCGCCGCCGGCACCACCCGTGGCCCGGGTGGAACCGGTCCGGCGCGTGGAGCCGCGCCCGCCGGTCGCGGAGGCGTCACCGGCCGCTGCCGCACCGGCGGCGGCCCGGCGGTCCGAGCCCCGGTTGCCCGTCGTGGTGGCCGCACCGGTAGTCGCTCCGGTTCCGCCGCCGCTGCGGCGGCGGCGACCGGAACGCCCGCCGCGCTCGGTGCCGGTCTTCCGGTCCGGGCGGGACGCCGTCGGTGTCGCCGGCTGCGGGACCTCGATGGTCACGGGCACGCCGGAAGGCTCGCGGGCGCCGGTGATGGTGACCAGTTCCGGATCGCTCGACTTGACGCGGGCCGTCCGGGGGCGGATGCCCGCGTCCGACATGAGCCGGGTCATGTCCCGCTTCTGCTCGGGCAGGACCAGCGTGACCACGCTGCCGGAACCGCCGGCGCGGGCCGTGCGGCCGCCCCGGTGGAGGTAGTCCTTGTGGTCGGTGGGGGGATCGACGTTCACGACGAGGTCGAGGTCGTCGATGTGTATGCCCCGGGCCGCGACGTTCGTCGCCACCAGCGCGGTGACCCGGCCGGTCTTGAACTGTTCCAGGGTGCGGTTGCGCTGCGGCTGGGAGCGGCCCCCGTGCAGTGCCGCCGCGCGGACGCCGACGGCCAGCAGCCGCTTGGCGAGCCGGTCGGCGGACCTCTTGGTGTCGAGGAAGAGGATGACCCGGCCGTCACGGGCTGCGATGCGCGTGGTGACGGCCTGCTTGTCGGTGCCATCCAGGACGTGGAGCACGTGGTGCTCCATGGTGGTCACCGCTCCCGCGGACGGGTCCACCGAGTGCACCACCGGGTCGGTCAGGAACCGCTGCACCAGACGGTCGATGTTGCCGTCCAGGGTGGCCGAGAAGAGCATGCGCTGCCCGTCGGGCCGTACGCGCTGGATCAGCTTGGTGATCTGCGGCAGGAAGCCCATGTCGGTCATCTGGTCGGCTTCGTCCAGCACCGTGATGCGGACGTCGTCCAGCACGCAGTCCCCGCGTTCCACGAGGTCGTTGAGCCGGCCGGGAGTCGCCACGAGCACCTCGACGCCGCGCCGGATCGCACCGGCCTGCTTGGTGATGGACAACCCGCCGACCACGGTGGTCAGCCGGAGGTTCACCGCCGTCGCGTAGGGGGTCAGCGCGTCCGTCACCTGCTGGGCGAGTTCCCGGGTGGGCACCAGCACGAGGGCGAGGGGCGCCTTCGGCTGCGCGCGCAGTCCGGCCGTGCGGGCCAGCAGCGCCAGCCCGAACGCGAGGGTCTTGCCGGAGCCGGTGCGTCCCCGTCCCAGCAGGTCACGGCCGGCGAGCGAGTTGGGCAGCGTGGCGGCCTGGATGGGAAAGGGGGTGGTGACGCCCTGCGCGGTGAGCGTCTTCAGCAGAGCCGCGGGCATGTCCAGACCGGCGAAGTCCTCGACGGGGGGAAGTGCGGGTGTCGTGTTTTCCGGCAGCCGGAATTCCCTCGGCGACGACGCGGACGGTGGGGGTGACGAGGCGCGTCGGGTCGGCTTCTGGGGTCTGCGGGGCATGCGGTTGTCTGCCTTCCTGAAAACAGCACAAACCGGGGTCCGCACCTTGACGGTGCGGGCCCCGGTGAGCGGGTACGTGTCCGGCGATCAGGCGGGAACGATGTTCTCCGCCTGCGGGCCCTTCTGGCCCTGCGTGACGTCGAAGCTGACCCGCTGGCCCTCCTGGAGCTCACGGAAGCCCTGGGTGGCGATGTTCGAGTAGTGGGCGAAGACGTCGGGGCCGCCGCCGTCCTGCGCGATGAAGCCGAAACCCTTTTCAGCGTTGAACCACTTCACGGTTCCCTGTGCCATGACTTTCTCCTTCTGTAGGCAGAGGCCCCATCCGGAGATGCCGGAAAAACAAATAATGCGCCATTAGGAGAAGAAACATTCCCATCAGGCGCACATGAATTCATGGGTACCACAACTGCAACTACGACAACCTTAGCACACCTCGGCGGACCGCCGCCTCGCGTCCACCAGGGGTAGGGGGCCGAGCGGGCGGGGCGAATAAATCGGTGGCGCCCGGGTGCGTGCCGCTCTACGGTGAAGACCGCTTCGCACGGCGGCCGTTGGTCGCCGCTGTCGACCGGATGAGGAACGGGAGGTGTGACCGATGGCTGTCTCTGTGACGGGTGCTGCCCGCAACCAGAAGATCATCCACTCCACCTCCGTGGCCTCCGGCTGACCTTTCCCACAGCGCGCACGTGCGCGGAGCCGGGGCCGCCCTTGTGAAGGGTCCCCCTTGAACTTCTCCTCTTCCTCGGTTTCGTCGCACCCTCTCACCGGCTACGGCTGGGACGAGGGCTGGGCGGCCGAGTTCGCTCCCCATGCCGAGCAGGGCCTCCTGCCCGGCCGCGTCGTACGGGTCGACCGCGGCCAGTGCGACGTCGTCACCCCGGCCGGCATCGTCCGCGCCGACACCGAGTTCGTCGTCCCGCGCGACCCGATGAAGGTCGTCTGCACGGGGGACTGGGTCGCGGTCGACCCGGAAGGCGGCGATCCGCGGTACGTGCGGACGCTGCTGCCCCGCCGTACCGCTTTCGTCCGGTCGACCTCCTCCAAGCGGTCCGAGGGGCAGATCCTCGCGGCCAACGTCGACCACGCCGTCGTCGCCGTGTCCCTCGCCGTCGAACTCGACCTCGGGCGCGTCGAACGGTTCCTGGCGCTGGCCTGGGAGTCCGGCGCACAGCCCGTGGTCGTGCTCACCAAGGCCGACCTGGTGCCGGACCAGGTGACACTGGCCCATCTCGTCCAGGACGTCGAGACGACCGCGCCCGGCGTGCCCGTGCTCACCGTCAGCGCCCTGCACGGCGACGGCCTCGACGTGCTCCGCGCGCTCGTCGGCGGTGGCACCACCGTGCTGCTCGGGCAGTCCGGCGCCGGCAAGTCCACTCTCGCCAACGCCCTGGTCGGTGAGGACGTCATGGACGTGAAGGCCGCCCGGGACGTCGACGGCAAGGGCCGGCACACCACGACCACCCGCAACCTGCTGCCGCTGCCGTCCGGTGGCGTGCTGATCGACACCCCCGGGCTGCGGGGCGTCGGGCTGTACGACGCCGAGAGCGGGGTCGGGCAGGTGTTCGCCGAGATCGAGGAGCTGGCCGAGCGGTGCCGGTTCCAGGACTGCGCGCACGAGAGCGAGCCCGGCTGCGCGGTGCGCTCCGCCGTGGACAGCGGAGACCTTCCGGTCCGGCGCCTGGAGAGCTACCGCAAGCTGCTGCGGGAGAACCAGCGGATCGTCGCCAAGACGGACGCCCGCCTGCGCGCCGAGATCAGGAAGGACTGGAAGCGGAAGGGGGCGCAGGGAAGGGCCGCGATGGAGGCCAAGCGGGGCCGCTGGGCGTAGCCGCCCGCCGACCCGGCCGAAGCCGCCCCGCCGACGCCGTCCGTCCCGCCGCCCCTCCCACCTGCATGTCCGATTCCCGCCAGCCCGCCCCTGCCGGGGCGGGTCACACTGGAACACGTGATGGACGAGGACAGCGGGTACGAGGCGGTGCGCAGCCGGGACGGGCGGTTCGACGGGGCTTTCTTCTTCGCCGTCGAGACCACCGGCATCTACTGCCGGCCCAGTTGCCCGGCGGTCACCCCGAAGCGCTCCAACGTGCGGTTCTTCCGCACGGCCGCCGCCGCGCAGGGCTCCGGCTTCCGGGCCTGCCGGCGGTGTCGGCCGGACGCCGTGCCGGGATCGGCCGAGTGGAACGTCCGCGCGGACGTGGTCGGCCGGGCCATGCGCCTGATCGGCGACGGCGTCGTGGACCGCGAGGGCGTCGCCGGACTGGCCGACCGGCTCGGCTACAGCGCCCGGCAGGTGCAGCGGCAGCTCACCACCGAACTCGGCGCCGGACCCGTGGCGCTCGCCCGGGCCCAGCGGGCGCACACCGCCCGGACGCTGCTGCGGACCACCGACCTGCCGATCACCGAGATCGCGTTCGCGTCCGGGTTCGCCAGCGTGCGCCAGTTCAACGACACCATCCGCCAGGTGTACGACGCCACGCCGACCGGGGTGCGGGCCGCCGCGCCCCGGGGCCGGGGCGCCCGCCGGGCCACCCCGGGCGCGGGCATCCCGCTGCGGCTCGCCCACCGCGGCCCCTATCGGTCCTCCGCCGTCTTCGACCAGCTCGCCCGGGAGGCCGTACCCGGCGTCGAGGAGGTCACCGGCGCCCCCGGCGGCCGTACCTACCGGCGCACCCTGCGGCTGCCCCACGGCACCGGGATCGTCGCCGTCGAGGAGCGCGCCCATGGCCCGAAACCCGGCAGCGGCACGCATCCGGGCGGCTGGCTGGAGGCGCGGCTGCACCTCACCGACCCCCGGGACCTGACCACCGCCGTGCAGCGGCTGCGCCGGCTGTTCGACCTCGACGCCGACCCGTACGCGGTCGACGAGCGGCTCTCCGCCGACCCGCGGCTCGCCCCGCTGGTCGCCGCCCGGCCCGGCCTGCGCTCACCCGGCGCCGTGGACCCCCTGGAGCCCGCCGTACGGGCGCTCGTCGGGATGGCCGGAGCCGAGGGGATGGTGCGGCGGTACGGCAAGGCGCTGGACGCGCCCTGCGGCAGCCTCACGCACCTCTTCCCGGAGCCCGCCGTACTCGCCGGGGCCGAGCCCGGCGGCCCGCTCGGCGCGCTCGCCGCCGCCCTGGCCGACGGCACCGTACGGCTGGACCCGGGCGCCGACCGGGACGACGCCCAGCGGGCGCTGCTCGCCCTGCCCGGCATGGACCCCGCCGTGGCCGCCACCCTCCGTGTCCGGGCCCTCGGCGATCCCGACGTGGCCCCACCCGGCTTCGACACCCCCGAGGCCTGGCGGCCTTGGCGGTCGTACGCCATCCAGCACCTGCGCATCACGAGAGAGTTGACCCCGTGACGAACCTGACCCACTGGACGGCCGTGGACGCCCCGGTCGGACGGCTGCTGCTCACCGCCGGCCCGGACGGCGCCCTCACCTCGCTGTCCGTGCCCGGGCAGAAGGGCGGCCGGGCCGTCGAGCCCGCCTGGCGACAGGACCCGGGACCCTTCCGGGCCGCCGAGGAGCAACTGGCCGCCTACTTCGCCGGTGAGCTGAAGGAGTTCCGGCTGCCCCTGCGCGCCCACGGCACCGAGTTCCGGCAGCGGGTGTGGGACGCCCTCGACACCGTGCCGTACGGCGCCACCACCACCTACGGCGAGATCGCCGCCCGCATCGGCGCGCCCCGCGCCGCCGTCCGCGCCGTCGGCGGCGCGATCGGCGCCAACCCCCTCCTCATCGTCCGCCCCTGCCATCGCGTCATCGGCGCCAACGGCACCCTGACCGGCTACGCGGGCGGCCTCGAGCGAAAGCTCTGGCTGCTGACCCTGGAGAACGGCCTGCCGGGTCCCGCCCCGGCATCGGACCGGTGACCGGGTAGCGGCGCCGCCGACGGGCCCCGGCCGGGAACCAACCCCCGCTGCCCCCGCCCGCGTACCGCCCTACGCCGAGCGGGTGGATTCCCCGGTGCCGCTCCGGTGTCGCGCGCCCGCCCTGTGGCACGGTCGCCTGCGACGGGTCGTGGGAAGGGCGGGCGGTACATGGTCAAGGCGGGGCGGGTGCTCGCGGCGCTGTTGCTCGCGGTGGTGCCGGTTACGACGGCCAGGGCCGTCGCCGGGACCACCGCGCCTCACTGGACCGGCAGTTGGGAGGCTGCACCGTCGGGTACCGCTGCCGCGCTGCCGGGTGCCGCCTTCCGCAACGTCGTCCATCTCAGTGTCGGCGGCGGCGCCGTGCGGATCCGGCTCAGCAACCGGCTCGGCACCGTGCCCCTGCGGCTCGGCGCGGTCACGGTGGCGCTGCGGCGGGCCGCCGGTCCGGACGCCGTACCCGGTACTCTGCGCACCGCCACCTTCCAGGGCGCGCCGACGGCCACCGTCCCGCCCGGCCGGGACGTGCTCACCGATCCCGTCCCGCTGACCGTGCCGGCCGCCGCCGATCTGCTGGTCACCGTCCTCACGCCGGACGACTCCGGCCCCGCGACGTTCCACCGCACCGCCCTGCAGACCAGCTACCTGGCCCCCGGCGGCACGGGCCACGCGGCCGACGAGACCGGCTCCGCCTACACCCTGGCCACCGGCTCCTGGTACTACGTCACCGGCGTCGACGTCCTCGGCACCGCCGAGGGCAGCGTCGTCGCGTTCGGTGACTCGCTCACCGACGGCAACGGCTCCACCCCCGACACCAACCACCGCTGGCCGGACCGGCTCGCCGAACGGCTGGGGCGCCTCGGCGTCCTCAACGCCGGTGTCGCCGGCAACCGCCTGCTGCGCGACGGCACCGGGCCGAGCGCCCTGGCCCGGCTGGACGCCGACGCCCTGGACCGGGCCGGGGCACGGGTCCTGGTCGTACTGGAGGGCATCAACGACATCAAGGGCACCCCCGTGGCGGACGACCCCGCCGCCTTCGCCGCCGCGTACCGCACCCTCGTCGAGCGCGCCCACGCCCACGGCGTCCGGGTCGTCGGCGTCACCCTCACGCCGTACGCGGGGTACACCGCGTACACGGCGGCCGGTGAGGCCGTGCGGCAGCGGGTCAACGCGTTCATCCGCACCGGCGGCGCCTTCGACGCCGTGGCCGACGCCGACGCCGCCGTACGCGACCCGGCCCGCCCCGAGCGCATCCTGCCCGGCTACGACCCCGGCGACCATCTGCACTTCAACGACGACGGCATGCGCGCGATCGCCGACTCCGTCGCCGCGGCACTCGCCCGCTGACCGGTCAGCCCCACAGCACCGCGCCCAGCCACGTCCCCGCGATCAGCAGACAGGCGAACAGCTCGGCGAGCACGCTGGAACCGCCCGACCGCATCGTCGTACGCAGGCCGGACATCGCCTCGCCGTGCCCGCCGAGCCGCAGCCGCTCGTGCAGATAGATCCCGGCCAGGAAACCCGGCAGCGCGCCGATCACCGGCAGCAGCACGAAGCCGAGGACGGCGCCCGTCCCGGCGTAGACGGCCAGGCGGGGCGTGGTGCCGCTCGCCCGCAGCCGGCGCGGGGGCAGCGCCCAGCGCACCACCAGCGACAGCAGCAGCACCCCGGTCGCGCCCACCAGCACCGCCCAGGCCACCGGCCGCGGGTCCTTCAGCGCCCACCACAGCACCGCGGCCCACACCAGCCAGGACCCGGGCGCCCCGGGCACCAGCACTCCGCACAGGCCGAGCGCGATCACCACGCCGACCAACAGGAGTTCCCACGCTCCCATCTGCCCAGCGTGCCCGAGGAGTGAAGAAACCGCAGGTCAGAGGGAATCGTCGCGGGACACCCAGCCCCGCTCGTAGGCGTGCCAGCCCAGTTGCAGCCGGGTCGTCACCCCCGCCAGCTCCATCAGGCGCTTCACCCGGCGCTGCACGGTCCGCAGGCCCAGGTCGAGCTGTTTGGCCACGCTCGCGTCGGTCAGCCCGGCCAGCAGCAGCGACAGCACCTCCAGGTCGGTCGGGTCCGGCCCGTCCGGCTGCTGCTCGGCCACCCCGGAGGCGGCCAGCCGGAGCGGCAGCGCCTCGCGCCACACCGAGTCGAACAGGCCCGCCAGCAGCTCGAGCAGCCCGCTCGCGTGCACCACCAGCGCGGCCGGCTCCACCGTCCTCGTGGTGAGCGGCACCAGGGCGAGCGACCGGTCGGCGATCACCAGCTTCGTCGGTACCCGGTCCATCACCCGCACCCGCTCGTTCCGGCCCAGCGCCGCCGTCAGCTCGGTCAGCCCGTGCGGCAGGTCCAGCACCGCGCGCTCCACCACCACCCGGTAGCCGACCCCGCGCCCGGCCGCCTGCTCCTCCGCGTCGTTCTCCATCCCGGAGACCACCATCGGGTTGCCGGTGACCAGCGCGCACACCTCGTCGGTGGCGCCGAGCTGCATCTGCAGGAAGCGCTGCGCCACCGCCGAGGCGCCGGTCACCACCTCCACCAGGTCGTGCACCTCCGGCTCGGCCGCCGTGGCCCGGTACTCCTCGGCCAGCAGCGCCGCCGCCAGCTCCGCCTTCTCCAGCTCGTGCCGCCGCTGCGTCAGCAGCGCGCCCAGCGCCACTCCGGGCGGCGCCGCAACCCAGCGGCCCGGCCGCGCCGGGGACTGGGCCGCCAGGCCGTGCCGCTCCAGCCGGCGCAACGCGCGCTCGGTGTCCTGTTCGGCCAGCGAAAGCCGCCGCGCCAGATCGGCCACCTCGGCGGCGCCCACGGACACCAGCGCCCGGTACGCCGACTCGTGGGTCTCGTCCAGGCCTATCGCTGCCAGCATCGAGCCGTGTTCCCCTTTCCTGAGAACAAGTCCTGAGAACAAGTCCTGAGAACAAGCCATCCACGCGGTCGATCCCTGGCGGGAACCGGCCACGGCGCAAACCCGCCGCCGCGCATCATCGCCGTACCTGCGGTCACTCTGCCAGGGTGAACAGCACCGGCGGACACCCGGCCGGCCCGGCGGCGCACAGCCGCGGCCCAGGAATCCCAGGCATGATCCGACCGGATCCGGCCACTCGACCGGTGTGGTCCGGTCACCCAGAACGTCGCCGGGCGGTCCTCCCGTGGGGGGTGGGACCGCCCGGCGGCCATCGGGCGTTCCTCGTACGGTAGTTCGGGCCATCCTCCGTCGCGCCATGCCCCTGCGAACGCGGACGCCGAAATTTCCCGATGCCCCGTTTTCATGCGGCCCGTGCGGTGGACAATCAAGGGCATGAGCCAGCAGGGGGGCAGGCCCGCCCGTCATGACGACGACTGGTGGGGACAGCTGTACGACGACTCCACCGAGGACACGGGGCCCACACCGGCCCCCGACTCCCTGGACGACCGCTTCACCTCGGCACGGAACGCGGTGCGGGAGCGGCCCGGCGGGAACGAGGTGCCCGGCGCGCCCCGGGAGTCCGGCGGCACACCGGCGCTCCCGGATCCGCCGCCCGACCAGCCGCCCCCGGACCGCACGTCTCCCGACCGCCCGTTCCCCGATGGCCCGTTCCCCGACCGCGCATCCGCGTCCCCGGACCGCGCGGTGCCGGCCCAGCGCACCCCGGCCCCGCCGGAGACACCCCCGGCCGTGCCTCCCGTGCCTCCGGCGCCCCCGCCTCCCGCCTACGCCGCCCCCTTGCCCCCCGCGGTCCCCTCGCCCCCCTCCGCCCTCGACCACGTCGGCTCCGGGCCCCCCACCTACGACCCCGAGCCCACCGCGCTGCCCCTCGCCGATCCGGACGAGCTGGCGGAACAGGTGGCCGACACCGCTCTGGACGGGGCCCAGTACGGCACCTGCACACTGCGGGCCGTGTCGCTGCGCGGGGACTCGGCGCGGTACCGGGGCGAGCCGCGCCGGGACGCGCTGCTGACCGCGCGGTTCGGCACGGGTGAACAGGCGCTGGTGCTCGTCGCCATGGCGACCGGAGCGCGGGCGGCGCCGAGCGCGCACCGGGCGGCGGCGGAGGCGTGCCGGCTGATCGGCCGGGCCGTCGGCCGCAGTCACGGGCGGCTCGTCGAGGACCTGCGGGCCGCCCGGCGCGGCGACCTGAAGTCCGGTCTGCAACGGCTGACCGACCGCAGTCTCGGCAGACTGCGGGCCGACGCCGCCGAACGGGGCCTGGACCCCGAGGAGTACACCCCCGGCCTTCGCTGCCTGCTGCTGCCCGCCGACCCCGGCTGCCGTATCCGCGTGTTCTTCGGCGTCGGCGAAGGGGGACTGTTCCGGCTGCGCGGCGGCGAGTGGCAGGACATCGAGCCCAGCGTGCCGTCCGGCGGCACCACCGGCGAACCGGTCGTCGGCTTCGGCTCGGTCCCCGCCGAGACCCCCGAGGGCGACCGGCTCACCATGGACTTCGGTATCCCGGTTCCGCCGAGCCCGTTCGAACCCGCCCCCGAGCCACCCCGTGAACCCTTCCGCTTCCGCGCCTCGGTAGCCCGCCCGGGTGATGTGCTGGTGATGGCGACCGGCGGGCTCGCCGAACCGCTGCGCGGCGAGCCCGCGCTCTGCGCCTACCTCGCCCGCCGCTGGTCCGGTCGTACCCCGCCCGGCCTCGCCGCGTTCCTCGCGGACGCCCAGGTGCGGGTGAAGGGTTACGCCGACGACCGTACGGCGGCGGCCGTATGGGAGGCGTAACCGCCGCCCCTGTGACTTGATGGACCGGGAAGGCCCATCCCGGGACAGCGAAGGGGCAGACGACAGCCATGGCCAAACAGAACGTCGCCGAGCAGTTCGTCGACATCCTCGTCCGGGCCGGTGTGCGCCGCCTCTACGGCGTGGTCGGCGACAGCCTCAACCCGGTCGTGGACGCCGTGCGCCGTCACTCCGCCGTCGACTGGATCCACGTACGCCACGAGGAGACCGCCGCCTTCGCGGCCGGTGCCGAGGCCCAGATCACCCGCCGTCTGGCGGCCTGCGCCGGGTCCTGCGGCCCGGGCAACCTGCACCTCATCAACGGCCTGTACGACGCGCACCGTTCCATGGCCCCGGTGCTCGCCCTGGCCTCGCACATCCCCTCCAGCGAGATCGGCCTCGGCTACTTCCAGGAGACCCACCCGGACCGGCTCTTCCAGGAGTGCAGCCACTACAGCGAGCTGATCTCCAGCCCGAAGCAGATGCCCCGGCTGCTGCAGACCGCCATCCAGCACGCCGTCGGGCAGAGAGGCGTGAGCGTGGTCTCGCTGCCCGGTGACATCGCCGACGAGCCCGCCCCGGAACGCGCCGCCGAGAGCGCCCTCGTCACCTCCCGGCCCACGATCCGGCCCGGCGACGCGGAGCTCGACAGGCTCGTGGACATGATCAACGAGGCCGGCAAGGTCACCCTCTTCTGCGGCAGCGGCACGGCGGGCGCGCACGCCGAGGTGATGCGGTTCGCCGAGAAGATCAAGTCCCCGGTCGGACACGCCCTCAGGGGCAAGGAGTTCATCCAGTACGACAACCCGTTCGACGTCGGCATGAGCGGGCTGCTCGGCTACGGCGCCGCCTACGAGGCCACCCACGAGTGCGACCTGCTGATCCTGCTGGGCACCGACTTCCCGTACAACGCCTTCCTGCCGAACGACGTGAAGATCGCCCAGGTCGACGTGCGGCCCGAGGTCCTCGGCCGGCGTTCCCGGCTCGACCTCGCCGTGTGGGGCGACGTGCGCGAGACGCTGCGTTGTCTCGTCCCGAGGGTGAAGGAGAAGACGAACCGGCGCTTCCTCGACCGGATGCTGAAGAAGCACGCCGACGCGCTGGAGGGCGTGGTCAAGGCCTACACCCGCAAGGTCGACAAGCACGTCCCCATCCACCCCGAGTACGTGGCCGCCGTCCTCGACGAAGTCGCCTCGGACGACGCCGTGTTCACGGTCGACACGGGCATGTGCAACGTGTGGGCCGCGCGCTACATCTCGCCCAACGGCCGCCGCCGGATCATCGGCTCCTTCTCGCACGGCTCGATGGCGAACGCGCTGCCGATGGCGATCGGCGCCCAGTTCACCGACCGGCGCCGGCAGGTCGTCTCCATGTCCGGCGACGGCGGGTTCGCCATGCTCATGGGTGACTTCCTCACGCTCGTGCAGTACGACCTGCCGGTGAAGGTCGTGCTGTTCAACAACTCCGCGCTCAGCATGGTCGAGCTGGAGATGCTGGTCGCGGGCCTGCCCTCGTACGGAACCGCCAACACCAACCCCGACTTCGCCGCCGTCGCCCGCGCCTGCGGTGCCTACGGGGTGCGGGTGGAGAAGCCCAAGCAGCTCGCCGGGGCGCTCAAGGACGCCTTCCGGCACAAGGGGCCGGCGCTGGTGGACATCGTCACCGATCCCAACGCCCTGTCCATCCCACCGAAGATCAGCGCCGAGATGGTCACCGGGTTCGCGCTGTCCGCCTCGAAGATGGTGCTGGACGGCGGGGTCGGCCGCATGGTCCAGTTGGCCCGCTCCAACCTGCGCAACGTCCCCAGGCCCTGAGACACGGCCCGGACAACGGTGTTTTCCGGCCACTTTCACCGCCCGTGACGGCGGACCGTCCGGCGGTGCCACACGTCCAGATCCGTCCGTCCTGGGGCGCCCGGGGCACCGTACGGCGGTCCTGCCGGGCGGAGCAGGATCGCGGCGGCGTCCGGGGCCGTGCGCGAGGGGCGGGCGGCCGTGGCCGAACACACGGCCGTCGGCCGACCTCCAGGACTGCCCGCGGGCGCATGGGGAATGGATCCCCGTGAACGTGTTCGACCAGGAGGGGCAGGGCCGGAAACGTGCGGGCGGGGGTCATGAAGAGGCAGGCGCGAGGGGGCGGTCCCGTAGCCATCGGGGCCTCCTCGGCTCAAGCGGGGGAAGAGACCGACACCATCACCGAACGCGAGCGGCACCAGCAGGGGCTCAGGCGCAGGCTGGGGCAGGCGGACCTCAGGGCGGTGCCCGAGGCGCGCCGGGAACTGCGCGAACTGCTGCGGCACTGGGGCAGACCGGGCCGCTCGGAGATAGCCGAACTGCTCACCAGCGAACTCGTCACCAACGCGCTCGTGCACACCGACCGCGACGCCGTACTGACCGCCGTCGTCTCGGCCGGCGGACTGCGCGTGGAGGTACGGGACTTCGTGGCCCGCAGACCGCTGCCGCGCACACCGGACACGGGTGAGGACACCAACGGCCGGGGGCTGGTCCTGGTGGAGTCCCTCGCGGACTCCTGGGGCGTACGGCCGCACGGCGTGGGCAAGTCGGTGTGGTTCGAACTCGGCGCGGAGGCGGCCTGAGACGGACCGGCCGCGGAGACGGACACGGGACGGGGGCGTGACCCGCGCGGTCACGCCCCCGTCCCGAGATGAGCCCCGTCCCCGGTCCCCGGTCCGGTTCTAGCCGAACTGCTGCTCCAGGTCCTTCAGTTTGCGCTCCAGGGAGTCCAGGCGCGGCAGCGCCATCGTGTCGTCCTCCGCGGTGAGATCGACGGTGATCGCCTCAGTGCCCTTGCGGACCGGCTGAAGGGAGGGCCGAGAGTGGACGGGCAGCGGTTCCGGCGCCGATATGGCAGGCTCCGCGGTCGCCGGCGCGGGGCCGCGCTCCACCGCCTGCACCTCCATCTGACGGCCGCCGCCGCGTCCGGCGAAGCCGCGGTGACCCCGGCTGATCGCACGCAGCTGGGCGCGCTCCACCCGCTGCTGGTCACGCCGGCGCCGGCGCGCCTCGTCCTTCTGCCGCTTGTCGTCGCGCACCTCCTCGACCGCCTCGTCCAGGCTGCGCACGCCCTCCAGGAGCATGAGGGACCATGCCCCGTAGGTCTCGCGCGGCGCCCGCAGCCAGCGGACGATGCGGATCTGCGGCAGCGGGCGGGGTACCAGGCCCTGCTCGCGCAGCGCGGCCCGGCGGGTCTGCTTCAGCGCGCGGTCGAACAGCACGGCCGCCGACAGGGACATGCCCGCGAAGAAGTGCGGGGCGCCCGCGTGACCCAGGCCCCGGGGCGCGTGCACCCAGTTGAACCAGGCCGCCGCCGCGGCGAACATCCACACCAGTATCCGGGAGCCCAGGGCCGCGTCACCGTGGCTGGCCTCGCGCACCGCGAGGACGGAGCAGAACATCGCCGCGCCGTCCAGACCGAACGGCACCAGGTACTGCCAGCCGCCGGTCAGCCCGAGGTTCTGCTCACCGAAGCCGACCAGGCCGTGGAAGGAGAGGGCGGCCGCGACCGCCGCACAGCAGAACAGCAGCACGTAGGAGGCCGTTCCGTAGACGGCCTCCTTGCGCCTGCGGCGCTCCTCGCTGCGCTCCCACGAGTCGTCCGTACTCGCGTTCTCCCCGGAGGAGCGCTTGCCGCGCGCGAGCACCGCCACCGCCGCCAGCAGGCCCAGGAGCAGCACGGCGCCAGGGAGCAGCCAGTTCAGCGATATGTCGGTCAGTCTCATCAGGGGTCCCTTGCATTGGGATAGGGCGTAACGCCCGCCATAGTGGCCCACTCCGGACGGCCCTCAGGGGGTTTCGGGGCAAGAGGCCGCCAAGGAGGTGCAAGGGGATGCCCAGGGCGACGTTCTGCTCGAACTGCCGCTTGAGGGGCGGGAGTTGAGTTCGAATAAGACTACCCGTACGGATGGTTCCCCGGAAAGTTCCCGAGGCGGGTGGGGGAGTTGTGAACGACCTGTCCGTGACCGGTGGTCCGATCGTGATGATCTTAGTGGACGCGGGACGCCGTCCGGACCTGAGAGAGCCTCAGGCGGCAATGGTCGCGGTGAGTTTGGCGATTCGGTCGCTGTCACGGGTGCGCGGGCAGGTGGCGCAGGTGTCCTCGGGGCGCACGGTGTAGAACATGCAGCAGCTCGCCCGGTCCCGGGTGGCCAGCGGCTCGCCGCCCGGCCCGGTCAGCACGCGGAACCCCGCCGAGCCGGCGTACGGCCGCGTCGCCCCCGGCAGCAGCAGCTCCAGCTCCCGCACGGCCCGCCGCTCCTCGTCCGCGCCGAACAGGTGGGCGACGTACCACAGGCCCTCCACGACCTCGTCGGTCGCCATGCCCCACAGGGCGCGCCCGCGCCGCCGCATCCGCGGTCCGAAGGCGGCGAGCACCGGCTCCAGGTGCTCGGCGACGGCCGCGCGCACCTCGGCCCGCAGCGCCTCCTCGTCCGGCACGACGACCGCGCCGGGCAGCGCGGCCGCCGGATCGCCCGGCAGGCAGGAGAAGGAAGCGGGGCGGACGGCCATGCGGCCGGCCACGCGGTCGTAGGAGACAGCCGTCACGGGCAGCCGGGGCACCCGGCGGTGCAGGAACCACGGGACGGTGATCAGCAGACAGGCCGGCCAGGCGTAGCGGTGCAGGCCGAAGCTCGCGACGACGTCCGGGCGGGCCCGCCGGCCGTAGTCCCGCAGCACCTGGGCCTCGTCCCGGGCGAGGAAGGCGTCGAGCCGGTCCCCGCCCTCGGCGAGCCCGGCGGCGCCGACCCAGCCGCCGCCCTCGGGCAGCGCCCGCGCCGGGTGCGGCTCGGTGACCGTCAGTCCCGGGTAGGCCGCGGTGAGGCGGGCGTACGCGGCGGTGAACGGCGAGGCCGTAGCGGGCATGACGGGGTCACCGGACCTTGATCGCGGGCTGAATGCAAAGGTAAGCCTAACCTTATCCATCCTCCGGGAAATTTGAAGAGCCGCCCCATGCGCCTATGGTGCTTGACGGACAAGTGACAACCCGCCGTTAATGACCCCAAGTGCCGACAAGCCGGAGGAGGCCCCGTGAAGCAGGGTGTGCAGGGCTCCGCCGACCCGTTCGGCGAGGCCCGGGCCCCGGCGCGGGAGCGCGCGGCCGAGCCGTCCGGCCAACGGGACACCGGCCTGCCCGGGGCGCGGGGTGAGCACACCCACGGTGAGCGTCCGATCCCGCGGCCCAGGGCCACCGTGCAGCGCTCCTCGGTGCGCGGGCAGATCCTCGACGCGCTGCGGACGGCCCTGGTGGCGGGCGAGCTGAGACCGGGCGAGGTCTACTCGGCGCCGGCCCTCGGCGAGCGCTTCGGGGTGTCGGCGACACCGGTGCGGGAGGCCATGCAGCAGCTCACCCTCGAGGGCGCCGTCGAGGTCGTGCCCAACCGCGGGTTCCGGGTCATGGAGCGGGGCGCCCGGGAGCTGGCCGAGCTCGCCGAGGTGCGGGCGCTGCTGGAGGTGCCGGTGATGCTGCGGCTGGCCCGTACGGTGCCCGCCGAGCGCTGGGCCGAGCTGCGGCCGCTGGCCGAGGACACGGTGCGCGCCGCGTCCTCCGGCTGCCCGGCGACGTACGCGGAGTCCGACCGCTCCTTCCACCGGGCGGTGCTGTCCCTCGCGGGCAACGCGCAGCTCGTGCGGATGGCGGAGGACCTCCACCGGCGCTCCCAGTGGCCGCTGGTCGGCGGCCCGGTCCGGCACGGCCGCGCCGACCTCGTGGCCGACGCCGCCGAGCACACGGCGCTGCTGGAGGCGCTGATCGCCCGCGACTTCGACGTGGTGCGGGACCTGGTCGGCGACCACTTCGCGGGCGCCGCCTGACACCGGGCGGACACCCCACGGGTGCCGCCCGGCCGTGGACGGGGCTTGGCCGTCCCGCGCCGCCCCGGGGTACGGGTCAGGAACCGTCCCGCTCGCCGTGCGCGCTCTTGGAGTAGGCGTCGTGCCAGGCGGCCTTCGCGCCGGAGTCGCCGATGCGGTACACGTCCACCACGGCTCCGGCCGCCACCCCCAGGGACAGCACCGACACGACGACGCGCAGCGGCAGCGAGGTGAGCCAGGTGGGCCGCGCCGCGCCGCCGCCGTCCTGGCCCTCCCGCCTCGGACCGCGTGCCGCCCACCACACGACCGCCGCCAGGACGAACAGGCCCAGCGCCCACGGCAGCAGTCCGTCGCCCAGCTCGGTGTGCCGCCGTACCAGAGCGTCGTCGTCGACGTGCCGCTCCAGCCACTCACCGGCCTGGGTGGCCAGCGGGACGCTGACCAGGGCCACGAGGGCGAGCGAGGGCAGCAGCACGCCCAGCCGCCGGGCGGCCCGCGGCCACACCGCGTCGGCCACCAGGGCCAGCGCGGTCAGCGGTATCAGTACGACGACTATGTGGACCAGCAGGACATGGGCCGGCAGGCCGTTGACCAGACTCATCGAGCACTCCTGAGGGGGTCGGGGCGCGTCACACTGGCACAGCAACCTCTCAGTCGGCTCTGAGGCGGCCCTCAGGCGGTCGCGGCACCCGGCGCCGGCGGGGCCAACTGCCGGGCCAGCCAGGTCGGGACGCCGCCCAGCAACCGGAACAGCCGCCGGGCCTCCTCCCGCAGCCGTGAGGCCTCCGGCTCCGACTCCGCGTCCGCCAGGGAGGCCAGCGCGGGGGCCGTGCCCACCAGGTAGCCCAGCTCCTCGCGGATCCGCAGCGACTCGGCGAAGCCGTGCCGGGCCTCAGCCAGCTCCCCGTCGCGCAGGGCGAGCCCGGCGAGGTGGCGCCAGGTGAAGGACAGCAGCAGCGGATCGGCGTGCGCCGTGGCGCCCGCGTGGGCGCGGCGGTAGGCCGCACGCGCCGCCTGCGGGGAGTGGGCCAGGTTCTCCGCCAGCAGCCCCCGCCGGAAGTCCAGCAGCGCCCGCCCCACGGCGCCCGGCGGGATCAGCGCCGCCGCCCGCCCCAGCGCGGACCGCGCCTCGTCCGCCCGGTCCCGTACGCCGTGCAGCGTGGCCGCGTAGGCGAGTTGGCCGCGTTCGCAGGCGGCAGCCCCGCGCTCCTCGTCGGTGTGCGCCTGCGCCTCCGCCGTGCGCAGCGCGTCCTCCGCCTCGGCCCAGCCCCGCTCGGTGTACAGGCACCGCTCGACCAGCAGCGAGGTCCGCTGCAGGGTCGCGGCCGGGGTGTCCGCCGGCAGCATGGCCGCCGCGTCGGCCCAGCAGGCCCGCGAGCGCAACCGCCATACCGCGGTCTGGAGAGGATCGTCACCGGCGGTCGTTCCATTGCCAGACATGGCGGAATGCGCCACGTTGCCCTCCCCGAGCACGCCGTCGAGCTGTTGAGTGGTGGCGGCATTCCAGCACCAATCATGGGGCTGGGCCAAGGGGATGGGTGAAAAAATTCACAAAGTCGAGGGATCTTGGCGTGACTTGGCCGGACTCTGTCACGCCCCTGTCGCCTCAGCTCATCCGCAACGCCAGGAAGAAGTCCAGCTTGTCCTCCAGGCGCGACAGGTCCCGTCCCGTCAACTGCTCGATCCGCCCGACCCGGTAGCGCAGTGTGTTGACGTGCAGGTGGAGCCGGGTGGCGCAGCGGGTCCAGGAGCCGTCGCAGTCGAGGAACGCCGCCAGGGTCGGGATCAGCTCGGCGCGGTGGCGGCGGTCGTAGTCGGTCAGCGGGTCCAGCAGGCGCGCCGTGAAGGCGCGGCGGACGTCGTCCGGGACGAACGGCAGCAGCAGCACGTGCGAGGCCAGCTCCTGGTGCCCGGCCGCGCAGACCCGGCCCGGGCGGGCCGCGGCGACCCGGCGGGCGTGCCGCGCCTCCTCCAGCGCGCCGCGCAGGCCCTCCGCCGAGTGCACGGCGGCGCTGACACCGAGGGTGAGCCGCCCGTCGTCGGCCAGGCCCGCCGACAGCGGCTCCCGTACCGCCCGCAGCAGCGCGTCGGCGAGCAGGCCGGTCTCGGAGCCGTCCTGGTCGGCGGAGACCGCCGGGAGCGGCACCAGGGCGATCGCCTCGTCCCCGGTGTGGGCGACGGCGATCCGGTCCGAGGGCTCGGGGCCGGTGGCCAGCGGGTCCACCAGGACCTCCTCCAGCAGCGACTGGGCGACCGGGCCGCCCTCCACCGCTCCGCCGTCCCACTCGACCCGGGCCACGACCACCTGCCAGTGCGGGGCCGCCCCGAGCCCGGGCAGCAGCACCGGCGCGGCCACCCGCAGCCGCGCGGCGATCTCGGCGGGCGCGGCACCGGTCTGCACCAGCTCCAGCACCTCCTGCGCGAGCCGGCGCCGCACCGTGCGCGCCGCGTCCCGCCGGTCGCGCTCGACGGAGATCAGCTGGGTGACGCCCTGGAGCAGGTCGAGGCGCTCCTCGGGCCAGTCCCCGGCGTCCGCCTCGACCGCGAGCAGCCAGTCCGACAGGACCGTCTCGCGCATGTCGCGGGCGGCCTGCGGGGAGCGCCCGGAGGAGCGGATGGGGAAGAGGGAGAAGGTGCTGCCGTCCAGCGAGACCCGGTGCGGGCCGCGCCGGCCGGAGCGGGTGGCGGCCAGGTGCTCGGCGGCGAGCCGCGCGCAGGTCTCGGCCGGCAGCGCCGGACCCGCGACCTTCGAGCCGGCGATCAGCCGGCCGGTGGGGGAGAGCACCCAGGCGCGCAGGTCGAGGTCGGTGCCGAGCAGGTCGAGGACCACGTCGGGGCCGCCGCCCGCCGGGCCCGAGGTCATCATCCGCCGGTGCCGGTCCACCACGGCCGCCAGGTCACCGGCCCGCTCCCCGGAGACCTGCCGCACCACGTGCTCGGTGACCGTCGCGAACGCCACCGACTCGTGCACCGCGAACAGCGGCAGCCGGTGTCGCGCGCAGGCCAGCACCAGGTCCTCCGGCACATCGCCCAGCTCGGCCTCGCCGGCCGCCAGCGCCGCCACCCCGGCCTGCACCAGGATCCGTACGAAGGGCTCGGAGTCCCCGGCGTCGCGGCGCCAGGCCAGGCCGGTCAGCACCAGCTCGCCACCGGACAGATAGCGGCTCGGATCGCGCAGGTCGGTGGTCATGACCCCGCGTACGGAGCGGTCCAGCTCGTCCTCGCCGCCGAGCAGCCGCAGCCCCAGCGCATCGGTGTCCAGCAGTGCGCGCAGCCGCATCTCGTCGCCGCCGTTCTGTGTCTCGAAATCTACGATGAATCCTGGTGGGGACCCGTGACGGGCCCGGAACACGGGTGCCAGGGCCGTACGGCGGGGCCGCCGGGCCGTCACCGGCGTTTCCCTGGGAAAACGGAGAGGTTACCGATGGCCTCCGTTCATACGAATCTACAAGATGCCCGTCGTGGCCAGCCAACTCCTTCATGGTTTCGGTGACTGACCCCGCCGGAGTACGGGGCGGTGTACTGAGCCCACTCCGCGTAAAGAGCACATGAACGAGCCGGACCCGCCGCACCCGGATTGGCTCGATCCGTACGACTCACGAGACGAAGAAGAGAGCCGGGTATGGACTTCCTTCGCCCTGCCAGCTGGGAGGAGGCGCTCGCCGCGAAGGCCGAGCACCCCACCGCTGTGCCGATTGCGGGTGGCACCGATGTGATGGTCGAGATCAACTTCGACCACCGCCGGCCCGAGTACCTGCTCGACCTGAACCGCGTCGGTGACCTCTACGAGTGGGAGGTCGGCGAGGACACCGTCCGGCTGGGCGCTTCCGTCTCCTACGCGAAGATCATGGAGAATCTCCGTGCCGAGCTGCCGGGCCTCGCGCTCGCCTCGCACACGGTCGCCTCCCCGCAGATCCGCAACCGCGGCGGCGTCGGCGGCAACCTCGGCACGGCCTCGCCCGCCGGAGACGCCCACCCCGCCCTGCTCGCGGCCGGCGCGGACGTCGAGGTGGAGTCGGCGGCCCGCGGCACCCGCCTCATCCCGATCGACGCGTTCTACACCGGCGTCAAGCGCAACGCCCTCCAGCCCGACGAGCTGATCCGCGCGGTGCACATCGAGAAGGCGGACGGCCCGCAGCAGTACTCCAAGGTCGGCACCCGCAACGCCATGGTGATCGCCGTGTGCGCCTTCGGCCTCGCCCTGCACCCCGGGACCCGCACCGTGCGCACCGGCATCGGATCCGCCGCGCCCACGCCGGTCCGGGCCAAGGCCGCCGAGGAGTTCCTGAACGCGGCCCTGGAGGAGGGCGGCTTCTGGGACAACGGAAAGATCGTCACCCCGTCGGTCGCCAAGCGGTTCGCGGAACTGTGCTCCGGCGCCTGCAACCCGATCGACGACGTCCGGGGCACCGCGAGCTACCGCCGGCACGCGGTCGGCGTCATGGCCCGCCGGACGCTCACCTGGACCTGGGAGTCGTACCGCGGCGCCCGCCGCGCCACCGAGGGAGCTGCGTGATGCGCGTCAACTTCACCGTCAACGGACGCCCGCAGGAGGCCGACGACGTCTGGGAGGGCGAGTCCCTGCTGTACGTGCTGCGCGAGCGCCTCGGCCTGCCCGGCTCCAAGAACGCCTGTGAACAGGGCGAGTGCGGCTCCTGCACCGTGCGCCTGGACGGCGTGCCGGTGTGTTCCTGCCTGGTCGCGGCCGGCCAGGCCGAGGGCCGCGAGGTGGTGACCGTCGAGGGCCTCGCGGACTACGCCAGGCAGCGCTCCTGCGGCGACTCCGGCTCGTGCGGCACGTCCCTGGACGAGGCCAGGGGCTGGCAGGCCGTGGGCGTCGACTCTCAGACCGGCGAGGGCACCGAACTCAGCCCCGTCCAGCAGGCGTTCATCGACGCCGGTGCCGTCCAGTGCGGCTTCTGCACCCCGGGCCTGCTGGTCGCCGCCGACGAGATGCTGGAGCACAACCCCGACCCGAGCGACGCGGACATCCGCGAGGCCCTGTCCGGCAACCTGTGCCGCTGCACCGGCTACGAGAAGATCATGGACGCGGTCCGCCTGGCCGCCGCCCGTCAGTCCGAGGGGGTCTGAGATGCCGACGAACGGCGCGCCTACGAAGATCACGCAGGGCTCGCAGACCCGGGGCGGCGTCGGTGAGTCCACCCTCCGCCCGGACGGCACCCTGAAGGTCACCGGCGAGTTCGCGTACTCGTCCGACATGTGGCACGAGGACATGCTGTGGGGCCAGATCCTGCGGTCCACCGTCGCGCACGCCGAGATCGTGTCCATCGACACCTCCGAGGCCCTCGCCCTGCCCGGCGTGTACGCGGTCATGACCTACGACGACCTGCCCACCGCCGTGCGGAACTACGGCCTGGAGATCCAGGACACCCCCGTCCTCGCCCACGGCAAGGTGCGCCACCACGGGGAGCCGGTCGCCATCGTCGCCGCCGACCACCCGGAGACCGCCCGCCGCGCCGCAGCCAAGATCAAGGTCGAGTACCGGGAACTGCCGGTCATCACCGACGAGGCCTCCGCGACCGCCCCGGACGCGATCCTCGTGCACGAGAACCGCGACGACCACCACTTCGGCCACGTCCCGCATCCGAACGTCGTCCACCGCCAGCCGATCGTGCGCGGCGACGTGGCGGCGGCACGCGAGCGGGCCGACGTCATCGTCGAGGGCGAGTACACCTTCGGCATGCAGGACCAGGCCTTCCTCGGCCCCGAGTCCGGTCTCGCGGTGCCCGAGGAGGACGGCGGCGTCCACCTCTACATCGCCACCCAGTGGCTCCACTCCGACCTCCGCCAGATGGCGCCCGTCCTCGGCCTGCCCGAGGACAAGGTGCGGATGACGCTGGCCGGCGTGGGCGGCGCCTTCGGCGGCCGCGAGGACCTGTCGATGCAGATCCACGCCTGCCTGCTGGCGCTGCGCACCGGCAAGCCGGTGAAGATCGTCTACAACCGGTTCGAGTCCTTCTTCGGGCACGTCCACCGCCACCCGGCCAAGCTCCACTACGAGCACGGGGCCACGCGCGACGGCAAGCTGACCCACCTGAAGTGCCGGATCGTGCTGGACGGCGGCGCCTACGCATCCGCCTCCCCGGCCGTCGTCGGCAACGCCGCCTCGCTCAGCGTCGGGCCGTACGTCGTCGACGACGTCGACATCGAGGCCATCGCCCTCTACACCAACAACCCGCCCTGCGGCGCCATGCGCGGCTTCGGCGCGGTCCAGGCGTGCTTCGCCTACGAGGCGCAGATGGACAAGGTGGCCAAGGAACTCGGCATGGACCCGGTGGAGTTCCGGCAGCTCAACGCGATGGAGCAGGGCACCCTCATGCCGACCGGGCAGCCCGTCGACTCCCCGGCCCCGGTCGCCGAACTGCTGCGCCGGGTCAGGGCGATGCCACTGCCGCCCGAGCGCCAGTGGGAGTCCAGCGAGGGCGCCGACGTACGCCAGTTGCCCGGCGGTCTGTCCAACACCACGCACGGCGAGGGCGTCGTTCGCGGCGTCGGCTACGCCGTCGGCATCAAGAACGTCGGCTTCTCCGAGGGCTTCGACGACTACTCCACCGCCCGCGTCCGGATGGAGGTGATCGCCGGCGAGCCGGTGGCCACCGTGCACACCGCGATGGCGGAGGTCGGCCAGGGCGGTGTCACCGTCCACGCGCAGATCGCCCGCACCGAGCTGGGCGTCAGCCAGGTGACCATCCACCCGGCCGACACCCAGGTGGGCAGCGCCGGTTCGACCTCGGCCTCCCGGCAGACCTACGTCACCGGCGGCGCCGTGAAGAACGCCTGCGAACTGGTCCGCGAGAAGGTCCTGGAGACCGGGCGCCGCAAGTTCGGCTCCTACCACCCGGCCTGGGCCACGGCCGAACTCCTGCTGGAGGGCGGCAAGGTGGTCACCGACGCGGGCGAGGTCCTCGGCGACCTGGTCGACGTCCTGGAGGACGAGGCCGTGGAGATCGAGGCGGAGTGGCGGCACCGGCCGACCGAGCCCTTCGACCTGCGCACCGGCCAGGGCAACGGGCACGTCCAGTACTCCTTCGCCGCGCACCGCGCCGTCGTCGAGGTCGACACCGAGCTCGGCCTGGTCAAGGTCGTCGAACTGGCCTGTGCCCAGGACGTCGGCAAGGCGCTCAACCCGCTCTCCGTCGTCGGCCAGATCCAGGGCGGCACGACGCAGGGGCTGGGGGTCGCGGTGATGGAGGAGATCGTCGTCGACCCGAAGACGGCGAAGGTCAGGAACCCCTCCTTCACGGACTACCTGATCCCCACGATCCTCGACACGCCGACCATCCCCGTCGACGTGCTCGAACTCGCCGACGACCACGCCCCGTACGGGCTCCGTGGCATCGGCGAAGCCCCGACCCTGTCGTCCACCCCGGCCGTCCTCGCGGCGATCCGGAACGCGACCGGACTGGAGCTGAACCGCACACCGGTCCGCCCGGAACACCTCACGGGCACCGCGTAAAGACGGCCGCCGTCGCGTCGCGACGCCGTCGCGACGCCGGCACCCCGGCGCCGGGCAACGCCCGACCCACGGCCGTCCCGGCGCCGGTCAGCAAGTACCACGTTCGTCTCGGGCCGTCCCCCGGGCCGTCCAATCCCAAATCCCGCCTGCCGCCCCACGGCAGCCGGGTGCCCCTGTGAACCTTGGGAGTTGGCCCATGACCCAGCAGTCAGTGGAGCCCAGGACCACAGCCGAAGACGCGGGCGAAGGCGCCCGCGTCCCGGCCGGCAGGTCCTGGCTCGACCGGTACTTCCACATAAGCGGCAGAGGATCCACGGTCGCGCGTGAGGTGCGCGGCGGCGTCACCACCTTCATGGCGATGGCGTACATCCTCCTGCTCAACCCCCTGATCCTGTCCGGCAAGGACGCGGCCGGGGACACCCTCGGCCAGAAGGCCCTGATCACCGCGACCGCGTTCGCCGCGGCCCTCACCACGCTGCTGATGGGCTTCGTCGGCAAGGTGCCCCTCGCGCTCGCGGCCGGCCTGTCGGTCTCCGGCGTCCTGTCCTCGCAGGTCGCCCCCCACATGACCTGGCCGCAGGCCATGGGCATGTGCGTGCTGTACGGCGTCGTCATCATGCTGCTGGTCGTCACCGGCCTGCGCGAGATGATCATGAACGCGATCCCGCTCGCGCTCAAGCACGGCATCACCATGGGCATCGGTCTGTTCATCGCCCTCATCGGCTTCTACAAGGCCGGTTTCGTGCACCAGGGCAAGGCCACCCCGGTGAGCCTCGGCCCCGCCGGTGAACTCGCCGGCTGGCCGGTCCTGCTCTTCGCCGGCACCCTGCTGCTGATCTTCATGCTGCAGGCCCGGAACGTCCCCGGCGCCATCCTCGTCGGCATCGTCTCCGGCACGGCCGTCGCCGCCGTACTCAACGGCCTCGGCGTGATCGACCCCGAGCAGTGGGCGGGCGGCGCGCCCGCACTGCACGGCAGCGCGATCTCGATGCCCGACTTCTCGCTCTTCGGGCATGTGGAGTTCGGCGGCTGGGGACAGGTCGGCGCGACGACCGTCGGCATGATCGTCTTCACCCTGGTCCTGGCCGGCTTCTTCGACGCGATGGCCACCATCATCGGCGTCGGCACCGAGGCCGGGCTCGCCGACGACAAGGGCCGGATGCCCGGTCTGTCCAAGGCGCTGTTCATCGACGGCGCCGGCGGTGCGATCGGCGGCGTGGCGGGCGGCTCCGGCCAGACGGTGTTCATCGAGTCGGCCACCGGGGTCGGCGAGGGCGCCCGCACGGGTCTGGCCTCGGTCGTCACCGGACTGTTCTTCGCCGCCTGCCTGTTCTTCACCCCCCTGACCGCGATCGTGCCGCAGGAGGTCGCCTCCGCCGCCCTGGTGGTCATCGGCGCCATGATGCTGATGAACGCCCGGCACGTGGACTGGGCCGACCGCGCCACCGCGATCCCGGTCTTCCTGACCGTCGTCCTGATGCCGTTCACGTACACCATCACCACCGGTGTCGCCGCGGGCGTCATCTCCTACACGGCCATCAAGACCGCCCAGGGCAGGGCCCGCGAGATCGGGGCCTTCATGTGGGGGCTGACGGTCGTCTTCCTGGTCTACTTCGCCCTCCACCCGATCGAGGGCTGGCTGGGCGTGCACTAGCCCCGTCAACGCCTCTACACCACAACCCCGTTAGGAGACCGAGAGATGCTGGACATCGCCGAGGAGCTGAACCGGTGGGTCGAGCAGGGCCGTGACTTCGCCGTCGCCACCGTGGTGGCCGTCGGCGGCAGCGCCCCGCGGCAGCCGGGCGCCGCCCTCGCGGTGGACGCCGACGGCACGGCCGTCGGCTCGGTCTCCGGCGGGTGCGTGGAGGGCGCCGTGTACGAGCTGTGCCGGCAGGCGCTCGAGGACGGGGAGACCGTCCTGGAGCGCTTCGGGTACAGCGACGAGGACGCCTTCGCCGTCGGCCTGACCTGCGGCGGCGTCATCGACATCCTCGTCACGCCGGTCCGGGCGGACGATCCCGCCCGGCCGGTGTTCGCGGCCGCGCTCGGCGCCGCCGTACGAGGCGAGGCGGCGGCGGTCGCCCGGATCGCCGAGGGCCCGGCCGGACTGCGCGGCCGCGCCCTGCTGGTCCGCCCCGACGGCTCCCACGACGGCGGCTTCGGGGCCCATCCCGAACTCGACCGCACGGTGGCCGCCGAGGCCGGCGCCTTCCTGGACGCGGGCCGCACCGGCACCCTGGAGATCGGCACGCAGGGCTCGCGTTGCGGCGCCCCGCTCACGGTCCTGGTGGAGTCCTCGGTCCCCGCGCCCCGGATGATCGTCTTCGGCGCGATCGACTTCGCCTCCGCGCTGGTGAGGGTCGGCAAGTTCCTCGGCCACCACGTCACGGTGTGCGACGCCCGCCCGGTGTTCGCCACCAGGGCCCGCTTCCCGGACGCCGACGAAATCGTCGTCGAGTGGCCCCACGAGTACCTGGAGCGCACGGACGTCGACGGCCGCACCGTCCTGTGCGTCCTCACCCACGACGCCAAGTTCGACGTACCGCTGCTGCGGCTGGCCCTGCGGCTGCCGGTCGCCTACGTCGGCGCGATGGGCTCCCGCCGCACCCACCTGGACCGCAACGAGCGGCTGCGCGCGGTCGGCGTCAGCGAACTCGAACTGGCCCGGCTGCGCTCCCCGATCGGCCTCGACCTCGGGGCCCGTACCCCCGAGGAGACGGCCCTGTCGATCGCCGCGGAGATCGTCGCGGGCCGTCGTGGCGGCAGCGGCGTCTCCCTCACCGGCGCCCACACCCCGATCCACCACGACACGGCGGTGACTCCCGCGGGGCGGATCGGGTCGGTGGCCTGAGCGGCCGTCGGCCGGTCACGCCCGCCGGAGCAGCCGGTTCGCCGCGCGCCCGAACACCGCCCGCGCCGTGCGTGCCACGACGCCGTCGAAGAGGCGGGGGAGGAAGCGGATCCGTACGTCCTCCCGCCACACCACCCGGGCCCGGCCGCCCGGCCCGGGTCCGACCTCGACCTCGGCCCAGCCCCGGATCACCCGCCCGTGCTTCTCCAGGCGGCACAGCCCCGGTTCGCCGTCCACGGGCGGGCGCCAGACCGTGACCTCCATGGGATCGTCGAAGCCGAGCGGGCCGACGCCCGAGCGGGCCACGAAACGGGTGCCCTCGTGCGTCGGCGCCGGCGTGAGGACGGTGATGCGGGTGAAGGGCACCGCGTCACCGTGGCGGGGCCACTCGGTGAGCCGCCGCCACGCCTCCTCGATCGGAAGGGGCACGGTGCGTTCGACGGAGAAGTAGGGCACGACCCGATCGTAGGCAATCGCCACCGGCCATCCGCGCGCTCGGCCCCGGATCACCTGCACGGCTCAACGGCGGTCCGTGACAGGGAGTTGACGGCCGGCCGGCTCAGGGCCGGTACACCTGGCCCGGCTCGGCCTTCCCCGGCGCCAGTAGCTGGGGAACCGTCACGAAGACGTAGCCACGGGCCTTCAGCGCGTCGATGATGCCGGGCACGGCCGGCACGGTGCCCCGGTAGATGTCGTGCAGCAGGATGATGCCGTCCCGGGAGGCCTGCTCCAGGACGCGCTTGGTGATCAGCGCCGAGTCGGTGGTCGTGTAGTCCTTCGCGGTCACGCTCCACAGCACCTCGGCCAGGCCCAGCTCCTTGCAGATCCGGTGCACGTCGGCGTCGGTGCGGCCCTGGGGCGGGCGCATCAGCGTGGGCTTGTGCCCGGTGAGCCGCTCTATCTCCTCGTCGGGCCGCCGCAGTTCCTCGCGTATCCCCTCGTCGGAGATCCGGGTCAGGATCTTGTGGTCCCAGGTGTGGCTCGCGACCTCGTGGCCCTCGGCCGCCATCCGCTTGACCAGCTCCGGGTACGTGTCGATGTGCCGTTTGCCGAGCAGGAAGAAGGTGGCCGGGACCTTCTTCTCCTTGAGGATGTCGAGCAGCCGTGCCGAGTTCTCGCTCGGCCCCGCGTCGAAGGTCAGCGCGATGCACTTCGCCTCTCGGCAGTCCACCGTCCCGAGCGCCGCCGGCGCTCCGTGGGCGCCCTCGGTGCGCACCGTGCTGGGGGCGGTCGTGTCGACCTCCGCGCAGCCCGACAGCGTCAGCGCCAGACAGGCGGCCACCGAGGCGAGCGCGGACAGACGCAACCCGCGCCCCGTTCTGCGCATCTTCATGGGCGAGGGCTGCGGGGCCGGGTTCGTGCCGGCCGAAGTCGTGAGAGGCATGCCGGGACTATACATTCAGTGCATAGTTCGCGTGTTCGATTTATTGAAGCCGGGCGAGCACCGGACGGCACCGCCGGAGCACCATGGAGGAGCGGGGGCGGGAACTCCGGGTGACTCACCGAAGCCGGCGTGCTCGGCGCACCGCACGTGCGCCGGCTTCCGGGTGGCCGGAAAGCGAGGAGCGGACATGTCGCGACTGGAGGAGGCGGAGGCGCGGCGCCGGTTCACCGCGGCCCGGGTGGCCCGGCTGGCCACCGCCGACGTGGCGGGCCGCCCCCACCAGGTGCCGGTGGTCTTCGCCCACCACACCCTCGACGGCACCGACCGGCTCGTCACCGCCGTCGACCACAAGCCCAAGACCACCACCCGCCTCAAGCGGCTGGCCAACCTGGCCGTACGGCCGGCGGTGTGCCTGCTCGTGGACGCCTACGACGAGGACTGGGAGCAGTTGTGGTGGGTGCGTGCCGACGGAGAGGCCCGCGTCCTGCCGCCGGACACCGCCGACGCGGCCGTACGGCGGGCGCGCGAGACGGCCGTGGCGCTGCTGTGCGCCAAGTACCCGCAGTACGGGCCGTGTCCGCCGGCCGGGCCGGTGATCGACGTCACCGTGCTGCGGTGGACCGGCTGGCAGGCGCTGGCCGCCCGCCCGTCGTGACCGGGACGTGCCGGGCGGTCTTTGTCACGGGTGCGAGCAGATCAGTTCCTCGGTCCTGTCCGCGTACTCCTGCATCTCGTCCGCCGTGTAGCCCGCTTCCTTCAGGCTCCCCATCAGCGACGCCGAGTCGCCGCACAGACGTGGACGCTGCCGACGGAGGTAGGACTTGACGCCTTCGGCGGTCAGCCCTTCCCACGCCCTCTTCGTCTCGGCGTTCTTCTCGTGCGCGTAGGCGAACTCGACCCATTCCTGCTGAGGGTCCGTCAGGCGGGAGGTGTCGACGGGCGTTTCGCCTCCCCCGCATGCGGCTGCCAGGACAGTTCACGCCACCGCGACGAGACATATGCGCTTCTTCTTCACGTTTCCCTCTTCTGGCTCTGGATCGCGGGGGCCTCATTGTCCGCCCCGCGCGACAACCCCGTGCACACCAGTGGCCCCGGAGGAACACGCGGAGTAACCTCGGCTGACATGACGCGCACGGGGGAGCGAGCCGTCAAGTCGCGGTTACGGATACCGTCCTGGATCGCCCGCATCGAGGAACCGGACGGGCAGGTGCTCGGAGCGGGGGTGCTGCTCGCGCCCGACCGGGTGCTCACCGCCGCCCATGTCGTCCGCCCGGACCGGCCCTACGTCGTCCACTTCCTCGGCGTCCCCGGAGTGCCCGGCGTCGCCGCCACGGTCCGCGAGGACGAACACGTGCCGCAGCGGGAGGACGCCTTCGGCGACCGCAGCGGCGACCTGGCCCTGTTGCGGCTCGCCGAGCCCCTGCCCGCCGAGCACACCACTCGGCTGCACCGGCTCGCCGCGCCGCACGGACCGGTGAGCATGTACGGCTTCCCGGACGGCGACGCCGGCGGCCGCTGGCACGGCGCCACCCTGGTGGCCGCCCGGGGCCGGGACAGCCAGGTGCAGCTGCGCCCGCAGACCCCGGGTGAACTGGCCGTCCCCGGCTTCAGCGGCGGGCCGGTGATCGACCACGAGACCGACCAGGTCATCGGGATCGTGCTCAGTGTCGACGAGGGATCCGGCTCCGTGTTCAGCTACATGAGCCCCACCGAGACCGTGCTGAGCCATCTGCCGCAGGCCGCCGCCTGGAGCGCCGGCGCCGAAGCCGTTGACCCGGCGCTGCGCAGCACCGCGACGCCCGCCGCGGGCCGGCTCGACGTGCCCTTCGCCACCGAACTCGCCTCCTGGTTCCGGGGCGAGGGCTGGCCGGTGCTGGTCACGGTCGTCCCCGCGCGCGGCGCGCGCGCCTGGACGCTCAACCGTGCCGTCACCCTGGCCGACCGGGAGCTGCGCACCCGGCAGAACACCAGCGCCTTCACCCACGACCCGCCCGAGACCGTGCCCCCGGCCGGCGGCCACGACCTCGCGCTGGACGTCACCGACATGACGGCCGGCCAGGTCATGCGCCGAATCGCCGAACGGCTCGGCATCAGCGGCGACCCCCGGCCGGAGCGGCTCGGCGCTCTGCGTGTCCCGCTCGCCGCCGTGCTGGCCGGTGTCGACCGGGCCGCCGAACCCGACGACCTGCTGGGCCTGCTCGACCGGCTCGCCCAGCACGGTGCGCGGCTGCTCCTGGTCTTCCGCCGCCGGGGCGGCCGTGCCGACCGGGCCGCCGAGTCCTTCGTCCAGCGGCCGTTGCGCGGCCGCTGGAGCCGACTGGACCACGAACTCCAGTGCATCGTCGATGAGTTGGGTCCCGCGCTGGACGCGCGCCGGGACCGGGTGCTGCCCGACCCCGCTACCCGGCGGCTGCTGGACCAGGCCGAGGCCGGCGTACGGCGCACCCGGATGCTGCGCGAGTGGGTCGCCCACACCCCCGAGCCGGAACGCGAACCCGGGCGCGCCGACCTGCTGTTCACCTTCGAGGACGCCGCCGAACGCCGCCGCCTGCGGCTGGAGCAGGCGGTGGACGTCCTCGACTCCCGGCTGCGCCGCCGCGAGGAACTCCTCGGCCGGGTCACCGCCGAGTGGCCGTTGTGCAGACAGCGGGCCGCGTCCGAGGACGACCGGGTCATGGAGGCCTACCGGCTCTACGAACGCGCTCTGTCGCTGCTGCGGCAGATTCCCTGCGACGTGGCCGAGGCGGAGAGCGCCGTGGAGCGGTTCGTCGGCTTCTGCTCCGGCTCGGCACCCGGGAACGGAGGTGCTGCCCGATGACGTCGTGCCTGCGGCCCGGCTGCGCGGGCCACATCATGACCACCGGTTACTGCGACACCTGCGGGCACCGCCACCAGGAGCCGCGGGCCGAGCCGCGGAGCGGACAGAGCCTCGATCCGCCGCCCCCGCGGCCCGATGCGGGCCCCGGCCCCGAGGAGCCGCCCGGCCCGGGCCCCGTCCACGCCGTCGCCGGGGTCGGGGAACTCGACCAGCACGGACTGGTCCTGCTGCCCGAGGTGCCCGTGCCCGAGGGCGCACCGGTCGAGGACCCCCGGCCGCCCACCGGGGGCCGCCGCTGCGGCGCGAACGGCTGCACGATGACCATCGGCGTGGGCTACGGCGGCCAGCCCGCGCGCGCCACGGGCCGCTGCCCGCGCTGCGGCACCCGCTACTCCTTCCTGCCCCAGCTGGAGAAGGGCGACGTGGTCGCCGGCCACTACCGGATCCTCGGCTGCCTGGCGCACGGCGGCCTGGGCTGGATCCACCTCGCCGAGGACATCCGCGCCGACGGCTACCGCGTCGTCCTCAAGGGCCTGATCAACGTGCACGACGCTCTCGCCCGCCGCAACGCCGTCGAGGAACGCCGCTCGCTCACCGACCTGCACCACCCCGACATCGTCCGCATCATCACCTACGCCGAACACGGGTCCGCCGGCCGTTCCCCCACCGGCTACCTCGTGATGGACTACATCGCCGGCCCCTCCCTGCAGCAGCTCTTCGACGCCGACGACGCCGAGCGGATATTCCAGGGCCGGCCCCGCCTCGACCACGTCCTCACCTACGGCTGCAAGATCCTCGGCGCCCTGCAGTACATGCACGAACGCGGCCTGCTGTACTGCGACATGAAGCCCGCCAACGTCATCCACTTCGGACGGGCGATCAAGGTCATCGACCTCGGCGCGGTCCGCGCGATCGGCGACCGCGCCTCCGCCTACGTCTACACCGCGACCTTCGCCCCGCCGAAGGAGGAGATCGACAGCCGGGGCTGGCACGTCGACAGCGACCTCTACACCGTCGGAATGACCCTCCAGGCCCTGGCCCGCAGCGCCGAACCGGCTCGCGGTCTCGCCCCGGACTCCTTCCGCCGCCTCATCGACCGGGCCACCCACGGCGAACCCCGCGCCCGGTTCCGGTCGGCCGCCGAGATGTCCCGGCAATGCTGGGAAGTGCTACGGGAGTTCCGCTCACTCCAGTTCGGCGAGCAACTGCCCGAGAGCTCCACCCGGTTCCGCGCCTCCGAGGCCGGACTGGACGCCGGGCTCGGCGCCATCCCGGCCCTGGACCACTGGACCGGCCGCGCCGGCGGACGGCCCGCCGCACTGGACGTCTCCCCGCCCCCTCCCGCCGAGATCGCCGGCGCCCTCCCGGAACCGGTCCCCGACCCCGACGACGGCGCCGCCCTGCTGCTCGACACCTTCCCGCCCGACGCCCCCGACCGGGTGGCCCGGCAGTGGCCCCGCGAATCCCGCCTCGGCACCCCCGAGACCGCGCTCTGGCTGTGCCGCGCCTACCTGCGAAAGGGCGAACAAGGTGAGGCCAGGAACTGGCTGGCCGAGGCCGAGACCCTGCTCGGCGAACGCTCCGCCGCCCACGACTGGCGCATCGCCTGGCACCGGGGCGTGCTGCACCTGAGCAAGGCCGAGGTGCGGCAGGCGGAGAGCTGCTTCGAGGCCGTCTACCGGGCGCTGCCCGGCGAGTACGTGCCCAAGCTCGCCCTCGCCCACTGCGCCGAACACGCCGGCGGCCGGAACACGGGCCGCGCGATGAGGTTCTACGAGGCGGTCCGGGCGCGGGACTTCGCGCACACCGCCGCCGCGTTCGGCCTGGCCCGCGGCCACCTGGCGGCCGGCGCCCGGGACGCCGCCGTCCACGTCCTGGACGCCGTGCCCGCCACCTCCCGCCACTACGACGCCGCCCGCGTCGCGGCCGTACGCATCCGCGCCGGACTCCTGCACGGCCGCCCGCCCACTCCGGCCGACCTGCGGGACGCCGTGCGGCGGCTGCCCGAGCTGCACCTGGACGGCGGCGCCGCCGACGGCGGTTCGCGGGCCCGGCTGGTCGCCGAGGTCCGGGAGAACGTCCTGGACAGCCGCCCGGAACAGGGCTGGGGACCGGACTTCCCGGCCGGCGACCTGCTCGGATCCGGCGCCGAGGACAAGATGCGCACCCTGCTGGAGCAGTCCTTCCGGCAGCTTGCGGCACAGGCCCGTACCGCCGCCGAACACGGCCGGCTGCTCGATCTGGCCCACGCCGTGCGGCCGATGACCACGTTCTGAGAACGCCGACCACACCCAGGGAAGCGAGAGAGGAGGCAGTCATGAGCGCCGGGAACACGGGGGACGCCGAGGAGATCGAGGTGACCCTGGCGGTCGGCCAGAACAAGGAGCTGCCCGTGACGCCGGGCGCGACGGGCCGGCCCCGTGCCCGGGAGATGCACGCCATCCTGGAGATCGGCGTCGGCGGCGGCGGTTCCCGGAACGCCACCGGGTCCGCCCGCGGTGCCGGCCCCGCCCTCGCCGAGGTGCTGATCGTGGACACCTCCCGCTCCATGCTGCACCCGGCCGCCAAGCTGCACGCCGCCAAGGACGCCACGGCGGCGGCCCTGCGGCTGCTCCCGGAGGGCACCGCGTTCGCCGTGCTGTCCGGCCGGTTCGACGCCTCGGTGGTCCATCCCGGCCCCGGCCAGGAGGTGATGGCGGTCGCCGGGCGGGCCGAACGCGCGGCCGCCGAACGCGCCGTACGGCTGCTGGACGCGGACGGCGGCACCGCCATCGGCCACTGGCTCGACCTGGCCCGCCGGCTGCTGAGCAAGCAGTCCGCGCCGGTCAAACACGTCCTGCTGCTCACCGACGGCCGCAACGAACACGACCACCGCGCCGGCATGCCGCTGGACACCGCCCTGGAGGCCTGCGACGGCCGGTTCGTCTGCGACGCCTGGGGAATCGGCGACGACTGGGACGCCGACCTCCTGCTGCGTATCACCCGGCGGCTGCACGGCCGGGCCGGCGCGGTCCGCCGCGAGTCGGAACTCACCGCCGCCTACGAGGAGTTGACGAACTCGCTGCTCGGCACGGCGGTCCCCGAGCTGCGCATCAGGATCACCCCAGCCCCCGGCACGGTGATCCGCCAGGTCAAGCAGGTGGTGCCGAGCGAGCGGGAACTCCACGCCCTCGACGCCGGGCCGGGCGAGCGGGGTGCCGAGTACGTCACCCGCGCCTGGGGCGAGGAGACCCGGCACTTCCAGGTCGTCCTGACCGCCGATCCCACCGGCCGCGACACCGGTGAGGACCTCCAGCTCGCGGCCGTGGAAGCGGTCGTACCCGACTCCGGGCACCCGGTACGGCTGCCCGCGCCCCGGCCCGTCCTGGTGCGCTGGACCGACAACCCGCTCGACGCCTCCCAGCCGCACCCCGGCGTCCGCCGCCATGAGCTGTACCAGCGGACGAGCGCGGCCGTGGCCCGGGCATACCGGGCCTGGCTGCGCCGCGCGGAGGGCGGGGCGGAGGCGGACCGCGCCCTCGCCCGGGCATTGTCCCTGGCCGCCGAACTGGACGACGCCCAGTTGCTCGCCGCCCTGCGCCGGATCGAGGCCGTACCGGGCACCGGCCGGGTCCGCGACGGCCTCAAGGACGTCGACTGGCAGCACCTGATCCTCTCCAGCGCCATGACCACACCACCGCAGCCACCGCCCGCCGGAACACCGCCCGCCGGAACACCCTCCGCCGGCGCGGAGGGCCCGCCGGGCCCCGTCGAGCCGGCCGGCTCCGACGACCTCGTCGAGTGCCCGGACTGCGCGTGGCTCGGCCCGGCCGACTCGGTCTACTGCGGGGGCGAGTGCGGGCGACTGCTCGGGGGGACCGCGTGAGCGCCGGGACGGAGCCGGCGGCGGCGCGGACGAAACGGGGCCCCGGCCCCGGCGGACCGCTGCCCGCGCGCGACACCACCGGCCCCCGCGACCGCCCGTCGCTGCCCCGCCCGTTCGGCGGCTTCCTCGGCGCCGGGCGGCGGCCGCCCGACGGCAGCACGACCGCGTACGACCTCGCCGTGCGCCGGCGTCTGCTGCTGGCCCTGTCCGCGCTGCTGACCTTGTCCCTGTTAGTCTCCTACCAGGGCGTGCACGCGGACGCGGGCCCGCTGCGCACCGCCAGCGCCCCCGCCGTCGTCGCCATCGACACCGCACTGAAGGCGCTCGGCGAGGCACAGGCCGACGCGAACGGGGCGACCCCGTCGACCAGCGAGTTCCAGAAGCAGATCTCGGTGGCCGCGCAGAGCCTCGCCGAAGCCGCCGCGGACGACGTGGGCGGGCCGGCGGGCCGGCAGGCCCTGCAGACGGTCGCCGGCCTGGTCACCGGATACACCGCGATGGTGCAGAGGGCCCAACTGGAGCCCAGCAACAGCGTGTTGCGGGACGCCTACATGAGCTACGCGACCAGCATGCTGCGGAGCGGCGAGTCCGGCATCGAGGCCCGGCTGAAGCTGCTGCAGGACCAGCAGCGGGCCGCGGTGCAGCGGCAGACCTCCTTCGGCTGGCCGCTGTGGCTCGGCTGGAGCGTGGCCGGGTTGTGCGTCCTCGCGCTGGGCGCGGCCCTGGCGGAGACCCAGCTGTTCCTGCGCCGCCGCTTCCGGCGCCGGTACAACCGGCAGCTCATCGGTGCCGCGGCACTGACGGCCGGCGGGTTCCTGACCCTGGTGCTGTTCACGGTGTGGACCCACCGGGGCATGGCCGACACCCGGGGCCTGCTGGACCAGGTGGTGGCCGGGCAGGCCGTCACGGACGCGCGACCGCGCACCGCGTCGTTCCTGGCGCACACCGGCTTCCGCGCCGCGGCCTCGGGGTGGATCGTGATAGGAGGCGTCCTGCTCATGGCACTGACCGAGGCCGGTCTGCGGCCGCACATCAACGACTACCGGTTCAGGCCGCGGTGAGCGCCCCCGGGCAGGACCGGGCCGCCCCCGGCGCCCGGCGCCGCGCGGTCCGCACGGTCACCGTCGTGGCGAGCTGCCTGGTCGTGCTGGCGGCGGCCGTCGTGACCGGCGTACGCGCCCTGGGGCAGGAACCGACCGTCACCCTGCTGGCCAACTGGACGGGCAGGGACGCGCGGTACTTCCGCGAGGCGGTCATCGAACCCTTCGAGCGGGAGCACCACATCAAGGTCGAGTACCAGGGCAGCTCCGCCGAGAGCCAGGTGCTCGGCGCCGACGTGGAGACCGGCACACCACCCGACGTGGTGGTGCTCACCGGCCCCGGCGAACTGGCCGCCTACGCGGGCCGGCAGCAGCTGAAGCCGCTCGACGACCTCATCCGGCGGGAGGACTTCAGCGAGTCCTGGGTCACGCCCCTGAACGGGCACGTGTACTGGTTCCCGCTCAAGGCCGACCTCAAGAGCATCGTCTGGTACCCCGCGCGCACCCCTCCGGGAACGCTGAACGAGATCGCCGGGCGGCCGGGGCAGTGGTGCCTGGGCATGGGCTCGGGCGCGACCAGCGGCTGGCCCGGCACCGACTGGATCGAGGACATCCTGCTGCAGCAGTACGGCCCGGGCGCCTACGAGCGCTGGGCCCGCGGCCGGCTGTCCTGGCAGTCCCAGGAGGTGAAGCGGGCCTGGACCACCTGGGGCCGGCTGGCCGGCGCCGGAGACCACAAGGCCCTCGTGAAGCGCGCCCTGCTCACCGAGTACCAGCAGGCGTCCGAGCTGGTCACCGCCGACCCGCCACGGTGCACCCTGGAGCACCAGGCCTCCTTCATCCGGGACCTCGGCCCCTGGAAGAAGGCGGACGGCCGCTACACGCCCTCCTCCCGGCTGATCCCCGGCGCCACGGCGCACGACGCCTGGGAGGTCTCCGGCGACCTGGTGGCCCTGCTGCACGCGACCCCGCAGGCCAGAGCGCTCATCCGCCACCTGGCCTCCGCCGGGGCCCAACGGGCCTGGGTCGCGAAGGAGTCAGGCTTCTCCGTGCACGCCGGGGCCCAGCCGTCCGCCGCCGACGCCGGCGCGGGCTGGCACCGCTCGCTGGCCCGGACCCTCCTCGACAAGGACGCCGTCCACTGCTTCGACGCCTCCGACGCGATGCCGCCGCAGGTCCGTGACGCCTTCGCCCAGGCGACCATCGACTTCCTCGCCGACCCGGGCGAGCGGCATCTGGACGACCTGCTGAAGAACCTGGACAGCCTCAGCAGCCCGGAGAGCCTCACCTGGCTGAACTCCGTCTGCGACCACGGCTCCTGAGGCCCGGGGGCCGTCTCAGCCGTGCCGCCAGGGCAGCCGCAGCGCCCGTCCCTGTGCCCGGCCCGCCTCGGCGGCCGGGCCGCGGGTCCCCGGGTCCAGCGGGTTGTCGCCGATCGCCGCCCGCGCCTCCTCGTCGGGCGCCACGACCACGACCTCGGTGCCCCGGGCGCGCAGTTCCCGCACCGACCGCTCCACCGGCTGCTCGCTGGGGAACGGCTCCGTCATGCCCATCGGCACGATCACCACCACCCGGTCCGCGTCGTCCACGAAGTCGAGGTTGGCCATCGAGCGCACCCCGCCGTCGACGTACCGGCGCCCGTCGATGCCGACCGGCGGCCACACGCCCGGCACGGCGCAGCTCGCCGCCACCGCGTCGACCAGCGGCACCCCCGAGTCCTTGTCGAAGACCCGCGGCTCCCCGCTCTCGGCGTCCACGGCGACGATCCGCAGCGCGCGCTCCGGCCAGCCGTGCGAGGGCAGCCGCGACTCGATCACCGCCCGCCGCCGCGGCTCCGGCACGGTCGGCGCCGCCAGCGCCGCCCGCCCCACGGCCCGGCGCAGCTCCGGCACGGAGGCGCCGGCGGACGCCGCGGCACCGATCTCGCCGGCGAACCCCTCCAGGTCCATCACGGCCATGATCTCGGCGGACTGCAGCGCCGGATCCACCTGCCGGGCGTACAGCTCCGCCAGCCCCAGCCCGCTGCCGAGCTGCGCCGAGACGGTGGAACCGGCGGACGTCCCAAGCAGCAGATCCGCCCCGGAGACGTCCTGCCCCGCGTCGGCGAGCCCCGTCAGCACCCCGGTGATCCAGGCGATCCCGCCCACACCGCCACCGCCCAGCACCAAAGCCTCGGACATCCCTGCTCCTCGGTTGTCGGTTCTTGATCCACCGGAATGACACCACACGGGGTGAAGGCGACCGTCCGGATGTGGCCACGGTGCCGGCGGATGCGGCCACCGGGCCGCGCCGTCCGCGGACATGCCGTCCGCGGCGCCCGCTCGTAGCCTGGGACGACGGGAACGGGAGGTTGCCGCATGAACAGGCGCTGGACCGCGCGTCTGGCCCTGGTGGCGGGCGCGGCGGCGGTGGCGGTGCTACTGGTCTTCGCCGGGCCGGGCAGCATCGTCCTGCTGCTCGTGGGGCTGGCCGGGACGGTGCTGACGGCGGCCGGTGTGTGGTGGCTGCTGAGCCGCACCGGCTGGGTCAGGTCGCTCGCCGTGGTGCTGGTGGTCGCGGCGCCGCTCGCCGTCCTCGCCCTGTACGCCGCCGCCGGGCTGCTGTGGGTCGTGCTGGTCTCGCTGGGCCTGTGGGCGCTTGCCGTCTCCGCCGGGCGCGCGGCGCTCGCGGGCGACGACACGCCCGCCATGCCGGAGCTCCCGGCCGGCCGGGCCCGGCACCCTTTCCTGATCATGAACCCGCGCTCCGGCGGCGGCAAGGTCGGCGAGTTCCGCCTCGACGAGCGTGCCAGGGCTCTCGGCGCGGAGGTCGCGGTACTGGACCCGGCCGCGCCGCAGGACGTGGCCGAGCTGGCGCGGCGGGCCGTGCGGCGCGGAGCCGATCTGCTCGGCGTCGCCGGGGGCGACGGCACCCAGGCCCTGGTCGCCGCGGTGGCCGCCGAACACGACGTTCCGTTCGTCGTGATCAGCGCCGGCACCCGCAACCACTTCGCCATGGACCTGGGCCTGGACCGGCAGGACCCCGCGGCCTGCCTCGACGCGCTGACCGACGGTGTCGAACTCCGCGTCGACCTCGGCCGTATCAGCGCCGGCCGAGGACCCGCGCACGGCGGCACCGAGCGCGTCTTCGTCAACAACGCCTCGTTCGGCGTGTACGCGGCCGTGGTGCAGAGCCCCGCCTACCGCGAGGACAAGGCCCGAACCACCCTCGAGATGCTCCCCGACCTGCTGACCCGGCACAGCGGCCCGCGGCTCGTCGTCCGCGCCGGTGAGCGGAGCCTGACGGGTCCCCAGGCCGTCCTGGTGAGCAACAACCCCTACCGCAGCGACGACGCGGCGGGACTGGGCCACCGGGAGCGGCTGGACTCCGGCCGGCTGGGCGTGCTGGCCGTGGACGTGAACAGCACGACGGAGGCGACCGAGCTGCTGCTGCTCGGCGGACGCAGCCGTGGGCTGACCGCCTTCGCGGCCCGGGAGGTCGTGGTCGACGCCGACGCCCCCGCCGTCCCGGCCGGTGTCGACGGCGAGGCCCTGACGCTGCCCACCCCGGTGCGCTGCCGCATCGAGCCGGGCGCCCTGCGCGTCCGCGTGCCGCGCCACCGCCCCGGAGCGCCCCGCGTGGCACCGGCCATGAACTGGCGCGAGGTCCGCCGCCTGGCCCTGACCATGGGCCGCGTCGCCGCCGGCCGCGACACCCGCTGACCCGGCGCGGCCCGGTCAGTCCGCCCCGGGCGCCGGGGGAGGCGTGTCCGCCGCTCCGTCGCCGGGTGGCGTCCAGTTCGCCCCGGTGCGCCGGCGGAAGGCGGCGACGGCGGACTCCACGGTGGGGAAGAAGTGCTCCGGGTCGATGGTGCGGGTGAGCCCGTATCGCTCGATCTTGCGTCGCAGACCTTCGGCAGCAGGCGCTGGAGCACCAGGATCACGACGATCCCGCCGACGCCCACCGCGGCCGCGGCGGGCACCAGGGCTCCCTCGGCCAGCTTCCGCACGAGCCCGGCGCACTCACCGAGCAGGTTGTCCGCCTCGACCTTGAACCCGAGCAGCTTGGGCAACTGGCCCACGAGAATGGTGAGGGCCAGGCCGTTCATGTAGCCGATCATCGTCGGCCTGGAGATCAGGTCAGCGACGAAGCCGAGCCCGGCCACCGAGGCGAGGATCATGATCGCCGCGACCATGAGGGACAGCATGGAGGCCAGCGCGACCGCCCGGCCGGGGTCCCCGCCCGCCGCCACCAGCGGCAGCACGGTCGCGGCGATCATCGGCCCCAGCGAGGAGTCGGGTCCGAGGACCAGAATCCGGGAGGGCCCGAACACCGCGTATCCCAGCAAGCAGAGCACCGTCGTGTACAGGCCGGTGATCGCCGGCAGACCCGCCAGCTCGGCGTAGGCCATGCCCTGCGGCACCAGCAGCGTGGTCAGCACCACCCCGGCCACGAGATCCTTGGGCAGCCAGGCGCGCCGGTACTCCGACAGGGCGCGCACCCCGGGCACGGCGCGGAACACGCCACGCACCTCGCCGCCGGGCGGGGCCGCCGCGCGTCCGCTCACCCGCTGCTCCCGGACCGGCGGGCCGGCAACTTGCCCAGCTCCCACAGGAGCAGCAGCGCGAGGGCGGACAGCAGGGCCCAGCCGAACTGGCGGGCGTCGATCTCCGTCGTCCCCAGGATGCGGCGGAAGCCGTCCAGTTGCGTGACCATCACCGCGAGCGCGAACTGGGCCAGTGCCACCCAGTTCATCTGCTTGCTGTCGAACGTGGCGGGCGTGAGGACGGACTCCGTCTCGCTGCGGCACTCGAACGCGGCCACGATGAGACAGAGCGCGAACGCGGTGAAGGCGACCGACTGGCCGGTCGCGACGCTGCCGAACCGGGACTGGCCGAGCCGGATCAGCCCCAGCAGCACGACGGTGATCGCCAGACCGCCGAGTCCGACGGTGACCAGCACGGGCCGGGTGAGCACCGACTCGCCCCGCGGCCGCGGCCTGCGGCCCATCAGCCCGGGGCTCTCCCGGTCGAAGCCGAGCGCGAAGCCGAAGGAGGCGTTGACCACGAAGTGGATCCACAGCACCTGCGGAGGGGTGAAGGGCTCGCCGGCGGCGATGTTCAGCACGCTGGCGCCCAGGAAGGTCATGACGAAGGTGACCAGCAGGAGCAGCACGAAGCGAATGTACTTGGTGAGGTTGTCGTAGATCGTGCGGCCCTGCTCCACGGCGTAGACGATGGTGGCGAAGTTGTCGTCGGACAGGATCATGCGTCCGGCGTTCTTCGCCACGTCCGTGCCGCTGCCCATGGCGATGCCGATGTCGGCGGCCTTGATGGCGGGCGCGTCGTTGACGCCGTCCCCGGTCATCGCCACCACGTGGCCCTTCTTCTTGAGCGTGTCGGCCAGCAGCACCTTGTGCTCGGGCGCGACCCGTCCGACCACGCCGATGCCGTCGATGCGGGCGAGCTGTTCGGCCTCGCTCATCGCGGCGAAGTCGGCGCCGAGCACCGCCTCGCCGGGAATGCCGATCTGCCGGGCGATCGCCGCGCCCGTGGTGACGTCGTCGCCGGTCACCAGGCGTACCGTGATGTGGGCCGAACGGGCGTCCGCCACGGCGGCCTTCGACTCCGGGCGGGGTGGATCGACCATGCCGACGAGACTGGTCACCCGCAGCCCGTCCACGTACCCCAGCAGGTCCGCCCCGGGATCGAAGGCGGCCGGGTCGAGATCGCGGACGGCCGCGGCCATCACCCGCAGCCCCTCGCCTCCCATCCGCTCGGTCTGCGCCTCGGCACGCGCGCGCAGCCCGGCGTCCCACGGCACGCCGCCGTCCGGCGTGAGCGCGTCCGCCGCCCGTGCCGTCACCGCGGGCGCCGCGCCCTTGACGAAGCACCGCACGACCGGCCGGCCGGAGTCGTCGACCGCCGAGTTGAAGGTGGCCATCAGCTTGTGGGCCGGGTCGAAGGGCAGGGTGGCGAGCCGCGGGAAGCGTTCCCGGGTGGCGTCGGTGTCCAGACCGGCCTTGTGGGCCAGCACCAGCAGGGCGCCCTCGGTGGGGTCGCCGACAACCTCGCCGTCCACCAGCCGCGCGTCGCTCGCCACCACGTACGGCAGGATCGCGTCGTCGACGCGGGCGGCGGACCCTGCGGCGTGGTGGATCCGTCCCTCGATGCCATGACCCGTGCCCGAGACGGTGTACCGGTCGGTGGGGGTGAGGACTTCGACGGCGGTCATCCGGTTCATCGTCAGGGTGCCGGTCTTGTCCGAGTTGATCGCCGAGGTGAACGCCAGGGTCTCGACCGACGGCAGCTCCTTCACGATGGCGTTGCGTCTCGCCAGGTTGAGGCTGCCCACGGAGAGGATCGCCTGGGTCACGGTCGGCAGTGCCTCGGGGATGGCGGCGATCGCGAGCGAGACCGCGCTGACGAACAGCGCGTCCCACGCCTGGTCGCGGCTGCGGCCCAGGGCGAACATCACCACCATGGTCAGTCCCGCCGCCCCGGTGATCCACAGGGTCAGGGTGTCCAGCTCCCTGGTCAGCGGCGGCACCTCCTTGCCGGTGGCCGCCAGCATCCCGGAGATCCTGCCCAGTTCGGTGTCGGCGCCGGTGGCGGTGACCACCAGTACCCCGCTGCCGTGGGTGACCGGGGTGTTCATGAACGCCATGTTCGTGCGGTCGCCGGGCGGCAGCCCCTCACCGGGTACCGGGTCCGTCCCCTTCCCGGCCGGGACGCTCTCCCCGGTCAGCGCCGACTCGTCGATCTGCAGGGCGCTGGCCTCGATGACGCGCCCGTCCGCGGGCACCTGGTCCCCGGCGGCGATCAGCACGATGTCGCCGACGACCAGCCGGTCCGCGGGTATCTCCGCCTCCGCGCCGTCCCGGCGCACCCGCGCGGTCACCTCCAGCATCGACTTCAGCGCGTTCATCGCGCTCTCGGCCTTGCCCTCCTGACGCAGTCCCACGACCGCGTTCAGCAAGGTCAGCACCAGCAGGAGCACCGCGGTGGTCCACTCCCGGATGAGCAGCGAGACGACCGCCGCGGCCACCAGGACGAGCTGCATGTAGCTGCGGTACTGCGCCAGGAACCGGCGCCAGGCAGGGGTCCGCCTCTCCTCGGGCAGGGCGTTCGGCCCGTGCGCGGCCAGCAGTTCGGCGGCCCGGGCCGACGGCAGTCCGGCCGCCGGGTCGACGCCGAAGGCCGCCGTCACCTCCGGGGCGGGCCGTGTGTACCAGGGCCGCCCCGCCGTCCGGGACCCTTCTCCCACGGAATCCGGCCGCACCGTCATCGTGTCTCCTCCGATCCGGGCCGATCGTGACCCGGCCCGTCAGCCCCGGCCGCGCCGCTTCCCGTGCCGCCGGGGCCTTCCGTGTTTCCCGCCCTCGGCGGGTCCGCCGTGCCCGCCGCCGTCCGGCGGCTCCGGACCGGCCCCGCGCCCGTCCCTTGCCCGTACATGCCGCGCCGCGTACGGATCGGCCGGGGCACCGGAGGGCGCCTCCCGCTCCAGCTCGCGCCGGGCGGCCAGCAGGTCCCTGCGCGCCTCCTCGCTCACCTCGGGGTAGCGGGGGTCGATGTCCATCAGGGTGTGCGCGAGGACGGCCGCCGTGCAGATCCGCGCGAACCACTTGCGGTCCGCCGGTACGACGTACCAGGGGGCCCAGGCGGTGCTGGTGGCCGAGAGCATCGCGGAGAACGCCCGCTGGTACTCGTCCCAGTGACGCCGTTCGCGCACGTCGGCCGCGGAGAACTTCCAGTTCTTCTCCGGCAGGTCGATGCGTTTCAGGAAGCGGGTGCGCTGCTCCTCCTTGGAGAGGTTCAGGAAGATCTTGACCACCTTGAACCCGCTGTCGGTCAGGTGGCGCTCCCACTCGTTGATCTCGCGGTAGCGCCGCTCCCAGACGTCCGGTCCGCGCGCTTCCCCGGGCAGCTTCTGCCGTACGAGGTTCTCCGGGTGCACCCGGACGACCAGGACCTCCTCGTAGTGGGAGCGGTTGAAGATGGCGATCTCACCCCGCTCGGGGAGCCGCCGGGTGTAGCGCCACAGGTAGTCGTGGGCCAGTTCCTCGTCCGAGGGCACCTTGAAGCTGCTGACGCGTACGCCCTGGGGATTGACGCCGCTCATCACGTGCCGGATCGTGCCGTCCTTGCCGCCGGCGTCGAGCGCCTGGAGGCACAGAAGGACGCCGTAGGTGTCCTGGGCGGCCAGCCGCTGCTGGTACTCGGCCAGCAGGGCCACCCCGGTACGCAGCAGTTCCTCGGCCTCGCGTTTGCGCAGGCCCGCCCGGTAGCCGGGGTCGAAGTCCCGGCCCAGGTCCACCCGCGTACCCGGTGCCACCCGAAGCGGCTCGATGAATTCCGCGATGCGTGCGGCCGGCTCGTCGGACACCACCGGCTCCTCTCCCCGGATCGGGCCCGCCCCCGCTCATTCTCGGCTCGCCCGCACAAGATCGCCCCTCGGATCCGGCCCGCCGCATCCGGACAGAAGGTGTCCGCAAGGCCGGTTAGCGTGCCTCCATGACGAAGAGCAGCACGGCCACCGCTCCGCTCCTGGAGACCCGCGCCCTCAACCGCGCCACCCTGGACCGGCAGCTCCTGCTGCGCCGTTCCCCGCTGTCCGCCGAGGACGCCCTACGGCACCTCCTCGGCCTGCAGGCACAGAACACGGAGCCGCCGTACTACGCCCTCGCCGCCCGGCTCGAGGGGTTCACGCCGGAGCGGCTGTCCCGGCTCATGGCGGACCGCGCGGCCGTCCGCATCGTCACCCTGCGCTCCACCATCCACACCCACACCGCCGACGACTGCCTGACCCTGCGGCCGCTGGTCCAGGCGGCCCGGGAGCGGGAGCTGACGAACTTCCGCACCGGCCTGGCCGGCGTCGACCTCGGCCGGCTGGCCGCCGTCGCCCGTGACCTGGTGGAGGCGGAGCCGCGGACCATGGCCCAGCTCCGCGAGGCGCTGAGCGCCGAGTGGCCGGACGCGGACCCGGGGTCCCTCGCCGTCGCCGCCCGCTGCACCCTGCCGCTGGTCCAGGTGACCCCGCGCGGACTGTGGGGCCGGGCCGGCCGGGTCGCCCTCACCACCGCCGAGCACTGGCTGGGCCGCCCCGCCGAACCGGCCCCGGCGCCGGAGACCGTGATCCCGCGTTACCTCGCCGCCTTCGGTCCCGCCTCCGTCAAGGACATGCAGACCTGGGCCGGACTCACCCGGCTGCGGGGCGCCTTCGAGCGGCTGCGGCCGCGGCTGGTCACCTTCCGCGACGCCGCCGGAGTCGAACTGTTCGACCTGCCCGACGCGCCCCGTCCCGACCCGGACACCCCGGCCCCGCCCCGCTTCCTGCCCGAGTACGACAACCTCCTGCTCTCCCACGCCGACCGCGGCCGCGTCATACCCCCCGAGTACCGGGGCCGCGCCCGGCGCGGCAACCAGGCCTACCGCACCCTCCTGGTCGACGGCTTCCTGGCCGGCGTGTGGAAGCCCGACGGCACCACGCTCGTTGTCGAGCCGTTCGGAGAGCTGTCGAAGGGCCGGCGCGAGGAGATCGCCGAGGAGGGCGCCCGCATGCTGGCCGCGCTGCACCCAGGGCAGCCCTACGACATCCGGTTCGGCACCGTCGTACCGCGCTGAGCACCTCGCGTGTCTGTACAAGTGGCCGAAGCGGACGGGGACATGGATGGGGGGGCGTTGCGGGCCGCTCGTGGTGGCTCGCAACGCCCCCCCGGCATCTACCCGAGAGCTGCTCGGGTGGTCCTCGGGGCTATGAATCGACCTGCGCGGTCACGAGGTCCGAGAAGGTGGTCAGCCGGGTGTACACACCCGGGTAACCAGCCTCCGCGCAACCCTCGCCCCAGGAAGTGATCCCTGCCAGGACGCCCCCGATCAACAGGGGACCGCCGCTGTCGCCCTGGCAGGTGTCTACGCCACCGGATGTGTATCCGGCGCAAACCATGTCGGACTTGACGTAGTCCGAACCGTAGGAGCTCCCGCAGCCGGCGTCCGACACGACCGGAACGGTCGCGGTCCGCAACTGGTTGGAGGAGCTTCCGCTCTCCGAGGTGGTGCCCCAGCCGAGGATGCGGGCCGTGGTACCGGCCGCGTACACGCTGGTCTGGGAGGAGGAGACGTACGACGCCTTCGTGTACGGCATCGACGTCGACAGGGTCAGCACGGCCACGTCGTCGCCGTTGGTGGCGTCGGTGTAGTCCGGGTCGATCCAGATCTTGCTGACCTTGCTGACCGTGCCGTTGGTGCCGTTCAGATAGGTCCGGCCGCCGACCACACGGACGCTGCCGGTCGTCTCACCGACCATGCAGTGCGCCGCCGTCACCACCTTCTTGGCGGCCACCAGGGTGCCGCCGCAGAACTGGCTGCCGGACGCGTCCGTGATCTGCATCACGAACGGGTACGCCGTCGTGGTGGTGGTCGTTCCCCCGACGATGGGCTGAGGAGCGTCGGCCGCGGCAGGGGAGGCGATGAGCGCGGTGGCCGCGGCGGCGGCCGTCGCCATGAGCGTGGCGGTGGTCCTTCTGGCACGTCTGAGACCGAACATGCGTCTCCTCGGGTTTGCCGGTGGGGGGTTCGCACGGGCGTGGGGGCGGTGCACGTAGGTAGGGGAACCCCCTGCTCGGGCGAGACCGAGCGGCTGGGGGAGGGACCGACCCCGTGTGCCCGGGCGAGCGGCACGCCCTTTACGCTAGGACCAGGGTCCCTCGGCTCCCAATGAGGGAACCCCCTAGGGGGTTGGGTGAGGGAAAACCCTCGGTCCGGCTCAGTTAACTAGCGCCTCGCTCACCGCGCTCGGCGAGCCGCCGCCAATCGGACGATGTCGACGCGCGAGCGGATCCCCAGCTTGCGGTACACGCGGGTCAGCGTGGCCTCGACCGTCTTCACACTGACGAACAGCCGGGACGCGATCTCCCGGTTGGTGGCCCCCTCCATGACGAGCGCGGCGACCTGACGCTCCATCGAGGCCAGACCGTCCAGTGCGTCCAGCGGGTCCCGGGCGGGCGGCGCGGGCTCCGGCTGCGGGGCGCGCAGGGCATCGTCCACCTGGCTCAGCCACGGCAGCGCCCGGCAGCGCCGGAACAGCCGCACGGCCTCGTCGTACGCCGCCCTCCGCTTGGCCGGGTTCTCCGCCTGCCGCGCGCGCAGCCGGGCCAGCGCGAACGCCGCCCGGGCCTCGTCCAGGCCGTTGCCGAGCTTGCCGAGCCGGGCCTGAGCGGACGTCAGCTGGGCGATGGCGGTCTCGTGGTCGCCGCGGGCGGCCCGGGCCAGCGCCTCCGCCCGGTCCAGGACGGCGACGACACTCTCCCGGCCCAGCCTGACGGCGTGTTCCCGGGCCCCGTCGATGACCTGCTGCGCCTGGCCGTGCTCTCCGGCGAGCACCAGCGCCTCCGCCAGGTCGCCGTGCCAGCGGCCGCGCGCCGGGTCGGTGATGCCGAGCCCCAGCTCCAGCTCCCGCACCCGGCCCAGCGACTCCACGGCGGCCCGCGGCTCCCCGGCGACGAACTGGGCGTAACCGAGGGCGGCCAGGGCGCGGGAGAGGTACATCTGGTCACCGTCCTCCTCGGCGTGCCCGACCGCCTCGCGGGCCAGCTCCAGCGCCCGCTCGGTGTCACCGCCGGACGCCTCGGCGAGCGAGGCCAGCATCGCGGACGCGCTCTCGCCGATGCCCGCGTCCCGGGCCAGCCGCAGGCTCTCCCGAGACAGGTCGAGGGCCCGACCGCAGTGGCCGGCGCGCAGCTCGGTCTCGGCGCACATGCGCAGGTAGTGCACCTCGCTCTCGACCATGCCGCGCCGCCGGACCTCGCGCAGCAGCGCGGTGATGGTGGCCCGGGCCTCGGTGAGCCGGTCGCTCATCAGCAGCCAGCGGTAGCGGGCGTAGCCGACGCCGTTGTGGTGGCAGGCGACGTACGGGTCCTGCGGCTCCTCCAGGGCCCGCGCGGTGGTGGCGGCGGCGTCCGGATGGCCCATCAGGGTCTCGGTGGACGCCTGGAAGGCGCGTGCCATCAGCTCGGTGCGCCGGTCGCCGGCCCGCGCGGCCAGCTCGGCGGCGTGCGCGGCCTCCTGGCGGGCCTCGGTGAAGTCGCCCTGGACGACCAGGGCGCGCCAGGCGAGCTGGTAGCGGACCAGGGCGAGCAGCCTGGGGTCGTCACCGGCGTCGGCCAGCGCCTGCGGGAAGACGGCGTCCACGTCGCCGAGCGCCTGTCCGGCCGACTCGATGACCACCATCCACGCCCGCACCCGTTCGGCGGGCAGGGCGGCCCGGGACAGCACCTCGCGCGCGATGTCCCGGGCCAGGTCGGCCTCGCCGGCCGTGATGGCGTCCTCGGCGGCCCGCAGCCGCCGCTCGTCCGGGCCGGGTTCGCCGGCCGCCGGGGTGTGCCGGGCGGCGAGCAGTCCGAGCGAGGCGGCCACCGACGGCGCCCCGCGGTCCCGCGCCAGCGCGGCGGCCTCGGCGAGCCGGTCGGCCACGTCCGGGTCGGTGCCGGTGGTGGCCAGGGCCAGATGCCGGGCCCGTTCGATCGGGTCGGAGGCCGCGGTCGACAGCGCCGCGTGCACCGCGCGCCGCTCCTGCGCGGGTGCCTCCGCGTACAGCGCGGCGGAGATCAGCGGGTGCGCGAACCGTACGGCCGGGTCATCGGTCTCGGTGGCCAGCAGCCCGAGTTCGGCGGCCTGGGCGCACTCGGCCTCGGCGTGCTCCCGGCCGGCCGCGTGCAGCAGGGCGAGGGTGGGGCGGGCGCCGGCGCTGGCCAGCAGCAGGGTGCGGCGGGCCTCCACCGACAGCAGGTCGAGACGGCTGAGCACCAGGGCGCGCAGCGAGGTGGGCACCGGCAGCGGCTCGCCCGGCCGGGGCGGGGCCGGGTTCTCGGCCAGGACGCGGCCCAGCTCCAGCGCGAACAGCGGGTTGCCGCCGCTGGTGCGGTGCACCTCCCGGACGGTGGAGCGGGGCAGGCCGTCGTAGCCGCGGTGGTTCAGCAGCGTGGTCAGCTCGGTGCGGGAGAGCGGGCCAAGGCGCACCGAGAGGGTGCCCGGCGGGCAGGCGCGCAGATGGCGGTCGTAGGCCTCGTCCTCGGTGCGCACCGCGCACAGCATCTGCACGGGCGTGTCACCGAGCCGGCGGGCGGCGAAGCCGAGCAGTTCGGCGCTGGCCGGATCCAGCCACTGCAGATCGTCGGCGACTATCAGTACGGGGCCCCGGTCGGCGAGCGCCCGGAGCGCGGAGAGCACCGCGAGGCGCAGGGCGAGGCCGTCGCGCTGGAGGCTGGACTCGCCGCGGCCGGTGAGCGCCGACTCCAGGGCCGTGAGCTGGGCGGCGGGCAGCCGGGGGGCGACCTCCTCGAGGGCCAGGCCGAGGAGGTCGGCGAGGGCCAGGAACGGAAGGTGGGATTCGGACTCGGTCGCCGAGCAGCGCAGGACCCGGCGCGCGGTGGCGCCGTATTCCTCGGCCAATGCCCGCAGGACCGTCGATTTCCCTATTCCGGCGGGGCCGTGGAGCAGCACGCTGCCACCGGAGTCGAGTTGGCCCCGGGCGCTTCCGAACAGCTCTTCGCGGCCGATGACCAGGTCGGGACGGCATCGAACCGACTCCTGGAAGTCCCGTCGCACGGTCACCGCTCCCCTCCTGTGTCGTGTCCGGGCCAAATTCTAGGCAACAATCCTTGAAATTCGGACGGAAGCCGTGGTGAGGGAAATAACAAACGGTCAAGCGCAGGAAAAAATTCGCGGCATGGTCACAACAATGTGCAGGCTTCCTTACGGGCCTCACCGTCCGGCCGGTCGCTACGGCAGGAGCCCCGCCCGGCGTGCCGCGGTCACCGCCTCCCCCCGGGTGTGCGCGCCCAGTTTCCGCATCGCCGAGCGCAGATAGCCCTTCACCGTCTCCGGGCGCAGACCCAGCCGCTCGGCCACGGCCGCGTTGGTCGCGCCCGCCGCCACCCAGGACAGCACGTCCAGCTCCCGCGGCGCCAGGCTCGCGCCGCCGGCCGGGCGGGGCGCGGCCAGCAGCCCGCAGGCCGCCAGCAGCTCGGCGCGCAGTTCCGGGTCGGCGATACGCGGCGCCAGCGCGCGCAGCGCCGCGTGCGCCTCGCGCATCTGCTCCTGGCCGGTTTCCGCCCCCGGGTACGCCCCGGCGGGCTCGGTCCGGGCCGCCGCGAGCAGCCCCCGCGCCTCCTCCCGCACCACCAGCGACTGCTCCACGTCCCGCGCCGCCGCCACCGCCGCGCCCAGCGTGCGGTCGCCGAGCGGCTGGGCCGAGCGCAGCGCGCCGTACAGCACCCCGCGTACCCGGCGCCGCACCACGACCGGCACCGCGAGCACCGAGTGGATGCCCTCGGCGGCCACCGGCACGTCGTACTCGTGGCTGATCTGCCGGGAACCGGCGTAGTCCGTCACCGCGCACGGACGGGCCAGCGCCACCGCCCTGCCGCCGAGCCCGTTGCCGGAGGTCACCGCCAGGGACCTGAGGGCAGCGGTGTGGGTGCCGCTCAGTTCGCTGATCCGGATCTGCGGCCGGCCGGCCTCGACCAGCCCGCCGAAGGCGACCGGGAGCCCCGTGGTGTGCCGCAGTCGCACCAGCGCACCGCGGATCTCCATCGTCGCCACGGCCTCTGCTGCCACCTCATCGCTCCTTCGGTGCGGCTCACCGTGGACCCACCCCCGTTCGGGGGTAGTGAGACCTGCATCACGGATTAGACGATGCCAGAGAGCCGCCCGGCAATGGTCCGGATTCTAGGAGGACACCGATGACGACGGCGACCGAGGTCTTCAGGACCGCGCGGGACTTCCTGCTGGAGCACCGCGAGGACTACACCCGCGCCTACGAGGGCTTCGTCTGGCCGCGGCCCGAGCACTTCAACTGGGCGCTGGACTGGTTCGACGTGATCGCCGAGGGCAACGACCGGACGGCGCTGCACATCATCGAGGAGGACGGCACCGAGACCAGGCTGTCCTTCGCCGAGATGGCCGAGCGCTCCAACCGGGTCGCCGCCCATCTCCGCGCCCGGGGCGTCGGCGCCGAGGACCGCATCCTCGTCATGCTGGGCAACCAGGCCGAGCTGTGGGAGACCGCGCTGGCCGCGATGAAGCTGCGCGCGGTGGTCATCCCGGCCACCCCGCTGCTCGGCACCGCCGACCTGCGCGACCGGGTGGAGCGCGGCCGGGTGAAGCACGTGCTGGTACGGGCCGAGGACACCGCCAAGTTCGCCGACGTGCCCGGCACCTACACCCGGATCGCGGTCGGCGGCCTGCCGGAGGAGGGCTGGGAGCCGTACGAGGACGCGTACGCCGCCTCCGCCGACTTCGTCCCCGACGGCCCCACCCTGGCCGACGACCCGCTGATGCTGTACTTCACCTCCGGGACGACCGCCCGCCCCAAGCTGGTCGAGCACACCCACACCTCGTACCCCATCGGGCACCTGGCCACCATGTACTGGATCGGCCTCAAGCCCGGCGACGTGCACCTCAACATCTCCTCGCCCGGCTGGGCCAAGCACGCCTGGTCCAACCTGTTCGCCCCGTGGAACGCGGAGGCGACGGTCTTCATCCACAACTACACGCGCTTCGACCCCGCCCGCCTGATGGCCGAGATGGACCGGCACGACGTCACCACCTTCTGCGCGCCGCCGACCGTGTGGCGGATGCTCATCCAGGCCGACCTGTCCCAGCTCGCCACCCCGCCGCGCGAGGTGGTCGCCGCGGGCGAGCCGCTCAACCCGGAGGTCATCGAGCAGGTCCGGCGGGCCTGGGGCATCACCATCCGGGACGGCTTCGGGCAGACCGAGACGGCCGTGCAGGTCTCCAACAGCCCCGGGCAGACGCTGAAGACCGGCTCCATGGGCCGGCCCAGCCCCGGCTACCGGGTGGAACTGCTCGACCCGGTCTCCGGCGCCCCCGGCGCCGACGAGGGCGAGATCGCCCTCGACCTGTCCGAGCGTCCCGTCGGCCTGATGACCGGCTACCACGGCGACCCCGACCGCACGGCGGAGGCGATGGCGGGCGGCTACTACCGCACCGGCGACGTCGCGTCCCGTGACGCGGAGGGGTATCTGACCTACATCGGCCGCAGCGACGACGTCTTCAAGGCCTCGGACTACAAGATCAGCCCGTTCGAGCTGGAGAGCGCGCTGCTGGAGCACGAGGCCGTCGCCGAGGCGGCCGTCGTGCCCGCCCCCGACGAACTGCGGCTCTCCGTGCCCAAGGCGTACGTCGTCCTCGCCGAGGGCTGGCAGCCCGGCCCCGACACGGCCAAGGTGCTCTTCGAGCACTCCCGCCAGGTGCTGGCCCCTTACAAGCGCGTCCGCAGGCTGGAGTTCGGCACGCTGCCCAAGACCGTCTCCGGCAAGATCCGCCGCATCGAGCTGCGCGAGGCCACGGCCGCCGGCTCCGACCACGAGTACCGCGAGGAGGACTTCCGGTGACCTCGGAACTGTCGTACACGCACGGAACCGGCCCCACCGCCCTGCTCGGCGACACCATCGGCGCCAACCTCGACCGCGCCGTGGCCGCCTGGCCCGGACGCGAGGCCCTGGTCGACGTGCCGTCCGGGCGGCGCTGGACCTACGCCGAGTTCGCCGCTGACGTCGACCGGTTGGCGTGCGCGCTGCTCGCGAGCGGAGTCGCCAAGGGCGACCGGGTCGGCATCTGGGCGGTCAACTGCGCCGAGTGGGTGCTCGTGCAGTACGCCACCGCGCGCGTCGGCGCCGTCATGGTCAACATCAACCCGGCCTACCGCACGCACGAGGTCGAGTACGTCCTCGGCCAGGCGGGGATCTCCCTGCTGTTCGCCACCGTCCGGCACAGGTCGAGCGACTACCGGGCGATGGTGGAGGAGGTCCGGGTCCGCTGCCCGCGGCTGACGGAGACCGTCTACATCGGCGATCCGGGCTGGGATGCGTTCACCGAGCGCGGGTCCGCCGTCCGACGGGATGAACTACGGGCGCGCGAGGCCGAGTTGTCCTGCGACGACCCGATCAACATCCAGTACACCTCGGGCACCACGGGCTTCCCGAAGGGCGCCACGCTCTCCCACCACAACATCCTGAACAACGGCTATTTCGTGGGCGAACTGGTCGCCTACACCGAGCAGGACCGGATCTGCATCCCGGTCCCCTTCTACCACTGCTTCGGCATGGTCATGGGGAATCTGGCCGCCACCTCCCACGGGGCCTGCATGGTCGTCCCGGCGCCGTCCTTCGACCCGGAGGCGACGCTGGAGGCCGTCCAGCGGGAGCGCTGCACCTCGCTGTACGGCGTCCCGACCATGTTCATCGCGGAGCTGAACCTGCCCGGCTTCGCCGCGTACGACCTCTCCTCCCTGCGCACCGGCATCATGGCGGGCTCACCCTGCCCGGTGGAGGTGATGAAACGGGTGGTCGCCGAGATGCACATGGCGGAGGTCTCCATCTGCTACGGCATGACCGAGACCTCCCCGGTCTCCCTGCAGACCCGCGTCGAGGACGACCTGGAGCACCGCACCGGAACCGTCGGCCGGGTCCTGCCGCACCTGGAGGTCAAGGTCGTCGACCCGGTCTCCGGGGTCACCCAACCGCGCGGCACGGCGGGGGAGTTGTGCACCCGCGGCTACAGCGTGATGCTCGGCTACTGGGACGAGCCCGAGAAGACCGCCGAGGCCGTCGACGCGGGCCGCTGGATGCACACCGGCGATCTGGCGGTGATGCGTGAGGACGGGTACGTCGAGATCGTCGGCCGCATCAAGGACGTGATCATCCGCGGCGGCGAGAACATCTACCCGCGAGAGATCGAGGAGTTCCTCTACGCCCACCCCGGGATCCGGGACGTCCAGGTCGTCGGCGTACCGCACGAGAAGTACGGGGAGGAGGTCCTGGCCTGCGTCATCCCCCTGGATCCCGCCGCCCCGCTCACCCTGGAGGACCTGCGCGCCTTCTGCCGCGACCGGCTCGCCCACTACAAGATCCCCAGCCGGCTGCGGATCCTGGAGACCTTCCCGATGACGGTCTCGGGCAAGGTGCGCAAGGTGGAGCTGCGGCAGACGTACGGGGCCTGACAGCGAGAAGTCCGGCGGTTCAGGCCGTGCCCTGTGCGGCGAGGAGCCGGCCGGGGCCGTTCACCGGCATGGCCGTCCCCCCGTGGTCGAGGGCGAACAGGGGGACGGCCAGGGCGTCGGCCTGCACGCGGGCCGCCTCGGTGTAGCCGGCGACGGAGAAGTAGACACAGTTCGCGGACTCCGTCATGGCCGTCAGCCAGAGGCACTCCACGTCCCGCGACGAGGCCGGGCGCGCCGCCGGATCGACCCGCACGACAAGACCGGGCGCGGCCAGGCCGATGCCGGACGGCGGGCGCTGCTCGGCGCGCCGGATGTCCCGGTGGCCGAGCCGGCGCAGACACAGCACGGCGGCGGTGACCGCGTCCCGCGCGGAGGCGACGGCGGCGGAACGCGCCGGAGTACGGTGGCCGGGGCCCGGTGACGGGGCTCCGGCCACCGGTATGCGCAGCACCGTGCCGCACGGGCAGCCCAGTTCCGGGTGCGGCCACTGGTTGCGGCGGCCGCAGGCCGTGCAGCGCACGGTGACCCAGTCCTCGTCCCAGGCGCGGTGGGCGAGCAGGGCCGGTCCGGCGGCCGCGTCCAGCCGCGGGGCGCTGGGGGCGCCGCAGGCGCAGGGATACGGGGGCGCGGTGTAGACGTGCTCGCGCCGGCAGGCCGGACAGTGCAGCGGAACGCTCTCGGGCATGGCCCATCCATCTTCAGGCGTCGCGTCGGGGCAGCGTCCCCATCGTCCTCCATCCCGGTCCGCCTGTCCGGCTCTTGGCGCCTCTGCCCGGCTCGGCTCCCGGTGACTCCCGGGCGGTCTTGACGGCATTCGGCACCCCCCTTACATTGCTTCCAGATAGTAGAAGTTGACTTCCGCGATACGGAAAGAGTATCCGGGAGGCAGTCCGATGACTCTGGAGACAGTGCTCACCGCGGGGCGCGACGGGAGTACGCATCCGACAGCCGAAGCAGGAGTACTCGATGGCCCGAATGACCGCTGCCCGTGCGGCAGTTGAGATTCTCAAGCGTGAGGGCGTCACCGACGCCTTCGGTGTGCCCGGCGCGGCGATCAACCCGTTCTACAAGGCGCTGAAGGAGGGCGGCGGCATCCACCACACGCTCGCCCGGCACGTCGAGGGCGCCTCGCACATGGCCGAGGGCTACACCCGCGCCCGCCCCGGCAACATCGGTGTCTGCGTCGGCACCTCCGGGCCGGCCGGCACCGACATGATCACCGGCCTGTACTCGGCCATCGGCGACTCCGTCCCGATCCTGTGCATCACGGGCCAGGCGCCCACCGGCGTGCTGCACAAGGAGGACTTCCAGGCCGTCGACATCGCCTCCATCGCCCGGCCGGTGACGAAGATGGCGGTCACCGTCATGGCGGCCGCACAGGTCCCCGGCGTCTTCCAGCAGGCCTTCCACCTGATGCGCTCCGGCCGGCCCGGCCCGGTCCTGATCGACCTGCCGATCGACGTGCAGCAGACGGAGATCGAGTTCGACCCGGAGACATACGCGCCGCTGCCGGTCCACCGGCCCGTCGCGACCCGCGCCCAGATCGAGAAGGCGCTGTCCTTCCTGCTCGCCGCCGAACGCCCGGTCATCGTCGCCGGCGGTGGTGTCATCGGCGCCGACGCCTGCGACCTGCTGACCGAGTTCGCCGAGCTGACCCGGACCCCGGTCATCCCGACCCTGATGGGCTGGGGCGCGCTGCCCGACGACCACGAGCTGAACGCCGGCATGGTCGGCGTGCAGACCTCGCACCGCTACGGCAACGCCACCTTCCTGGAGTCGGACTTCGTCCTCGGCATCGGCAACCGCTGGGCCAACCGCCACACCGGCTACAAGCTCGACACCTACCGCCGGGGCCGCAAGTTCGTCCACGTCGACATCGAGCCCACCCAGATCGGCCGGATCTTCCCGCCGGACTACGGGGTCGTCTCCGACGCCGGGGCCGCGCTGGAGCTGTTCGTCGAGGCCGCCCGGGAGCTGAAGGCGGCGGGCAGGCTGCCCGACCGCGCCGGCTGGGTCGCCTCCACCCGGGAGCGCAAGGCCACCCTGCTGCGCCGTACGCACTTCGACGACGTGCCGATGAAGCCGCAGCGCGTGTACGAGGAGATGAACCGGGCGTTCGGCCCGGAGACCCGGTACGTCACCACCATCGGCCTCTCCCAGATCGCGGGCGCGCAGATGCTGCACGTCTACAAGCCGCGCCACTGGATCAACTGCGGTCAGGCCGGCCCGCTCGGCTGGACCATCCCGGCCGCGATCGGCGTCGCCAAGGCCGACCCGGACTCCCCGGTCGTCGCCCTCTCCGGCGACTACGACTTCCAGTTCCTCATCGAGGAGCTGGCGGTCGCCGCGCAGCACCGCATCCCCTACGTGCACGTCCTGGTGAACAACGCCTACCTGGGCCTGATCCGGCAGGCGCAGCTCGGGCTCGACATCGACTTCCAGGTCAACCTGGAGTTCGAGAACATCAACACTCCGGAGATCGGCGTCTACGGCGTCGACCACGTCAAGGTCGCCGAGGGCCTGGGGTGCAAGGCGATCCGGGTCACCGAGCCGGACCAGCTCGGCCCCGCCTTCGAGCAGGCCAGGAAGCTGGCCGCCGAGTACCGGGTGCCGGTCGTCGTCGAGGCGATCCTGGAGCGGGTCACCAACATCTCGATGAGCCGGACCATGGACATCAGCGACATCACCGAGTTCGAGGACCTCGCCACCGAGCCCGGCCACGCGCCGACGGCGATCAGTCCGCTGAAGGTCTGAGCCGCGAGCCCCGAGGGGCGGCCCGTCCGGGAGGGACGGGCCGCCCCTTCGGCACGCGGTACGGGCCCCCGCGCTCAGTCGAACCCGCCGCCCCCGCAGCCACCACCGAAGTCATGGCCGCCGTGGAAGCCGTCGTGGTGGTGGCCGCCGTGGGCCCCGCCACCGCTGTCGTCCGCGTCCCGGCCGCCGTCGTGCCCGTGGAAGGTGATGCCGCGGATGCCGCTGCCCCGGCCGAAGGGGAACAGGCCCTCGTCCGCGAGGGCGCCGCGGCCGGTGAGCCCGGAGTCGCGGGCGAAGCGGGGCAGCAGCGCGGTCAGGGCGCGCTCGCCGTGCAACGCGACGGCGAGCAGCACCTCCTGCTCCGCCGGGCCGCCCCGGCCGGCCGGGCCGTCGGGAAGCGGATGGCGCTCGCGCAGCTCGGCCAGGAGCCGGCGGGCGGCGCGGGTGCGGCCAGCCGGCAGCGCTCGCAGCAGTCCGGCCGCCACGAGCTCGGCCCGCATCCTGGCGAGCGCGCGCCGGACCACCGCCCGGCCGGGCAACTCCCGTGGACCGGCGGGCCGGTAGAGGCCGGTACGGACCGCCTTCTCCAGGGGGTGGCGGAAGGTCCCGGCGTCCCCGGTGCCGGTCCTGCGCAGTGTTCCCGGCCGGCCCGCGTCGACCGTGCCGCGCAGATGCAGGGCGAGCACGGCGACGGTCACGGCGGCCCGGTCGCCACCCCGCAGCAGGGCGATCACGCACGGGTCCGGCATCGGCGTCGTACGGTCCATGGGCACCCCCGTGCGGGGCCCGCCGCCCCCGTGCCGGCGGGCCCCGTGTGCCGATAATGTGCCCGACCGCGACGGCCGCCAGAAGCCTCTACGCCGTTGTTCAGAGCTTGATTTGAGGTTTGCGTAGGCCGGGTACGGCCACTGCCGTACCCGGCGCCGCTACCACTCGTGCTCGGAGAGGCCGGGCCAGTCCTCCGGCCCGCCGCCCTGCCAGTCGATGAGGTCGCTCTCCTCGACCTCGATCCGGTCCAGGTCGGCCAGCCGCAGGATCTCCACCACGTCGTCCAGGTGGGAGGCGAGCCCCAGGGTCACGTCCCCCTCGGTGACCCGCCGGGAGCCGTCCAGGGCCGGGGCGTGGACCACGATGTGCGGATACTGCGTCGGATTTCCCATGGGTTCAGCGTCCTGCGGGCGCGTCGAATACGCACGCGGGAGCCCGGAGCCCGGAGCCCGGAGCCCGGAGCCCGGAGCCCGGAGCCCGGGCCAGGAGCACGAGGAGCCGGGGCAGCGCGATGAGCGCCCCCCGAAGCAGGGAGCGCTCGTCGTGTCGTGTGGTGGCCGTCCGACGGCGCGAGGCTGGGCGCGACAGGACGTTCGCGCCGCCGGACGGCTGACGGGGGGGCCTCTGCGCGAGGCCGTGACTGGAGGACCGCGGCGGCCGCGACGGAGCCGGGAACCTTTCCCTCTGGTCGAGAAGGGGACCCGTGTCCTTCACCACCGCACTGGCTCGCACACCGCCGCGGTCCTCGCTCTGCCCGCCGTACCGAGAGGTCACCCCTCATCCGGACCGCTCGGTCGCGGGTCGTGTGCGTCCGGGTTCCGGCCTCCCCGCCGGGTCCCGGACGCGGTCCTCGGGACTTCAGTCCTCGCGCAGCGCGCGGACCGCCTCCTCCACGCGCCTGCCGTATTCGGGGTCGGCGGCGTGGAAGTGGGCCAGGTTCTTCTCGATCACGTCGTCGCGGGAGACCTGCGAGAGCCCGCCGGCGATGTTCGCGACCAGCCGCTGCCTCTCCTCCTCGGACAGCAGCCGGTACAGCTCGCCGGCCTGGAAGAAGTCGTCGTCCTTGGTGTGCGTCGGAGCCTCGTGGGTGCCGGTGTACCCGGACACGGCCAGCGGCGCCGACAGCGGGCGGCCGGTCTCCACCGGGCCGTCGTAGGAGTTCGGCTCGTAGTTCTTCGCGTGCCTGCCCTGGGCGTTGACCGCCATGAGGCCGTCGCGGCCGTGGTTCCGTGCGGTCGTCGCCTTCGGCGCGTTGACCGCGAGCAGGGTGTGGTTGACGCCCAGGCGGTAGCGGTGCGCGTCGGCGTAGGCGAACAGCCGGCCCTGGAGCATCTTGTCGGGCGACGGGCCGATGCCCGGCACGAAGTTGTTCGGGGAGAACGCGGCCTGCTCCACCTCGGCGAACACGTTGTCCGGGTTGCGGTCCAGCACCAGGCGGCCCACCCGTCGCAGCGGGTGGTCGGCGTGCGGCCACACCTTCGTCAGGTCGAACGGGTTGAAGCGGTAGTCCGCCGCCTCGGCCGCGGGCATGATCTGGACGTACAGGGTCCAGGACGGGTGCACGCCCCGCTCGATGGCCTGCAGCAGGTCCGTCTGGTGGGAGCTGGGGTCCTTGCCCGCGATCTCGGCGGCCTGCTCGCCGCTCAGCGAGCGGACGCCCTGGTTCGTCTTGAAGTGGTACTTGACGAAGAAGGCCTCGCCCTCGGCGTTCGTCCACTGGTAGGTGTGCGAGCCGTAGCCGTTCATGTGCCGGTACGACGCCGGGATGCCGCGGTCGCCCATCAGCCAGGTGACCTGGTGCGTGGCCTCGGGGGAGTGGGCCCAGAAGTCCCAGACGTTGTCGGGCTCCTGCCGGCCCGTGAACGGGTCCCGCTTCTGCGAGTGGATGAAGTCAGGGAACTTGATCGGGTCCTTCACGAAGAACACCGGGGTGTTGTTGCCGACGAGATCGTAGTTGCCCTCGGCGGTGTAGAACTTCACGGCGAAGCCGCGCGGGTCGCGGACGGCGTCGGCGCCGCCGAGGGAGTCGGCGACCGTGGAGAAGCGGGCGAACACCTCCGTGCGCCGGCCGATCTCGCTCAGGAAGTCGGCGTGGGTGAAGCCGGTGACGTCGTCCGTCACCTCGAAGTGGCCGTACGCGCCGGAGCCACGGGCGTGCACCACCCGCTCCGGGATCCGCTCGCGGTTGAAGCGCGCGAGCTTCTCCAGGAGGTGCTGGTCCTGGAGCAGCAGGGGGCCGCCGACGCCGGCGGAGGTGGAGTTCTGGTTGTCCGCGACCGGGGCGCCGGACTCCGTGGTGAGTGTTCGCGTCGTGAGCACGCGCTTCGACATCGTGGACCTTCCGTGCGGGAGTCAGCGGAAACCTGTTTCCGCTTCGTGGAGCCTAGAAGTGGTGGAACGAGGCGTCAACAGTTTGTTGAAGCAGGTTCCGGGCCGCGGTGCCGCCTGGGCGCGACAGGACAGGTGTCGGCGGCGCCGCGGCCCGGAAGTCGAGGGGCCGGTCAGACCTGGGTGCCGGAGAGGCGCTCCACGGCCCGCAGGAGGGCCGAGTGGTCCAGGCCGCCGTCGCCCTGGGCGCGTAGTGACGCGACCAGTTGGGCGACCACGGCGCCGACCGGCAGGGCGGCCCTGACGTTGCGGGCGGCGTCGGTGACGATGCCCATGTCCTTGTGGTGCAGGTCGATCCGGAAGCCCGGCGTGAAGTCGCGGTCGAGGAAGTTGTCCTTCTTGCGCGTCAGCACGGTGGAGCCCGCGAGGCCGCCGTTCAGGACGTCCAGCGCGGCCTTCAGATCCACGCCCGACTTCTCCAGGAACACCACCGCCTCGGCGCAGGCCTGGATGTTCACCGCCACGATCAGCTGGTTGGCGGCCTTCACGGTCTGACCCGAGCCGTGCGGGCCGCACAGCACGATGGTCCTGCCCAGCGCCTCGAAGAGGGGCCTGGCCTTGTCGAAGTCGGCCTGCTCGCCGCCGACCATGATCGACAGCACCGCCTCGACGGCGCCGGCCTCACCGCCGGACACCGGGGCGTCGAGGACACGGATGCCCTTGCCCGCGGCGGCCTTCGCGAGGTCGACGGAGGTCTGCGGGGTGATCGAGGACATGTCGATCAGCAGCGCGCCGGGCCTGACGTTCTCCAGGATGCCGTCGGGGCCGTAGGCGATGGCCTCGACCTGCGGGGAGGCCGGCACCATCGTGATCACCACGTCGGCGTCCCGCACCGCCTCGGCGATCGAGCCGGCCGCGGAGCCGCCGGCGGCTTCCAGGCGGTCCAGCTTCTCCCGCTCCAGGGTGAAGCCCGTGACGTCGTAACCCGCCTTGACCAGGTTCTCGGACATGGGGGAGCCCATGATGCCGAGGCCGATCCAGGCGATCTTGGGAAGGTTGCTCATGACAGGGTGCCTTTCGGTACAGGGGTCAGCGGGGCAGCCAGTCGAAGGCCTCGGCGCTCGGGCGGTCGCCCGGCTTGTACTCCAGGCCGACCCAGCCGTCGTAGCCCGCCTTCCTCAGCCGGTCGAGGAGGTCTTCGAGGGGCAGCGATCCGGTGCCGGGCGCACCGCGTCCCGGGTTGTCGGCGATCTGCACATGGCCGGTCCTCGCGGCGTACCGCTCGATCACCGCCGGCAGGTCCTCGCCGTTCATGGCCAGGTGGTACAGGTCCATGAGCAACCTGGCGTTGCCGAGCCCGGTCGCCTCGTTCACCCGGTCGACCACCTCCACGGCGGCCGCCGCCGACACCAGCGGGTACAGCGGCGACTCGGGCTTGTTCAGCGCCTCGACCAGCAGCACCGCGCCGATCCGGTCGGCCGCCCGGGCCGCGAGGACGAGGTTCTCCAGGGCGAGCGCGTCCTGCTCGGCCGGGTCCACCCCCTCGACGCGGTTGCCGTACAGGGCGTTGAGCGCCGTGCAGCCCAGGGACGCGGCGAAACCGGCGGCCACGTCGATGTTGGCGCGGAACCGCTCCGACTCCGCGCCGGGCACCGACAGGGCCCCGCGGTCCGGGCCCGGCAGTCGCCCGGCGTAGAGGTTCAGCCCCGTGAGCCGGACGCCCGCGTCCTCGATCGCCCGCTTCAGGGCGTCGAGCTCGGACGGTTCCGGGACGGGGGAGTCGACCCAGGGCCACCACAGCTCGACCGCCGTGAAGCCCGCCGCGGCGGCGGCCGCGGGGCGCTCCAGGAGCGGGAGTTCCGTGAAGAGGATCGACAGGTTGACGTTGAAGCGCTGGTCTGCGAATCCCACGGGGGCGGCGCTCCCTTCCTGTAATTCCATAATGTGGAAGTTTGTTTCTGTCTAACGGAAGACTGCCTGTGGGTCTCGTGGCTTGTCAAGGGGGTCGTACGCCGGTCCTCGACCGGACCTGCCCAGGAGTCGCGGCCGCGGGTTAGGTTGAGCGCGTGCGATTGAGAGTGGAGTTCACGACCGAGCCCTTCGACCTCGAGGAGGCGCCCGCGCACGCTCTGGCGGCTCGCGAGGTCATCGAGGCGGCCGAGCTGGACGCCGTGGACGTCGGCCCGTTCGGCAACACGGCCGAGGGCGGTGCGGACAGCGTGCTGACGGCCGTGGACGCGCTGCTGCGCAAGTCCCTCCAGGCCGGTGCCACCCGGATCACGCTGCAGGTCAACGTGGTCGGGGAGGACGGGAAGTGACCGGCGCCGGGGACGAGTCCTTCATCGCGGCCGTGAAGCCGCTGGTCGACGCCATGGGTGGGGATCTGCTCCCGCCCGACGAGGCCGGCCCCGACGACGTCGTGCTCTCCTGGGAGGGTGCCGACGTGATGGCCGTGCGCCTGCCCCAGCTCGCCGACTCCCTGGACCACATCCTCGCCGCCATGGAGCGCAGGAGGGGGATGCCCCTGGCCGACCTGGACCGCAAGGCCAAGCAGGAGGTCGTGCGCGTACTGGAGGCGCGGGGCGCCTTCTCCGTCCGGCACGGCGTGGAGACCGTGGCGGGCGCGCTCGGCGTGAGCCGCTTCACCGTCTACAACTACCTCAACCGCGAGAAGGAGGGCTGAGGGCCGCTCGGGATGCAACCCGGAATTTTCAACAAAGTGTTGACGTCGTGTTTCGGAGGGCGTTAGCTACAGGGCAGCCCGTTCAGCACGAAGGCCGTTTCCGGCCACGGAGGCTCCCGTGACTACGACTTCCACGCCCCCGGGCCTGGCCCGGTTCAACGTCCTGGAGGAGCGAGCGGCCCTCGCCGCCCTCCACGAGGCGTGCGCCTCCACCGAGTGGGCCCGGCTGCTGCTGGCCGGCCGGCCATACGCCACCGTGGCGGACCTCCACGCGGCCAGTGACGCCGCGACGGCCGGGCTGAGCGCCGCGGACCTGGCGGAGGCGATGGCCGGGCACCCGCCGATCGGCCGCCCCGCGCCGGGCGATCCGACCTCCGCGCGGGAGCAGCGCGGCATGGCCGGCGCCGCCGCGGAACTCAAGGCCGAGATGCTCGAACTCAACCTGGCCTACCAGGAGAGGTTCGGCCATGTCTTCCTCATCTGCGCCACCGGCCGCAGCGCGGAGCAGATGCGGGACGCGGCCAGGGAACGGATCGGCAACTCGCCCGAACGGGAGAGGGAGATCGTCCGCACCGAGCTGGGGAAGATCAACCGCATCCGACTGGCCCGACTCGTCGAAGAGGACGCCTGACACCATGAGCACCAGCACCACCGCTTCCGTGTCCACGCACATCCTGGACACCTCCGCCGGCCGCCCCGCCGAGGGCGTCGCCGTCCGGCTCGCCGCCCGCCCGGGCCGGGACGCGGACTGGCAGGCGCTCGGCGGCTCCGCGACCGACGCCGACGGCCGGTGCAAGGACCTGCCGGCGCTGCCGGAGGGCACCACCCAGGTACGGCTCGACTTCGCGGTGGAGCCGTACTTCGAGAAGAAGCAAGCCGATGCGCAGCAGGACGCCCCCGCGAACCGGGACAGCGGGCCCGCGGTGTTCTTTCCGGAGGTGGCGATCACGTTCGCCGTCGTGCCGGGCGAGCACTACCACGTACCGCTGCTGCTCAACCCGTTCGGCTACTCCGTTTACCGAGGGAGCTAGCTCATGCCCACCATCCTGGGACAGAACCAGTACGGCAAGGCCGAGAACCGGGTCGTAAAGATCACGCGGGACGGTGCCACCCACCACATCAAGGACCTGAACGTCTCCGTCGCCCTGAGCGGCGACATGGAGGAGGTCCACTACTCCGGCTCCAACGCCAACGTCCTGCCGACCGACACCACCAAGAACACGGTGTTCGCGTTCGCCAAGGAGCACGGCATCGAGTCGGCCGAGCAGTTCGGTATCCACCTCGCCCGCCACTTCGTCACCTCGCAGCCGGCCATCCACCGCGCCCGCATCCGCATCGAGGAGTACGCCTGGGAGCGGATCGAGACCTCCGACGCCAACTCGAAGTTCATCGGCGCGGACGAGGTCAAGCACTCGTTCGTGCGCAAGGGCCAGGAGACCCGGCTGGCCCAGATCACCTATGACGGCTCGTCGTGGGAGGTCGTCTCGGGCCTGAAGGACCTGACCGTGATGAACTCGACCAACTCCGAGTTCTGGGGTTACGTCAAGGACAAGTACACCACCCTGCGGGAGGCGCACGACCGCATCCTGGCCACCTCGGTGTCCGGCCGCTGGCGCTTCAACTGGACCGACGACGGGCAGCGGATGCCCAACTGGGAGAAGTCCTACGAGCAGGTGCGCAAGCACATGCTCCAGGCCTTCGCCGAGACGTACTCCCTCTCCCTGCAGCAGACGCTCTACCAGATGGGCGCGCGCATCATCGACAACCGCGCCGAGATAGACGAGGTCCGCTTCTCGCTGCCCAACAGCCACCACTTCCTCGTGGACCTCGAGCCCTTCGGGCTGAAGAACGACAACGAGGTCTACTTCGCCGCCGACCGGCCCTACGGCCTGATCGAGGCGACCGTCCTGCGGGACGGCTGCGAGCCGCGCATCCCGGTGGACCTCACCAACCTCTAGCCAATTCACTCTCTCGGCACCCGTGACCGGGGAACCCATGTCCCCGGTCACGGCACTCAAATCCTCCGGGGTCCTGCCGTGCCCACCCGTTTCAGTCCGCCGAGCGAAAAGGACGAATCATGGCAGCAGCCCAGCGCATCGTCATCGAGAACTGTTCGATCGCGACCGTCGACGCCGACGACACCGAGTACGCCTCCGGGTACCTGGTCATCGCCGGCAACCGCATCGAGGCGGTCGGCGCGGGCAGGGCCCCCGAGGGCCTGGAGAACGTCGTACGCCGTATCGACGCCACCGGGCACCTCGTCACCCCCGGTCTGATCAACACCCACCACCACTTCTACCAGTGGATCACCCGGGGCCTGGCCACCGACCACAACCTCTTCGACTGGCTCGTCGCGCTGTACCCGACCTGGGCGCGCATCGACGAGCCGATGGTGTACGCGGCGGCCCGGGGATCGCTGGCGATGATGGCCCGTGGCGGCGTCACCACGGCCATGGACCACCACTACGTGTACCCGCGCGGCTCCGGCGACCTGTCCGGCGCGATCATCCGCGCCGCACATGAGACGGGTGTCCGCTTCACCCTCGCCCGCGGCTCCATGGACCGCAGCGAGAAGGACGGCGGCCTGCCCCCGGACTTCGCCGTCGAGAGCCTCGAGGGGGCCCTCGCGGCCACCGAGGCGACCGTCAAGGAGCACCATGACTCCTCCTTCGACGCCATGACCCAGGTCGCCGTCGCCCCCTGCTCCCCCTTCTCCGTCTCCACCGAACTGCTCAGGCAGGGCGCCGAACTGGCGCGCGGCCTCGGGGTGCGGCTGCACACCCACGGCTCGGAGACCGTGGAGGAGGAGAAGTTCTGCCACGAGCTGTTCGGCATGGGCCCGACCGACTACTTCGAGTCCACCGGCTGGCTGGGCGAGGACGTGTGGATGGCGCACTGCGTCCACATGAACGACTCCGACATCGCCGCCTTCGCCCGCACCAGGACCGGGGTCGCCCACTGTCCCTCCTCCAACGCCCGGCTGGCCGCGGGTATCGCCCGGGTCCCGGACATGCTCGCCGCCGGCGTCCCGGTCGGCCTCGGCGTGGACGGCACCGCCTCCAACGAGTCCGGCGAACTCCACACCGAGCTGCGCAACGCCCTGCTGATCAACCGCCTCGGCGCGCACAAGGAGGCCGCGCTGAACGCCCGGCAGGCGCTGCGGCTCGGCACCCACGGCGGCGCCTCGGTGCTCGGCCGCGCCGCCGAGACCGGCTCGCTGGAGGCGGGCAAGCTCGCCGACCTGGTGCTGTGGAAGCTGGACACCCTCGCCCACGCCTCCATCGCCGACCCGGTGACCGCCCTGGTCTTCGGCGCGGCGGCCCCGGTCACCGCCTCCTTCGTGAACGGCCGGCAGATCGTCGAGGACGGCCGCCTGCTGACCGTCGACGAGGACGCCATCGCCCGCTCCACGCGGGACGAGGCCCGGCGTCTGGCGCGCATCGCCGCCCAGGGCTGAGCCGGCACCGGAACTCCGGCCGGGAGGGACGGCTCCCGGCCGGCAGCGGTGGACCCCAGCGGTCCACAGCGGCCGGCTCCGGGGCGCGCGTGAAGGCGCGCGCCCCGGAACGGTCTCCGTTCCCGGGCCCCGAAGGGGTCCACCCGGTCCCTCCCCCACTCTCGACCCCGCTCGAGCGGGAGGTCCCCCCATGCCCGTGCACCACCTCCCTGAAACCGCGTCAGAGCCGACGTGTCCCACCGACCGGAGGAGCCGCCGTGTCCGACCACCCCGTCGACGCCGACGAGCAGTCCGTCCACCCCGTGGACGAGAAACTCCCCGCCCTGAAGATGGCGACCAGCGGCCTGCAGCACGTGGCCGCGATGTACGCGGGGGTCGTCGCCCCGCCCCTCATCGTCGGCGCGGCCATCGGCCTGTCCGGCACCGACCTCACCTTCCTCACCGGAGCGTGCCTGTTCACCGCGGGCCTCGCGACCTTCCTGCAGACCCTCGGCATCTGGAAGATCGGCGCCCGGCTGCCGTTCGTCAACGGAGTCACCTTCGCCGGGGTCGCCCCCATGACGGCGATCGTCGCCTCCGCCGAGGACAAGTCCGACGCCCTGCCGATGATCTTCGGCGCGGTCATCGTCGCCGGACTCCTCGGCTTCCTCGCGGCTCCCGTCTTCTGCAAAGCGGTCCGCTACTTCCCGCCGGTCGTCACCGGTACGGTAATCACCCTGATCGGCGTCTCCCTGCTGCCGGTCGCCTTCAACTGGGCGCAGGGGCCGAACCCGGCCGCCCAGGACTACGGTTCGGCCACCAACCTCACCCTGGCCGGCGTCACCCTGCTGCTCGTGCTGCTGCTGCGCCGCTTCACGCGCGGCTTCGTCAAGCAGGTCGCGGTCCTGTTCGGCCTGATCGCGGGCACCCTGATCGCGATACCGTTCGGCGTCACGGACTTCGCCCCGGTGACGAAGGCCGCCGTGGTGGGCTTCCCGACGCCGTTCCACTTCGGCGCCCCGCAGTTCCACATCGCCGCGATCCTGTCGATGTGCGTGGTGATGGTGGTGTCGATGACCGAATCGACGGCGGACATGCTGGCACTGGGCGAGATCGTCGAACGCCCCGCGGACGAGCGGACCATCGCGGCCGGCCTGCGCGCCGACACCCTCGGCTCGGCCCTCAGCCCGGTCTTCAACGGCTTCATGTGCAGCGCCTTCGCGCAGAACATCGGGCTGGTCGCCATGACGCGGATCCGCAGCCGCTTCGTGGTCGCCGTCGGCGGCGGTTTCCTGGTCCTGATGGGTCTGTGCCCGATGGCCGCCTCGCTCATCGCCGTGGTACCCCGCCCGGTCCTCGGCGGCGCCGGCGTCGTGCTGTTCGGCTCGGTGGCCGCCAGCGGAATCCAGACCCTGGTCCGGGCCGGCCTGGAGCGGGACAACAACGTACTGATCGTGGCCGTGTCCCTCGCCGTCGGCATCATCCCGATCACGGCGCCCGACTTCTACCACGCCTTCCCGGACACCGCGAAGATCGTCCTCGACTCCGGCATCTCGACCGGCTGCGTCACCGCGGTCCTCCTCAACCTGGTCTTCAACCACCTCGGCCGAAGCCGCGACGCCTCCGACGTCACCCATCCGATGGAGTCGGGCGAGGAACTGGCTCCCGTCCACTGAGCGGAGATGGGGGAGCGGGAGGCGGGGCGGGGTCACTGCCCCGCCCCGCCTCCCAGCGGGTGCGGCGAGGGGCGTCGTGGGTGAGCATGGAGGCCGGCGGCGAGGAGGGAGTCCGATGGTGCGGAGGAACACCGGTGTCACCGTCCGGGCGGTGGACGCGGACGCCTGCCCGGTGCGTGAGGTCCTCGACCGGGTGGCCGGCAAGTGGAGCGTGCAGATCCTCGTCGCCGCCGCCGCGGGACCCACCCGGTTCACGGAGCTGGAACGCGGCATCGAGGGCATCAGCCGCCGCATGCTGTCCCTTACCCTGCGTCACCTGGAGCGCGACGGCCTGGTCACGCGCACCGTGCATCCGACGGTCCCGCCCAAGGTGGAGTACGAACTCACTCCCGCCTCCCGTGAGTTGCTCCCGACACTGCGACGGCTGGCCCACTGGGCCGAGCGCAACAGGGTGTACATCGCCGAGGCCCGGGCGGCCTACGACACCGAGCACCCGCCCGAACTGCTCGACGTAGGGCCTGTCTGACAATTCCCGTCGTCCGCCCGGAGAGCGCTCCGGCAACGCGGAGAGCGTCCGTGCCCGGCCTCGCGGGGCAGGCGGGAATGGTCAGACAGGCCTTGGCCCGGCGGTCACAGGCCGAAGAGGCCGAGGTCCGTCGCCAGCTCCTCGAACACCTCCCGGGGGTCGTCGAGCAGCTTCCGCCGCTCCAGGTCGAGCATGCCGCCCACCGCGGTGACCTCGGCCGCCACCGTGCCGTCGAGTTTGCGTATCTCCTGCCGGATCCGGAACGTCCTGCCACCGCCCCACTCGAACTCGCAGCTCACGTCGACCTCGTCCCCGGCGAGCAGTTCGCGCCGGAAGCGGATCGTCGTCTCCAGCGCCACCGGCCCCACACCCCGGGCGCGCAGCCGGGCCTGGCTCACCCCGGCGGCCTGGAGCAGCGACCAGCGGGCGTGCTCCGCGTAGTTGAGGTACACCGCCTGGTTGAGATGGCCCTGCACATCTGTCTCGTAACCGCGGACGGTCACACGGACGGAAAACGGTTCGGCCACGGCCGGCGCCCCTTCGTCGTTCGGATCCTCAGCCCACTGATCCTGGCACGCGTCTCAGGTCCGCCGCGGAGACGCCAGCAGATACCGCACCCTGGTCCTGGGCTCCGTGTACGCCCCGGCCTGCCAGCCCGCCCCCTCCAGCGTCGCCGTGCACGCCCGCAGGGCCGGCTCGTCCGGCGCGTACACGGCGACCGCCTCCGGCTGCGGCGTCGCCCGCACCCGGTAGCCGTCGCCTTCCGGGCCCGCCGGGAGGTGCCCCGCGGCCTCCAGGGCGAGCGCGGCGGCCCGCACCAGGTGCGTCCGCTCCCAGCCGCACGGGCGGTCGGTCGCGCCGCCCGGATTGGTCATCCGGCGCAGCTCCAGCAGCCCCTGCCAGGCGCTGCGCACCTCCCGCAGCCGGGCCGCCCCGGACAACACCGGCGCCTCCTCCTCGCCGCCGACGCGCGCCGCGAACCCCCCGTCGGCGGACGCGGACCCCTCGGCGACCGCGGGCGCCTGCGGCTCCGCGTCGCGTATCCGGTGCCCCGCCGGCGTGAGGAAGTGGTCGTGCGGCGGCCGCGGGTGCCGGAAGGCGAGCCCCCGCTTCACCAGTGCGTCCAGCTGCGCCTGCGTCCCGCGCAGCCGCCCGGTCACCGGATCGGCGGCCTCGATCAGCCGTCGTTGCGCGACGGTCGGCGGTCGTGTCACGCCGAGCCCCCTTCCGATGTGCCGACGCCCGGGAGCCGCCGGAACGGCGACTCGTTCCGAGCGTACGACCGGGGTCTGACAACGGGCCCGGCCCCGGGACGCGGGATCGTCCGGGTGGGCGGCCGGTCTCGTCAGTCGGGCGCCCGGACGTTCCACCCCGCGATCACGGGTCGTCCGTGCTCGGTGCCGAGCCGGCCCAGCGCGCCCGTCGCGAGCTGGAACAGCGCCCCGTGCCGCGGCGGCAGCCCGAGCCGGCGCGCGGTGAGGACCCGCAGGAAGTGGCCGTGGGCGACCAGCAGCACCACTCCCTCGGTGTTGGCCAGGGCGGCGTCCACCTTGCCGAGCATCCGGTCCGCCCGCTCCCCGACCTGCTCCGGGCTCTCCCCGGGATGTTCCGGCGGGCCCGGCGCGACGCCGTCCGTGAACAGGAACCAGTCGGGCCGCTCCCGCTGGATCTCCACGGTGGTCACGCCCTCGTAGCCGCCGTAGTCCCATTCGCGCAGATCGGCGTCGACCCGGGCGTCGTGGACGCCGATGAGCGCGGCGGTCTCCCGGGCCCGCTCCAGGGGGCTGACGAACGCGGCGCCGATGCGGTGCGAGCGGATCAGCGGTACCAGCCGGCGCGCCTCCTCCCGGCCGTGCTCGGTCAGGGGTACGTCGGTCCGGCCGGTGTGCCGTCCGGACCGGGACCACTCGGTCTCACCGTGCCGGACGAGAAAAAGGTCACCCACGTCAACGCCCTTCCCACTGACCTTCAGCGCATGCCCCAGCACGGTGTCACACCGCTCCGGCCGCCCGCAGGGCGGGTTGGTCCGGACGGCCGCTCACCGCTCCGGCGCCACGCCGGGCCGACGGCCGCGGCACCTCGCCGCCGCGTGAGCGCCGCCGGTACGGGCTACCCCTGCCGGTACCCGCCGAGGAAGCGTCCGATCCGGCCGATCGCCGCCTCCAGGTCGTCCGCGTGCGGGAGGGTGAGGATGCGGAAGTGGTCGGGCGCGGGCCAGTTGAAGCCGGTGCCCTGGACCACCTGGATCTTCTCGCGCAGCAGGAGATCGAGGACGAACTTCTCGTCGTCGTGGATCCGGTGCACCTTCGGGTCCAGACGCGGGAAGGCGTACAGCGCGCCCTTGGGCTTCACGCAGGACACCCCGGGGATCTCGTTGAGCCTCTCCCAGGCCACGTTTCGCTGCTCGTGCAACCGCCCGCCCGGCGCGGTGAGTTCACGGATGGACTGGCGGCCGCCGAGCGCGGCCTGGATGGCGTACTGCGCGGGCGCGTTGGCGCACAGCCGCATGGAGGCCAGCATGGTCAGGCCCTCCAGGTAGTTCCTCGCGTGCTGCTTGGGCCCGGTGACGACCAGCCAGCCGGAGCGGAAGCCCGCCACCCGGTACGTCTTCGACAGGCCGCAGAAGGTGAGGACCACCAGGTCGGGGGCGAGGGCGGCGGCGGAGTGATGGACGGCGTCGTCGTAGAGGATCTGGTCGTAGATCTCGTCGGCGAGGACCATCAGACCGTGGCGGCGGGCCAGGTCGAGGATGCCCTCCACCACCTCCTTCGGGTAGACCGCGCCGGTGGGGTTGTTCGGGTTGATGATCACCACGGCCTTGGTGCGGTCGGTGATCTTCGACTCGAGGTCGGCCAGGTCCGGGTTCCAGTCGGCCCGCTCGTCGCAGAGGTAGTGCACGGCCTTGCCGCCCGCCAGCGTCGTCACCGCCGTCCAGAGGGGGAAGTCCGGTGCGGGGATGAGGATCTCGTCGCCGTCCTCGATCAGTGCCTGTACGGCCATCGAGACCAGTTCGGAGACGCCGTTGCCGAGGAAGACGTCGTCGACGTCAACCGTGAGGCCCAGGGTCTGGTAGCGCTGGGCCACCGCGCGGCGGGCGGACAGGACGCCGCGCGAGTCCGTGTAGCCGTGCGCGCGGGGCAGCATCCGGATCATGTCCTGGAGGATCTCCTCGGGCGCCTCGAAGCCGAACAGCGCCGGGTTGCCCGTGTTCAGGCGCAGCACGCTGTGGCCCGCCTCCTCCAGCGCGTCCGCGTGCTCGATCACCGGGCCGCGGATCTCATAACAGACCTCGCTGAGCTTGTTCGACTGCCGGAACTCCATGCGCTCCTCCGGGAACTCGTGTTGCTTGGTTTTACCAAGTGAGAGCTTGGAAAGTCCAACAACCCGTCTAGACTGCGCCGCATGTCACCTCGCCGAAGCTACGACCAGTACTGCTCCGCAGCCCGCGCCCTCGACCTCGTGGGCGACCGCTGGACCCTGCTGATCGTCCGGGAGCTGCTGGCCGGCCCGCGTCGCTACACGGACCTGCACGCGGACCTCCCCGGCGTGAGCACGGACGTACTCGCCTCCCGGCTGAAGGACATGGAGCGCGACGGACTCACCACGCGGCGGCGGCTGCCCCCGCCGGGCGCCGCCTTCGTCTACGAACTCAGCGAGCGCGGACGTGAGTTGCTGCCCGTGCTGCAGGCGCTGGGGAAGTGGGGCGAAGGCGAACTGGGGGAGCGGCGCCCCACGGACGCCGTCCGCGCGCACTGGTTCGCGCTGCCTCTGCTGCGGGCCCTCCCGGGTGAGGGGGTTGTCGAAGTCCGCCTGGAGGAGGGTGAGTTCCACCTCAACGTGGGCGCCGGTGACGGACCGGCGTACGGGGACGGGCCCGCGCCCGGCGCGGTGGACGCGCGTCTGGTGCTGGACTCCGCGACGTGCACGGCCGTCTGCCGTGGGGAGCTTTCGCCGGCGGACGCCGTCCGGGCCGGGCGGATCACCGTGACCGGCGACGGCACCCTCGCCAAGGCGCTGCTGGAGGCATGACGGGCGCGGGAGGCCCGCCCGATCAGCGCGGAGGGCTGCCCGATCACCGCGGAGGGCTGCCCGAGAAGCGCGGCAGGCCCGTCTGAGGAGCGCGGCGGACATGCCGGGGAAGCGCGTAAGGCCGCCCGGGAAAAGGGGGAGGCCCGCCCGGGGCAGGCGGGCGCCGAGAGGCACGGGCGGCCCCCGAGGCACGGGAGGCCTGCCGGGGGAGCGCGGTACGTCCGAGAGGCGCGGGCGGCCCCCGGGGCACGGGAGGCCTGCCGGGGGAGCGCGGTATGTCCGAGAGGCACGGGTGGCCCCCGAGACACGGAAGGCCCGCCGGGGGAGCGCGGCAGGCCCGAGAGGTGCGGGCGGTCCCGGGAACGCGGAAGGCCCGCCGGGGCGGCGGGCCTTCACTCGTGGGTCAGACGGACGGCGGCACCCGGGACGGCCGTCCCGAGCCGCGCGTGAGCGCGTAGCCGCCGATGCCCGCGAGGGCGGCCAGGATGCCGCCGATCGCGGTCCACACCCAGCGGTCGGACCACCAGCCGGAGGACCAGCCGTCGTCCGGTTCGATGCTCGACAGCACCGCCGACTTCGAACCGTCCTCCTCCGCCTGGGACTTGACGGCGATGCCGGGTACCAGCGGCTTCGCCAGCGAGCCGTCCACGGCCGCCGCGCCGCCGATGTCCTTGGAGTCGACGCGGATCTCGGTGCTCACCGGTTGTCCGAGGTCGGACGAGGCGAGGTCAACCGCGGTCAGCCGGACGTAGTACGTGCCCGGCAGCGGGTCGTTGGCCCACGGCTCCGACCAGGCGCGCACCGTGCGCAGCACACAGGTCAGGCCGACCGAGGACGTTCCCTGCCCGGCGGTGCGGGTCGCCGCGCCGTACTGGCAGGACTGGCGGCGGCGCAGACCGTCGTACACGTCGATCTGCCAGGTCTGCGTGCCGTGCGTCCCGGGCAGCTTGACCGTCGCCTTGACGGTCGGCCGCTGCTCGGCGTCCGCCGGGAACGACCAGTAGAGGTAGTCGCCGGTGGAGCCGGACGCGGTGGCCTGCTGCCCCTGTTCGATCTCCGTCGCCGTACGGAAGGAGGTGCCCGCCCGGGTGGGTGCCTTGCCGTCGTCCGAGGCGCTCGGCGACGGCGTGGAGTCGGCGGCCGCCGGACCGGCGGCCAGCCCGAGCGCCAGCAGCGCGGCGCCCAGTACACGTGTGATACGCATCAGTTCGTCCTCCAGACCGCGACCCGCCAGCGCGACAGCCAGCCCCACAGCAGACCGGCGATGAACCCGGCCAGCACCAGGGCGCCGAGCAGCCACCAGCCGCGGCCGAGGCCGAAGGCGGCCACGTCTGCCGCGTTCGACGGCCCGTCCACCACGTCCACGGTCAGTTCCAGCGGCAGACCCGGGGACGTCTTGACGCCCGCGGCGGCCGAGAAGGAGTTGGTGACCTGGAGGCACACGGTCTCCGCGGTCGCGTCGTCGTCGTCGTTCTCCGGCCTCGGGTACCGCAGGCCCGTGGAGATCGCGTCGGTGCGGCCGTTGCCCGCCGCCTCACCGCGCACGATCTCCCGGCCGTGCAGCGTCACCGCGCGCAGCAGGACTCCGTAGTCGGGGTTCACGGCCCGGTCGTCCGCCACGCTGACCGAGGCGCGCAGCTCCTGGCCGGGGTTCACGTCGACCTTGTACCAGCGCTGCTGCCCGAACTCCTCACGGTCGGTGTAGAGGCCGGACTTCAGGGCCGGCGCCTTGGCGCACTCGGTGGCGCCCTCGGTGGCCACCGGCGTCACCACCGGATCGGCCGCCCGGTCGACCAACTGGCCGACCCGGTCGCTCAGTTCCTCCTTGTGCTGGACGGAGGTGTAGGTGCCGCCGGTCGCGTCCGCGATGCAGCTGAGCTGGTCGCGGGTCTTGGCGTCCGGGACCAGGCCGAGGGTGTCGATGGTCAGCCCGATGCCCTTGGCCGCTATCTCGCGGGCCACCTCGCACGGGTCCAGCGGCTGGCAGGTGTCCTCGCCGTCGCTGATCAGGACGATACGGCGGGTGCCGTCACCGCCGTTCAGGTCGTCGGCGGCCTTCAGCAGCGCGGGGCCGATCGGCGTCCAGCCGGTCGGGGCCAGCGTGGCCACCGCGGTCTTCGCGTCGGTCCGGTCCAGCGGTCCGACCGGGTAGAGCTGCGCGGTGTCCTTGCAGCCGGTCCTGCGGTCGTTGCCGTGGTAGTTGGCGCCGAGCGTGCGTATGCCGAGCTCGACCTCCTCCGGCGTCGCGTCGAGCACCTCGTTGAACGCCTGCTTCGCCGCGGCCATCCGGGTGCCGCCGTCGATGTCCCGCGTCCGCATGGAACCGCTGACGTCCAGCACCAGTTCGACCTTCGGTGCGGCCTGTTCCGTCTCGTCGGCGGCGGCCCCGGCGGGGAACGCGAGCCCGGCCGTCAGGGCGGCGAGGAGAGCGCAGACTCCCGCCGCCAGCCGTTGTCTTCTGATCATCGGCGGATCTTATTGATCTCAGGTGCCGGGCTCCAAAACGAGCGGGTTCGGCAGCGCGGTCCACTGGTCACCGGGGGTCTCCGGGGACAGCCGCATCAGCGTCAGCGCCTTGGCGGGCAGCGGGCCTTCGCACAGTGCGGCCAGGTCGGCCGTGTCCGGCAGCGCGGGCACGGCCGCCGCCAGCGCCGCGCCGAGCGCCGGGCCCGAGCCCGCCGTACCGGCGAGCGCGCCGGCCACCAGGGAGCCGAACAGCTTGCGGCGCAGGGCCGTTTCGTCGTCCGTGACCAGGCGCCCGGTCAGCGGGGGCGGGGCGATGCCGTGCCGGGCCAGCCTGATGGGGCTGATCCGGATGTCGGCGAGGTCCCGGTAGACCAGCCGCACCGGGGTGCCGTCCGCCGACAGGATCACCAGGAGGTTCTGGCCGTGCGCCTCCAGGGCCACACCGAGGTCCAGCAGCCGCAGCCCGACCGTGAGCGCCAGCCGGGCGAAGCCGGCCAGCCAGACGGGGGACTCCGGCAGGCCGGTGCCGGGCAGCGCCGCCACCGGCAGCACCCGCTCGCCGGGGCCCGCGTACCCGGCGGGCGACTCCCGCAGCAGCGCGGCCAGATCGGGGGAGTGCGCGGTGACCGCCCCCAGCGTCCGGGTGATGTGCAGCAGGCCGTCGGTGCGGCCGGCCAGGTCCGTCGCGAACGCCGACAGGGCCGCCGCCACCTCGACCGAGTACCTGGAGATGTCCCGCACCGACGAGGTCAGCCGGGCGCTCAGCGCGGTCTTGACGTGCGGGCCGCCGGGCAGGGCCAGCGTCCGCAGGGACAGCAGCGGACGCGCGGCCCGCCAGGGGTCGTACGGCCGCTTGAGCACATGGTCCGCCTGCCAGGGGTGCACCGGCAGCAACAGCCGTTGCCCGTCCCGCAGTTCCTCCGGCCACTCGCCCGACAGCAGGCACTGGTCCGCGGGCACCGCGACCGTCCCCAGCTCCACCACCGGGCGGTGCTCCGGTGCGTAGGAGAGCTGGTCGGTCACCGAGAAGCCGGGCCGGGAACGGCAGTTGGGGTGGTAGGGATGCCCGTCGGTCACCCGCTGCTCCCACTCCCAGTCCTGTTCCGGCCAGTCCGGCGAGAGGTCCGCGCCGGCCCGCGAGAGGGCCAGCGAGGCCGTGCTGTGGGCGATTTCGGCCGCGAACCCGGCGGCGTGCGGCACCGCGAGGTCGGTCATCAGCCGCGCCGGGTCGCCGTAGCGCTCCCGGCCGAGGCGCACGGACGTGACGTACCCGCCGGTCGCGTACGGGTCCGCGGGCGGCCCCTGCAGGGTCCGGCCGTCGGCGAGCCGCAGCACGAGGCCGTGCGCCCCGCCGGCGCGGCGCGAGATCCACGGCAGCGGCTCGTACGCCAGGGCCCGCCACAGCCGGGTCAGCACCGCCGCGCGGGCACCGGGCAGCGCGGCCCGGTACCGGGGCAGCAGGCCGGGCCGGACGGCGGCCAGCTCCTCGGCGAGCCCGGCCTCGGCGGTGGCTGAGTCGTACACGTTCGGCTCCTCGGGAAAGGGCAGCTCGGGGCACGATTGTCAGGTACGGCAGAGATACTGATCGCGACCGGCCCCCGGACCGCACCGGCGGGGCGGCGCGACCGGCCCCGGACGACGGACGAATGGATCGCGTGGACCTCAAGCCTCCCAGTGACGCCGTAGGACGGCGCGCGGACGCGTACGCGTCCGCGCCGCTGCTGAACTGCCTGCTGCGGGAGGTCGCCGAGCCGCTGCCGGCCGTCGGGGAACACCGGGTCCACCGGCTGCCAGGCACCGGCCGGCTGCTGCGGGTGCGGGCCGGCCACCGGCCCGCCGATCCGGAGGTGCGCACGGCCGGGGCCTGGCACCGCCTCGGCCATACCGAACTGGTCAAACTGGTCGCCGAGGAGCTGCGCCGGCACACCGGGCAGCCGGGCGACGACCTGCCCGCCGAGATGATCGACAGCAGGGAGGCCGTCGCGGCCCTGCTCACCGCCCGCGACCGGGCGGCGGCGCCCGCGGACCCGTATCTGCGCTCCGAGCAGTCCCTGATCACCGGCCACCCCTGCCACCCCGCCCCGAAGGCCCGCGGCGGTGGTCCGGCCGCGGCCTGGCTGCCGTACGCCCCCGAGGCGTACGCCCGCTTCCCGCTCACGCTGCTCGGGGTGCGTGCGGACCAGGTGGCCGAGGAGGGCGACACCAGCGACCTGGACGCCCTCGGCACCGCCCCGCCCGGGTACCGGCTGCTGCCCGCCCACCCCTGGCAGCTCGACCTCGTCGCCCGCGACCTGGAACCCGCCCTCGCCGACGGCAGGCTGATCCGGCTCGGCACCACCGCCTTCGACACCTGGCCCACGGCGGCCATCCGCACGGTGTACGAGCCCGGACGCGACCTGTTCCTGAAGTTCAGCCTGGATGTGCGCATCACCAATGACATCCGCCGGCTGTGGCGTCACGACCTGCTGAGGCTGCGCCGCACCGAGACGGCCGTCGAACGCGCGTTCGCCGCGATGGAGCCGCCCGCCGCCTGGCTGCCCGACCGCGGCTACCGCACCGCCGCCTTCGCCTTCGAGGAACTCGCCGTGCTGGTACGGGGCGGGCTGCGCGAAGACCTCCTGCCCGCCGCCACCCCGCTGCTCGCCGCCGCCCTGGCCGAGGGCTTCGAGGGCAACCCCCTGGCGGCCACCACCGACCCGGAGGCCTGGTGGGAGGCGTATCTGCGGCAGGTCGTGCCGCCCGCCCTGACGGCCTTCGCCGATCACGGCGTCGTCCTGGAGGCGCATCTGCAGAACACCCTGGTCGCCGTGGACCCGGCGGGCCTGCCCGTGCAGGCCCTCTTCCGGGACGCCGAGGGCGTCAAGCTGCTCCCGGACGTCTCCCGGGCCGCCGGCTGGGAGCGGCTGGTGTACTGCCTGGTCGTCAACCACCTCACCGAGATCGCCGCGGCCCTCGCCGAGCACCACCCCGGACTCGACCCCTGGCCGGCCGCCCGCCGCGAACTCGCCCGCCACGACCTGCCCGAGATCCCCGCGCTGCTCTCCTCGCCCACCCTCCCGGGCAAGACCAACCTGCTGCTGCGCTGGACCGGCGCGGACGGCGCCGCCGCCCGCTACCTGCCCCTGCCGAACCCGCTGGCCGCCGGCTGACCCGGTCACGCACCCGGGTAATTTCCACCCGTTCACGTCGGGCAATTCAAAGCCGACGGAACGGGCCGCGTCCGACTGATTCCAGTTCCGCCTCATATTGCGTTCTCAAGGCCTGCGACTTCATCTGTTGCATCGTCAACTGTCCCATTTGGGTAGTCAGTTGACGGAGGACCGACAGACGGTCAACATGCCCCCCGAGTCAGGTGCGTCACGCCGCGAGGCCATCCTGCGACAGGTGGTCTGCGCCGTTTCGCATGCCTTGAAACACAACTGAATCAGCCTGGGTTCGCGACGAATTCCGCGAACTTTCTTGTGTCGAAATGCTCTGCGCGTGGATGCGCGCATGCGAAGAGGGGATCGCGTGAGACCGAGACATGGAAAGCGGCGAACGAGGATGATGCGGACGGTGACCCTCACGGTCACGTCCGCGGTCATCGTCTCCGTCATGCCACAGGCGGCGTATGCGGCCGCACCGTCGACGAGCGACGGCAGAGGCATAGGCGACACCATCAAGTCCTGGTTCTCCGACGACGGCGGAAGCCGGCGGCCGGAGGAACCGAGGACCGGCGGAGATCCCGCCCTCCCGAGCCGCGACAAGCTGCCCAGGGGAGCGAAGGCTCCCAAGGCCGTACGGATCGCCGAACTCGGCGCCAGACGCACGCCGTTCGCCCGCTACTGGCGGATGTCCGACGGCCGGGTGCAGGCCGAGGTCTCCGCCGTGCCGACCGCGTACCGGTCCGGCAAGAGCTGGAAGACCATCGACGCGGGAGTCGAGAAGACCGGCAGGGCGGGCTACGCCTTCGCCAACACCACCAATACCGGGCGCAGTTACTTCGGTACGTCGCCGCGGCGGCTGGTGCGGTTCGAGACCGCCCAGGGGCAGGCCGTCACCCTCGGCCTGAAGGATGCCGCCGGACCGGCGCCGCGGGCCGAGGGCAACTCCGTCATCTACCGGGACGCGGTCAAGGGAACCGGCACGGACCTGGTGTACGAGGTCGGTCCCGGCCGGGTGAAGGAGAACATCGTCCTGCGGGAGAGACGCGCAGGACCGGTGTCGTTCACCTTCACCCTCGACACCGGCGGGCTGAGGCCCAAGGCCGGCAAGGACGGCTCCATACGCCTGTACGGCCAGGGCGACTCCCCCGTCCTCGAACTTCCGCCCGCCTTCATGACGGATGCGAAGAAGGACGCCTCGTCCCCGTACGGCAGCGCCTACAGCGGCTCCGTCGACCAGCGACTCAGCCGTGACGGCGAGAACTGGAAGGTGACCGTCACCCCGGACGCGAAGTGGCTGGCCGCCGCCGGGCGAAAGTACCCGGTCACCATCGACCCGACGATCTCCATCGTGCCGACGCCCTCCCAGGCGCGGGACGTGATGATCTCCTCGGACGGTCCGGCGGACAACTACGACGACAGCTGGCGGCTCTCGGTCGGCAACACAGGCACGGGCAGCTCCCGCGCGCTGCTGCGGTTCCCCGTGACGGGCATCCCGTCCGGCACCAAGCTGGACTCCGCCGACCTGAAGCTGTACTACGACCAGGTCCACACCACCGGCGACGACGAGGTCCAGCTGGAGGCGCACCGCGCGACCGCCGACTGGAGCGAGTCCACCGCGACGTGGAACAACGCCAAGGACATCACCGGCGAGCTGTCCGGCACCTCCGTGACGGTCGACGACCAGGACCCCGGCACCACGGCGGCCAAGGGCGCCTGGCCGGCCTCCGGGAACACCACGTACACCCAGTACGCGGTCAACAAGGACTATCTGTACAACAAGGACAGCGTCGCCGGCGACACCTACACCTGGCAGCCGAATCTCCCCGAGAACGGCACCTACCAGGTCGAGGCGCACTACGTGCCCGCCTCTGACCGCGCCACCAGCGCGCCGTACACCGTGACCTACGACGGCGGCAGCAAGACGTACACCGTCGACCAGGCGGCCGGGTCGGCGGGCGTGTGGAAGACACTCGGCAACCACCCGTTCAAGGCCGGCACGCTGGGCAAGGTGGTGCTGGGCGACGGTCCCGCCTCCACCTCCACCTCGGTGATCGCCGACGCCGTGCGCTTCACGAAGGGCGGCGCGGTCACCAAGGCGCCTGGGGAGACCAACGTCTGGCACTCCTTCCCGGTGACGAAGACCGTCCAGCAGTGGATCGACGGCACCCAGCCCAACTACGGCTTCGTCGTCAAGGCCGGTGACGAGTCCGCGACCGGCCCCAAGGGCGGACCCCGGTACGAGGGCAGCGAGTACGCCTACGGCGGTGAGTACGCCAACGCACCGCGCCTGGTACTGACGTTCGGCCGGCAGGGCGTGAACCTCGCGGCCCCCGACACCATCCACGCCACCGGCGCGGATCTGAACTGGTCGGCCTACCAGGACCCGTCCAGCAACACGGGCGACGACATCGTCGAGTACCAGGTGCACCGCTCGGTGTTCCAGAACTTCACCCCGTCGCAGTCCACCCTGGTCGCCCCGGTCGCTCCCGGTACGACCTCGTACTCGGACACCTCCGCGGTGCCGACACGCGCGGACGACGCGGATCCCCTGGGCCGGGCCTACTACTACATGGTCGCGGTCAAGACACGTGACGGCCAGGTCATCCCGGCGCCCACCCAGTTGGTCCGGCTGCCCAAGGCGGGCCGGGTCACCAAACTGGTGGAGGCGTCCCAGGACACCACGCTCACCGCGAACCAGCCGACGCAGCCGCACGACACCATCACCGACGGCGGCGTCGCCTACCCGTGGCTGATGGTCGGCAACAGCTCGGGCACCTACGGCACCAGTCGGGCCGTGGCCGGATTCCCCGCGCTCGGCATCCCGTCCACCGCCCGCGTGGTGGACGCCGAAGTCAAGATGTGGTCCTTCACCACCATCGTGGGCGGTCCCGGCGCCCGGTACGAACTGCGGCCGCTGACGCAGGACTTCGACGAGGCGACGGCCACCTGGCAGAAGGCCGACTCCGCCACGTCGTGGGCCACGGCGGGCGGTGACGCCGACGCCGCCGTCTCCGACACCGGCAATTTCACCAACGACCCCGTCTCGCGCGAATGGGACGTGACCTCGACGGTGCAGGGCTGGGTGAAGAACCCGGCGAGCCGGCACGGCGTCATGGTCAAGCTCGCGGACGAGGCCGGCGCGCAGGAGCGCAGCATCTTCGTCGCCACCGAGGGCGTGGAGCCGAGGCTGCGGCCGCGACTCGCGGTCACCTACATCGACTCCACCACGGACTCGACCTACTACGCCCCCAAGACCCCGGCGCGGATGACCCCGAACTCGGACCACACGGTCGAGTTCACCCTCACCAACACCACCACCTCCGTCTGGAAGGCCGGACAGCACGTGCTGTCCTACCGGTGGGAGCTGCCCGACGGCACCGACGTCACCAACGGCGGCAACCAGGTGCGGACGGCGCTGCCCGCCGACCTGCTGCCAGGTGACTCCGTCACCCTCCAGGCGCAGGTCAAGACCCCGATCAACTCCGACTCGGGGAACAAGCGCAACGACTACGCGCTCATCTGGGACGTTCTCGACACCCAGGCGAACACCTGGGTGTCCGGCACGGACGGCATCCCCGGGCTGCGGCAGAACGTCGCCGTCGAGGACCCGACCTCCGACCAGCTCGGCCTGGAGAAGTTCTACTCCTACAACGGCGTCAACACCGGCGCGGGGTCGTCCCTGATGACCAACACCGCGGCCGGGAACACCGTCTGGCAGTACAACGCCTTCAACAACCCGGGCCGCGGGCTCAACACGTTCTTCCGCCTGGCCTACAACTCGCTCGACACCTCCGACACGGTGGCCGGGGCGGGCTGGTCGGTGCAGGCGTCCGGACCGATCCGGCTCGGCACCCCGCTGGACTTCCACCCCGACCCGCACCCGACGGAGATCCGGCTGCCCGACGGGGACGGCACCACACACGTCTTCCGCAAGCAGCACGACGGCACCTGGAAGGCTCCGGCGGGCGTTCACTTCAGACTCGCGGCCAAGCCCGGCCTGGACTGCACCCCCGACAAGGACCCGGTCCCGGACGCCTGGACCCTGACCAAGCCGGACGGCACCCGCTTCCTCTTCGGCTGTGACGGCTACCTGACGTCGGCGGTCGACAAGAACGGCAACACGCAGACGTTCACGTACGAGGAGCGCAAGTCCAACAACAAGCCCACCAAGTTCCTGAAGTACATCACCGACCCGGCGGGCCGGCAGTCGCTGACCGCCACCTACTACACGAAGTCCGACACCTCCAACCCGAAGATCGTCGACCACCTCAAGTCGGTGACGGAGATCTCCGGCCGGAAGCTGACGTTCGGGTACTCGGACAAGGGTCTGCTGACCGCTCTCACCGACGGCGCGGGCGCGTCCCAGCCGAAGGCGTTCGCCTTCGAGTACGACGCCACCCAGGGCAACAAGAACGTCAAGCTGGTCAAGGTCACCGACCCGCGCAGCCACGCCACCCAGCTGGCGTACTACTACCCCCGTGAGGGCGACGACCCGAAGTACCACTGGTGGACGCAGACCCTCACCGACCGCCTCGGCGGCAGGACGGACTTCGCCTACGCGCCCGACCCGGCCAACACGGCCCACACCTCCACCAAGGTCACCGACGCCGAGAGCCACGCCACGACGTACGTGACCGACGACTACGGCCGTCCGGTGCAGTCCACCAACGCCAAGGACCAGACGACCAAGCTGGCCTGGGACGCGGACAACAACGTCACGTACATGGAGGAGGCCAACGGCGCCACCACCGCGTACTGCTACGACCCGCTCACCGGCTACCCGCTGTGGAAGCGGACCGCCGAGTACAACCAGGGCGGGGTCCCGCCGCAGAGCGACTGCGCTCCCGGCAAGTACCCGTCCAACAGCAACCAGTTCGAGTACGTCAAGCGGCTGGACGGCTACTCGTCCGACCTGTTCCGCAAGACGTCCCCGCAGGGCCGCGCCTGGAACTTCGGCTACGACGACTTCGGCAACCTGACCACGGTGGTCGACCCGAAGGGCGTCTCCACCCCGGACACCGGCGACTACACCACCCGGTACGAGTACGACGCGGACGGTCTGCTGTCGAAGGCGACCGACGCGAACGGCAACGCCACCCGGAACAGCGAGTTCGGCGCCACCGGATACCCGGCGAAGATCACGGACGCGCTGGACCACACCACCGGCTACGTCTACGACGAGCGCGGCAAGGTCACGGAGGTCACCGACCCGCTGGGCCACAGGACGACCCAGACCTACGACACGTTCGGCCGTCCGCTGGTGCGCACCGAGCCCAAGGACCAGGCCAAGAACGACCTGATCACGACTCCGGCACCGGCCTACGACGCCAACGACAACGTCACCAGGGCCACCGCGCCGGGCGGGGCGGTGTCGTCGGCGGTGTACGACGAGGCCGACCAGATCACCGAGGCGGTCGCGCCGAAGGACTCGGACACGGCACCCGAACGAAAGACCACCTACACCTACGACCGAACCGGCCATCTGAAGACGACGACCGAGCCGAAGGGCGCGGCGACGGCGGCCGATCCGAACGACTTCACCACGACCAACACCTACGACCCGATCTACGAGGTCACCGACGTGGTCAACACGCTCGGTGAGAAGATCTCGTACGCGTACGACTCGGTCGGCAACAACGTCAAGGTCGTCGACCCGAAGAAGAACCAGACGTCCGACCCGGACGACTTCGCGTCGAAGATGGAGTACGACCTCGACCACCGGGTCACCAAGGTCGTCGACACGGTCGGCAAGGTCACCTCGCGCAGCTACGACAAGGACTCGCTGGTCGTCTCCGAGACGGACCAGCTGGGTAACACCACCCTGTCCAGCTACGACGAGCGCGGCAAGCGGACCGAGCTGAAGATCCCGCACGACGGAACCGGCTCCGGCACCGTCTACCGGACCACGCGGTACGAGTACGACCAGGTGGGCAACCTCACCCGGACGATCACCCCGCGCGGCACGGAGACGGCCGGCGAGCAGGACTTCGCCTCGCGCACCGAGTACGACGCGCTGAACCGGCCGGTCAAGCAGTACCTGCCGTACGACCCGTCGGACGCCCGCTACAACAACCCGAACATCTACACGGAGACCGCCTACGACGAGGCGGGCCGGGTCGTCAGGACCTCGCTGCCGTCGTCGGCGGGACAGAGCGTCCGCAACGACACCGTCCAGACCTACTTCGACAACGGGTGGGCGAAGACCTCCACCGACCCGTGGGACATCAGGACCAGCTACGACTACAACGAGCTGGGTCTGCAGACCTCCCGCACCATCTCCTCGGCAGACGGCGACGTCAGCCGCACCATGGGATGGAGCTACTACCCGAACGGCAAGCTGAAGGAGAAGAGCGACGACGGTGTGCCCGTGGGCACCGCGGTTCCGCTCGTCGACAACTCCGACCTCCAGAACACCGGCTTCACGGGCACCTGGAGCACGGGCACCCAGACCGGCCAGCAGGGCTACGACCACCGGACCCACGCGGCCGGCGTCGGGACGGACTCGTTCACCTGGACGCTGAACGTCCCGAAGGACGGGAAGTACACGGCCTATGTGAAGTTCCCGCAGGTCGGCGGAGCCAGCAAGACCGCCAAGTACACGCTGACCCACGCGGGCGGGAGCGTCGACAAGACCGTCGACCAGTCCAGCGGCGCGGGCGCCTGGGTGAGCCTCGGCTCGTACGACTTCGCCCAGGGGAACACCTCGAAGCTGGAGCTCTTCCAGAGCGCGGACGGCACGGTCGTGGCAGACGGGGTCAAGCTCGTCCGGGACCTGTCCAGCGAGGTCGACGCGGAGAAGCACCAGTTCCGCTACGCCTACGACCTCAACGACAACCTGTCCTCGATCGACGACCTGTCACCCGGCGCGAAGATCGACAAGTACACGCTCGCCTACAACGACGTGAACAAGGTCTCCCGCATCACCGAGGCCCTCGCCAACGCGGACAAGACCACCACCAGCTACACCTACGACCCGAACGACCAGCCGGAGACGGTCACCCATCCGCAGCAGTTCTCGAAGTACACCTACGACCTGAGGGAGAAGGTCCGGACGGTCTCCGTGGGCACCTCGCCCACCGACACCGCCCCGAAGGTCTCGAGCTACACCTACACCGACCGTGGTGAGGTGCTCCAGGCCACCAAGGACAACGGCAACGTCGTCGCCAACGCCTACTTCGCCGACGGAGCGGTCAAGAGCTCGGTGGAGAAGAAGGCCGACGGCACCCTGGTGGCGTCGCACGACTACACCTACGACGCCAACGGCAACAAGGCGCGGGACGAGTCGAAGAAGATGAACGCCGACGACCACTCGGCGTACCTCGACTCCACAACCGCCTACACCTACGACCCGGTGGACCGCATCGCCAAGGCCGTCAAGACCGGCAACGGCGCGAACACGGAGACGTACGTCCACGACGACAACGCCAACGTCACGCGGCAGACGGTGGACGGTGTCAGTACGGACTTCGCCTATGACCGTAACCGGCTGCAGACCTCGACCACGAACGGATCCGTCACCTCCTTCAACTACGACCCGCTGGGCCGGCAGGAGTCGATGTCCCGCGACGGGCAGATCCAGTCGCGGAGCGTCTACGACGGCTTCGACCACGTCGTCGAGTCCCAGCAGCGGGGCGCGGACGGCACGATGAAGTCCACGAAGTACGCCTTCGACCCGCTCGACCGGACCATGTCGACGACCGCCGACGGCAAGACCACGGACTACCACTACCTGGGCCTGTCCCAGGAGGTGCTGACCGAGGAGGTCGCCGGAAAGCTCACCAAGTCCTACCAGTACAGCCCGTGGGGCCAGCGCCTGTCCCAGGTCAAGCACAACGACGACGGCAGCGAGGAGGACGGCTACTACGGCTACAACTCGCACACCGACGTCGAGACCCTGACCGACGACAGCGGCAACACCAAGGCCACCTACGGCTACACGGCCTACGGCAACGCCGACAAGTCGGAGTTCACGGGCATCGACAAGCCGGATCCGGCGAACCCGCAGAAGGAGGAGTACAACCCGTACCGCTACAACGCCAAACGCTGGGACGACAACTCCGGCACGTACGACATGGGCTTCCGTGACTACGACCCGGGCCTGAACCGCTTCACCACCCGGGACCTGTACAACGGCGCCCTGGCCGACATGGGCCTCGGCAGCGACCCGTTCACCGGGAACCGCTACGCCTTCACCGGCGGCAACCCGATCAGCAACGTGGAGATCGACGGGCACTTCGCCTTCGCCATCCCGTTGCTGGCCGCCGCTGCCGCGGTGGTCCTCGAGGCCGTGGTCGTGGCCGTGGTGGTCATCGCGGTCGTGGCCGCCGTCGCCTACGTGGCGACCCAGGTCAGGGACCGGATCGAGGAGTCCTCGAGGGACGACGCGGACGAGGGCGCGCAGGACGATCCGCAGCCCGAGCCCAAGCCGGTCCCCAAGCCGCGCCCGCTGCCCGATGACGACGGACGGCGCGGCAACTGCGGCGGCGGCTGGGTCAACTACAAGGACACCGACTCGGCCAACGGCAACCGTGCCCAGGGTGTCGACGCGTGCCTGACCAAGGACTACCTGAACAGTCACCAGGGCACCCCGACCAGCAGCGTGCTGCCGCCCGGCTACCGGTGGGCGCAGGACTTCGCCGAGAGCAAGGGTCTGGTCCCCCAGACCAACATCAACAACTGCCATCTGCTCGGGAACAAGCTGAGCGGATCCGGTACGGACGCGCGGAACCTGGCCACGTGCGGCCGCGGAGCCAACGCCAAGCAGCGGGGCTCCGGTCAGGGCGACGACCACATGTACAGCTACGAGAAGCAGGTGTACGACGCGGTCATGTCCGGCCAGGACGTGATGTACACGGTGACACCTGTGTACGACGGGAACAGAACAGTCGCCACCGGTTTCCAGATCACGGCGTACGGCATGTATCCCGACGGCACGGTCGGGATCAACCTGAGCACCTTGATCCCGAACACCCTGAAGACGGGGGACAACCTGGGGTCGCAGTCGCAGAACGGCTCACCCGTTCCGACAGGATCGACACCATGACCGGCATGATGTCGCTCGGAACTGTGAACGTACGCGGAGAGGAGCACCGATGAGCGCGGCAGCCGACGTGGACGCCCTGCTGCGGCTGATGCCGCCCCCCGAGGACGGCGGCAGGACCGTCGACTGGGACCGGATGGCGCAGTCGTGGGGCCGGCCGTTCCCGCCCGACTACACGCGGTTCATGGAGGTGTACGGCGCCGGGGTCGTCCAGGACTACCTGGTGGTTCTCGCGCCGCAGCCGAAGGCACCGCTGCAGGAGGCGGGCTGGGACGGCATGGTCGAGGAGACGGGGAACGCCGAGGACACCTGGGCAGACGCGTACAAGACCCCGGAACTGGAGGGGACGTCGCCCCGTCTGATCGCCTGGGGGGCCGACTCCAGTGCCGACCTGATGTGCTGGGACGCCTCCGGGGAGGACCCGGCCGCCTGGCCCGTCCTGGTGTTCAACCGCGGCGAGATCCGGTTCACCCGCTACGACTGCGGGATGGCCGAGTTCCTCACCCGGGTGCTGAGGGGCGAGTTCCCCGAGTGCCCGCTGGGGGACCTCGGCCTGTGGGGACGAGGGGAGGCGGTCTTCAAGAAGCTCGGCTAGCCCGCGCGCCGGGCTGAGCCCGCCCCGGAAGCCACGCCGCCGGGCAACGGTACGTCCGTTGCCCGGCGGCGTGGCACGTTCCGCCGATGTGGTCGCCAGTCCGTGGTGGCGCCGGCGATACGGTCCGGGCGTTCCTCCCCGGCTGTCACGCTTGGTTACCATGCATGGGAAGGCAAACAACCGGTTAGGTCCTGACAAATGATGAGAGAGGTCAGCGCAACCCGCTACATCGAGCCCCTGCGCTCCGGCGGCTCCGTCCCCGGCATCGTCGAGGCGGATGACCTGGGCACCTACGTCGTGAAGTTCACCGGCTCGGCGCAGGGACACAAGGCGCTGGTCGCCGAGGTGATCGTCGGGGAACTCGCGCGGGCGCTGGGCCTGCGCTTCCCCGAACTGGTCCTCGTCCACTTCGACCCGGCGATCGCCGCCGACGAGCCCCACCAGGAGGTCCGGGAGCTGCACGGCGCCAGCGCGGGCGTCAACCTCGGCATGGACTGTCTGCCGGGCGCCGCCGACTTCACCCCGGAGATCGCCAAGTCCTTCGCCGTGGACCCGCTGGAGGCGGGCCGGATCGTCTGGCTGGACGCGCTGACCGTCAACGTGGACCGTACGGTGCACAGCTCCAACCTGATGGTGTGGCCCACCCTCGGCACCGTGCCGCCGCGCCTGTGGCTCATCGACCACGGCGCCGCCCTCGTCTTCCACCACCGCTGGGACACCACCACCCCGGGCAAGCGGTACGACTTCCGCCACCACGCCCTCGGCCACTACGGCCCCGACGTCCGGGCCGCCGACGCGGAACTGGCGCCCCGGGTGACCGAGGAGCTGCTGCGCGGGATCGTCGCCGAGGTGCCGGACGCCTGGCTGGCCGAGGACGCGGGCTTCGCGACCCCCGACGACGTCCGGGCCGCCTATGTCGACTATCTGCTGCGGCGGGTGCGGCTGTCGGCCGACTGGCTGCCGACCGACTTCCCGAGCCGGGCGGAACTGGCCGCCGAGGAGACCGCCCGCGCGGCGAGGACGCAGCAGGGCCGCCCGGACTGGCTCAAGCGGGTGCCCGACCTGCACGGCAGGCCGGGGGTGGAGCAGGACGGGGCGGTCCACTTCGGCTGACGGGTGGCCCGGGGGAGATCCCCGGAGCCACCCGGCCGGGGCCCGTGCCGGCCGGACGAGCCCCGGCGGCCCCCGTCGAGGTGCGGAGCCCGTCAGCCCTTCAGCCGCTCGTACGCCGGCAGGGTCAGGAAGTCGGCGTAGTCCTCGTCGAGGGACACCTGGAGCAGCAGGTCGTGCGCCTGCTGCCAGTGGCCGGCCGCGAAGGCCTCCTCGCCGGTCTCCGCACGGATGGCCGCCAGTTCCTCCGCGGCGATCTTGCGGGCCAGTTCCGGGGTGGCCTTCTCGCCGTTCTCGAACTCGACGCCCGCGTTGATCCACTGCCAGATCTGGGAGCGGGAGATCTCCGCGGTGGCCGCGTCCTCCATCAGGTTGAAGATGGCGACCGCGCCGAGCCCGCGCAGCCAGGCCTCGATGTAACGGATGCCGACCTGGACGGCGTTGACGAGACCGGGGTACGTCGGCTTCGCGTCCAGCGAGTCGACGGCGATCAGGTCGGCCGCCTCGACATGGACGTCCTCGCGCAGCCGGTCCTTCTGGTTCGGCCTGTCGCCGAGCACCCTGTCGAAGGACTCCATGGCGATCGGGACCAGGTCGGGGTGGGCGACCCAGGAGCCGTCGAAACCGTCGTTCGCCTCGCGGTCCTTGTCCGCCTTGACCTTCTCGAAGGCGACCTTGTTGACCTCCTCGTCGCGCCGCGACGGGATGAACGCCGCCATGCCGCCGATCGCGTGCGCGCCGCGCTTGTGGCAGGTGCGGACGAGGAGTTCGGTGTACGCCCGCATGAACGGCGCGGTCATCGTGACCGCGTTGCGGTCCGGCAGGACGAACTTCGGCCCGCCGTCCCGGAAGTTCTTCACGATGGAGAACAGGTAGTCCCAGCGGCCCGCGTTCAGTCCGGAGGCGTGGTCGCGGAGTTCGTAGAGGATCTCCTCCATCTCGTACGCCGCCGTGATCGTCTCGATCAGGACGGTGGCGCGGACGGTGCCCTGCGGGACGCCCACGTAGTCCTGCGCGAAGACGAACACGTCGTTCCACAGGCGGGCCTCGAGGTGCGACTCGGTCTTCGGCAGGTAGAAGTACGGGCCCTTGCCGAGGTCCAGCAGCCGCTGGGCGTTGTGGAAGAAGTACAGGCCGAAGTCGACCAGCGCGCCGGGCACCGGCCCGCCTTCGGCGTCGACGAGGTGGCGCTCGTTCAGGTGCCAGCCACGCGGGCGCATGACGACCGTGGCCAGTTCCTCGTCGGGGCGCAGGGCGTAGGACTTGCCGGACCCGGGGTCCGTGAAGTCGATGTTCCGGGTGTAGGCGTCGACCAGGTTGACCTGGCCGAGGACCACGTTCTCCCAGGTGGGTGCGGAGGCGTCCTCGAAGTCGGCGAGCCAGACCTTCGCGCCCGAGTTGAGCGCGTTGATGGTCATCTTCCGGTCGGTGGGACCGGTGATCTCCACGCGCCGGTCGTTCAGCGCGGCCGGGGCCGGGGCGACCTTCCAGGAGTCGTCCGCGCGGACGGCGGCCGTGTCCGGGAGGAAGTCCAGGGTCGAGGTGCGGGCGATCTCGGCGCGGCGCTCCGCGCGGCGGGCGAGGAGTTCGTCACGGCGCGGGGTGAACCGCCGGTGCAGCTCCGCCACGAAGGCGAGCGCCGCCTCGGTGAGGACCTCCTCCTGCCGGGGCAGGGGCTCGGCGTCGACGATGGCCAGCGGGGACGGCGCTGGTGCGGACATGAGCTGTCACTTCCTTCAGCGGTGGCACCGGGTGCCAAGCGGCACGAGATGGACGATCGGCGCCCGCTGCGGGACCGGGCGCTTCTGAACAGTGGATAGTAGTTTCCTCATCGTGGAACTTCAATGTTTTGTTGATGTCGAGAGTCTCCGCGTCGAGGCAAGGTGGCGCTCGGTGCCACCCCGTTCACTCAAGGTGGCTCAGGTCCGCCTCGGTGTCGATGTCGTAGGGCTCGGCCACATCCGCGCACTCCACCAGCCTGAGCGCCGCCGCGTGCTCCCGCAGGTAGGCGCGGGCCCCGCGGTCACCGGTGGCGGAGGCCGCGACGCCCGCCCAGTGCGCCGCGCCGAACAGCACCGGATGCCCGCGCACGCCGTCGTAGGCGGCCGAGACCAGCGAGTTCTCGTCCTCGTAGGCGCCCAGCACCCGGGCCATCGCGGCCGGTCCGATGCCCGGCTGATCGACCAGGCTCACCAGGGCCGCCGTCACCCCCGTACCGGCGAGTGAGCCGAGTCCGGCGCGCAGGGAGGAGCCCATGCCCTCGGCCCAGTCGGGGTTGCGGACCGTGACACAGCCGCTCAGGTCCGCCCGGTCCCGGACGTCGTCCGCCGCCGCGCCGAGGACCACATGGATCCGCCCGCACCCGGCCGCCCGCAGTACTCCGACCGCGTGTTCGACCAGGGGACGTCCCCGGTGTTCCAGCAGTGCCTTGGGCCGCCCGCCGAGCCGTCTGCCGCCGCCGGCGGCCAGCAGCAGCCCGGCGATCCTCTCCCCGTGTCCGTCCCGGTTGTCCGTCATGCGTCCTGCATACCCGACGCGGGCCGCGCCGGCCGGACCCCTTGGGCTGAATTTCGGTCCGCGTGGTGGCGCTCCCCGACGGCGTGGCGTTTACTGGCCCGCGCACGACGGCGTGTGAGGGGGAGGGCTGTGTCGCGGAGCTTGGAGCAGAGGCCGGTGACCGGCGGCGACGAGGACGTGAGAGTGGCGGGACTGCGGACCGCGGTGTCCCGGCTGCGCCGCGAACTCGCCGCGCATCCGGCGGATTTCCGAGACCGGGGGATAGCCGAGGACGAGCTGGCCGCACTCGCGGCGATGGCCGCCGGCGGCATCCCGGAGACCCCCCGGCTGCGCCGCTCCCTGTTACTGATCGCGGGCGCGATCGGCTCGGTCAGCGCGCTGGCGCGCGGTCTGACGGAGGTCCGGGAGGCGGTGGACCTGTTCGGGGAGCCGCCGGTGCGATGAGGATGGGGACGCATACGCCGCCGCCGGCCTCTGCGCGCGGCGGGTCGTTCCCGGTGGCCCTTCGGGGCCACCTGGGCCCCGCCGGGCTCCGCCAGGGCCTGTCGTCAAATTCCCGTCTGCCCCGCGACGCCTGGCACGCTCCCCCAGAGGGGGCACCCCCACTCGGCGCGCCGGGCGAAAGCCCAAGTACGTCCAGTACGAGGACTTCCGCCCGGCACGCCGAGAGCACGCACCAGACGCCGCAGGGCCGCCCTTCGGGCGACGACGGGAATTTGACGACAGGCCCTAGGCCCCCGAACTCGCCAGGGCCTCGGACAGCTCCACGGCGATTCCCTGCAGCACCGGCACGATCTTCTCGGTCGCGGCCTCGGTGACCCGGCCGGCCGGTCCGGAGATGGAGATCGCGGCCGCGGTGGGGGAGTCGGGCACGGACACCGCGAGGCACCGGACGCCGATCTCCTGCTCGCTGTCGTCCACCGCGTACCCCTGCCGGCGCACCTCCTCCAGCGCCGCCAGGAAACCGTCGGGCGTGGTGATGGTCTTCTCCGTCGCGGCCGGCATGCCGGTACGGGAGAGCAGGGCGCGGACCTCGTCGTCGGGGACGCCGGCCAGCAGGGCCTTGCCGACCCCGGTGGAGTGCGGCAGCACGCGGCGCCCCACCTCGGTGAACATCCGCATCGAGTGCTTCGACGGCACCTGCGCGACGTAGACGATCTCGTCGCCGTCCAGCAGGGCCATGTTCGCCGTCTCGCCGGTCTCCTCCACCAGCCGGGCGAGGTAGGGCCGCGCCCAGGTGCCGAGCAGCCGGGAGGCGGACTCGCCCAGCCGGATCAGCCGCGGGCCGAGCGCGTACCGGCGGTTCGGCTGCTGGCGTACATAGCCGCAGACCACCAGGGTGCGCATCAGCCGGTGGATGGTGGGCAGCGGCAGCCCGCTGGTCGCGGACAGCTCGCTCAGACCGACCTCGCCGCCCGCGTCCGCCATCCGCTCCAGCAGATCGAAGGCACGCTCCAGGGACTGGACCCCGCCGCCGGCGGAGGACTTGGCGGAGTCGGTGGTGCTGGCGCTGGACGTCGGCACGGCACGTTCCTTTCGGGACTGGCGGGGAGGGCAGAAGCCCACCCGGCGGCCGGTTGACTCCCTGCTTGTACGTAACTACGTTCTGCTCATCGGAATTCTAATTCCGCTTTGTGGAAACGTCCAGCCGCTGCCTCTGAGGCGCTGTTCAGAAGTGTGCCCCTTGACGGCGGGGGAGCGGGAGTGAAGACTCCTTCAACAGAACGTTGAAGTCCGTTACATGGGTGTAAATCCCGTTTCCTGGGCGTGAACGGCGGCAGAGAGAGGGGTCCGGGTGTCCGACGCTGAACTGGTGCTGCGCTCGACGCGCGTCATCACACCGGAGGGGACGCGGGCCGCCACGGTCACCGTGTCCGCCGGCACCATCACGGCCGTACTGCCGTACGACGCCGAAGTACCGGCCGCGGCACGCCTGGAGGACCTCGGCGACCACGTGCTGCTGCCGGGCCTGGTCGACACCCACGTGCACGTCAACGACCCGGGCCGCACCGAGTGGGAGGGCTTCTGGACGGCGACGCGCGCGGCGGCGGCCGGCGGCATCACCACGCTCGTCGACATGCCCCTCAACTCCCTCCCGCCGACCACCACGGTCGCGAACCTGCGGGTCAAGCAGGAGGTCGCGGCCGACAAGGCGCACATCGACGTCGGCTTCTGGGGCGGCGCCCTGCCCGGCAACGTGACGGACCTGCGACCGCTGCACGACGCCGGTGTCTTCGGCTTCAAGGCATTTCTCTCCCCGTCCGGCGTCGACGAGTTCCCGCACCTCGACCAGGAGCAACTCGCCCGCTCCCTGGCCGAGATCGCCGGCTTCGGCGGCCTGCTGATCGTGCACGCCGAGGACCCGCACCGGCTGGCCGCCGCCCCGCAGCACGGCGGCCCCCGGTACGCCGACTTCCTCGCCTCCCGCCCGCGCGGCGCCGAGGACTCGGCCGTAGCCACCCTCATAGCGCAGGCGAAACGCCTCGACGCGCGCGTGCACGTGCTGCACCTCTCCTCCAGCGACGCGCTCCCGCTGATCGCCGCCGCCCGCGCCGAGGGCGTGCGCCTCACGGTGGAGACCTGCCCGCACTACCTCACCCTGACCGCGGAGGAAGTCCCGGACGGCGCCAGCGAGTTCAAATGCTGCCCGCCCATCCGCGAGGCCGCCAACCAGGACCTGCTCTGGCAGGCCCTCGCCGACGGCACCATCGACTGCGTCGTCACCGACCACTCGCCCTCCACCGCCGACCTGAAGACGGCCGACTTCGCCACCGCGTGGGGCGGCATCTCCGGCCTCCAGCTCAGCCTGCCGGCCGTGTGGACCGAGGCCCGCCGGCGCGGCCACGGCCTGGAGGACGTCGTCCGCTGGATGTCCACCCGGACGGCCGCCCTGGCCGGCCTGACCCGCAAGGGCGCCATCGAGGCCGGCCGCGACGCCGACTTCGCCGTGCTCGCCCCCGACGAGACCTTCACCGTCGACCCGGCCGGCCTGCAGCACCGCAACCGGGTCACCGCCTACGCCGGCCGCACCCTGTACGGCGTGGTGAAGTCCACCTGGCTGCGCGGCGAACGCATCGCCGCCGACGGCGAGTTCACCGAACCGAAGGGCCGACTGCTGACCCGTACCCCCTGAACCCCGGACCCCGCGACCGCGGCGGCCGACCACCGAAAGGAAACCCTGATCACAGTGACGGCGATTGCGAGCTTCACCGGCGACGCGAACCCCTACGGAGGAGGCGACCCCTACGCGGACTACCGCACCGCGGACTTCCCCTTCACCCAGTACGCCAACCTCGCCGACCGGCGGCTCGGCGCCGGTGTCATCGCCGCCAACGACGAGTTCTTCGCCCAGCGGGAGAACCTGCTGGTGCCCGAGCGGGCCGAGTTCGACCCCGAGCACTTCGGGCACAAGGGCAAGATCATGGACGGCTGGGAGACCCGACGCCGGCGCGGCGCCTCCGCCGGACACCCCTGGCCGACGGACGAGGACCACGACTGGGCGCTGGTCCGGCTCGGCGCGCCCGGCTTGATCCGCGGGATCGTGGTCGACACCGCCCACTTCCGCGGCAACTACCCGCAGGCCGTCTCGGTGGAGGGCACGTCGGTACCCGGCTCCCCGTCCCCGGAGCGACTGCTGGGCGACGACGTGAAGTGGACGACGCTCGTCCCGCGCACCCAGGTCGGCGGCCACGCGGCCAACGGCTTCGCGGTCTCCGCCGAGCAGCGCTTCACGCACCTGCGGGTCAACCAGCACCCCGACGGCGGCATCGCGCGCCTGCGGGTGTACGGCGAGGTCGTCCCGGACCCGCGGTGGCTCGAGGCGCTCGGCACCTTCGACGTGGTCGCGCTGGAGAACGGCGGCCGGGTCGAGGACGCCTCCGACCTCTTCTACTCCCCGGCCACCAACACCATCCAGCCCGGCCGCTCCCGCAAGATGGACGACGGCTGGGAGACGCGCCGCCGCCGCGACCGGGGCAACGACTGGATCCGCTACCGGCTGGCCGCCCAGGCGCGGATCCGCGCCGTCGAGATCGACACGGCGTACCTGAAGGGCAACAGCGCCGGCTGGGCGTCGGTGTCCGTCAGGGACGGCGAGGACGGCGACTGGCGGGAGATCCTGCCCCGCACGCGCCTCCAGCCGGACACCGACCACCGCTTCGTCCTGCCGGAGCCGGCCGTCGGCACCCACGCGCGCGTGGACATCTACCCCGACGGCGGCATCTCCCGCCTCCGCGTCTTCGGCACCCCGACCGAGGAGGGCGCCACCGCCCTCGCCGCCCGCCACCAGGAGCTCGGCGGCTGACCGGGCGCCACCCGTACCCGGCGCCACGCGCGCGTACCCAGCGGCATGCGCGCGTACCCAGCGGCACGCGCCGCGCGGCGGTGGCAGGCCCAGCGGCCCGCGCGCGTAGGCGCACCGGAGGGACCGCACCGGTGCGCCCCACGGACCGCCTCAGGCCGCGTGCCCGCCGTCCACGGAGAACTCCGCGCCGGTGACATAGGCCGCGTCCGGACCCGCCAGATGGGCCACCGTCGCCGCCACCTCGTCGGCCGTCCCGAAGCGGCCCAGCGCGGTCATCGCCGCCTGCGCCGCCGCGTACGGACCGTCCGCCGGGTTCATGTCCGTGTCCGTCGGACCCGGATGGACGATGTTGGCGGTGATCCGGCGCCCGCCCAGCTCCCGGGCCAGCGCCCTGGTCAGCCCCACCAGGGCAGACTTGCTCATCGCGTACAGCGTCCCGCCGGGCCCCGGTACCCGCTGCGTCATGCACGTGCCGACGGTGACGATGCGCCCGCCGTCCGCCATCAGCGCGGCGGCCGCCTGCGATGCCAGGAACACCCCGCGCACGTTCACCGCGAGCACCCGGTCGACGTCCTGCGGGGTCAGCGTGTCCAGCGGGCCCAGCAGACCCACGCCCACGTTGTTCACCAGCACGTCGAGACCGCCGTACGCCTCGGCCGCCCGGCGCACCGCGCCCGCCGCCTCCCGCGGGTCGGCGGAGTCCGCGCGCAGCGCCACCGCCCGCCGCCCCAGCGCCTCCACGGCCCGCACCACGCCGTCCGCCGCCTCCTTGCCGTTCACATAGGTCACCGCCACATCCGCACCCGCGCGCGCGAGCCGCAGCGCGACCGCCGCCCCGATGCCCCGGCTGCCGCCGGTCACCAGGGCCACCTTGCCGTCGAGAGATCCGTTCGTCGTCGTCATGCGTCCATCCCAGCCGCCACGAGCACCGTTCACCGGCGGCGTACGGACATCGATCTCGTCACACCCGGAACTCTTCGCTCCACCTCTCGCGTTCTCCCCGCGTGACCCTTCAGCAAGAGATCGTCGGCAACGCCATGCAGATGGCGGTCGTCAACCTGCGCCCCGGCCAGACCGTGTACTGCGAAGCGGGGAAGTTCCTGTTCAAGACGACGAACGTGACCATGGAGACCCGTCTGTCCGGCCCGTCGGGCAACGGCGACCGGCAGCAGAACGGCTCCGGCGGCATGGGCGGCATGCTGCGCCAGGCCATGGGCACCGCCATGCAGGTCGGCCAGCGCATGCTGGCCGGTGAGTCACTGGCGTTCCAGTACTTCACCTCCCAGGGCGGTGAGGGCACCGTCGGCTTCGCGGGCGTGCTGCCCGGCGAGATGCGCGCCCTGGAGCTGGACGGCACGCGCGCGTGGTTCGCCGAGAAGGACGCCTTCGTGGCCGCCGAGGCCGGCGTCGACTTCGGCATCGCCTTCCAGGGCGGCCGCACCGGCATGAGCGGCGGCGAGGGCTTCGTCCTGGAGAAGTTCACCGGGCACGGCACGGTGATCATCGCCGGCGCGGGCAACTTCATCGACCTGAACCCGGCGGACTTCGGCGGCCGCATCGAGGTCGACACCGGCTGCGTCGTCGCCTTCGAGGAGGGCATCCAGTACGGCGTCCAGCGCGTCGGCGGACTGAACCGGCAGGGCATCATGAACGCCGTCTTCGGCGGCGAGGGCCTGTCCCTGGCCACCCTGGAGGGCAACGGCCGGGTGATCCTGCAGTCCCTCACCATCGAGAGCCTCGCCAACGCCCTGAAGAAGGCCCAGGGCGGCGACAAGCAGGGCCCGACCGGCGGACTGTTCTCGACCCACGCCGGCTGAACCGATGAGTTCCGGGTGCGGGCGGGGTCCGACCTGATGACAGCAGATCCCGCACCCGGAAGAAGGCACCCGTCATGGGCAAGCTCGTCTCCACCATCTTCGTCAGCCTCGACGGCGTGTACCAGGCGCCCGGCGGCCCCCAGGAGGACACCAGCGGCGGCTTCGACCAGGGCGGCTGGAGCTTCCCGTACGGCGACGACGACTTCGGCCGCTTCGTCACCGAGGTCTTCGACCGCACCGGAGCCTTCCTGCTCGGCCGCCGCACCTACGAGATCTTCGCCTCCTACTGGCCGAAGATGACCGACCCCGCCGACCCGATCGCGGGCAGGCTCAACGCCCTGCCCAAATACGTCGTCTCCTCCACCCTCCAGGCACCCGAGTGGTCCGGCACCACCGTCGTCTCCGGCGACCTGGCCAAGGAGGTGGCCGTCCTCAAGGAGCGCACCGAAGGCGAACTCCAGATCCACGGCAGCGGCGCCCTGGTCCGCTCCCTGGTGGACCTGCGGCTGGTCGACACCCTTCACCTGCTGACCTTCCCGGTCGTCCTCGGCGCCGGCCGCCGGCTGTTCACGGAGGGCGCCGTCCCCGCCCGCTTCGGGCACACGGGAGGCCGCGTCACCGCCTCGGGCGTCTCCATCCAGAGCTACGACCTGCTGGGCAGTCCCGAGTACGGGTCGTTCTGACCGCTCGAGGACACGGAGGGCACCCCGGCGGCAAAGGCCTGGCCCGAAGATCGTCCCCGCCGGTACGGTGATCGCGCCCCGTGCGAGCCGCCGACGTCTGCGCACCCCCCAGGGCCTGTCCGACGATTCCCGCCTGCCCCGCGACGCCTGGTGCGTGGCCCGCCCTCCGGGCGGACGACGGCAACTGTCAGAGGCCCTCGAAAGACCGGGAGAGCCGCCCCGATGTCGTCGATCGCCGTACCCGGCGCCCTCGCGCCCCGCCGCACCTGGCACACCGACCTGCCGGTACTGCTCGTCGCGGTGTGCTGGGGCGCCAGCTACCTCGCCGCGAAGGACATCACCACCGCCCGCACGGTGCTCGCCGTCCTGGTGCTGCGGTTCGCGCTGGTGCTGCCCGTGCTCGGGGCCGTCGGACTGCGCTCCCTGCGCGCCCTGACCGGCGCGCAGTGGCGCGGCGCGGCCCTGTTGGGGCTGATCCTCAGCGGCGTCTTCCTGCTCGAGACATACGGGGTCGTGCACACCTCGGCGACCAACGCCGGCCTGATCATCAGCCTCACCATGATCTTCACCCCGCTCGCCGAGGCCGCGGTCACCCGCACCCGGCCCACCGCCGCCTTCCTCGGCGCCGCGGCCCTGTCGGTGCTCGGCGTCGTACTCCTCACCCAGGGCGGCGGCTTCACCCGGCCGTCGGCGGGCGACTTGCTGATGCTGCTCGCCGCGCTCGTCCGCACCCTGCACGTCCTCGTCATGTCCCGGCTCCGCTCCGTCCGCGGCGCGGGCGCCCTTCCGCTCACGACCGTCCAGCTCGGCACCGCGGTCGCCGTGTTCGCCGCCCTGTCGGCCGGGGCCGGCGGCCCGGCACCGTGGGCGGCCGCGGCCGGCTTCGGCGGGCGTGAGTGGACCGGCCTGCTCTTCCTCTCGGCCCTGTGCACACTGTTCGCGTTCTTCGTGCAGATGTGGGCGGTCCGCCGCACCTCACCGTCCCGGGTCAGCCTGCTGCTGGGCACCGAGCCGCTGTGGGCCGCGGCGGCCGGCATCGCCCTCGGCGGGGAACGGCTCGGGACGCCCGGTGTCGTCGGTGGCGTACTGGTGCTCGGCGGGACCGCCTGGGGCCGCCGAGCGGCGGACTGACGTCCCGCGCGGCGCCCGTCGTCGCCCTCGGCCTTCGGGAGCGGCACCCCGTCGTTCCCGAACAGGTTGGTCGGGTGCGGAAGTTGCCGGTCGCCGGTCGATCTGGAAACGTCGGCCGTCCAGTGGCGCCATCCCCTCATTGGGCGCGGGGAATCGGGGGTTTCCCGGAGGATCGACGGGGTTCCAGGGTGTATGGAAAGACGAGCAGTGACAGCGCGGCACGCGTTCCCTCGATCGGGACGACGGTGACGGAGCCGGACCCGGACCGGGCGCTCGCGTTCCTGCGGGAGCGGCTGGCCGCGGGCCGTACGGGTCCGGGCCGGCTGATCCTGGTCAGCGGGGGAGTCGCGAGCGGCAGGACCCGGCTGCTGGACGAGTTCCTCGACGGCGCCGTCCGGGAGGGCGTGCGGGCGCTGAGCGCCACGGCAGCGGCGGACGAGCGGACCCTCGCGGGTGGCGTCATCGACCAGCTGCTCGCCGGCCCGGACCTGCCCCCGGCCGCCGCCGAGGAGGCCGCGCACATCATGGCGGCCTGCGCGGACACCGGACGCGGCGGCGCCGCCGGCGGACCCGGGACGGCGCCCCCGGCGCTCACGAACGCGGTGTGGCGGCTCGCCAAGGTGCTCCTGGAAGAGGCACGGCAACGCCCGACGGCCCTGGTCGTCGACGATGTGCACCTCGCGGACAGCGCCTCCCTGCTGCTGCTCCAGCACCTCCAGCGCAGACTCCGCCCGACGCGGCTGACCATGGTGCTGAGCCTCCGGGACACCACGCGTCCGGAGGACCGCGACACACGGCTCGCCTGCCGCACGGGATTCACCCGTCACCCGCACCACCACCTCCGGCTCGCCCCGCTGTCCGAGCGGTCCGTGCGCGACCTGCTCGACGGACGCGCCGGCGACGGCGTCCCGGCCCGGATCCACCATCTCGCGGCGGGCAACCCACTGCTGGTCGACGCCCTGATCGACGACTACCTCACCATCGGTGACATCGGTGCCGCTCCGGCGGCCGGCAGCGCGTTCACCCGCGCCCTGGCCTCCTACCTCGACCGCTGGGACCTGCCCCTGACCGAGGTGGCCGGTGTCCTCGCGGTCCACGGCGGCAGGGTGCCCGCCGCGCTCCTCGCCGCCCTCGTCGGCATCGAGCCGGGCGTGGCCGAGGAGGCCCTCGACGCGCTGACCCGCTCCGGGCTGCTGACCGACGGCCGGTTCCGGCACGCGGTGATCGAGTCGGCGGTCCTCGCGGGGCTGGCGCCCGAGGCCCGTACCGCCGCCCAACTGCGCGCGGCCGAAGCCAAGTTCCGGCAGACCGCACCGGCGAGGGAGGTGGCGGCCCACCTCGTCGCCGCCGGCTCGGCCCCGGCGCGCTGGACGGTGCCCGTGCTGCGCGGGGCAGCCGAGCAGGCCGTCGCGGAGAACGACCCGGACTTCGCCGTACAAAGCCTCGAACTGGCCCTCACCGCCGCGGACACAACCACCGGCAAGCGGCACCTGCTGGCCGAACTGGCCCATCACACGTGGCGCATGGCACCCTCGGCGAGCAGGCGGTACCTGGAAGCGCTGCGGGAACTCCCGGCCGACGGCACCGTGCCGACTGCCCGGGGCGAAGCGGCCGCCACCGCGCGCCAGGCCCTGTGGGAGGGCGACGAGACGGCCTGGCGGCGGAGCCGGCGGACCCTGGCCGCCATGGCACCCGACCCCCGGACCGGGACCGGCCTCCACCTCGCCCACACCTGGTGGTTCGGGCCTCTCGAGGACGGCCCACCCGCCGCGGCGGAGTCCACCATGCCGGCCGAGTCGGCCGTCCTCGCCGCCGACGACCCGTGGCGGCTCACCGCCACGGCGCTGTCGGGCAGCTGGGCCCGGCCCGGTGACCCCGCGTCGGTCGACGCCGCCGAACGCCTCCTGCGCAGTTGCCGGCTCGCCGACGACACCCTCGAAGCCCTGATGACCGCGGTGCTGGCGCTGGTCCACGCCGGCCGGACGCAGGACGCCGAGACCTGGTGGCGCTCCCTCAAGGCCGATGCCGACCGGCGTGGCGCGGTGACCTGGCAGGCGGTGCTCACCGGCATGTGGTCCTCGGCGGTGCTCCGCAGCGGTGACGTCTCCTACGCGGCCGATCTGGCCCGGCACGCGCTCAGCCTGCTCCCTCCCGAGGACTGGGGGGCGGCGATCTGTGACCCGCTCGGCACGCTGCTGCTCGCGTGGACGGAGGCCGAGGAGTACGAGCGAGCCGCCGATCTGCTGACGCACGAGCTGCCGGACGGTGTGCTGCGGACCCTGCCCGGCATCCGGTTCCTCAGGGCCCGCGGGCAGTACCTCCTGGCCACCGGTCAACTGCTGGCCGCGGTGCATGACTTCACCGAGTGCGGCCGGCTGCTCGCGGCCCGCGGCACCGACCTGCCGGCCGTGGCGCCCTGGCGGGCCGATCTGGCGGCGGCCCACCTCGCGCTCGGCGATCCGGCCGCCGCCCGGCGGCTCGCGGCCGGGCAACTGGCGCTGGCCGCCGAGACGGACGGCTGCACCCGCGGCCTGGCCCTGCGGGTGCTGGCGCTCGCCGGGGAACCGGGAGAGCGGCGCGGAACACTGCGGCAGGCGGCTGGGAAGTTCACCGAGTGCGGTCACCGCTGGGAGGCGTACCGGACGTCACGCATGCTGGACCGGTTGCCCCAGCGGCGCGTCGCCGTGCCGGCACCCCGGATGCCGGGGCCGGACCGGGGGGCGATGTCCCGCAGCGTGGCGTCGGTTTCGGTGCTGCCCCGCCTGTCGGCGACCGCGCGCACCGAACCGGAGGCCGGCGGCGCGGACGCGCTCAGCACGGCGGAGCTGCGCGTCGCCGAACTCGCCGCGCTGGGCAGGACGAACCTGGAGATCAGCGGCAGCCTGTCCATCACGGTCAGCACCGTCGAACAGCATCTGACCCGCGTCTACCGGAAACTGGGCATCAGGGGCCGCTCCCAACTGGCCGCGCACCTCGCCGCCGAAGACTGAACCCGGCTACGAATACGCGAAGTCGAGCGGTCGGCGGAAGCCGCGACGCAAGGGCCGTACACGGACGAGCGGCCGGTCCTCGAGGGACCGGCCGCGGACGCGTGTGTGCCGTGGTCAGTTCGGGCCGGCCGGTTCGGGCGCCGTCTCGTGCAGCTCCAGCGTGCAGCACTTCGCACCGCCGCCCGCCTTGAGCAACTCGCTGGTGTCGACGCCGATCGGCTCGAAACCGCGTTCCCGCAACTGGGCGGCGAGCCGGGTGGCCGCCGTCGGAAGCAGCACGTGACGGCCGTCCGAGACCGCGTTGAGGGCGAACAGACAGGCCTCGTCCTCGGTGGCGGTGATCGCGTCGGGGTAGCGCTCCGCGAGCAGTTCCCGGCTCTCCGGGGAGAGCGCCTGCGGCAGATACATGACTTCCTCCTCGTCGAGTACGGCGATCGCCGTGTCGAGATGGTAGAAGCGCGGATCCACCAGGCGCAGGCTCAGCACCTCCTTGCCGAAGAAGGCGCGTACCTCGTCGTGCGAGGCGGGATCGCTGCGGAACCCCTGGCCGGCCAGGATCAGCTTGCCGGCGGTCAGGAAGTCGCCCTCGCCCTCGTTGGCCACGGTGGCCTGGCGTACGTCGGGGTAGCCGCGGTCGCGGAACCAGGCGAGGTAGGCGGGGGCCTCCCCGGCCCGTTCCGGATGGCGGAACCGCGCCACCAGCGCACGGCCGTCCGCCACGATCGCGCCGTTGGCGGCGAACACCATGTCGGGCAGACCGGGCACCGGCTCGATCAGCTCAACGGTGTGCCCCAGGTCGACGAGCAGGCCGTGCAGCCGCTGCCACTGGGAGACGGCGAGATCGCCGGAGGTCGGCTGCCCGGGGTCCATCCATGGGTTGATGGAGTAGCGGACGTCGAAGTGGGTCGGCGCGCACAGCAGGTAATGCCGGCGCCGTGCGGATCTGGAGATGCCAGGCATGCGTGAGTCCCTTTCTGGGATGCCCGGAGGTCTTCCGCTGCGGGTCGGAACCAGGGTCGGAACACCGGAGGCGCGGTTCGGGCCGGGTGAGGCGAACCGGGCCTCCGGTGACCGGGGATCAGGCGACGGCGCCGCCGCTGTCCGCCTCCATGGCCACCCGCAGGCTCTTGGGACGCATGTCCGTCCAGTTCTTCTCGACGAAGTCCAGGCATTCGGCCCGGCCCTCCTCGCCGAACACGACCCGCCAGCCCTTGGGGATCTCGGCGAAGGCCGGCCACAGCGAATACTGTTCCTCGTCGTTGACGAGCACGAAGAACCGGCCGGACTCGTCGTCGAATGGGTTCACGCTCATGATGCCTCTCCGCAGGATGGTGCGAATTGTCCGGGTGAAGGGGTTCGGCCGGATCATCCGCCGAATCAAGGTCCGGTCGAATCGCGGCCGGGTGAAATCGCGGTTCGACTGAATTCGAGTCAGGCTGCGCCAGGTCGAGTCGAACCGCGGCCGGACCGATAACGAAGTCCGGCTGAACAGAAGTCGGACTCGGCCGGAAGTCCGACTGAATATAAGTCAGGCTTGGTCGGTGACGGGCGGGCCGGCCGCAACCCGCCGGCTAAACGGAAGTTATCCGAACGCGCCGGTCCAGAGCCATAGCGAAGCTCTGCCAGTCGTCGGCCCGCCGCCGGGCCATCTCCGCGACGGCCGGCGCGCAGTGGCTGGGCACGGAGTCGGCGATCGCCGCCCATTCGCCCTCGTTGCTGCCCAGCGCCTCCAGCCAGCGCAGCAGCGTACGGCCCGACTCCGACATCCGCAGCGAGGGGTCGGTACGCAGCCGGCTCAGCTCGACGGCCGAGGGCCGCCGGGCCCGGGCCGTCCGGGCCGGCGCGGGACGGACCGGCTGGGCCGGCCGGACGGGCTGCGCCGTGCCGCCCTGCCGCTCGCGCTGCTTCGGCGGCACCGGGTCATCGCCGCGCAGCAGCCGGTTGCGGACGTCCTTGGCGGTGGTGGCGGAGATCTCGGCCAGCCGCGCGACCTCACGGGTGCTGGCGTCGGGGTTCTGCCGGAACAGTTCGCTGGCGCGCAGCCGGCCCTGCATGGCGTTGAGCGGGTAGCTCTCGTTGTCCCGGCCGATCCGGCTGGTCAGCTGGGGGAGCTTGTCGCCCTCCCGCCGCCGGATGGCGCCGACCGTCTTGTCGGAGATGCCGACCAGTCCGGCGATGGACCGGTCCGACCACTCGGGGTGGTAGTTGATGATCCGCAGCGCCGCGTTCTTGCGGTCGGCCAGCGTCAGGGGCAGGCCGTGCGCGCTGTTGAGCCGTACCGACAGGACGAAGGCCTCACGCTCGTCCCCGTCGAAGTACCGCACGGCGATCGTCGTCGCGCCCCGCCGCTGCGCGGCGCGCAGCCGGTGCATGCCGTCGATCACCCGCAGGCTGTCGCGGTGCACCAGGATGGGAGGGAGTTCGGAGTCGGTCTCGGAGAGCACCTGTATGTGCTCGTCCACCTCCGTGAGCCGCGGGGAGTTCGCCGGCAGCAGCGAGGCGATCGAGACGGTGACGATGTCACTGTCCCGGATGTCGCGGACCTCGGTCAGCCGGGGCCGTGCGGCCACCCGGTTCTGCCGCAGGGAACTTACGTATGTGACGCCCAATGTGTTGCCCCCGTTTCGAAACATCGCGGACCCCCGTTTCCGGTCGGAGGTGTGCGGACCTCCGGCGCCCTGCCGGCCGCCTGGCGCCGAGATCGTCCCGCCAGCCGTGAGTAAAACAGCGAGTTCCGGACTCCGCGATCCGCTCTGCGCCCCTCGACTCCTAGTTGAGCGGGGGGTGGTACGTCGCCTACGACTTTCGTCTCATTGTGTGGCCCGCGCGGAACCGCGCCCTCGTGCGCACGTCGGCCGGCCGCCGCTGGCCGGAACCAGGTGGTTGGCGCGGCCCCTGCCGCCTGGGGCTTCTTACGGTCACCGCTGGCTCCGCGCGTGCCGGCCCGGTACCGTCTCGCGCCGGGCCGGGAACCGGCGCCGGCGCGATGGCCGATCCGTGCCTCCGGCCGTGCGCCGGCCGCCTGCGGAATATCCGCATGCGGCCGTCAACCCCGCCCGGACAGGCGCGACTTGGTGGAGCCGGTCGCGCACGTCGCGATATTGCTCGAATTCCGCGGGCGCCCTACCTTGGCTGCGCCGGGCGGCCGACCTCGGGCAGCCCGCCCCCGACCGGCCGGAGTCCGTCCGGCGGACTCGCTCTCGACGAGCCGTCCAGCCTCCCCCCTCGCACCGCGCGGCAGGTGCCTTCGCAGGCCATCCAGCGTCCGTCGATGAGAGGTCGACGAGAAGATGAGGACTACATGACAAGCGCGCCCTCAACCAACGCGATCGAGGTGGTCGGGCTCAGGAAGTCGTTCGGCCCGCAGACGGTGCTCGACGGCATCGACTTCGAGGTTCCCGCCGGCACCGTGTTCTCCCTGCTGGGCCCGAACGGCGCCGGCAAGACGACCACCGTCCAGATCCTCACCACGCTGATCGGCGCGGACGCCGGGCAGGCCCGGGTGGCCGGCCACGACCTGGCCCGGGAGCCCCGCGCGGTGCGCGCGGCGATCGGCGTCACCGGCCAGTTCTCGGCGGTCGACAAGCTGCTCACCGGCGAGGAGAACCTGCTGCTGATGGCCGACCTGGCGCATCTGGGCAAGCGGGAGGGCCGGGCGCGGACGGCCGAACTGCTGGAGCGGTTCGACCTGGTGGACGCCGCCCGGAAGGCCGCGACCCACTACTCCGGCGGCATGAAGCGCCGGCTCGACCTGGCGATGAGCCTCATGGGGCGCCCCGCGATCATCTTCCTCGACGAGCCGACGACCGGCCTGGACCCGCGGAGCCGGCGCACCATGTGGCAGCTCGTCTCCGAGCTGGTCGCGGAGGGCACCACCATCTTCCTCACCACCCAGATGCTGGACGAGGCGGATCACATGGCCGATCGGATCGCCCTGCTGGACGGCGGCCGGCTGGTCGCCGAGGGCACCCCGGACGAGCTGAAGAAGCGCGTGCCCGGCGGCTATGTGACGCTCACCTTCGCCAACCAGCAGAGCCTGGACGCCGCCCGCGGCATCCTCGGCGACCCGAGGAGCAACGGCGACCTGCTCTCGGTGGACGTGCCGAGCGACGGCAGCGTGGCCTCGATCAAGGGCCTGCTGGACAAGTTCGGTGACCGATCCATCGACGTCGACAACCTCTCCATCCATTCCCCGGATCTCGACGACGTGTTCTTCGCGCTCACCGGCCGCGGCGCCGACGAGGCCGACGCACAGGAAGCGACCATCTGATGAGCGCCATCGGCTACGCGGTGTCCGATTCGACGACCATGATCCGCCGGGTGCTCCGGCACACCCGGCGCAACCCGTCGACCCTGCTGATGTCGATCACCCTGCCGCTCGTGCTGCTGTGCCTGATGAACTACGCCTTCGGCGGCGCGCTCGACGTCGGCGGCGGACGGTACATCGACTACCTGATCCCCGGCATCGTCGTGATGGGCGCCGCCTACTCGTGCAGCGCCACCGCCGTCGCGGTGAGCACCGACATGAACGAGGGCGTCATCGACCGGTTCCGCACCCTCGCCATCTCCCGGGGCTCGGTCCTCGTCGGGCATGTCGTCGGCAACACGATCCGCACCGGGTTCGGTGTCGTGGTGGTCGTGCTGGCCGGGCTCGGCATGGGCTTCCGGCCCAGCGGCAGCCCGCTGCGCTGGCTCGCGGCGGCCGGCATCGTGCTGCTGATGCTGTTCGCGATCTCGTGGCTGGCGACCGGCATCGGACTCGCCGCGGCGAACACGTCCTCCGCGGCGAGCATGGCGTCGCTGGTCTCGCTCCTGCCGTTCCTGTCGGGTGCCTTCGCACCGCTCGACGGCATGCCCGGCTGGCTGCTGGCGTTCGCCAGGAACGAGCCGATCACCCACGTCATCTACGCGCTGCGGGGCCTGGTCACCGACCAGCCGGTCGGTGACCACGCCTGGCTGTCCGTGGTGTGGTGCGCTGGGATCGCCGTGGTCGGCTACGCGTGGGCCCGGTCCGTCTTCGGCAAGAAGACAGTCCGGTAGGGGACGCGGGCCGGCCGGGTGGGCGCCCCCGGGTCAGCCGATGCCGGCCCGGCCCTCGTGGCCGTCGAGCAGGCCCAGCGCGAAGGCCCGGTTCACCGCGTCCAGCCGGGAGCGGGCCTTGAACTTGGTGAAGACGTTCGTCAGATGCCGTTTGACGGTGGCCTCGCTGACGAAGAGCTTGGTGGCGATCTGCGAGTTGGTCATCGCCTGGCTGACGAGCCGCAGGACCTCGGTCTCCCGGTCGGTCAGCGCGACCAGCGGGCGCACGGGCACCTGGTGGCCGGCCATCCTGGCCCGCGGTACCCGCACCGTGAACATCCTGCTGTTGCAGGCCGCCAGCCGGAGTTCGGACCGCAGCTCCTGCCCCCCGATGTTCTTCGACAGATACGCGGCGGCCCCGGCGGTCACCAGGCTGAGGATCAGGTCGTTGTCGGAGTGGGTGGAGAGGATGACGACCTGTGTGGCGGGCGAGACCCTGGTGACCTGGCGGATCGTCATCATCGGGGCCGAGCCCGGCCGCTGCACCCCGAGCAGCAGGATGTCCGGGTGGTGCTCGGCCACCATGCCCACCGCCTCCCCGGCTCCGCCCTCCGCGACGACCCGGAGGTCGCGTTCCACGGAGAGGATCACCCGGACGCCCTCCCGGAACAGCCGGTGGTCGTCGACCAGAACTATCCGGATGTCACCTTTCGGCTCTATTGTCATTCCGACCGCCCTGGCATGTCGGTTGTGCGGCTTTCCGTTATTTCGGTGCCGTGCCGATATCGTCCGAGGAGAGGGGATGCCGGATTTAATCCGGCTCGGCAGGTTTGGTGCGGATGCGACTGAGGGTCAGTCGGGCGCGGTCCGCGAAGGCGCAGGTGCTCGTGCATCGCCATTCCCCCGTGTTGATGCTCTGTAGCGCAGTGTGACGAATGTGGTCTGATTGCAGGTGCTCGCTGGAAAAGACCGGACACGCCGTACGGCGCGCGGCCTTCCCTTCGGCGTCCCGATCGGATAGTGGGTCGACCGGATGGTACCGCGACGGAGCATTTCGGGGACCGGTTGGAACGGGACTCCTCATTCACTACGGTGCGCCATGAAACCAACTGGTCCGGAGCGTGATCGTCGCGGCGGCCGGCCGGGCGCCGCGGGCCGTCGCGGAGCATGGATCCGGGCTCCCCGGTCGCGAAACGAACCAAATCTTTACCGTGGAATGAGCAATTCCGGATTCCGCTCCCGACCACCGCAGACAACAGCCGCTCGGGCCCGCTAATCTCCGGCGGCGAGAGCAATGACTGAATTTCCCGTCGGGTCGACCGCGATTTGACCGGTCTTCACTTCGGTTTATGGCTAAACGTTTGTCGTGGCCGCCGGGCCGCCGCTTTCCGCGGCAGGCCGACCGGCGGCGCGGACGGCTGTCCGAGCCGAGCCGTGCGGGGCCGATGACGCCGGTCCGCACGGTGACCGGGGATCCGCAGGTCCGGATCGAGACGATCGATGCGTGTCCGATGACACGGTGCAACCAGAAACGGAGCTGTTGTCGTGACCCCATCCTCCGCGGGCGAGAGCAGGCTGACGCAGCAGTTGGCGTACTGGCGGGCCGAACTGTCCGGCGCCCGCGAGCCGATCGAGCTGCCGGCCGACCGCCCGCGGCCCGCGGCGGCGAGTTCCCGCGGCGCGGTGGCCGACTTCGAACTGCGGCCGGAGCTGTTCGCCGCGTCGGAGAAGCTGGCCGCCGGCCGTGGAATCACGCCGTCCACGGTCCTCCGGTCCGCCTTCGCGGTTCTCCTGTCCCGCATGGGCGCCGGCGACGACATCGTGATCGGCTCACCCGCCCCGGCGGCCCAGGGCGCCGAGGCGTTCGGGGTACTGCGCGCGGACCTGTCCGGCAACCCCTCCTTCGGCACGCTCCTGGACCGCGTCCACACCAAGGCGCTGGCTGCGGCCGAACACGAGGACGTGCCGTTCGCCCACCTCGTGGCAGCGCTGGCCCCCGACCACCGGGCCCCCCACCACCCGCTGTTCCAGGTGCTGTTCGCCCTGGAGGACACCGACCACCCCGAACCGGCCGGCGCACAGCCGCTCACCCTCGACCTGCGACTGACGATGAACGAGGTGCGAGCCGAGTCCGGGGAGCGGACGCTGGCCGGTCATCTGGAGTTCGCGCTCGACCTGTTCGACCGGGAGACCGCCGAGGAGCTGGCCGAGCGGTTCGTGCGGGTCCTGGAGCAGGTGGTGGCCGACCCGGCGCTGCCCGCGGTCGTGGTCGACGTCCTGCTGCCCCACGAACGGGACTACCTGGCGCCGGCCGCCCCATCCACGGCAGTCGCCGTGGACAACACCGTCTCGGAGACCGCCGGTGACACGGTGGTGTCGTTGGTGGCGGGGCGGGTTGGGGTGTCGCCGGGTGCGGTGGCGGTGGTGTGTGACGGGGTGGAGTTGTCGTACCGGGAGCTGGATGCGCGGGCGTCGGTGCTGGCTGGGCGTCTGGTGGCGGCGGGTGTGGGGCCGGACGTGGTGGTGGGTCTGGCTCTGCCGCGTTCGGTGGATCTGGTGGTGGGGTTGCTGGCGGTGTGGCGGGCGGGTGGTGCGTATCTGCCGATCGATCCGCGTTATCCGAGTGCCAGGCTGGACGCGGTGCTGGCGGGTGCGAAGCCGCCGGTGGTGCTGGTCGACCACTCCACCGAGCACGTGATCCCCGAGGGGCTGCCACGGATCCACGTCGACGAACCCGAACTTGACGGTCACCTGCCTGAGCTGAGGCACGCCCGGCCGGAGAACCTGGCGTATGTGATGTACACCTCCGGTTCGACGGGTGAGCCGAAGGGTGTGGGGGTCACGCAGCGCAATGTGGTCGCCGCGGTGGGGGAGTTGGCGGCTCGGGTGGGGATCGGTCCGGGTTCGCGGGTGCTGGCGTCGACGTCGGTGTCGTTCGATGTGTCGGTGTTCGAGATCTTCGCGACGCTGGTCAGTGGTGGGTGCGTCGAGGTGGTGCGCGATGTGCTGGTGCTGGGTGAGCGGGAGTCGTGGTCGGGGTCGGTGGTGTCGACGGTTCCGTCGGTGTTCGCCGAGTTGCTGGACGAGATCGCGGGCCGGGTGCGGGTGGAGACGCTGGTGTTCGCCGGTGAGGCGTTGCCGATGTCCTTGGTGAACCGGGTGCGCGCGGTGTGGCCGGGGGTGCGGGTGGTGAACTCCTTCGGCCAGTCGGAGACGTTCTACGACTCGACGCACGAGGTGCCCGCCGGGGTCCACGACGAGGGGCCGGTGCCGATCGGCAGCCCCCTGGACCACGTCCGCATGTACGTCCTCGGACCCAACTTGCGTCCCGTACCGGTGGGCGTGGCCGGTGAACTCTACGTCGGCGGCGATGTCGTCGGGCGTGGTTACCGGGGCCGTGGGGACCTGACGGCGTCGAGGTTCGTGGCCGACCCGTTCGGTGAGGAGCCGGGCGGGCGGCTGTACCGCACCGGCGACCTGGTCCGCTGGCTCGCCCCGCGACCCGGCTCGGACGGCGGGCCGGTCCTGGAGTACGTCGGCCGCGCCGACGTCCAGGTCAAGGTGCGCGGCATCCGTATCGAACCCGGCGAGGTCGAGGCGGCCCTGGAGGCCCACCCGGCGGTGGACCGGGCCGTGGTCGTCGCACACGGCGCCGACGCCGCCAGACAACTGGTGGCCTACGTGGTTCCGGCCCGCACCGCCGGCCAGGCAACCCCTGGCGTCGACCCGGACCAGCTCCGCCGCCACGCCGGTGAACGCCTGCCCGACTTCATGGTCCCGGCCGTCATCATGGTGCTGGACCACTTCCCGCTGACTCCCAACGGAAAGCTGGACCGCAAGGCACTCCCGGAGCCGGAGAGCGCCGCCCGTCCCTACCGCGCGCCCCGGACCCCGCGCGAGCAGGCCCTGGCGGAGATCGTCGCGGACGTCCTGGGCCTGGAACGGGTCGGCATCGACGACGACTTCTTCGCGCTCGGCGGCGAATCGCTGCGCGCCACCCGACTCGTCGCCCGGGTCCGTGCCGCCATGGACGCCGAGTTCCCGATCACCGCCGTCTTCGAGTCCCCGACCGTGGCCGGCCTGGCCGCCCGGCTGACGGAGGGCGCCACCCGGCCGCCGCTGGTCGCGGCCGAGCGCCCGGAGCGGGTGCCGCTCTCCTACGCCCAGCAGCGGCTCTGGTTCATCCACCAGTACGAGGGCCCGTCGGCCACGTACAACATCCCCCTCGCCGTGCGGCTCCCCGGCGACGTGGACCGGGCGGTCCTCGAGGCCGCCGTCACCGATGTGATCGTCCGGCACGAGAGCCTGCGGACGCTGTTCGACGCCGACGCCTCGGGCGTCGCCCACCAGCACGTCCTGCCGCCGGACCGGGTCCGGTTCGGGCTGCCGCGCATCGACGTCGCGGCGGCGGACCGGGACGCCGCGGTCACCGAGGTCGTACAGCACCGCTTCGACCTGGCCACCCAACTCCCGATCCACGGCCGCCTGCTGCGCGTCGCGGCGGACGGCGAGGGCGCGGAGCAGACACATCTGATGGTGATGGTGGTGCACCACATCGCCGGTGACGGCGGCTCGATGTCCACCTTCGCCCGGGACATCGCCCGGGCCGTCGAGGCCCGCCAGGCCGGCCGCGCCCCCGACTGGGCACCGCTGCCGGTCCAGTACCCGGACTACGCGCTGTGGCAACGCGAACTCCTGGGCGACGAGTCCGACCCCGACAGCCTGGTCGGGCGGCAGCTCGCCTACTGGCGCGAGGAGCTGGCGGACGTCGTGCAGCCGATGGCGCTGCCGGTGGACCGTCCGCGTCCCGCGGTGGCGACGTTCCGCGGCGGCATGGTCGACTTCGAGCTGCGGCCGGGACTGTTCGCGGAACTGGAGAAGCTGGCGCTCAGCCGGGGCGCGACCGCGTCCATGGTGCTGCAGTCGGCGTTCGCGGTGCTGCTCTCGCGCCTGGGCGCCGGTGAGGACGTCGTCATCGGCTCGCCGATCGCGGGCCGGACCGACGAGGCGCTGACCGATCTGATCGGCTTCTTCGTCAACACGTGGGTGCTGCGCGCGGACCTGTCCGGGAACCCGTCGTTCGGCACGGTCCTGGACCGGGTCCGGGGCAAGGCGCTGGCGGCGTACGAGAACCAGGAGCTGCCGTTCGAGCGGCTCGTCGAGCTGCTCAACCCCGACCGCTCGCGGGCCTACCACCCCCTGTTCCAGGCGATGTTCGTGCTGCAGGACGCCGCCTGGGTCGAGCCGGCGCGCGCCGAGTCCGGGTGGTCCCTGGAGTCGGCGGTCACCGGGACGTCCAAGTTCGACCTCATGATGACGATGAACGAGGTGCGAGCCGAGTCCGGGGAGCGGACGCTGGCCGGTCATCTGGAGTTCGCGCTCGACCTGTTCGACCGGGAGACCGCCGAGCAACTGGCCGAGCGGTTCGCGCGGGTCCTGGAGCAGGCGGTCGCCGACCCGGCGCTCCCCGTCACCGCCGCCGACGTCCTGCTGCCGTACGAGCGCGGCCTCCTCCTGCCCGGCACCCGGCCGGTACCGCCCGCCGCGACCGAGGCCGCCGGTGACACGGTGGTGTCGTTGGTGGCGGGGCGGGTTGGGGTGTCGCCGGGTGCGGTGGCGGTGGTGTGTGACGGGGTGGAGTTGTCGTACCGCGAGCTGGATGCGCGGGCGTCGGTGCTGGCTGGGCGTCTGGTGGCGGCGGGTGTGGGGCCGGACGTGGTGGTGGGTCTGGCTCTGCCGCGTTCGGTGGATCTGGTGGTGGGGTTGCTGGCGGTGTGGCGGGCGGGTGGTGCGTATCTGCCGATCGATCCGCGTTATCCGAGTGCCAGGCTGGACGCGGTGCTGGCGGGTGCGAAGCCGCCGGTGGTACTGGTCGACCACTCCACCGAGCACGTGGTGCCGGACGGTGTCCCGAGGCTGTACGTGGACGAGCCCGCGGAGCCCGGTGAGAACGCGGCACTTCCCGGCCCACGGCCGGAGAACCTGGCGTATGTGATGTACACCTCCGGTTCGACGGGTGAGCCGAAGGGTGTGGGGGTCACGCAGCGCAATGTGGTCGCCGCGGTGGGGGAGTTGGCGGCTCGGGTGGGGATCGGCCCGGGTTCGCGGGTGCTGGCGTCGACGTCGGTGTCGTTCGATGTGTCGGTGTTCGAGATCTTCGCGACGCTGGTCAGTGGTGGGTGCGTCGAGGTGGTGCGCGATGTGCTGGTGCTGGGTGAGCGGGAGTCGTGGTCGGGGTCGGTGGTGTCGACGGTTCCGTCGGTGTTCGCCGAGTTGCTGGACGAGATCGCGGGCCGGGTGCGGGTGGAGACGCTGGTGTTCGCCGGTGAGGCGTTGCCGATGTCCTTGGTGAACCGGGTGCGCGCGGTGTGGCCGGGGGTGCGGGTGGTGAACTCCTTCGGCCAGTCGGAGACGTTCTACGACTCGACGCACGAGGTGCCCGCCGGCGTCCACGACGAGGGGCCGGTGCCGATCGGCAGCCCCCTGGACCACGTCCGCATGTACGTCCTCGGACCGGGCCTCACCCCCAACCCCCTCGGCATGACCGGCGAACTGTACGTCGCGGGCGACGTGGTGGGGCGTGGTTACCGGGGCCGTGGGGACCTGACGGCGTCGAGGTTCGTGGCCGACCCGTTCGGTGAGGAGCCGGGCGGGCGGCTGTACCGCACCGGCGACCTGGTCCGCTGGCTCGCCCCGCGACCCGGCTCGGACGGCGGGCCGGTGCTGGAGTACGTCGGCCGCGCCGACGTCCAGGTCAAGGTGCGCGGCATCCGTATCGAACCCGGCGAGGTCGAGGCCGTGCTGCTGGCCCACCCGATGGTGTCGGCGGCGACCGTGGTCGTGGTCGACACCGAAAACGGCAAACGGCTCGTCGGCTACGTCGTGCCGCTGCGCACCGCGGGCTCCTTCGGCCACACTGCGTCCGGCGCCAGCATCGACATGGAGTTCGAGACCGCCCCCCTCGACCCGCGCGGACTGCGCCAGTACGTGGCGGGCCGGCTGCCGGAGTTCATGGTGCCCGCCGCGGTCATGGTCCTGGACCGGATGCCACTCACCCCCAACGGAAAACTCGACCGCGCCGCGCTGCCCCTCCCCGCCTTCGAGAGCACCGGATACCGCGCGCCGCACACCCCCGGCGAGGTCCTGCTCGCCGGCATCTACGCCGACGTGCTCGGCATGGACCGGGTCGGCGCCGACGACGACTTCTTCGCCATCGGCGGCGACAGCATCCGCTCCATCCAGGTGGTGGCCCGGGCCCGCACGGCCGGACTGGACATCACCGCGCAGGACGTGTTCGCGCACGGCAGCGTCGCCGAACTCGCCGCCGTCGCCGGGCGGACGGCCGACCGCCCCGTCCTCGAGGAACTCGACGGCGCCGGCGTCGGCCGGATGCCACTGCTGCCCATCGCCCGCTTCCTCACCGAATCCGGGCCGCACATCTCCCGCTACACCCAGTCCATGGTGCTCGAACTGCCCCTCGGCATCGACCCGGTCGGGCTAGCCGTCACCCTCGACGCCGTCCTGGACCGGCACGACATGCTCCGGGCACGCCTGGTCACCGACGCCGAGGGCCGCACCGAACTCGAGACCGGAGCACCGGGCGCCGTCAGGGCCACCGAACTGATCCACCGGATCGAGATGACCGGCGACCCCGACGATCCGGCCGCGCTGCGGACCGTACGCACGGAGTTCGACGCCGCCGCGGACCAACTCGACCCGGCGGCAGGCATCCTGCTGCGGTGCGTGTGGTTCGACCACGGTCCGGCGCGGCGCGGCCGGCTGGCGGTCGTCGCCCACCACCTCGCCGTCGACGGCGTGTCCTGGCAGATCCTGGTCACGGACCTCACCACGGCCTGGCAGCGGGTACGCCTCGGCCGCACCCCCGCGCTGGAACCGGTGGGCACCTCGGCCCGGCGCTGGTCCCACGCCCTTAGGGACGAAGCCCTGGCCGAGCGCCGCACCGCCGAACTGCCGCACTGGCTGGACACCGTGAGGGGCCCCGACCCACTGCTCGGCGACCGTCCGCTCGACCCGGCCGTCGACGTCGTGTCGACTGTCGAACAGGTACGGGTCAGCCTGTCCGCCGAGGCCACCGACGCGGTACTGACCATGCTGCCCGGCCGGTACCGCGCCGGCGCCCACGACGGCCTGCTCACCGCCCTCGCCCTCGCGGTCGCCACCTGGCGCCACCGCCGGGACCAGCCCGAGACCAGCACCCTGCTGCGCCTCGAAGGACACGGCCGCGAGGAGCCGGTCGTCCCCGGCGCCGAACTCACCCGCACCGTCGGCTGGTTCGCCACCCTGTTCCCGGTCCGGCTCGACGTCGACGGCGTCGACCTCGACGAGGCGCTGCGCGGCGGACCCGCGGCGGGCCGCGCCGTCAAACAGGTCAAGGAACAACTCCTCGCCGTCCCCGACAAGGGCATCGGCTACGGCCTGCTCCGCCATCTCAACCCGCACACCGGCCCCCGCCTCGCCGACCACCCCACCGGCCAGATCGCCTTCAACTACCTGGGCCGGGTCAACGGCGGCACGACGCCCCGGCGCGGCGACGGCGCCGCCTGGCTCCCGCTCGCCGACGGCGACCTACTGGCCCCGGCCCTGGACGCCGGCATGCCCGTCTCGGCCACCGTGGACATCGGCGCCGCCGTCACCGACGGACCCGACGGCCCCGCGCTCCGCGCCACCTTCGCCTTCCCCTCCGGCGCCATCGGCCGGGACGCGGTGCGGGAACTGGCCGACCTGTGGATCGAGGCGCTCACCGGACTCGCCCGCCACCTCGCCGCTCCGGACACCGGCGGGCTCACCCCCTCCGACGTACCGCTCGTCTCCCTGACCCAACCGGAACTGGAGGAACTGGAGCGCGCCCAGCCCGGCCTCGCCGACGTGTGGCAGGTGACCCCCATGCAGGCGGGTCTGCTCTTCCACGCCAGCCTGGCCGGCCCCGGCGCGGACGCCTACCACGTCCAGTACGTCTTCCACCTCCAGGGCGAGGTCGACGCCGGCCGGCTGCGCGCCGCGGGCCAGACCCTCCTCGACCGGCACGCCAACCTGCGCGCCGGGTTCGTCACCCAGTCCGGCACCACGGTGTCGGTGATCCGGCAGGCCGTCGAACTGCCCTGGCAGCACCGCGACCTGTCCGCCCTCGACGACGCCGAGCACACCGCCGCCTTCGAGCGACTGCTGGCCGCGGACCGCGACGCCGGCTTCGACATGGCCGTACCGCCGATGCTCCGGCTGATGCTGGTCACCCTCGAACCCGGCAGGTACGAGCTGGTCCTCACCGCGCACCACGTGCTCTTCGACGGCTGGTCGCTGCCGCTGCTGCTCAAGGACCTGCTGTGGGTCTACGCCTCGGGCGACGACACCGAACTGCCGCGTGTACCGAGCTACCGCACCTTCCTGACCTGGCTGGCCACCCGCGACCGGCAGGAAGCCCTGCGCGCCTGGCAGACCGAGCTGACCGGGATCACCGAACCGACCCTGCTGGCCGGCACCGGACACCGGCCCGGCGACGGTGTCGAGGAGGTCGAGCAGATCGACGTACCGCTGCCCGTGGAGACCGCGCGCCTGGTCGCCCGCCGGGCCGCGGACCTCGGCGTCACCCTCAACACGGTCGTCCAGGGCGCCTGGGGCCTGCTCCTGGCCACCATGACCGGACGCACCGACGTCGTCTTCGGCGCCACCGTGTCCGGCCGGCCCGCCGAGGTACCGGACATCGACGCGATGCCGGGCCTGTTCATCAACACCGTCCCCGTCCGGGTCGCCTGCGCACCACGGCTCACCCTGGCCGAGTACCTCTCCGACCTGCAGACCCGGCAGGTCGCCATGCTCGACCACCAGTACATCGGCCTCACCGAGATCTACGAGGCCACGGGGATGCGGTCGCTGTTCGACACCCTGCTGAGCTTCGACTCCTACCCGGTCGACCAGGCCGGCCTCGTCCAGGCCAACCAGGAGACCGGGATGACCGTCAGCGGTCTGCGCACCATCGCCGCCAACAACTTCCCGATGGCGGTGGTCGCGGCGGCCGACCCGGACCTGCGCGTCCTGCTGAAGTTCCGCACGGACCAGATCCCGCGGCCGGTCGCCGAGTACACGGCGGCCCAACTCGTCCGTATCTGCCAGGCGTTGGCCGACGGTCCGGGGACACGGCTGGCCGCGATCGACCTGCTCGGCCCGGACGAGCGACAGGACGTCGTCCGGTCGCTCGCCGACAGGCCGCTCCTGCCGTCCGTCCCGGCGGCCCCCGACGCCGGGACGGACCACCTCCCCGACCCGCTGTCCGACCTCCTCGCCGCGGGGTCGGCGGCCGTCGTCCTCGGTCCGGGCCTGCAGCACGTACCGCCGGGCGCGGTCGGGGAGCTGTACGTCACCGAGGGGCCGGTCACCGAGTCAGAGGGCTCCGGGCCAGGAGCCTCCGAACCGCGTCAGGAGCAGCCCACCGTCACGGCGACGCGCTTCGTCGCCGACCCGGTCTCCACCGTCCCCGGTTCCCGCCTGCACCGCACCGGCCACCTGGTACGCCGCCTCCACGACGGCCTCGTCCACATCGGCCCCGCCGACGCCGACGGCGCCGCGGGCGCGGCCACCCGCAGCTACCGGGCGCCCGGCACCCCCGGCGAGGAGACCCTGGCCGGACTGTTCGCCGAGGTGCTGGGCATCGAACGGGTCGGCCTCGACGACGACTTCTTCGAACTCGGTGGGCACTCGCTGCGCGCCACCTGGCTGGTCAGCCGCATCCGTTCCGTCGTCGGGGTCACCGTGACCATGCGGACCATCTTCGAGAACCCGACGGTGGCACAGCTCGAACCCGTACTGCGGACATCGGCGGCCTCCGCCCGCCCGAAGCTGCGCCGGATGAGGGAGCGCTAGACCGGATGCCCGCCGAGACGGCGCCGGAGATGCCCGCCGGGGCGGCGGCAGGCATGTCTTCCCAGATGTCCACCCGAGGCTACGAACGGAAGTCGACGCGACATGGATGACGGAAGCCGACGCGACACGTACGACGTCGTGATTGTCGGTGCGCGCTGCGCCGGAGCCTCGGCAGCCCTGCTGCTGGCCCGGCAGGGACGCAGGGTACTGCTCATCGACCGGATGCGATTCCCCTCGGACACCATGTCCACCCTCTACGTCCACCCGCCGGGCGTGGCCCTCCTCGCCCGCTGGGGAATCCTCGACGCCGTCGTCGCATCCGGCTGCCCGCCCCTGACCACGGTCGGCTACGACGTGGCCGGCCTCCGGCTGACCGCCGCCACACCGCCCACCCCGTACTCGGACGCCGCCTACGCCCCGCGCCGCCGCGTCCTCGACGAACTGCTGGTCCGGGCCGCGGTCGAAGCGGGCGCCGAGTTCCACGATCGCACCAGCCTGCGCGAAGTCGTCCGCCGCGACGACCGGGTCGTCGGCGTCCGCGTCCAGTCCGCTGAAGGCCTGCGGACGATACCGGCCAAGCTGGTCATAGGCGCCGACGGCCAGGGATCACGACTCGCCTCCCTCGTGGACGCCCCGTTCCGGACCGCCGACCAGCCCGTCAGCTGCGTCTACTACAGCGCCTGGCAGGGCATCGAAACCGGCTTCGGCTACCACGAGCGTCCCGGCAGCTGGATAGTTCGCATCCCCACCCACGACGGCATCACCCTCGTCACCACCTACTTCCCGCAGGAACAGTTCGACCGGATCCGCCGCGACCCGCTCGCCGAACACCTCGCCGCCGTCGAGCGCAACGCACCCGACCTGGACGAGCAACTCCGCGACGCCGAACGCGTCGACGGCCTGACCGGAACCGGCAACCAGCAGAACTTCTTCCGCCGCGCCGACGGCCCCGGCTGGGCGCTGCTGGGCGACGCCGGCCACCACCTCGACTCGATCACCGCCCGCGGCATCACCAACGCGCTCACCCAGTCCCAGCTCCTCTCCGACGCCCTTGCGGGCCAGGACCTCGACGACACCGCCGGCGTCGACACCTGCCTGGCCGGCTTCACCAAGGAGACCTACGACCTCCTCCGCGAGCCGTACCGCATGGCCCTGGACCTCGCGAAGCTACGCATCACCGACTCCCGCGTCGCGCTGCTGCGCGCCATCGCCCGCACACCGGAACTCACCGCCGGCTACTTCGCGTTGCTCGCCGGCCTCATCGACCGCTCCGAGTTCTTCACCCCCGAGGTGGCCGAGCTGCTCCCGTCCTCGGCGACCTCGTTCGGCGGAGACCGGGAGCGATCGGCAGCGGCCGGTAGCGCCCGGTAGCGGCCAGGCGCTCGCCGGCACCGACGAACCCGAACCCGATCACAGAGATGGATCCCGCAGTGAGTGCCTCGAAGGAAGACCTCGTCGGTGCGCTTCGCCGTGCGGCGAAGGAGGTCGCCGCACTGAAGCGGCGCAACGCCGAGCTGACCGCCAGGAACTCGGATCCGGTCGTGGTGGTGGGGATGGGGTGCCGCTATCCGGGTGGGGTGGTGTCTCCGGAGGGTTTGTGGGACCTGGTCCGTTCGGGTGGGGAGGGTGTCGGTGAGTTCCCCTCGGACCGTGGCTGGGACGTGGAGGGGCTCTTCGATCCGGACCCGCAGGTTTCGGGGAAGTCGTACGTTCGCCGGGGTGGGTTCCTGGCGGACGTGGTGGGCTTTGACGCGGGGTTCTTCGGCATCTCACCGGCCGAGGTCGGCGCGATGGACCCACAGCAACGGCTGATGCTCGAGGTGTGCTGGGAGGCCGTCGAACGGGCCGGCATCGATCCGCTGGCCCTGCGGGGCTCACGGACCGGCGTCTTCGCGGGCGTCATGGGACACGACTACGGCCGCAGCGGCTCGGCCGACGGCGTCGAGGGCTTCGGCACGGGCGTCATGGAGTCCGTGGTGTCGGGTCGGGTGTCGTATGTGCTGGGGCTTGAGGGTCCTGCTGTGTCGGTGGACACGGCGTGTTCGTCGTCGTTGGTGGCGTTGCATCTTGCGGCGCAGGCGTTGCGGGCGGGTGAGTGTGATCTGGCGTTGGCCGGTGGTGTGACGGTGATGGCGACGCCGGAGACGTTCGTGGAGTTCTCGCGGCAGCGGGGGCTGGCTGTCGACGGGCGGTGCAAGGCGTTCGCGGAGGCAGCGGATGGCACCGGCTGGGGTGAGGGTGTCGGTGTGCTGTTGCTGGAGCGGCTTTCGGACGCGCGTCGCAACGGGCATCCCGTGCTCGCCGTGGTGGCGGGTTCGGCGGTGAATCAGGACGGTGCGTCGAATGGATTGACTGCTCCGAACGGCCCTTCCCAGCAGCGGGTGATCCGGGCGGCGTTGGCGTCGGCCGGGTTGTCCGCGTCGGATGTGGATGTGGTTGAGGCCCATGGCACCGGCACGGTGCTGGGTGATCCGATCGAGGCGCAGGCACTGCTGGCGACGTATGGGCAGCGGCCTGTGGGCTCCGAGCCTTTGTGGCTGGGGTCGCTGAAGTCGAACGTGGGGCATACGCAGGCGGCTGCCGGTGTGGGCGGTGTGATCAAGATGGTGGAGGCGCTGCGGCGGGGGGTGTTGCCGCGGACGCTGCACGTGGACGCACCGTCCTCTCATGTCGACTGGTCGGCGGGCCGGGTGGAACTGCTGACGGCGGAGCGGGCGTGGCCGGTGGTGGACCGTCCTCGGCGGGCGGGTGTGTCGTCGTTCGGACTGTCGGGCACCAACGCTCACATCGTCGTGGAGCAGGCACCTGAGGCCGCTGATGTGGAGGTGGAGGCGGATCCTTCAGAGCCGGGTGCGGCTGGTGGCGTATGGACCCTGTCGGCCAAGTCCCGGGAGGCGCTGACCGAGCAGGCCGCGGCGCTCGCCGACTGGGTCGGCCGTGAGGCTGCGTCCGACTTCAGTGACGCTGATGTGGCGTTGTCCTTGTCTCGGCGTTCGGTGTTCGAGCATCGGGCGGTGGTGTTCGGCGCGGACCGGGGCGAGTTGCTGAGGGGTCTTGTCGACCTTGCTGCGTGGCGGGAGGGCTCTGGTGTGGTTGCCGGGTCGGTTCGGGCTGGTGGGTTGGCGTTTGTGTTTCCGGGTCAGGGTGCGCAGTGGTTGGGGATGGGT
>NZ_JBHVUH010000001.1:288878-938135 GCF_042884245.1 Streptomyces sp. NPDC058145 | reverse complement strand
GTCCGCGCTCCTGCCTTCGTCCCGCGCGGACCGGCCCCGCCACCCCCGCTCGCACACAATCAGCGGCATCGTTGGCTCTCGTGGTCCAAGCCGCCGCCAGGGAACACCTCTAACCGCTCGGCGAACGCTCCCAGTTCCGCAGCTGACCGAGACCCCTGGCGACCGCTGGGATTGCGAACGGCTAATCGGATGACGGGCCCCGAGCCCTGCCATTAGGGAGACGCGCAACCCCGCCACGGCGACGACCTCACACCACCGCCACCCACCCAAGGGACACCACCATGACCAGCGTGTTCTGCGGCATCGACTGGGCCACCGACCACCACGACATCGCACTGCTCGACGAGGCCGGCGCCCTCCTGGACAAGCTCCGCATCGACGACACCCCCACCGGCCTCAGCCAGCTCCTGGAGCTGCTGGCCCAGCACGGCGACTGCCCAGAGAACCCGATCCCGGTGGCCATCGAGACCTCTCACGGGCTCCTGGTCGCCTGCTTACGGGCCACCGGCAGACCCATCTACGTGATCAACCCACTGACCGCCGCCCGCTACCGCGACCGCTACGCACTCAGCCGCAAGAAGTCCGACCACCTCGACGCCAAGGTCTTGGCCAACATCCTGCGCATCGACCCCGCAGAACACCGGCCCCTGCCCGCGGACAGCCACCTCGCCCAGGCCATCACCGTCCTGGCCCGAGCCCACCAGGACGCCGTCTGGGACCGCGTCCAGACCGGCAACCGCCTCCGCTCCCACCTGCGCGAGTACTTCCCCGGCTTCCTCGGCGTCTTCCGCCACTTCCGTGAAGGCCTCGCCTCACCCGTCACCCGCACCCTGCTCGCCGCGGCCCCCACACCCACCCAGGCCGCCCAGCTCACCCGCCCGCAGCTGCGAGCGATCCTGAAGAAAGCCGGACGCCAACGGGAGATCACCGGCGAAGTCGAACGCCTCCACACCCTGCTCCGCGAGCCGCAGATGCACCAACCACCCGTCATCGAGCAGGCCATGGGCACCAAAACCCTCGCCCTGCTGCGTCAGTTCAACGCGGCCTGCGCCAGCGCCGACGATCTGGAAGCCGCCAGTACCACCGCCTTCGCCACCCACCAGGACTCCGAGATCATCACCAGCTTCCCCGGCCTCGGCGCACTGACCGGCGCCCGCGTCCTGGCCGAACTCGGCGACGACCACACCCGCTTCACCAGCCCCCGCGCACTGAAGGCCTACGCCGGATCCGCCCCCATCACCAGATCCTCCGGACGCAAGACCACCGTCCTGGCCAGGCACATCAAGAACCAGCGACTCGCCTCAGCCGGCTACATCTGGGCATTCGCCGCCCTCACCGCATCCCCCGGAGCACGAGCCCACTACGACCGCCGCCGCGCAGCCGAAGACCGACACGTCGCAGCCCAACGCAACCTCTTCAACCGGCTCCTGGGCTGCCTACACCACTGCCTCACCCACCGCATCCCCTACGACGAGCAGACTGCCTTCCCCAACACCGCTTGACTGATCAACCGCATCGGATGTCTGTCTTCGCCCCGCTCCAGCCCGGCCGGCGCCCGTACCGCGCTCAGAGCAATCAGCCACCTGATGCCAGAGAAGGGGGACGTCGTGGCTGGGGCGGTCGGCTCCACGGCTTTAGGCAGCCACTTTGGCGCGAGCCTCGAAGATCATGGCCCCAACGTCGTGCTTTACCGGGCAGGTCCACAGACTGCCCGACGCGCCGGAAGCTTACGGGGCCATGATCACTCGCGCCAAAGCAGCTCCAGCCCAAAGCCGCTCCACCGACCGTCTTTGAAGCGACACTCTCCCACTGCCGGCACCCAAGCACTCTCCACAGGTCTCCCACCAGGGCGTCCTGCGCCAGCAGCCGTACCCCCGGACTCCCGCCACCGAGGGCCCGATCAAGGACAGTAGGCAGTCCGCGTCACCTGATCACTAGCAACGCCGGGACGAACGGATGATCAATCAACTAGGGTGTGCGCACAGGCACTTACTGCCATAGATGGCGACGGAGGGGTGAGGCGATGACAGGGCCAACGGGCAGCAGGGTCATCGAGAACCCAATCATCAACTCTCCATACCGCAGACCTTCTCGACACTTCGCCTTCGACGCGTCTGGCATCACCAACGAGATCATCGAACTGCGGCGCCCAAGTTCACACTTCATTCCAGTGCCCAGACCGCGGAAGAGCGGCAGTTCCGTACAGCATGAACTCCCTGGCTTCGGTGAAGCGGATATCGCCGAAAACCAATTAGTCAATGGCGTGCGCCAGGCACTGGAGCGTTGGCGAGCTAGCGGACGCCCCAACATCACACCGACAACGCGCCGGCTCATCGAGTACTGGACAAATCCCTCGCGCGACAACCCAATCCTGTACTGCCAGCTGGAAGCTGCGGAAACAGCGATTTACATTGCCGAGGCTGCCACCAAGTGCGGCGACCCGTGGATCCGCAATGAGCTCGACACGCATAACAGCGAATACAGCACCGGACTTCCCCGCGTCGCGCTCAAGATGGCCACCGGTACTGGTAAAACGGTCGTCATGGCGATGCTGATCGCCTGGCAGGCACTAAATAAGGCAGCCCAGCCCACAGACCGACGCTTCACACGCAAGTTCCTCGTAATCACGCCTGGCATCACCATTCGTGACCGGCTTCGGGTGTTGCTGCCAGAGGATGACGAAACCTACTACAGGGAACGCGATCTCGTCCCCGCCGACCTGTACAGCAGCCTTCAGCAAGCACGCATCACCATCGTCAACTTCCACACACTGCGCCGCCGAGACAAGACATCGTCCTCGGAAAAAATGACTCGGCTTAATACAGCCGTGCTGCAAGGCAACGACGCCCAAGAAATCGGTGCTTTCGCGGAGTCCGAGGAAGCAATGGTTAAACGCGTGTGCGCAAGCCTTCGAGGCACCGGTGAGATCATGGTCCTCAATGATGAGGCTCATCATTGTTATCAACCAAGAGTCGCCGCGGAAGCTGATGCAGATAGGCGAGTATCCGCCACTGAAAGACGGGATGCCGAAGTAAGCGAGGCTGAGGCACGCATATGGTTTTCCGGACTTGTCGCAATCCGAAAACACCTCGGAGTGAAGTCGGTTTACGACCTGTCCGCGACCCCCTTCTTCATTGGTGGCTCGGGTTACCGCGAAGGAATCCTGTTCCCATGGGTGGTCAGCGATTTCTCACTCGTAGATGCAATCGAATCTGGCGTCGTGAAGATCCCACGGGTTCCAGTCGATGACGACCGTCCGTCTCCGGATGTTACCTATCTAGACCTGTGGCAGAAAATCCGAAGCGAACTGCCTAGGCATGGCCGAAAGACGGACGTAGTATCCGCCGAGGGACTGCCAGACGCCCTTGAGGGTGCCCTAGCTAGCCTCTACTCCTCATACCGACGCGAGTACGCCCACTGGAAGGAATCTGCCGCAGCAGGCGAACCACCGCCCGTCTTTATCGTTGTCTGCTCTAACACCGCTGTGTCAAAGATGGTGTTCGATAAAATCGCGGGATACGAAAAGGTCCTCAAGGACGGCACAGCTGTGCTCACTCCTGGTTCTCTAACCTTGTTCTCGAATGTTCAAGACGGTCGATGGTCTAACTCGCCACGTACCATTTTGGTCGATTCCAAGGAACTCGAATCAGGCCAGGCTCTCTCAAAAGAGTTCCGACAGTTGGCGGCAAAAGAGATCGAGGACTTCAAGGCCGCATACTCCCGCAGATTCCCCGGACGTGGCGAGCCTGAGGTTAGCGACGCGGAGTTGCTCCGTGAGGTAATGAACACAGTTGGCAAACCCGGCCGGCTAGGGGCTGATGTTCGTTGCGTCGTCAGCGTCTCTATGCTCACCGAGGGTTGGGACGCCAATACCGTGACGCACATTCTGGGCGTCAGGGCTTTCGGAACGCAGCTGCTATGTGAGCAAGTCGTGGGTCGCGGGTTGCGTCGACGGTCATACGCGGCAGATGAGAACGGGTATTTCACTCCTGAATACGCGGATGTCTACGGCGTCCCGTTTCAGTTCATCCCCACCGTAGGAAAAACTCGAGACCTCAAACTCAAACCCGTACACAGGGTGCGGGCAGAGCCTGAACGACGGCACGCAGAAATCACCTTCCCGTGTCTGTCGGGCTACCGGCAAGAATTTCCCGACGCTTCCCCGGTGGCTAGGTTCAGCTCGCGCTCCCAAATGATTCTATCCAAGCGCGATCTTCCGATCAGAACTGAAACGGCAGGGCTCGTCGGTCCATCGGATACCCAGAGCCCAGAGACGTTCCTGGCGTTGCGACCACAGGAAGTAGCCTTCCGTCTAGCCTCGCGTGTTATCGAGCACCTCGATGACAGCTCGGATCCAAAGCCATGGCATTTCCCGTCAGTGCTCAAGATTGTCACGCAATGGCTGATGGAATGTGTCGAATGCCATGACGACGCCAAGGTTGGTCTTGTGATGAGTAGCGGACTACTCCAACAGGCCGTTTCCAAGATTCGGGACTCGCTAGGCTGGCCGGAGGGAACACCGGCAGCGAAAACGATTCCGATCTTCCAACCGTATCAAAGTTCCTCCTCGACAAGCGTCGTAAATTTCACTACGACTAAGCAGGTTTACCCCAGCGCTTCAGAAATGTGCCACGTCAACTTTGTTGTTTTGGACGGCCCCTCCGGAAACAGCTGGGAACGCGCAGCAGCACAAGCCCTGGAGGGACTTAAGGGGCTTGTAGAGGCCTATGTCAAAAACGATCACCTCGGCTTCTTCATCCCTTATAGCCATGCAGGTCACGGTCATCGGTATCTTCCTGATTTCCTCGTACGCTTGAAGCCGACCGAGGAGGGGATCCCTCGCACGCTCATCTTGGAGATCTCCGGTGGGCGAAAGCCTGCAGCCTTGACCGCAACAAAGGCGGAGACCGTGCAGAGCCTTTGGATTCCGGCAGTCAACGGTCATGGCGGCTTTGGACTGTGGGGTTTCTGCGAAGTTACTGATCCAGGGCGGATCAGGCAATCGATCACCGAGGCCGCTAAGGCGCTCGACGGAAGGGGAGGAACCGGCGATGCAGCCTCGTAACAGGGAACAGCAGACAAACGCTAAGGCCGTCACAGCCATCACGCACGAAGAAACACGCTCCAACATTCCCACAGCGGATAACTCCATCTTTCTAGACGAAGAAGACACCGCTCCGCGAAAGGTTCCGGTGCAGCGTACCGCCGCCACTCCAGGTGGTGCAGTAACAGAACCGGAGCTCGTATGGCGCGGCAAGCAGGAGCAGGACGCAGCTGGATTAATCGTAGATGCGCCCCCTCTCTTCATCCAGGAGAAAATCGACCCTAGGGCTTTGGTTGAATCTCTCCGTAGAGAGGAGGCCGGCGGTTTCGAACAACCATCGCTCTACGACGATTTCGATGGACTCGCCGATTGGGAAGCGGTCGAGTTTTACGAGCATGAGCAAAATTGGTCGAATCGCATGATCTTGGGTGACTCGCTTGCGGTGATGGCTTCGCTCGCCGAACGAGAGTCACCATCCGTGCGGGGCAAGGTTCAGATGGTCTACATGGACCCCCCTTACGGAATTCGATTTGGCTCAAACTTCCAGCCCCGCACGGGCAGTCGGGATGTATCAGACACCAAGAGCGCAGATGTAACCCGAGAAGTCGAGCAGATCAAGGCTTTCCGTGACACCTGGCAGTGGGGCCTAAACTCTTTCCTCGCTTACTTGCGCGACCGATTGGCCCTAGCACGCGAACTATTGAACGACAGCGGCTCAATCTTTGTTCAGATCGGAGACGACAATCTGCACCTTGTGCGCTCCGTGCTCGACGAGGTTTTTGGGCGGGGTAATTTCTGCTCACAAATATCTTTCCGCACCACAAGCAGTGCAACTGGTGACCTTTTGGGTGGGACTGCGGACTATCTGCTGTGGTACGCAAAAGACCGTGAGGCCCTGAAAGAGAGCCAGAAGTACCGTCAGCTGTACCGCGCTAAGGTAGCGGGTGGCGAGGGCGCAAGCGCCTACCGATATGTTGAATTGCCGGACGGAAAACGCCGGTCAATGTCGCCACAGGAACGGCGAGACCAGGAATTGCTACCAAAAGGAAGTCGAGTCTTCCGACTCGACAACCTGACCAGTCAAGCCTCGGGACGTGCTAAAGGGGAGGGTGCGGCCTCCTGGTTCCCCGTGGAATTTGAAGGGCGAACCTTCCTGCCTCCCAGGCACAGCCGTTGGAAGACCAACGAGGCTGGCATGGAACGTCTGAAGGCAGCACGTCGACTGGGAGTCGCGGGAAATACGTTGAGCTACGTCCGCTACCTCGATGATTTCCCGGCTTTCCCACTGAGTAACTATTGGGACGACACCACAACCGCCGGTTTTGGTGATCCCAAGCTTTACGTCGTTCAGACCAACACCAAGGTTGTTGAGCGCTGCATGCTCATGACTACGGACCCGGGCGACCTGGTGCTAGACCCCACTTGCGGCTCCGGTACGACCGCCTACGTAGCCGAGCATTGGGCACGCCGGTGGATCACCATCGACACATCCCGCGTAGCACTTGCCCTCGCCCGACAGCGGCTAATGTCCGCAAAATATCCGTACTACCTGCTCGCCGACTCGCATGCGGGACGTACAAAGGAAGCAGCGATTGCTGGTCAGCCTGTGCCAGACGGGCCAACCAATGGCGACGTACGGAAGGGATTCGTCTACGAGCGACTTCCGCACATCGAACTGCAAACGTACTCCAAGAACCCCACCATTCACGATGGCATGACTCCACAGGAGATCGATACAGCGGTTCGCATCCATGCCAAGAAGGAGCTCCTGTACGACCGTCCCGCTGGCGATCCGAAGAAGGTCCGAGTTACAGGCCCCTTCACTGTAGAGAGCTTGTCGCCGTACCGCACTCTTTCAGCGGATGCCAAGCTATCTGGGTCAGAGCGAGCAGCAGAAAGCTCCCCGGACTCCCCGTCCTACGTACAAACCGTGCTGGAACACCTCCTGAAAGAGGGAGTACGCACAGGCGAGCGTTCGAAGCGGATTCAGTTCGACACGCTTGTGCCCTATCCCGACGAATGGATCCAAGGTGACGGCCGCCGGGAAGACGGCCCGGACGGGGAACCACAACGCGTCGCGGTCTTCGTTGGACCGCAATACGGCACGGTGGGGCCGGCACAGATCCGCAATGCCGCCCGTGCAGCCCGGCGTGGCGAGGGTTTTGATTTGCTAATCGTCTGCGCATTCGCCTTCACGCCGGACGCCCAGCGCACGGCAGAGGAGTTCAAGATCGGCTCACTTCCAGTGCTCACCGTTCGGATGAACTCTGACCTTGCTATGGGCGGATCCCTGCTCAAGAACACGGGCAGTGGAAATCTGTTCACGCTGTTCGGTGAACCTGATGTCGACATCAATCATAGCGACGAAGGGATGCTCACAGTTTCGGTACGCGGAGTGGACGTCTATGACCCCACTACAGGGGAGGTTCGATCGAGGAACACTGAGGGCATCGCCCTGTGGATGATAGACACCGCATACAACGAGGAGTCCTTCTTCGTACGGCACTGCTACTTCACTGGCAACACCAAGGCTTACCAGGCACTGAGCCGGGCCCTGCGCGCTCATATCGACGAGACAGCCTGGGACACCTGCTACCTCACAACGTCCCGGCCGTTTGCTGTGCCGGAGAGTGGCAAGATCGCTGTCAAGGTGATCAATCACTACGGAGATGAGGTGCTGAAGGTCTATGACGTGGCTCGTCGTCAGAGCAAGCGAGCTAGGCGCTGATCGCCGCCACCCAGCGACGCTCATCAAGTCAGTGCTGCCCGGTAGCGTGGCCGTATGACAGGAGACATGAGCGGAACCGAGGGGCTCAGCCTGGAGGAAGTCCGCCTGACTGCCTTCAAGTCGTTTCATGGTCAGGTACTCCGCCTAGCCCCGCTAACTGTCCTGATCGGGCGCAATAGCAGTGGTAAGTCCAACGCTCTGGACGGCATCGAGGTGCTGTCCCGTCTGGCACACGGAGAGGACATCCGAGACGCGCTTGAAGGACGCCGGCGAGACGCGGATCCGGTGCGTGGCGGGCTTGAAGGCTGCGCACCTCACGGCGAGGATCTCTTCGCGCTCGGCTGCACCGTAGCGACTCCGGATGGCCCCGTAAGGCTGGACGTTGTTGTACAGGTGAGGCCGGAAGTACAGATCATCAGCGAGACGCTGGTTGGCCCAGTGGGGAGGAAGCAGCGCACACTCCTCGAAACCGCGCCAGCGGACGACATCCGGGGAGACATCCTTGCTTGTTGGTACAACGGCAAACGCGGTCGCAGTCCGTATGAGCCGTTTCGCTCCTCACGGCTACTCACGGGCCAGCTCACGCTGCGGGCCATGGGGTCGACCGTGGGAGAGCGCGCAACTCTCACAGCAGCAGAGCAATTGCTGACAGTGCTGCGTGGAGTGTTTCAGCTGGATCCCGTCCCGCATCTCATGCGCCAGTACGTTGCAGCACGGGACTATCACCTCCGCCGGACCGCCGAGAACCTATCAGCAGCTGTCGGGCATATCCGACAAAAAGATCGTCGCCGCTTCCGCCGCCTGCTGGAGCTCATGCAAGGTCTCTCCGACCACGACATCCACAGGCTCATGGTCACCAACTCTGACTTGGGTGACGTAATGCTTGCCCTTGACGAGGGTAGGTCCGGATTGACCCCCGCCCGTGAAATGAGCGATGGCATGCTTCGTTTTCTTGCCGTCTGCACAGCCGTGCTAAGCGGAGGCTCTGGACTAGACCTAGGCCCCGACGACGATCCCGAGACGGCTCGCACCCTCATGTTGGTGATCGAGGAACTGGAAAACGGGCTCCACCCGTCACAGGCCGCAACGGTGCTCCAGCTTGTGAAGCAAGCCAGCGAGGAAAGCAACACACAAGTACTGTGCACCACGCATAGCCCAGCCCTCTTGTCTGCGCTTGAGGGAGCGGACCACAAGGGAGTAATTGTCTGCTCCCGAAACCGAACCGACGGACGCAGCCAGCTGCTGCCACTGACCGAACTGGACGGCTACGCCACAGCGATGGCCACGGGCCCACTAGGGGAAGTTGTCACGAGGGATGAGTTGCCCATTAATCCAAGGATGGAGCGTGATTTCACTGACTTCGACCGGCTCCTTGGTATCGGGTGATCGAAAAAATGCGACCTGTAGTCTTCGTAGATACCTCTGTACTACTGAACCTTCTAAGCGTCCCTCATAAGAGTCAGAACCACGATGAGGTAGCGGCACGGCTAGCAAGCATTCGCACCCTATGCGATTTGGTACTTCCAGTGACGGCAGTCATTGAGACTGGCAACCATATTGCGCAGGTTGCAGACGGAACCGCTCGTGGAACGTGCGCGGAGCGCTTGGCGAGCGTTATCCGCATGTCGATTGACGGCCGCGCCCCCTGGGTTTTGAACAATGTAGTTTGGGACAAGGCGTTTCTTCAGTCCATGCTCGACGGGGCAGGAACGGGGTCAACCCTCGTCAACTTAGCGCGTTCAAAACTTGGCTGCGGAGACCTCAGTATTCTGACCGAAGTCGAACGCTACGGAGCCCGTACAAACGGGATCCACATATCGGTATGGACACTGGACGGGCAACTCTCCTCATACTGTGAATCACCTCCATGTTGATTCAGCTTCTCTCTCCCGTCAGCCAGGAGAGCCCGCTGACGTCCTCTGGACGCTCGCTCCCAGGCGCGCCTGCCACGGGCAACCCCCTTCATCCGGCGGGTCCTGCACCATCTGTGGACGGGGGGCACATAGGCTGCCACCGCGAGCTCCTGACCTGCGGGGATCCTGCAGAGCGCATAGGCCTCCGGAGCAGCTGTGTCTACTTAGGCCGTCGAGCACTGTGCAGCCTGGCGAGCTGAGGACCTTCGTTCGTGTTCTCGCCCGGCAAGGGCACCGGAGTTGTTGTCCCTCCTCCTTCGCGCAGGGCAGGATTGGGTTATGGCACCCACCGACTTGTCTCGCCTGCAGATGCCACGCGCTTGTCGTGAGGCTCTTGCTGCCAGGCATCGGTCGGAGCGGATCGACAGTCACACCATCCCCGTGGCCACTGCCTGGTGGAACACCGAGCTAGTCGCCGCTCGCTTGCCTGGTGCGCCCATAGCCAGTTCAGATGTCACCCAGCTCAGTCGCAGTGACCTGTTCGCGGATGCTGCCAAGCTCGACACTGACTCCGACGAGGAGCTGCTGCGTTTTCTGTGGCGTGTACTCGCCTGGGGTAGCGGCATGAAACTCCGCCTCAATCGCAAGCGCATGCGAGCTGTGGCGGATAGCCCGTCCTCAGCCGCGGCGGCTCTGCGCCAGGCTTTAAAGGCCTCCCGCGAGGATCCGGCACAGGCATACGAAGCTCTGCGCCCGCGAGACCGCAACGCCATCGCGTATCTAGGCCCGGCGTTCTCGACCAAAGTCCTGTATTTCGCCGGCCGTGGCGCTCTCGACCACCCATGCGCGATCCTCGATTCCCAGGTGGCCGCCACGCTCAGGGACACCTGCGAGTGGGACTCGCTCGGGGACAACGGGGGCCCACCAGCACCTACGTCCGCTACTGCACACTCCTGGACCGCTGGGCTCACGAGGAGGGCAGGCGGTTCGGGCGCCGCATAGGCATCGACGAGATCGAACGCTGGCTGTTCATGCCCTGAGCCAGAACCGAGCTGCCAGCTGCGGATCCCACAGACGGCGCACCACAGCCCTGCCAGATGCAAGGGTCAGCCATGGTCAGTTCCGTGGAAAGTGCGCCTCTAACTACGCCGCGGTTCTAGGCTTCTAGCCGCCGCGCACGAGCCTGTTGCGATAGCGGGGCGAGTCAGACTTCAGTACTGGGGGGGACCAGTGACCGTACCGACACTCTCGTTCAACGACGCCCTCGACGCAGAAGACGCAGGTGCGTACATGTGGGAGGAAGACCTAGGCAGGTTGGCTCGTGAGCAGGAAGCATACGAACGGGCGCGGATGGAGGCAGCTCAGACTCTTCGAGCGGCCGCTTGCGCACTGATGGAGAAGGCCGCAGGTCAGGTAGATGCGCAAGAACGCGATCGACTCATCGAACAGGCGCGGATGAAGCTGCGCTTGGTGCCTGATCCCCTGCCCCAGAGGCGTCATGTACTGGAGCGGCAGGAACAGATCATTGCCCGCTCCTGCGGACGTCCCGCTGTGCTGTTGCGGCCCAGCCTCCCGGGACACCGAGAGGCGTACCACACGGGCCCCGAATGCGGACTCATTAGCGGCAAGGGCCGGCACTTGGAGGACTCAAGCTGGGCGCTAGTCGGTGAGGCCGAAGCCGTCGGGTATCGGCCCTGCGAACGCTGCCCAACGCAGGCCTAGGGGGTCATCGCTAGAACTTGTTCATGGTTCCAGGCAGGTTTTCGCGGGCCGGAAGCACCTTGTCCCCCGCCGCACGGGAGCCACAAAGCACCTTTGCCGGCCGGTCCCTGTCACTCCTTACGCTTACCCTCGACTGCACACACCCGACAACACACGAGAGGCCGCCCGGTATGACCAACGACGACGGCTGGTCCCCCGAATTGCAGCGCGTGATTGAAGAAGCGCAGGCCATGATGACCGACGGGGTCATGGAAGAGACCCTTCGTGACAAGGCCGGCGTGGAACCCAGCCACCTGCCCACACTGTTGGACCTCGTGGCGATCGGCGTCACTAACGGCGCTTGGCGGAATAGTTGCATCGAAAACTGGCACGCCGAAGGTCGACTGTCGGACGGCGACATGATGCGCATCAACAGCTACACCACAGATGCCATACGCCGACGCCTGCAGGGGTGGTGCATCGAGTCCGGAATCACTTCAGCGAGCAGCACCGCGCTGGCAAAGATCGATGTCGAGGATGTGGACGTCCTTGCCGGCCGTCTCTTCCGATGGCTGACGAATGCTGAGCGCAGGCTCCCCACCGGTATGACTCTCGGAGAGTTGGCCGGCTCCGTGGAAGACTTGGAAGAGTACGAGGACCATGCGGACCGGGTCCTCGGCGGCTTTGTCGGACAGATGGAGGAAAAGGGCGTCCGATTCGGCCTGCTCTGCACTGCCTGCCACGGTGCCCTGGCCTGCTCCCGATGGTGGGCACATCCGACATGGCCCGACCGCGTCGAACACTTCATTCGCGTCCTTGGCGATGCGACCGACTCTCACTGGGGTCCCAACGGTGAACGGAGGGAGAGGCTGGGCGCCGAGCCGCTCACCGTGCAGGACCACTACGTCCTGCGTGCCACGCTGCTGGAAAGCCCGTGGAAACTCGACCCCACGGCCGCCGAGTGGATCGTGGCTGCCGGGATCGGTTACCTCAACGTCCCGGTCCGCTCCAACCAGCCTGTGCTGTCTATCACTGCAGACGCGGACGGCGTCTCCGCTCACCCACTTGCTGATGGGGCCGTCTGACGATCACAAGGGTGCGGGCGCCGCGGATAGCCGCAGTCCGTGGACCATCTTTGGACATGGAAGGGCCACTTGCCCGGCTAAGCGCGCGTGACCTGCACGTACGTCGAGGACTGCAGCGCCCTCCGGAGCTGCGGACTAATCGGTTCCGGATTCGGTGGACAACACAGCTGATGCATCACCATGTTCGGCGCAGGCAGCCCACCAGCTTTCGCCCCTGGCTCCGGTACCCTCACACTCCACGCCGCTGGGTTGGGGCACGGTGCCCCCAGGTGCACTCGCCACGTGCGGAGGCCGCGCCGGCCCGATGATGGTTCGCGGCCCACGGGCGCTTCCAGTGCCTCGGCGTAGTCACGTTGCGTCCGGTTTGTGATCACCGAGGCCGAGGAGTGCGAGGGGCCATCGGGGATCGCGGGCGTTGCATCGCAGGCCCGCGACGCAACGTTGGAGCACAACGGTCTCTTAAAGCGGGTCTCCGCAACTCCTACAGGTGTCTTCGCCATCGTCGTACATAACGCCGCAGCAGTACGTGGGGCCGCCGCTGACTTCATAACAAGCGCTGCACATCTGAGACTCGTCGTCCCAGTCAGTCGCATTCTCGACGGGATCGTCACACCCTGTACAGACAAGCGCTGTCACCGCGCGTCACCCCAGCAATCGGAGGAGGTAAACGGAGAGCAGTAATCGCTGTCGTGTCGCTCAGAGTAGTCGCTCATGTTGGCTGTTGGCTTACCACAGTTCGGACACGTGGGGTGTTCACCCTGACATGTGCGATTGTTATGCCCACCGAGTCCACATACCGTGCATGCCATGACGACAGAGTAGATGAACCTCAGCCGTCGTACCCGGGCTTCGGCAAAGACTGGATGACATCCGGTTTGTGATCATGGGAGGCCGAGGAACGCGAGGGGTCGGCAGGCGTTGCGTGCGTTGCGGCGGAGGCCGGCGGCGATGCTCTTGACGCCGCCCAGCCGCATGGCGCCGATGGCGAGATTGCGCCAGGTCGCCATCGCCCGGGGTGCATTGCCTGTCCGCAGTTGGGAGGCGTCCTCGGCGAAGGTGGTGTCGCGGACGTGGTGCAGGGCCTCGATCTTCCAGTGGTCCCGGACCAGCTGTGCGAGCCGGGCGGGGGCGGCCTGCTCGGCGGTCAGGCTGGTCACCGCGTAGACGGTGGTGATGGTGGTCTTGCCGGTCTTGCGGTCGGTGCGGTGACGCTTGATCTGGACGGCCTGGCAGGCACCGGGAAAGGGCAGGTTGTTCACGGTGGCGATCTTGATTCGACGGATCTCCGCGCGGCCGTAGCCGCTGCCGCGCGTGCTCCCCTGGAGCGGGATGCCCTTCCAGGGGAGGGACTTCAGATGCTTGCGCAGTTTCTTCTGATTGCCCTTGACGATCGCGATGTAGTGGGCCCGGCGGCCCAGAAGGTAGCCGGCGTGCTCGCGCTGGGTATGCAGTGCGTCGCTGGTGACGACCGTCCCGGCCAGGTCGGCGACGGTGTCCAGCAGCGGCTGGAAGCAGGTGGTCTCGCCGGTCTTCTCGCCGACGTCGAGCTGGGCCAGGACCAGGCCGGTGTTGTGCTCCACCGCCGCAAGAAGGTGGATCTTCCGTCCCCTCGCCCTGGCCGCGCCGCGCAGGGACTTGCCGTCCACGGACAGTCCTCGCAACCCGGAGCCGACGGGGCAGCGGTCGGCGAGCCAGCCGCCCACCGCCCGGTCCAGGGCGTCGCCGTCGACGCACGCGAGCAGGCGGCGCACCGTCGTCTCGGCCGGCACCAGCCGCCTGGGCAGCACCGGATCGGGGCGCACACCGAGCCGTTCCAGCACCAGGGGCGGCGCGTCCGCGATCCACTCGCCGACCGCCAGCAGCGAAGTCGCCCCCGCCAGCACCGCGCACGCGGCCAGGGCGAGGACAACGGCCAACGCGTGCCGCACACCGCGACGGTCCCGTGGGTCCGGCACCTCGGCCAGCCGTTCTAGCAGGCCCGCCACCTCCCCGGGCCCGACGCCGGTCTGTTCGTGGAGCTGGTCAAGGGCGGGCGGAATCGGCAATGATGCGTCGGCAGGCACGGTCTTCCAGGCAGGTCACGGGGCGTAGACAACTCCATGATCTTGGAAATCCGTACCTGTCCTGCCTCCGGGACGCCCACCGGTCAACGTGCCGTCACAAATCGGATCAGGGCTGACTACGCCGAAGCCCTGCGGGCGCTTCTGTTCAAGCTTCATGACTCATTAACAGCCAGCCCAGCCCGTAGCCTACGAGCAACGCCAATCGGCTGCCATGACACTCGCCGCATAACCGCACAAACCCGTGTCCACCATCTGGGACGAAGCCCCGTGCACGCTCCCGCCGTACACGACCAACCAACTGAATTGCCCCGACTGTGGAATGATCGTGAAGAAGGATCAGATCTCTTGACCTCCCGACCGACTTCGACGCCGTACTCGGCGGACGGATGACACACACTCTTCAGATGGTGAGCAGGATGACGGCGTCCATCAGGCGCCAGCGAGAGGAGGAAATGCACGTGGTCGATTCGGACAATTGGTGCGACGCCCTGTACTTCCCGTACGGCCGACGCAAATTGGGAGGGGTGCGCTGCCGCCTGGAGCCCGAGCACGGCGGAGATCATTGGTGCGAGGCCGAGGACGAAATGGACTCATAGCCCCGAGTCCACGCCGATCTAAGCTCCAACGCCACCAAGCCGGGCGGCCACGTCGAAGGCGAGTTGTCTGACTGAGGACGCCGCTGAATCCAACATATCGGGAGACAAAGATGGACCGGGCAGAACTAAAAGCCAAAGTCGACGAGCTGATGCGCCAGTATCAGGACGGCGAGATTGACGGCGAGACCTACTATCAGGCAATGATGGAGTTGACTACCTCCGCACAGGAATGACGTCCCGGCCTCACTCAGCATGACGGGCCCCGCTAGCAGTTCCACACGGTTTGTGACATTTGCAGCCACGCAAGACTCACTAGTGCGAGGTCGTCACGCAAGGTGCAACCCATCGCGTCCGCCGTCGGGTCTTGCTCTGGTCGACAGCCGACAACGTGACTGAGGTCGGCAGGGGTACAGCGAGGCACACGCGCGCCTGCGCGGTCGGCTGACCCGCCATCGTGGCTGACTGTCATCGGCTGAGGCTCAGACGCTCCGGGACCCAGTTTCGCCATGGACGTTCGGGGCGAAGAGCCCGTGCCATTCGCGTGCCAGATCCTGCGGGGAACCACGGGGAACAGTGGAGACTGATCACAGGCACGGCCAGGGGTTCAACGCCGCTTCTCCGCAGGTCAGTCCAGTGATCGCACCCAGAAGACCCAAGCTTCCCAAGCTGATGTCACCTATCGGCCTGCCGCTTCGTCCGGGCTGCGGCGCTGGGGCGCCGGGTCCCGGCCGATCGGCAGGCCGAGGAACGCAGCGGAGAGCATCCGGGCAGCGAAGAGCCCCCTGCGCCAGTGCCAGGGCACGCTGTTGCGAGAGGCCACGTCGTCTGATTGCGGACTGTGCTCGGATAACGCCCAACCGGCGGCCGAGGAGCAGTTCAGGCAGCAGGCGCTTCCCGCTGGGTGGTCATGGGCGGTTCAGCCATCGTGCCGCGCAGCTCCCCTGCGAATCCCGCCGTGATCAGCTGCGCCAGCAGTTCGGCCGCGTCAGGGCTAACGGTGCCGAGCTGCACCAACCCGTCACCGAAGACGTTCACGTCGGCCACCAGGCCGGGGAAGTCGGAGTCCAACCCAAGCAGCACCAGCTGATCGGCCAGAGTGCCGGCACTTCGCCGTGCCCGGTTCCAGCCGCGGGCGTAGGGCACGCCGGGCGACAAGTCTTCCGCGCGCTTGACCACCACTCCTCGCCGGTCAGTCATGACGTCAGGTCCTTCCCTTGTGCTCATTGGCGTTGGTCGGCGCATGCCCGAGGCCGCCACGGTCCACCCCGAAGCCGCTTGCCAGCTGCCGGCAAGGCACCACCGTCACAGTCAGTTGGTCAGGCAGGGGTGCCGCACGTCGCACACTCGCTTCCCGGCGACATGAATTCCTCAGGAGAGAGCACTTCAGCGCTGGGCAGCCCTCCATGCCGGCGGATGACCGAGCTTCGAGCATCCCGCCCTTCTGGCCCTGGTCCAGCAGGGCTTTAGGTTTTCGGCCTTGATGTGCTCGCGCAGGATGCGGGTCAACGCCAGGGCCTCTGGGCAGCACGCATGTTGCCCAGAGGCCGTACCTTCAGTCCGCGCTCTCCGTAGATCTCGCCGTCGTACGTCCAGCTCCTCCTGATTCTTTCCCGACCTCCGACCGAGCCGCATGGAACGACAGTTGGGAACTCTTAAGCCGCGCGCGTACCGCCCACCTTCAACCCGACGGTCCGCAGTAATTCGTCAATCTCGACGGGTTCCTCCCATGCGGCTATGGCCAGGGTGTTGCCCTCCACCACCTCTCGAGATCACCTGGTGATCAAGGTGCGATAAGTTCAGTCGGCGTTTTGGCCAGGAACGGACTGGGAGTGCCGTGCCACGTGATAGTGAGGGCGTCCCGGGCCCGGGTCGCGGCGACGAAGAGCATCGAGCGGGCTTTGCGCAGCTCCCGGCGGTAGCGCGCGGGGTCTTCGGTGCGGTACCGGTCGATGGCCTCCATCCTTGGCACGAGCCGGTCGTTGGCGCCGACGATGACGAGGCGCTGGTATTCCAGTCCCTTGAAGCGGGGCATGGTGCCGACGTGGATGGCGCCGTCGCCGCGGGGGCCGTCGGAGGTCAGCTGGGCGTAGCCGAGGCCGGCTTTGGTGGCGAGGTGGTAGATGACCTGGCTGACCTTGTCGCGGTCGGGGACTGCTACCCCGATGAGACCGCGCGTGCCGCGCTCGGTGGCGTCGTCGTGGGCGGCGAGTTCGTCGCGCCAGGTGCGCAGTGTGGCGGCGAGGCCGTCGAGTTCGTCCTCCCAGGTGGTGTAGCCGTGTAGCTCGGGGACGGGGCCGTGGAGTACGGAGCGGTAGCCGGCGAGGGTGTCGGTTCCCTCGTCGAGGTCGTCGTAGGTCTCGCCGGACATCACCGACAGGGCCTGGGCGAGGATTTCCTTGGTGGTGCGGTAGCTCAGGGAAAGGCGCGCGGAGCGACCTCGGACGTTGATACCGAGGGAGCCGAGGGAGACGTGATTGTCGTAGACGCGCTGGTGGGTGTCGCCGGCGATGAACATATCGTTGTCGCCAGGGGCGACCATCGCCCGAAGCATTTTCCAGTGCGCGGCGCGCAGGTCTTGTGCTTCGTCCACGACGACGTGCCGGTAGCGGTGTTTGAGGTCGAGCGGTGATGCCTCGGCGTCGCGGTGGATCAAGTCGCGGCCACCGACCTGGTCCTTGTACGCCTGGCGAGCTTGGATGCGGGCGGCGCGTTCTATCTCGTAGCGGGCGGCGCGTTCAGCGGCTTGGCCCCAGGTCTCGACACCCTTGTTGTCGAGGCTGGCCGTAAAGCGGTCGAGGACGTTCCAGATGGCGGCACGTTCGGGACGCGTGAGTGGGTGCCCGCGCCCGGCTCGGCGGGTTTGGAAGTAGGCGGCCCTGGTGGTCACGGACTGACCGAGGACGACCTGTTCCCACTCCTCGAGGAGGAACTCCGGCTCCCAAGAACGCTGCTGACCAAGCTCGTTCAGGACCGCGCGTAGTTCGTTCAGGGCCGTGCGGTCGTCGATGCGGCGCTTGCTGCGGCCACTGAGCGCGTTCTCGGTGATGACCTTGTAGGCGAGTTCATCGATGTGGGTGATGTCGACGCGGGCCAGGAGAGCGGGATCGCCGACGAGGTCGCTGAGACGGGCGCGCAGGTCGGCGGCGAGGTTCTTGGTGAAGGTGGTCAGCAGGATCGGCTTGTCCCGGCCGGGCTTGAGCTGCTGCAGAAGGTGGTGGATGCGGTGCAAGGCCACGATGGTCTTGCCCGTACCGGGACCGCCGGAGACCCGGGCAGGGCCGTTGTAGTCGCGGTTCACCAGGCGCGCCTGGGTGGGGTGCAGGAAGACCTTCCAGGCCTGGAAGTCCCCTGCTTCCAAAACGTTCTTCAATGCGTCGTCGACGGTGGTGACGGTGGTGCGAGCCAGGGCGGCTCCGAAGTCGGCGAGGTCGATGTGCTCCGATGACGCGACTGCGTCGGTGATCTCGGCGCGTACCTCCTCGGGGCTCATCCCCGCGGCCAGGCCATACAGGATGTCCTGGGAAAGCAGCGGTGCTCCGGCTACCAGGCGATCGAGGTCGGCGGTGTCGGTGAGGGTGAGCGCGACGTCGATAAGGGATTCGGCAACGCCGAGTTCCCTCAGCAGCTGGGGGGGATGGGCGGCCAGCAAGGGAGGCACCGCGGCAGCCGATTCGCCGTCCTCGGGGACAACCGGTCCAGGCAGTGTGGGGGGTTCGGTTTCTTCTGTACCGGCGGTGTCCGGTTCAGCGGCAACGAGCTGGATGCCGGCGCGGCGCAGGGCGCTTTCCCCGACGACCGACAGGTCGACGAACTCGATCTCTCCGGAGACCCGGTTGATGGCGACGGAGAGCTGTTCGTAGACGTCCCGGCGGTGCCGAACCGCGATGATCAGCCAGTTCTCGTCGCCGTTCTCGTCGGCCCCTGTGCGGGTGAGCAGGGCACGGTAGGAGTCGTCGATGCGCGCGGAGAAGATGTGCGAGTCGCCCTTGAGGGACTTGAGTTGCAGGCCGTTGCCGTGCGGGTTCTCCCGGAAGCGGTGGGAGAAGTCGTAGAACTTGGCCTTCACCGAGCGGTCGAGTTTGTAGAGCTCGTGTTCGGCCTTCTGGTACAGGCTGAGGCGGACGGTCATCTGAGGGCGTCTTCCGGATGGTGGAGGGATCTACCTGGGACTGTTTCAGCTGCCAGCGGGTGCGTCGGGGAGCAAGGCCAGTAGTTCGTCGAGGCGGGTGAGCCAGTCGGTGGCACTGCGGATGGTCCAGCCAGCTGCTTGATAGGCGCTGTCGCGGCGCTGGGTATCCGGGCTCGGGCCCGCGTGCGCCGCGCAGGAGACGATGGCGACCTTGGTGCTGTCCTGGTCCCACGCAAAGTCGGCTTGCCATCCGCCATCGCCGAGTTCGTAGCCGAAGACGGGTGCTGTCTTGCCCTGGGCGGCGACTGCGCGGGCGACGTCGATCAGGTCCGCTTCGCTGTCTCGGTCGAGCAGAGGGATGATCTCTTCGTCCCAGGCAGGGTCCCGCAGCGTCACAGGTTGGCGGGCTCCAGCTGCGGGATCGCCAGCGACCTGCGCATCGGGCGAATCGGCGGACTCGAGGGTTGGGGCGCCGGCGGGTTTCGGGGCGGGCGTGACGGACTGATCGGACGCTGTCACAGGGTTGGCGCCGTCGAGAGCGCTGGGGTATTGCGGGCTGAGTAGCTCGAGAATGTCCTTATCGCCCCGTGTACGCAGATGGGTGAGGATGTCGTCCATCGTCGTGGCGTCGTTGAGACCGATACGCCGGCCCAGGACGGGCGGCATGTCCTTCTCGAGGATCTGGCCGGACAAGGCCATCAGCCGCAGGGCCCGCTGGGTGTCGGTGAGCTCGTGTTCGTCCTTCTCAGCCAGGCGCAGTGCTTTGAGGTGGCCGTCCTTGGCCGCCAGGAACACATGGTCCCCCTCCCCTGCCTTGATGTGTTCGAGCAGGGTGCGCAGGGAGCCGCAGGCAGGCTGGTTGCGCCATACGAGGTGGGTGGTGCCGACTTCGTGAGACAGTTCCAGTCGGCCGCCAGGGGCGAGGCCGAGGTGAGCGGCGAACCCGGCGGGGACGGTGAAGCCGGAGCCGCGCATGTGTTCACCGTTGACGTCCAGGCGGTACCACCAGGTGCCTTGGCCGGTCTGGAAGCAGCGCCGAGTCTGCGCCACGTCACGGCGTGGCTGGTAGTCAGTGAGTGCCGGATCGTCGGGGGCTGTCAGACGGACCCAGCCTCGCTGGAAGCGGTCGTATTCCGGGGCAGCGAGGTAGGCACGAACCGACTTCTCTGACACGTCGAACTGCGAGCAGAGCGAGGTGACGATCTCCTCGGTCTGGGCCTCGCCACCGCAGCTTTCGAGTTCGCGGTTGATCATTTCCCGGATGCCGAGGTAGGGGGTGCCACCCCATCGGCGCAGGCCATACAGGTCGCGGTCGCGTCGCAGGAAGCGGTCGTCGGCTTGGATCTGATTGCGCAGGCTGGCAAGCGCCGTGTTGCCGTCCAGGCGGCTGAGGAGGTCTTCCATCGACAGGGGATGCCCAACCAGTGCCAGGACGGCTTCGGCCCGGTCACTGATTGAGCGGCCCCAGGGCAGCACGTGCCCGTCGATGAGGCGGAAGCCCTTGATCTCTTGCAACCAGGCGTCAGCGTCGGTGTCGCGGATGCCTTGCTGGGCCAGCAGCTCCACGACGTCGGACCAGGGGGGCACGGAGGTGGCGCAGCGTGCTGCGAGCTCGCTGCGTGTCCGTTCGAGGCGCTGGTCGAGATCGCCTTGCACCAGCCAGCCACCCCTCCAGGTGCGGTCAGGCAGTAGTGAGGCGATGACCTGCCACAGCGGGAGGCCAAGAGCGTCAACGGGCTGTGCATGCGCGGGGTGCAGGGCGAGAAGGCTCTCTTCGGTGGCCACCGGCCCAAGGTGGTCTTGGACGGCGAGGAGGTGGCTGAGGAAGGGCTGGCCAGCGTCGGAATGCAGCCACTGCTGGAGATTCTTCTCCAGCTCGACCTGTATCTGCCGTGCTCGTTCCCGGCTGACTCCGAATTGCTCGCCCAGGCTTTCCAGCGAGGTACGGATCTGGCCGAAAGTGCGACCTGCTGCGATGGCGAGCTGTCGTTCGCCCCAGGTGCTGATAAGAGGAGCGAGTGCGTCGAGCGGTTGTGCTGCCAGGGCGGCCACCGCGGTGCCAACAGAGACGGCGGGTGTCTCGGGCGTCGCAATGGCCGGCCGAGCTGAAGGACGGGTGATGGGGGGGTTGCTGTCGTGCCCGGGGTGCTCGGCCCATGCGCACAGGGTCTCTGCGGCAGTGCGGATGGCGGGAGGCACATCGGCGGAGAGCAGACGCTCCAGCCAGGCTGCGACGGCTGCGACGTCCCGGTCGGGCTCGGCCGCGGTGACCGATGCGGCTGTAACGAGTTTCGTCAGGTCACGTCCGCCAGTGAGGAAGGGACGCAGCAAGGGCAGGACGAGCTGCGGGAGGGTCTCCTCGCTGGCGACCTGGGCGATGCTGGTGGTCAGGTCCGTCTGCTGGCCTTCTGGACAAAAGCACAGCTGAGGCAGGGCCGTGGCGAGCGTCAGGTGCGGCCAGTGGGCTGAGACCGCGTGTGCAGCTCGTTGCGCGACCTCTGATGCGCTGATGGTGGCAATGGCGTCGCGCAGCGGCGTGTCGTTCCACCAGTTGCCGGGCAGTCGGGCGTCGCTCAGCACGAGCCCCAGCTGGTGCGGGTCACCGAAGCGGAGAGCCGGCAACAGGTCGGCGAGGACGTGGTGCCATGGCGGCTTGGGTTCGATCAGGCCAGTCACGTGAGGTTCCGCATCTCGTACGTTCGATGGTGTGGGCGCCGTGGAGGCCACCTGCTGCGGCGCGCTGCCTCGCACCCGTTGGTGGCGCGGTGCGAGGCTTTGCAGCTTTGTCAGGCCTGGAGGATGGGTCGTGCTACCACTCCAAGGCGTCCAGCATGTCCTTGACGGCGGGGTCTTCGGTGGTGTCTGCGGTCGGGGTGAGCGCATCGAGCACGAGCGAGCTGACAATGGCGACGAGGTCCCGACTGCCTCGGGTGTTGATTTCTGCCTGGAGGCAGTGCAGGCCGCCGTTGGCGTACTCCTCGAAGATCCTCAGCCGCTCGGCGAGCCGGTCGTCAGCGAGGATCTTTGCGTCTTCGGGCACTTCGGCTGCTGCGATCAGGTCGATGAGCACATCGCCGTATTCACGGTTTTCCACCAGCGCATAGCGGATCCCCTCCCCAGACTTCTCGAAAGGGACGCGGCGTTCCTTTCGACGGCCCAAGGAGGCGGCAAACAGCAGTGCCTCGTAGTTGGCGCGGAAGGGGCCGTCCTTGCCGGTGAGGAGGGACAACAGCTGTTCATGTTCGGCCGGGCGGCGAAAGCGGATCTCGACGGCCATCAGACGGTCACCTCTTCCAAGACGGTGTGATTGAACTCGCCGTGAGAGACGTAAGGGTAGGCACGGCCCTGGATAGTGATGGTGTCCTCGTCAGCGTCGGTGTTGGTGATGTAGGAGCGCAGCACGTACATGCGGGATGCCGCCCCTCCAAGGTGGTCCAGCACCATGCCGCGGGACTGCGACTTCGACAACAGGGTGACGATCTGCGAGGTGAGTTTGGGGAGAGATTCGGCGATGTCGTTCTGGTAGGCGACGTCGAGGTTTCCGAACGGGGCGTCCATGACGACCGGATAGACGCCCCCGCCTCCCAGGACGGCGTCGGGTGTCTTCTGCTTGCGGTCGTGTGTCTCCTTGGCCAGTTCAGAGACAGCTCCCACGAATGACAGACCCAGGATCTGGTTCTCGCCGGTGCTGCGGGCGGCGGCGACTCCGGCGGAGTGGTTAACCAGTTCCAACGCGAAGGCGGGGGTGAGGTTGGGGGTGAAGGGCTTGATGCAGATCCGCCCGAAGACGCTCTTTACCTTCTGGTCGAGCTGCTGGCGGACCTCCTCGGTCTTGACCGCCAGGATCCGCTGGAAAGCGCTGAGAACCTCGTCGACCAGGGCCACCTGCCGCTGTATGCGCTTGGACTCCTCGTCTTGCACCCGCGCGGAGTGGAACTGACGCTTGACCTTCTCGATCTGCTCGTCCAGCTCAGTCAGCTGGGACTGCGCCTCCCGGTGCTGCTGCAAGGCATCCAGGCGCTTGCGGTCGAACTCCTTACGCCGCTCCTCCAGACGCTGGACGTCCATCACATCGACGCCCTCCAGTTCGCGTGCGATGTCGCTCTCTTCGGCATCGATCTGCCGGATCGAGGACTCGATCTCCTCGACGTCGGCGACGCACTCCCGCAACTTCGCCAGCAGGTCCGCCCGCGCCAAAGTCAGGTCGGCTGCCTTACCACGCAGATACATCCAGCGGGTCTCGACATCGGCGAGCCCGGCGTTGTAACGGCGTTCCTCCAGCGCCATCCGCGCCTGGGAGCCCTCGGGCAGGTCGCGCCCGCACATGCACAAGCCGTCTTCGAGCAGGCCGTCGATGTAGTCGCGCTGGATGCCGGCGGGCAGCTCGCGGCGCTTGCGCATCCCTTCTGCGAGGTCGAGAACCTGGTTGTCGATACCGCCGGTGAAGGCAAGGAAGCTGCTCCGGGCGAGCAGCTCGCGCTTTTTCTCCTGACGTTCGGCCCGCTTGGTCACCAGCTCGTCCAGACGCACTTTCAGCTTGGCGCGCTGACGCTGCAGCGGCGCAGCCTTGCCGTTAGCGAGGAGCGCCTGGTTGGCCGCCTCGACTTCACGCTCATAACCACCAGCGGTCTCAGAGAGCTGCAGCAGCTGTTTGTGAACGTCGAGCTTGTGCTGCTCCAGCCGTTCCTGCTCGGCCATCAGCGCCTGCAGGCGCCCGTCGCCGCTGCTCCCAATCTGCCGGCTGAGCTTGCGCGACGCACTCGGCAGGTGGGTCGCGATGGCCCGCTCAATCTCCTCCAGCCCCATCAGGGTCTTGATCGCCTGCTTGACCTCGTCCGTGCGGTCGCCGGTGAACATGCGCTCCATGCGCTCACCGTTAAAGAAGAAGAACTGCCGCAAACCCTCGGGAAGAATCTTTTGTATGCGGTCCTGGCCATTGGTGACGGTGGTGCTGACGCCGCGCTCGGACTCAGTAACGATGAGCTTCGGCGCCAATGCGACCTGTTCTTCGGCGTTCTTCGTCGTTGTGACCGTACGCAGCACCGTGAACAGCAGTCCCTCATGCTCGAACTCGACCTTCACCGAGGCGCTGACGACGCCGCCGAAGGGGGTCTGCGTCCACGCGTGATCGTTGATCACGCGTTCCTGGTGCTCGACGTCGTCGGAGAAGGCGCCGTACAACGCCCACGTGAACGCGTTCAGCAGGGTCGTCTTCCCCGCGCCGTTCATGCCGAAGATGAGGATGGCCGGCTTGTCTGGAGTGACCTCGAGATCAAGCTGCTGGGTCCCGTAGAAGACGCGGAAATTGTCCAACGTGAGCTTGAGCAGTCTCATTTAGCCAGCTCCTTGGTGGCGCGGACGATCTCGTCCGTGAGCAGGGTCGGATTCTTCACATGCAGGTGCTCACGCTCGAGCTGCCACACCTTCGCCACCAGCTTCCTGGCCTCCGGCGACAGGTCGTCCATGATGTCTTTCAGGCTTTCCGTCGTCCCCATGGTCTTTCTCCACACGTCAGGCTGTCTGTCGGTCGTGCACGTGCTGTCAGGTGTCCATAAGCCCGTAGCGCAGGCGCAGCGGGCGCAAGATGTCGAGGGTGTGCGCCTCGTTGTCGGCAAGCCGGGCGAACTCCGTCACCCGTGCCAGCTCGCGTGCCACCATGCGTCGCTCGGTCTCGTGCTGCAGATCGCTGGCACCGCTGGGGGGGACGACGATGAAATCGACGATGTCCGCGCGTTCCTTGCCCGGTGCCTTACGCAGGACGCGCCCGCGGCGCTGAATGAACTGGCGCGGGTTGGAGGAGCTCGCAAGGAGGTAAGCGGTGCGCGCGGCCGGCACGTCCACGCCCTCGTCGAGGCACTTCATCGACAGCAGTACCTGCAGCTGGGTACCGGTGGCGAATTGGCGCAGCAAGTGCTGGCGTTCCTGGCGCTTGGTCTCGGCGGTGTAGGGGGCTGCGGGCATGCGCAGCTCGGTGCCGACCAAGGCCAGTGCCTGCTGCAGCTGGGTCGGCTCGTGAGGGTCACCGTCCTCGTTGGACAGGGGGTGGCGGCCTTCGGCGCAGTACAGCAGCTGGTACCAGTCGTTGCGCCGTGCATTGATCTCGCGGCGCAGGGCGGGCAGTTTGGCGTGGGCGTGTCCGAGGATGTTGGAGCGCCTTCGCAGTAGCTGGCCCAGGGGGCTGTCGTCGTCCGTATCGGGGGACAGGCCCTCGGCCGCAATGATTTTGGCGATCTTTTCGGTCACCTCGGCATAGAGGTAACCCTCCTCGTCGTCCAGTTCGACTAGGACGGGTGTGTAGGTGTAGCGGCACAGAGCGCCTTCACGGATGGCGTCGCCGATGCCCATCTCGAAGACGACCTCGCCGAAGTAGTCCGTTAGTGCTGCGGTGCCCTGGTCATCGAACCAGCGTTCTGGCGTGGCCGACAGACCCAGCCGGTAGGCGGCGGATGTAGGCAGCTTCTGGCGCAGACGTTTGGCGCCGAGGTTGTGGCACTCGTCCGCGATGACTAGGAGGTGGCCACGGTGGCGGGCCAAGATCGACTGCATCGGGTCGGCGGCAAAGGTGGCGTTGGTGGTGACCAGGACTCCGCCCTGGGCGCTGCCCAGGGCCAGGGCATCCAGAAGCGAGGAGGCTTTGCCGTACCAGCTCCTGGTGGATTCGTAGGCGCGCAAGGGCTGCACGCCGAACCAAGCGATGTCCTTGCACCATTGATCGACCAGGTGCTGGTAGGGGGCGATGACGACGGTCAGCAGTGATTGGTCGCGTTTGTGCAGCAGGCGGGTGAGCTGGGCTGCGGCCGACAGGGCGGTCAGGGTTTTACCCGTGCCGGTGGCCATACGCAGAATGCCGCGGCCGTCCGCCGCGAACCAGCGTTCGACGGCTCGTTTTTGGTAGTCACGGACGGCCAGTTCGCCAGGGATCGTTAGCCGTCCGGAGGTCTCCGGGCGTGGCAGGGTGATCAGGGCACCGTCCAGCGGCGGCAGTTTGGTGTCGCGCGTGGTGGGCTGGGCGCAGCGCTGGATGACCGTGTGGGCAGCGGCAGTGAAGTCGATCACCCGCAGCAGGTCGGTGCGGTCTTCCCAGAGGTCTTCGAAGTCCTGGCTGATGCGTGCGGCCCGGCTGCGGTCATTCGGCTCCCAGGTGCGAAATACCTCGATGGATTCGAAGTTGCCGACCAGTCCCGGCATCGTCTCGTTCGCACTGCCTTTGAAGGCGACCATGTCCTGGCCGTCGCGGAAGATGCCGATCTTCTCGTGGTAGATCCCGATGCGGTCGTGGGAGCTGATGTAGGCGAGTTTGATGTCGAGGCGGCCGTCGGCAATGAGCAGCCCTAGCTGGTCCAGCCCGCTTGCTGCGCGCGGGTCCTGGGCCGCCTGCTCCATGTCGCGCATGGCCGCCTGCTCTAGCACAGCACGCAGCTCGTATCCAGCGCGGATCTGCTCCACGTCGTCGGCGGTGAGCTGCGGTGAGGCGATGATTCGCATCGTGCCGCCGCTGGCGGCGAAATCGTTGAGTCCCTGGCCGAGGACGGCCAGCACGGAGGCACTGAAGTATCCGACGGCGCGATCGTAGGAGGCGGCAGCGTCCAGGGCGGGGAGGTAGAAGTCGCCGACGATGTCGCAGCGGTCGCTGCGGTAGTCGGCGTGCAGATCGGCGGCGCGCAGCCCGTCATGGTGCCGGGTCATCACAGCCCCATGAGATTGATCAGGTCGTCGGTGGACGGCCCGTCGTCGTCGGGACGGGTGACATCGGTCGGAGGCTGCTCGCTGCCCTGTTCGCTGCCGACGTCGCTGAGCCGGCGGACCACCCCGTTGCGTGCGGTGAACGGCGGCGACGAGGCGGACACACGAACGCTGGCGGCGGCGATGGTGAACTCGCGGGTCAACAGAGCGACCAGCTCGTCGGTGGGGATTGAACCGCCGGCCCGGTCCACTTCCTGGGCGATCAGCTCCTTGATGCTGGTATAGGGGCGTAGTCCCCACTGGGCGAGCGCCCAGGAGTTCACGTCAGTGCGCACGAACCGGTCGTCCTTAGACAGCTGGGCTTTCAAGGAGCGGGCATTCACGTCCGGCCCTATGCGGTCGACCAGGAACGGCCAGTTCAGAGGGTGCCCGAGCTCCTCTAGTACGGCCAGGGCGCGGTCGGCGAGCCGTGCGCGCCGCGCAGTGCCAGATGCGGCACTCTCCTCGCCGGACAGGGCTGCGTCGTCGTCGGTGGCGGGCCCCGGAGCGTCATCGGGCACCTGCCAGCCATCAGGGGTGGCAATCGCACCGAGGGCGCGTGCCACCAGCGTCCTGAGCGGTTCAGGTAGTTCTTCGCTGTTCCGTAGCAGGTCGGTCAGCTGTTCGCCTGGGTGCTGCGCGCAGGCGTAAACGCGGAGTTGTTCGAATACCTCCTCCAACCGCGGCGCCGACACTGGTACCCATCCCGGATCAACCTCTGCGCACGTCAGGGAAGTGGAAGAGGACGCAGCTGTAGCTGCACCTGAGTCGTCGGGGTGAGCGACAGGACGCGGTGGCGTCAGTTCGTAGTCGCCATCCATCGTTGCATCACCGCGAGGCCGCTGGTCGACTGCGAGTTCAACCTGCCGGCCCCCGACGATATGCAAGCCACAATAGTGAAGCCACTGCTCGGTGGCTTTAAGGGGACGGCCGGTGTCCTTCAGCAGCCGCATGGCACTGGGTAGCGACACGGCCTCCCCCGGGGCCAGGTCGAGCGCGCTGCGGGTCAGTTTGCGGGCGTGCGCCAGCGAACCGCTGAACAACCAGTCCCCGTCGGTGCTTCCCGACCAGTGGAAGGCGAGTAGGAGCTCAAGCACTCGCAGCTCGCTGCCCGGCAAGCGTTCGGCGAGCCAGGGATGGCAATCCATCAGGTCCGAGCGAGTGACGGGAGTCTGAGTTGCGGACTCAAATAGCTGCAATGCGCGAGCGAGGTTGGGGGACGTCAGTGCCGCGCTTTGCAATTGCTGGGGCAGCTCCTCCAGCAGCCGTGTCATCCATGACCGCATGGTGCGGTAGCGGGCGGCCAGTTCGTCGAGCGGCATCGGGTCCGATGCACACACGTGCTGGGTGATCAGGTCCTGCTGGCGGGCATCGAGAGAAATGAACCATCCTTGGACCGCATGGTCGGGGCTATCCGGCTCCGTGTACACGGACGACAACGAGGGCACGTTCGCAGTCTCGTCCAGCGACGGCTCCGGCTGCGGAAACAGGGCTGCAGCACGCACGAGAACCGCGAGGATGTCGCGCTTCGTTTCTGTACGGACCTTCGCAAGGCAGGCAAATTTCGACGGCGTCAGACGAGCGACGTCAGCCAGGGTCCTGCCGCCTACGGCTTGCAAGACCTCCAGTGCAGTCGGTTCCAGTTCCAGCTCAGCTGTCGACATCTGCTGAGGCAGCGACGGAAGCAGCAGGTGCAAGGGCCGTGTGTCCAGCTCGGGCCCACTGGCCCAGCCCAGGAAGGAGGCGAGCAGGTCGAAGACATCGTCCATGTACGGTCGGCGGGCACTTGTCTCTTCCGGTGTCTCGTGCAGCCACCATTGCGCTGGCCCTCCCACGCTCTGAAGTGCGAGCAACTGCTCAGGCCCCAGCTGATCCAGCCACGGCAGCACGACGTGCCAGGTTGGCTTGACCAACGAGAGCGAAGCTGACATCTTTCCCACCCTGTTCCTGCCGCTGAACCCGCTGCGGTGCCGGCGACAGAGAATTCCCTCTCGTCCCAGCCGCCGGGCACGACTCACTCACTCAGAAGATCGTTCACACTGGTCACCGGCCCGTCTTCGGCCGCCTCGGCGTCGGCTGCACCGTCTCCGCTTTCCGCGACCGCGTCCTGCGGCTCCTGCGCGGGCACCCCCTGCTGGTCGATCTGTGCCAGCCAATTCTGGTACGGCTCGTCAGAGCCGTAGAACCACTCCTTGAGGGCGCGGCCGAGCGCGGCACGGGCGGCCTTTTCCGCCTCTCCTCGCAGCTTCGTCTCAGCGACGCCGGGTCGGCTGGTCTTGAGGGCCTTCAGCTGCTGGTCCTGGCACAGACTCAGGTACAGGGCTCGCGCGGTGCCGAGCTTGTGTTCGAATTCGGTCCGGTCAGTGAACCAGTCGGAGATGTACGTCCACGCCTGAGGGGTGTCCAGTATCTGCAACCAGAAGTAACGGAAGTAGACCGCCTGAGGGGTGTCCATGTTGGCGATCTGGTTCAGGGGCTGGGCGATCTCGATCTTGTTGAAGGCGAGCCTGCGGTCCTTGGCCTTACCCGCCTCTAGAGCGAAGTAAGCGTTCCACGCCTTCACCAGCGCCTCCGCGAACTGCGGCAGGTCCTTGATGTCAGCGCCGCCGGACTGGGCCTTGCGCAGCTCCCACAGCGACCCCAGGGTCATCATCATGCCTAGCTGGCAGGCATGTGTGTTGAACACGGCGTATGCAGCCTTCGACTGCTTGAGCGCGGCGTTGCGACCAGAGTCCAAATATGCCTGGGCCCGGTAGGTTTCGAAGATTTCTTCGCGTCCCTTCAGGGCTTCCCAGGCCCTAATCACATCGGACTTGGTCGTCTTCCTGCCAGCGGTCTTCTCGTCCAGGTAGTGCTCATAACTGTCGCGCAGCGTCCAGAACACACCCACACCGCTGAACAGGGCGTCGTGAGCAAGGGTCAGACCCGTGTCGTCTATGTGCCAGTCCTCTTTCAGCTGCGTCAGCGCCGTGGCATGGGCGGCGTAGGGCGCGGTGTGCGAGAGGAGGGTGAGGATCGCCCGGCCCCACGTGGCGGCAAACTGGTCGCTGATGGCGTCCATCCAGCCGAGGGGGAACGCCGTGTTGCCGATCTTGTCGCGCTGGTAGGTGACGCCGCCTTCCTCGAGCTGGTCGGGCAGGAGGTGGTCGAGGTCGAGCTGTTCCTGCATGAAGGCGTCCAGCTCCGTCTGACTGAGCCGGCCGCCGATCTTCTGGGCAACGTTCCGCAGGTATTTGGGGGGACCGAAGACGCAGCGATCGACGGCGAACTTCAGCAGGTGGATGTTGGTCAGCACGGACCACCGGGCCGGGCGGGTGGAGTTGACCTCGGGGTTGTCGTACTCCACCGCGTAGATGGGCAGCAGCGAGTCGCTTTTGTCGTTGCGCATCTCGCTGAGCACTCGGCGGGTGAGCACATTGCTCAATTCGGCGTCCGACAGCAGGATAATCCGGGATTCGGACGGCGGACGCGCTTCCTTATTGACGTCCACGAACAGCTTGCGTGCGGCCTCATGGGGCCGGGCGTCCTCGCCGGTCTGGTCGGGGAACCAGCACACGGTCACCGGAACTTCGATGCGGCTGAGGTCGACATCGCCGAAGTCATCGAGTGCCTGGAGTACCTGGTTCTCGTAGAAGGAGCGAAAACGGGCACCACCGGAGTTCTGCCAACTCTTGGTCATCGTACGTTCGATGGCCAAAAGAGCCATGGCGCGGTGCTGGCCATCGAGGACGACCATCTGCGCCTCAGTTTTGTTCCACCACAACTTGCCCACGCTGGCCGGGTGCAGACGGTCGTTGGCTCCGACCAGGCGCTGGACCTGGAACGCGGTGCCAGCCTGCTCCTGCTGCCACTGGGCGCCGTCGTCGGTTACCACGTTGGGCTGGCCCAACGGTTCGAAGTAGGAGGGGCGCTTACTGCGGAAGGGCAGCAGCACGGCAACGATGGGCGGTAGAAACGCGGGTCCGGTTGGCTTGAGATCCAGCAGGTAGGGAATCAGCTTGACCGCCACGCGGTGATCGTCCAGGTCACGCTGCAGCAGCTGGTTGAAGTCCAGATCGCCGGCTTCCATGACCTCACGGACGGGGGCGAGGCTCTTGGTGAGCTGGCGCTCGGGATCGTCGGTCTCCTCGCCGAGCCGTGCCTTGGTCATGATGTAGTCCACCCGGCCCGCCGGGGTGGTGAACGTGCCCCACGTCCCCTGCACGTAGTCGCGGAACGTGAGCTTGGTTCCAGAGCCGAACATCGTTTCCCTATTGCCTTCCGAGAATCGGCGCGTACAGCCGGTGCAGCAGCCACTCTGCTGACTGTGCAGTGTGGCGCAGATGCTTGAGCGTCACAGCGCCGTCTTCCTGATCGCCCAGATCGATCACCCAGGCTTCGAGCTGACGCATGGTCATGTTGCGAGCAGCCGCTCGCGCGCCGAACGTCCTTCCCTTCGCGCGAACCTCCGCGGCGTCCTCAGGGTGCTCACGCAGCCAGTCGTACGCCTTGGTGAAGTCACGGCGGTGGGTGCGCAGACGCTCGCGCAGGTTCTCCGCCACGCCGATGTACAGCGGTGAGGAGAACACCGGGGAGGCCATCTCCAATATGGTGGCCATCACCCGCCGTCGCTCCTGGCTGTCCAGCGAGTCCATGAGTATCGCTAGTCGCTTGTCCTCTTCCGCGGAGGAGGCATCCGCTTCCTCATCGGGTTGGCGCAGCGGCGTATCCAGCTCGAGGTCGCCCTCCCAGGCGGCGCCGTAGGAACCGCGTCCGCGCAAGGTGATGGGCAGCGGTTCGTAGTAGCCCGCATACCTTCTGAGCAACCGCAGGAAGCCGTCGATGGCTTGATCGCCCTGTGGGCTCGGCTGCATCTTCCAGTCATGCGGACTCGCCCGAAAGCTCACATACCAGGCATACAGACCAGGAACCTCAGGTGCTTCATCGACGTCCAGCATGGAGTAGCGGCTATGCGAGAGAGTATTCAAGGCCAATGTCCTCATTCACCCACGCGTAGGGAACTATTCAGCCCGACCACGCTTCCCTGAGCAAGACCGCTCGCATGGTGCGATCGGGTCGAGGAAATGCCCACCCAACTCGTCTGCGCATGGATGCCGTATCGCAGCGGAGCACCACTAGGGACCTTGGCGTATACCTGCACTGATCCTTGACCCTCTCCCCCGGACGCGACAGCACCCCCGCAGGTTGCACCATCAGCCGTTTGTGAAAAATTAGCGTAGGCGATCACACTGACACACAGGGCTCCTGCAAGGTTGCCCATGGATACCGGTTCGTGATCTAGCCCGCCTCGCCTAGGCGCCCCGGGCCGCCTCCAGCGCAGCACGGGCGACGCCAGCAACCTTCCACCTCACCTAAGGGCCTGGCACCTGCGGGAACGGCGGCCGTCAACTGCCGTACACACAGGGGCGCCAACCGCTCCACCCAGACCTCGACAGACTTGCCTGCGAATCCCGGTGCGACTCGCGTACCTGCCGTACCCCGACGGAGACGGCAACACCTCACCCCACCTCGAAGTGCTTGAGCATTACACCATTCACAATATGACCACATGAAGGTCGCCTGCGCCAGGCGCAGTTCCAGGAGCGTTACACCTGAGCAACGGCATGATCTGCGGATCCTGCGGGGAGAAAGCCATATATCAGGAGGAGTCGCCAAGTTTTGGGCACGAGGCAGGAAGCGCCAGCCCATCGCCTGGACCCCGGTTGTCGGGACGGGCCGTCGACAACAGGGCGGGGTAGCGCTACAGCGGCAGCACTCTGCCGCTCGGGAAGGCAGATACGCCGATCCCCCCAGGACGGACTCCATGGGGGGATCGATAAGAGGCGCATCAGACAGTCACGTCACGACGGCGCCGACCATTCCTTCGATCGTGGCCATCTGCTTGTCAGCACCGAGGTAGCCGATGCCACGGTGCAGGTGAACGGTCAGGATGCGCTGGATGTTCTCGTCGGTAGGTTCCTCGCCTATGGCGACGCAGCGCTGTTTAAGCAGGGCCAGGTAGAGGTCACCGTGCTGGCCGGCGAAGGTCTTCCAGCTCATCTCAACGTTGGAGTCGGTGACGATGTCCTTCACCAAGGGCGTGGAGGAATCTTTCAACGACAGCAGCAGCGCCCAGCGGCACAGCACGTTCCACTGAGTGATGCCGGTGGTGCGCTTGAGATAAATCAACCGGTCCTTGGCAGGCTGGGACAGGCGGACGTTGTCAACCGACATGCTGCACTCCTGCGTTCCACCAGTAGCCCTCGACAACGCTGGTGGTGAACTCAGTATCGTCGTGGACGAGTGTGTAGGTGTGGGCGACGGACTTCTTCAAACGGCCTAGCAGGTACTCGTCGATCTCCTCATCGGTGGAGAGCAGGAGGACCTGGTCACTGGCGTTGGGGAAGTAGCGGTCGACGAGGTGCTCACGGTGACGGCTATCAAGACGTCCCAGGGGGGTGTCGATCACGCTGGGCAGCCTGTTGCCGGCAACCCGCATCAGGCCCCACAGAAGCGAGACGGCCAGAAGCTGGCGCTCTCCCGCACTGAGGCGCGCAGGGTCGATGGCCTCGCCCTCAGCGTCAGCGAGGGTGAGCGTGAACTTGTCGGTGTCGATACGCAGATCATGCACCAGAGATTGCTTGCGCATGAGGGCCCTGAAGCTTTGCAGGACAGCCACTTCAAGCCGGCTGATGTGCCGTCCAAGGAGCGCGGAACCGAAGCGTTCGAGGGTGTCGCGAGCCCTCTCGGAGTACTTGATGATCCGCTCGACTTCTTCCGCCTTGACCTTGGTGCGGACGAACTCCTTATGGGCGCGCTCCAGCAGGGTGGTCACGTGCTCACGACGCCGCTTGAGGTCATCCAGCTTGGCCGCGGCGCGGTCGCAGGCGGCCTCACAACGGGCAACCTCCACGATCTGCTCGTCGCGGGCCACTTGTAGGGCTTCGACCTTGTCCTGGGCGGGAACGCCGGCGAGCTGCCGGTCCAGCTGATCCAGCTGTTCAGCTAGTTCAGCGGCGCTGTGCAACAGCTGTGTGGAGCGCTGGGTATCCCGCTGGAGCAGTTCGTCGAGGACGGTGAGCTGAGCCAGCGCATCTTGTGGCAGGCGCAGATCCACCGGCAGCCGCGTCTTGGCGGCGCGCTCGGCGCGGTCGTCGTCCAGACTCTTGATGACCTCGGCGCGGACGGTGTCGGGCATCAGCTCCAGCAGCCACCGGTCCCGTTCCTCCAGGACATCGAGGACCTGAGCTGACTGTTGGGCTTCCTGCTCGCTCATGGCTTGCTGGCGCACGTCGTCCAGGAGAGGCTTGACCAGCAGCAGTGGTAGCGGTCCAGCAGCGAGCTGCGTGAGCTCCGCACGCACTTGGGCCAGCTGGGCAAGGGCCTGCTTCTTGTCGTTCTCCAGCTCGACGCGCCGTGTGAACAGCTCCCCGCCCTCGTTGGCGAACGCCTTCTCCAGGCTCTCCAGCTTGCGTAGCGCCTTGCTGAGCTCACTGCGGGACTGGGCGAGCTCTTGGTGAGCGATGTCGTATTGGGACTGCACCGCATCGCGTTCGGTTTCCTGCGTGCGAATGTTGTCCAGGAGGTGCTGTTCTTCGTCGGAAAGTTTCTGGCGTCGCTGCAGGGCCAGAAGATCGTTGCGCAGCTGCTGGACGGTGCTGACACCCAGCAGAGAGTGCACGGCCGACTCGATGACGGACGCCGCCCGTTCGGGGTTGGCCAGCGACTCGATCTTCTCGCCGTCGAAGAAGGCGAGGGAGGCGATTTCCAGCGGCAGCAGTGACTCGACATGGTCGGCCCAGCCCTCGCTGAGCAGCCGGTTGAACTTCCCTTCCGGCGCCGCGTTGCGCTGAGTCTTCACCCGCTCGCCGTAGGTCTCGTCGACGTAGACGTTGAGGAACTCTTTGAGCGTTTTGCCGCTGATGTGCCAGCTGCGGACGACACGGTAATAGTGCTCTTGTCCACCGGTCATGACAGTGAACTCGAGGGTGATGGCAGAGCCGCGGCTGGGGTCAGCCTTGCGGTTGATGCTCTCCCGCAGGTACGTCTCGTACGCCTTGGTTCCGCGCCCACTGCAGCGTGCACGGTTACCATAAAGCGCCAGTTGGATGGCGTCGAGCAGGGTCGTCTTGCCGCACCCGTTCAGCCCGCCGATCAGGATGATCGGCTTGTTCTTCTTGGGGGTGAGGTGGAGAGACTGCTTGCCGCGGTAGGCCCCGAATTCTTCGAGGGTGATCTTACGCAGGAGCATCGAGTTCGTTTTCGTCGTCGAAGGTCAGGTTCTCGGCGATGTCGTCACGCCACTTTTTCTTGCGCGTAGCGAATTCCACGGCGTCTTCGTGGTTGTCGTAGTAGCCCTTTTGCACAGCTTGCTCGAGGGCCTGAAAAAGGCCGGAGCGGCGGGCCATGGTGCGGTACTTCCGCTCGACGGCGAGGAGTTCGCGGACCATGTTGTAGTGCAGGTCGTCTCCGTCGCAGACTTGCTTGAGCACGTCCATCTCATCGGAGCCCATGACAATCTGCTCATCCAACGGTCCACCCGGGAACGGCTCGCCGGTGGCTTCCTGGTAGATCCGCGGCAAGCTGTCCTCGACCTCATGCTTGTCGAACACCCAAATCCGGCGGATCTCATGGAGTTCGTCGAGCGTGATGAGTTCGATGTTCTGCACGTGCTCGGGGGCGTGGGCACGGATCCACGTTTGCGCCTGGAGCAGCTCCTTGAGCCAGTCTTCGCGGTAGGACTGCAGATAGGGGCCGTGGATGGCGCCGTCGTTGAACAGCATCACCTTGCCGTTCATCCGACGGAAGTCACGGGCCGGCTTGTCTGGGCGCGGGAAGGGTGCCTTGCGGCCGGGCGGGAGGTCGGGGTCGCCCTCCTGGTAATGGCCGAAGGGGGCATCAAGCTTGTTGCGCAGATCCAGCAGCGGGAGCATCCACTCCTTCTCCTCGTCGTTCTGGATCATGGCGGACATGGACTTGTCCTGCTCGACGAGGGTGCAGGTCCAGCAGCCGAAGCGGCTGGAGCCGCAGGAGGGAGTGGTGGAGTCGACCACGAGGGGGCATTCGCCGTCCCCGGAGGCGCCCTGGTACATGGTGAGCAGGTCCTGATTGTTGTAGCCCCAGGGGTTCGGCTTCTGCATCAGGAACTCCCATACATCGTCATTGGTCCAGTCCTCAACGGGGCTGTAGACGAGGGAGTTGGGCAGGTTGGCGTTGGGGGAGAGACGGTCGCGTACGCGTCGCTTCTCGTGCTTTTCCATGGCGCGTGCGCGGGCTTGGCTTTCTGCCTTGCGAATGCCCAGCACCATGATCGCTTCGCCGTGGGCAGCGACCACGCTGCGGATGAAACTGTTCGACGGCTTGATCTTCAGTCGCTCGGTGCACCAGCGGAACTTGGGGCGCGGGGCGGGATAGCCGCGGCCGATCAGGTTCACCCAGAAGGTGTCCTTTATCTCCGGCGTAAGGCGGTGCGGCTCGATCGGCAGGCTCTGCGTCTGCGCCGCGTCCTGCATGGTGCCCAGAGAAGCCGAGACCCAGGCGGCGACGACCGGGTTCTCCACGAGGGTGTCGGTGGAGATAACGTGCACGGTCTTGGTGCGCTGCTCGGCGGGCAGGTCTGCGAGGGCCATCCACACCAGCTGCAGGACGGCGGTGGAGTCCTTACCCCCGCTGTAGCCGATGACCCAGGGCACCTGGTCGGCGGTGTAGAGCTCGCGGATCTCCTCGGTGAGCTCGGTGACGACCTCGTCCAGCGAGCGGCCGTTGAAGGGCTTGCGGCGTACGGGGGTGAGCCCGAGGTTGAGGGGGATGGTGGTCATGCCTCGCCTCGCAGGTATGCGTCTTCCACGCGCTGTTCTTCTGGGCTCAGCTCCAGGCCCAGATGCTTGCGCAGGTAGTTAACGGTAAGTGTCACGTTTTGGTGGCTTTTGGAGACGCGGCCGCCGACGATGGCGCGCCCCTCCCAGTCTGTGTTGGTTCGACTCCAGTCCACGTGCTTCAAGGGAGCCAAACGCTTCTTCCACGCGGTTGTCTTAGTGGACTCCCGCAGGAGGGAGTTGCCGATACGACCGAGGGCATGCAGGGCGATTCCGTGGCTGTGAATGAAGTCCCGGCGCATTTCCTGAGCGGACAGCTGCTTGTCGCGCACCATCGCCCACTCGGGCAGCGCCGCATCCATGGCCTCCCAGAACGACTGCACCAGCCGGCTGGCCTCCTCCTGCTTCAACTCGAGGCCCTGGAGTAGGGACTGGTTGCCGAAGTACAAGGCGCTCAGGGTGAACAGCTTGCGGGACCGGGCGGACAAGGTGCTCTTTTCCATCTCCACAAAGCCCTTGAAGATGCCCGAGCGTTCGGTGAGGGTACGGGTGATCTGCGCGTTGACGTCCCGGTGGTCGTAGAGGACACCGATGGAGCGCGCCGGGCGGACGGCGTGCCGATTGAGGTCGGCGAACATCTGCTGAGAGCGGGCGAGCCCAGTGTCGTGGAAGAAGACCACGGCGATGGTCTCGTCCCCCAGATCGGGGTTCTCCTTCAACGCAAGCTCGATGGCGGCGCGGCGGTGCTGCCCGTCATTGATGAGGAAGCGTGCATCCATCGGGATGCGCAGTTGCCCCGTCCGGTGCGCGGCACCTTCTGCGCCCTGGCTTTCGAACACCATGTCCCCGTCCACGGAAGCGGTCAGGGCACTGAACACGTAGTCCTCGGGGTTGTCCAGGATGTAGCGGGCGAGCGCCGGCAGGCGTCCTTTGTTCAGGACGCGCTGAGCTCTCAGGTCAGCGGAAAGATCATCTTCGTCGAAGAGGAAGATCTTCGGGATGAGCCGCAGCGGGCACATCGACGCATAGAACTCCCGCCCCGCCTGCACCCCGCGGATCGCAGGGAAGGTGTACTCAAAGCCATTCGACACTCGCGAGACGACCCGCCCCGCAGCCTTACTCGCCACTTCAGTCTGCACCCGTGCACTCTAGCGTGCCCGTACGTCTCCTGAGAAACGTACGTCACCTTTGTCTCGACGTACCCAGGCGCGGAAGATGACGTCCCACTCCCCGGCGGTGCGTCTGAAGCTCACAGAGCGGCAGGAACAGACATCGCAAGTACGGTGTCCGGATGCCGAGGTGGCGGCTTCATGCACTGAGGTCCCACCGTGTACGTTAATCACTTGACGTACGACCTGTTGTAGAAGCGTGCAAAGAGGCGGGTGAGCGCCGTGGTGGCGTATCTGGATGTGGCGGCGACGACGCGGGTGGATCCCAGAGTCGCCGAGGTCGTCCTGCACTGGATGACCGAAGACTTCGGCAACGCCGGCAGCCGCACCCACGAGTACGGTGCACGCGCCAAGAAGGCGGTGCAACAGGCGCGTTCCTTCATCGCCGGCACCGTCGGCGCCAAAACGGAAGAAGTAATCTTCACCAGCGGGGCGACGGAGTCCAACAACATCGCTCTGCTCGGACTGGCGCCGCACGGCGAGCTCACGGGGCGCAAGCACATCATCACCTCCGCCATCGAGCACAAGGCGGTACTGGAGCCGCTGACGCACCTACGCGACACCCGCGGCTTTGAGGTCGACTTCCTCTCCCCCGGCCCCAGCGGCCGCATCACTGCCGACGCCGTGCTGGAGCGGCTGCGTCCGGACACCCTGGCGGTGTCGCTGATGCACGTCAACAACGAAACCGGCGTCATCCAGCCGGTCGCCGAACTCGCCGAGAAGCTGCGCGTCACGCCCACCTATCTGCACGTCGACGCCGCTCAGGGCTATGGCAAGGTCCCCGCCGACCTGATGGCGCCCATCGACCTGATCAGCATCTCCGGCCACAAGATCGGCGCCCCGAAGGGCGTCGGGGCTCTGGTCACCCGTCGGCGGGGATGGGACAAGGTGCCGCTGGAGCCGATCATGTTCGGCGGTGGTCAGGAGCGCAAACTGCGCCCCGGCACCCTCGCTGTTCCATTGATCATGGGTCTGTGCGAGGCCGCGAAGATCTTCACCGAGAGCCGGGCAACGTGGGAGCGGGAGGCGAAGGCGATGCGCGAACGGATCCTTGCTGCGCTCAGCGCGACGCGCTTCCGCCTCAACGGAGACCCAGAGCACAGCGTCCCCCACATCCTCAACGTCAGCTTCGATGAGCTGAATGCCGAAGCACTTATCGTCCGCCTCAAAGACCAGGTCGCCATCGCCACCGGCTCGGCCTGCACCAGCGCCTCTTACACCCCCAGCCATGTCCTTCAGGCGATGGGCCTGGACGACGCGGTGGCTGCGAACGGGCTGCGTCTTTCCTGGTTCCCCTCCCAGGCAGCCGATTTCGATCCCCTCCCGCTCGCCGAGACCATCGCCAGCATGCAGCCTCAGGAAGGTTGACCAGCCCTACGCCTCCGAGCGACGCACCAGCCGGTGCCCGCGCAGCTGCCGACCGCACCTGACGAGCTCGGCCTCCCAGCCGTTCTCGGTCCCGATCAGGTGCGGCTGTTCATACAACCCCGCCCGCATCTCAGACTCGGTCAACCGGCGGTATCGCGGCACGTCCGGATCATCTGGTGCCAGGAACTCGTGCTTGCGGTGCAGCAGCGGCCGGTTGGCCGAGCTCTCGTATGAGAGATGGGAAGCTTCAAGCGTCTGCAGGTCCACCATGTAGGAGGACCGGATCCGCGGATGCGGATCTTTGTCAAAGTCCGGGTAGTCCAGCCACGACACAGCTCGCCCTTGGTGCCTGAGCTTGGCCACGGTCCACTGCTCCGGGCGACCGGCAGCGATCGACGCGCAGTGCTCGTACAAGCGCAAGACCGTCGGGATCCGCTCCAGCGCGCGTCGATGCACGTACAGCGCCGTCGGTGTCACCTTGCCGGCAACGGAGGCGTTCATGGCACTGCGCACATAGCCGTCGTCGCGGAGCTTCAACAACAGTCGGTCAGCCCGCTGACAAGCCTCCTTGTAGGAACTGAAGAACGTGCGCACGTCCTGTTGCAAGCCCACTGGCAGACTCCCGAACGGCCCGCGCCCGTTGAACAGCTCCACCGCCAAGTAGAGCAACGTGTTCAACGTCGATCGCTTAGCCCCCGCAGAGGCCCGCTCAGGATCGGCACCATCCCGCACCAGGCGCTTGACGTCGCCAGGCCGCAGATGAGCCAAGAGCTCCGCAACGGTCCGCGGCATCTCCTCAATCCGCGGCGGACGCCCCCTGCGCTCGAAAAAGTCGACCACCGCACTCACCGCTGAGGCAGTGTCCTCGGAAGCAAGCCACTCGGCATCCGGGATCACACGCTGCGCCAGATAGCTCAGACGGGCGCCCTCGTCCCGGAACGCGTAGACGACTCCGGGCGCGGCCGCCACCACCCGCGCGCCGGTCACCTGCTCCACGTACTCCCGAAGCTCACTCGCGGCATATAGATGCTGAAACGTCTGCCGACTCGTCAGCAGACCGTCCCCGAACTGCTGACCTTGGACCTTTGACTTCTCCCAGGTCAGCCGGGCTGAGACAACCAGCAGCGTCGAGGTCAGCTCCCACGCCTGCTTTAAGGTCTGCCGACGCTCGACCGGATCCTCGATCACGTTCAACACGTAGGTCAGCAACACGACGTCGCTGGCGACCAGCTGGGTATCGGAGCGGTAATACGGATCCCACCCAGCCACCTGGCAGTCCAACTGCTCCAAAGCCCTAACATCGTCACCACGGCCACAGCCGTAGTCGAGGATCGTCCGCTCAGGTAGCAATTGGCGGTCCGCCAGCGCCTGACGCGCGGGCACCGACAACGCCATCCGCCCGATCGCCGTTCGGCGACGCTCACTACCCCACATCTGCTGCATCACAGGCACCTGCATCCAGGTAACGACACGATCAGCAGGGTAGAAGACAGTGGTCCGGCGTGCTCACGCAACGGCGAACATGCCCCTCAAGTGTCAGCAAGGCACCGTCACGCGGCGCATCCGCTGGCCGTGTGTTCCCAAATTATGATGTCTGCCGCTCGGAGAAGGCTAAGAGGCCTCTCGTCAGGCGTACGAATGGGGACGATGAGGTCTTGGATCCAACCCCGGTGACGGCGTAGGTCTGCTTGCAGGAGCGGCCACAAGCGCCGGGGGGTGTCCTTATAGGCACCGGGAACTGGCTTTTGGCCGAGGTAGAACCGGTAGATGCTGCTGTCGAAAATCGGCACTAGGTTAGGCCGCTTGCGGTGGAGGATCTTGGTGACGGCAACGGCCTTGAAGCTGGAGAGCCCCTTACCGCCGGCTTCACCTGTGGCCACTAGTGCTCGATCAACCAGAGACCAGGGTCCCGTCGACGGATCCAGCGTCACGTCCAAGAAGTCGGCTGTCGCACACCCCTTGTTCGCAAGCACCGCTTCCATGGCTTGCAGGACTTCAGCACCCGGGCCATCAGGGTGGAACAACGGCACTACCTGCTTGTAACCCATGCGAACGCTCAGCAGGGCCGGGGCCAGACAGTCCAACGGGCTCAATCGGCCCGGATCGCCCTGCCAGTCATACGTGCGGAAGGCTCTGGGCCCCCGGGGATCTGTGTAGGTCTGCAGGTGCTTCTCCGCACAACCATGCAGTGCTCCAATGGTCCTCACATAGCCCCCGCAGCCTCGACGTTTCGCATGGCAGCGCCGCCGCTCTCATCAGAGCAATGCTTATGCTACGAGCTGTCGACTATGCGTGGACCCATACTCGTGGAACAGCCCGTCGAGGTCCCGCCTGAGCCCCCGGCCACTACCCACGGCGCAACTGAATCGGCCTGCGATCGCGGACGCCGTCCAGGACGGATGTATCGACGACGGGCCGCTGTCTGGGCTGCGCCGCGCGGAGCTGGATGGTGCCGCGGTCGCTCATGGCGTTACACCACTCGCTCGGCTTTGGCCTAGTGCCGGCCGGGCCGCCCGCCTGCTCGAAAAGGCTGCGGACGGCCGACTCTTGGCGGTCGTTGAGGCAGCCGGCGACGAATCTGAGCGGGTCACCCGGGACGACGTACGGGTCCTCGGCGAGGATCCGTACGACAGCCAGGGCGGTCTTGAAAGCGTCACTGTCCACGCTCGCCCGCGCGGACGGGGTGTGCGGGTCGCCCCACTCCGGGGTGTCGGCCTGGATCTGCACCGACGCTCCTCCAACACGACGGAAGCCGTCGCAATCGATGAAGTGAACCATCGGCTCCGGCTGCAGAGACCACAGGATGTTGGCGTGGGAAATGTCCCCGATGACCATGCTGGTGCTGTGGAACCAGTCGACGGCCTTTGCACAGGCCATGGCCAGTGCGCGCCGCTGCTCCGGAGACGGGCGGCGAACATTCTTCGTCGCGGGCCTCTCCGGGTAAAGCACGTGCTGCAGCTGTAGGAGCTTGGACTTGCCGTTCGGCGTCTGCCATCTGTACACGTCCGGTGCATTGCGCATGAGGAAGCCGACCGAACGGCCTCCGTCCGACACACGGCACAGCGGCCAAGCAGCGATCCGATCCAGATGGGCGCGCTCCGGGTCAGACAGTGCCCGGCGGAACGCGGGGAGAGTCGCCAGGGCGCTCTCGTTCACGGTGGCGGGGTTCTTGTATTCCTTGAAAAGCAGGCCATCGCTGGCTAGGTACACGACGCCCTGACCGCCGCTGCCCATCTTGGCGCCGAGAGTGAGCGATGACTTCGCAACATCCTGACCGTCCTCGGCCGTCATCGGCCCGCCACCCCCTCCCACACACAGATGACCGTGCGGTCGTCGTCGTACGTCTTGGCGCGGAGCTGCGCCTGCCTGAGGAATTCAGACATGGTCGGGACCTCGCCGGTACCCCAGTAGGCGGCCAGACGCGCACGGAACTCGGGTTCCTGGTTGATCGGATTGGTGATTCCATCGGTTCCGAGGAGCAGCACTTCGCCCGGGTCGGATCGAAGCAGGACGACCGCGGCATAACGGGTTGAAGGCAGGGCGGTCGTCCTCGTGCTGGCGATTCCACCGTCCTGGCCTTCCAACCCGTGCCACTCGCCATCGACGAGACGTAGCAAACCGCCGTCACCAATGCTGACCCACACTCTGTCCCGGATCTTGGTGTCCGTGGGCACCAGAAGGAGGTGCAGAGTAGTGGCGTAGTCCCCCTCGTCGAACCCCACGGTCTTCGCCGCCCACTTCTTAAGGCAGTGGGGCACGGCCTCGCCGATGGCGCTGTTGACGGCAGCGATGAGCATCTGATGGTCCTGGGCCGCCAGCAGGCTGTGGAGGTCCCGGGCCATCGTGTCCAAAGCCTTGATCACGGCGTGAGTCAATTCCTGCGAAGCGACGTGGGACCGCTTCGACGAACCAACACCATCCGCGACCGCGAGCACCAGCAACTGTTCGTTGCCCTCGCCAATCCGAGCCAACACCATCGCGTCCTGGCGGCAGGTCCCCTCCCACCGATGGGAATCCCCCCGCATGGACGCGCCCAGCACGGCCAGTCCGGGCAGGGTGAGACCATCGACGACGGTATCCGGGGTGAAGGCAGCGAAATCGTCCTCAGCGACGGCCGGCTTATTCTTCGGGAACGGCGGATAGGCGGGGGGACGCCTGCCAATGTGCTCGGGAAACGTGCGCGCAGTGCCGCCGCACGCGCAGCCGGGGTTCACCGCCGACGGATCGGGGGTCGGCTGCGCGGCCCGTACCGGGGCGGGATCTGGGGTCAGTTGCGGCTGCGGCTGGACCTGCGTTTCCGAGGTCTCGTGGGGACCTGAAGCATCCGGCTCGACCTGCGGTTTCTGAGGGACGTGGGGCGCCGGCAGCGCCTGGGGCAGCGGGGGCACCGAGGCCGCGACCGCCTCGGTCGGAAGAGGAGCGGAAAAGGGCGCAGGCAGCACCGTGCTGACCAGCGCCACGGCCTGGTCCATCTGCTCGTCCGCGCTGATTGGGACGCGCGGGTCGTCATGGTTCATGGGCGCGCTCACATCTTGTCCAGGGAGAGGCTGGTGTAGCCGTCCACGTGGTCGTCGACCTTAAGTTCGAAGCCTTCGCCCCCCTTAGACGAGATGCTGGTGGTCGAGTTGACGATCGAGTTTGTCAAGCTCGACGCGAACTCGCGAAGGGCGACAGCGGGAGAAACATTGTCGCTCTCCTGGATGAACGCCTTGAAGTTGGCGACCTCAGCGATCGTCATCGGATCGGCCGTGCCAATGCCGAAGGAGATGATCTTCGGGGCGTAGGAGAACTCCTTGAGTTCCTTGAGCGCATCGCGCCAGAGGGTGTCCGGCATGTCAGTCGGAGCACCGTCGGACAGGAAGAAGACGACCGGGCGGAAAACGGAGTGGCCCTCGCCCTTCAGCCGGTCGACATCCTTCTGAATGGTGTCCTTGAGCAGCTGAAACGCCGAGGCAAACGACGTCACGCCACCCGCCGACAGCGACGGCAGAGAGTCGATCTCGCTGAGGTCGACCAGTGGCTGGAGCAGGGTGGCGCTGGTGGAGAAGCCGATCATCGCGAAGCGAGCCTTGTCGGCGACGGCCGGGTTGGAGCTGATCTCGTCGTGCAGATCCGGCAGGGCGTCGTTGATGGCGTCCACGCCGCCGGCGGCCATGGAGGCGGACTCGTCGCAGACCAGGTAGAAGGGAAGAAGCTGCATTGCTTGCTCCTGAATCGATGGAACGTGGGGGACGACGGCCTGGCCGTCAGCGGGTGTAGAAGTAGATTTCGAGCGCGGCGCTGCCGGAGGTCGGGCTGCCCTGCCAGAACGGGCGCTCCACGGACTCGCCGAACATGTCCGGACGGGCCTTCTTCAGCGCCTTGTTGATCTCATCGGCGTACGCCTGACCCTGACTGGTCTCCGGAGACTCGCCGAAGGTGAGGACCAGAGCGGCCTGGCGGTCCCCGTACCGCTCAGTGGCCGCACGCACCTGCGCGACCATGGCAGACCGGTCGCCTGCGGCCGCCTGCACCCGGATCTTTACCGGCTTCAGCTCAAGCGACCGGGGCCCGGTGGGCGTCGGTGACGGCGAAGGGGACGCAGACGCCGAGGTGGACGGCGACGGCTTCGGCTTCGCCGCCGACTGGGCTGCGAGCGGATCGGCCCGGTCCCCCAGGGAGACCAGGGCCAGGACGAGGAGCATGTCGGCGAAGAGCCAGCCGGCGAGGTGCAGCGGGTTGAACCGACTCAACCGGCGCCTCTCGCTCGCGGACCCGGACGAGGCGGTCATGAGGCCTTGTCCAGGCTTACCGGCGGCCGCTGGGGATAGGCGGCGTTGGAGGAGGAATGCGGCCTGGCATCCGAGCGCTCACGTTGCTGCGGCTGCGCGGGGAACGGGTTACTCGGCGACATGGACGACGCAGGAGGCACCGGCGGTGTCGACGCTGAGGCCTGGCGCAAGATCTCCTCGGCCCTCGCGAGCGCTTCCTGCGCCTGTTTCCTGGCGTCCTCCGCCATGCGGCGCTCGATTTCGGCGGCCGCACGCGCCGCGTCGCCGTCCTTGGCGGCACGCTCCACGACGTCGATCAGGGCAGTGAACCGCTTCGCGGCCTCGTCGAGCGCCTTCGTGCGGTCGGCGATGCCGGAGACGGCCTGCCGGGAGTCCCCAGCCGCCTGCTCGGTGTGTTCGGCCATGGCCTTGAGGCCGTCGATGAGCTGGCTGTGCAGGTCGCCGACTACTTCGACGCTGGTGGTGAAAGAGCGCTGCGTGGCGGCCAGTAGCGTAACGGAGTCCTCGACGCGCTGAGCCGCGTCCGTGAGCGCGGTACGGACGTCGTCACCGTTGCCGGAGACAGTGGCCTCCAGCCTGTCTGTGGTGCGGGAGAGGAGGTTCCGAAGATCGTTTGTGGCGGTGATCAGGCTGTCGCGGCTACGATCGAGGGCCTCGCGGTGGCCGTTGACGGCATGCCGGAGCTCGTCGCCGACCTGCGTGAGCGGCTGGTCCAAGTCGCGTACGGCCGTGCGGATCGCGGTGCCGCTGTCCCGGACGGTGTCAGCCATCCGCGCCACCGCCGTCTCGAGGGGGCGAACCGAATCGTCGGCTTTCGCGAGGCGTTCTTCCGCCTTTTCCAACGCCTCACGGACCACCTCGGCGGCGTCGACGAGATGCTTCTGTGCGGCGAGCGCCTTGGAGTGCATGCGCTGGATCTTCCCGCCTGCCTTGTTGAGCTCCTCCGCGAACCTTCCCGGCGAAGCAAAGCGGTGCGCGTTGAGGATCAGTTGGGCTTCGGTCAGTACGGGCACCAGGCGGGCCATCGCGGCACGGGTCTCCTGCTCCGCCCTCTGCTCTGCGCGGTCCGCGGCGGCACGACGATTGCCGTGGAGCAGCGTTAGCGCGAGTAGGGCAAGAAGAGCGACGCTGCCGACCTCGGCGACGTGGCCGAACTCGAACCATCCGCTGAGGTGCCCCTCGAAGCCGGTCTGCCACAGCTGGAGGAAGGGGCGCGTGGCCGCCTTCGAGTCCGCGGTCGTGAGATCGCCATAGGCGCTGGTCGCCATCGCGAGACCGGACCAGGTAAAGATGAGCGGCATGAAGACGAGTGCGCCGAGGACCCAGTCCAGCCCGTCGACGGTCTTCGATACCAGGGCGGCCCGACGGCTAGTCGCCGGCGTCACGTCGCACACCATGCTCTCGGGGCGGGCGAAGTTGGCCATCAGGTCGAGGTCGGCCCAGGCGTCCAGCGCGTCGAGTTCGCGAGAGTCCATCGCACGGGCGAGCGCCCGTAGTTCCTCAGCTCGTGGGGCAAGCGCAGGATCCTGGGCCTGGTCCTCAAGGTGACGGGCAGTCACCGATCTGTCGTGCAAAACCCCCACAGGGCTCCCCTATCCTGCCCATGGCTGTCGCCAGGTCGTATGACGGATCGATGCACTGGCGGCACCGGCGAGTTTGATCGGAGCGCGCATGGCCCCCAAGCCGCATGGGCGTCGATCGGATGGATCTTCACATCCTCCACAAGAGACGGTCGAGAGCAGTGCAGGGTTGTAGTGAAAGTGTGATGCTCTGTGAATCCGGTCGGGACTGACGTGACACGCAGTTGAGGGGGCGTGATGCGGATGAGCGGGGACGGTCGTAAGCGAGGGGCCGTCCAACTGAAGTCGACGAAGGGGCGTCCCCGGGGGTGATCATCGAACCGGAGCCGGAGCCGGTGCCGGAATCTCGGCGGGAGCCGCAGCAGACATCGAGGGTGAACGGGAGTCCGGTCGAGCTGAGCGATTGGTCGCCGCAGGCCCGGATCGCGGGGCACGGACAGCTGCAGGTCAACCTCAACTGGTCGGCCGCAGCCAAGGCGGACCTCGGCCTCAGGTGCATGGTACGTACGCGGGACGGTCGAGGCGGCGCGATCCAGCCGCTGGGTGCCAACTTCGGCTCCTTCGATCACTGGCCCTACCTGAAGCTCGATCAGGACGACCGCACCGGTCGCTCGAGGCATCGCGCGGACCATTCGTGGACTGGGTCTTATCGCTCGTCATGTAACGAGCCTCTGACCAGGAGAAATGCCTGGCACACCAAGGGCCTCCGGAGCCGTTGCAGTACAGCAGCGAAGTACAGCAACCACCGCGACCGCAGCCGACCGCTATGAACCGTCAGCGGCCGAGCTAACCAGCCCAGCGGACCTCAATGATCCTGCAGCCGATAGTTCGGGACGAAGAGGTCATGCCAGATGCGTGCCAGATCGTGTAGGGAACCGCGGGGAACACCGGGGAAACCAAAGGACCCGCCTACCGGCCGCCAACGCCTTCCGCCGCAGGTCAGGTCAGGTCAGGTCAGGTCAGGTCAGGTCAGGTCAGGTCAGGTCAGGTCAGGTCAACGACAGGTCCCAGATCACCTCAGCTTCTGGAGTATTAGCCCATGGCCGTGGACCCCAGCGAATACGCCAAGGCAATGCCGATCGTGGCAGCCCACCTCGCAAAGATCGAGCGGGCGGTTAGCCGGACCCGTGCCTCACATGCGGGGCAGCCGTTCGCTGCGGTCCATCAGGCATTGGCCGAAGCACTGCGAGACGAGGGCGCCCAACGCGTCGTACCCCAGATGGTTGAGGAGTTGGCGCGCCAGATCTCTGGGACAGTTGCCGGGCCCTCCGAAACTGTGGGGTGAGTGCCTACTGACTTCGGCGTTTTAGGGTCTGGATCTGTGTCGGGACCGGTGACGCGGTCCATCCAGACTGGTACGCCGGCGGCATCCGGTATCCGGACGGGGGCGGGCTGACCTCCGAGCAGCGCAGGCGCCGCGAAGAGGTACGGATGCGAGCCGTTGACCTCTTCGAGGAGAGCGTGGAAGTCCCGTGCATCGCCCGGGAGTTACGGGTGAGTGAGAAGTCGGTCTACCAGTGGCGCCGTACCTGGAGGACGGACGGACGCGAGGCGCTGCGTTCCAGAGGTCCCTCCGGCTACGGCTGCAGGCTCGGCCCCCACCTGCAGGCCAAGCTCGCGACGTGGCTCGGGGAGGGGCCGGCCGCGCACGGCTGGGTGGACGACCAGGTGTGGACCGCGGCAAGGGTATGCACGCTGATCGGGCGCAAGTTCCACAGCGTCTCCGGGGTCACCCGGCTGCTGCACCGGATGGGCTACAGCGTGCAGATGCCCGCCCGGCCCGCCACCGAACGCGACGAGGACGCGATCACCGCCTGGCGGGAGGCGACCTGGCAGGAGGTAAAAGCCTTAGGGCGGCGACCGGCGCGTTCATCTGCTTCGAGGACGAAGCGGGCGTGACCGGCCGTCCGCCCAAGGGCCGCACCTGGGGCCGACGCGGCATCACCCCGAGAGTCAAGGTCTCCGGCCGCAGCCGGGGACGGCTCTCCGTGGCCGGGCTGCTGTGCTACCGGCCCGGCCTGCCCACCCGTCTGTGCTACCGGCTGCGTCGGCACACCGCCCGCAAGGGCGAGCGTCGCTCGCTGGGCGAGACGGACTACATCCGCCTGCTGGACGGCGCCCACCAACTGCTGAAGGCCCCGCTGATCATGGTGTGGGACCGGCTGAGCACCCACATCTCCAAGACGATGAAGGCACTCGTTGCCGAGCGGGACTGGCTGACAGTGGTCCTGCTGCCCGGGTATGCGCCCGACCTCAACCCGGTGGAGGGCCTGTGGGCACACATCAAGCGGAGCCTGGCCAACCTGGCCGCCCGCACCCTGAGCGAGTTGGAGACTCTGCTCCGCAGTCGGCTCAAGGCGCTGCAGTACCGGCATGACATTCTCGGTGGATTCCTGGCCGGGACGGGGCTCGCTCTCGATAGACGGGACGGACTCTAATACGCCGAAGTCAGTAAGAGCGTCCGGGCGGACTGCGACGGCTGGATTTGGCGCTCGCGCCCCCGGGCGGGTCTCGGTCGCCGAACTGACCGTGATGCGGCCTGGCTCCAGGACCCGGCTCTGCCAAGACGCCAATCGTGCTGGTGCGAGACCCGGCCGAACACACGTCTCCCTCGCAATGCGGTGCCTGACCGAGGAGCGGCAGTGGCTGACGGGAAGCACAGCCTGGCGGACCTCGCTTCTGTCGCGCTTGGCGGACCCGAAGCACTCGTACGCAACCGGCTCAAGCTCGCTTGAGATGCGGGCCGCTGAGCCTTCAGCGCATGTGGAACCACCACGCTGACGCGAGGTGAAGAGCACCAAGGAGGCCGGCGGAGACGGTCACGCCCCTGTTGCGCTGCTGTACGCCGATCACGGAGTCGCCGATCTGGGCCAGACCGGCGACGACGAGAACGGGGGCGACGGTAGACCGGTTGCCCATGGCGAACAGGGCGAGGGTGACGCAGGCGAGGGGGATCGCCCGGGCTCCGTAGGCGTTCGCGTAGAGATGTGTGCCGCCGTTGACGGCCATGCCCTTGGGCAGGGCGAGGCCGGGCCTGATCATTCCGGCGATGCAGAAGCCGGCCGAGGTGAGGGAGGCGAGGCTGTTGGCGGCAATGAGGATGGCCTCGGCGGTGGACGAGTTCATTGTTACGTCTCCCCGTGAATCATTCTGATTGTGAATGGTTTTTTGACGCTATCATTCTCGACATGAGCGATGTCAACGGGGCGACGGCCGGCGATGCCTCGGGCCTGACCTCGACCGTGGTGTTCCGGCTCGGCACTCTCGGCACGGCGGTCACCGACCGGTTCACAGAGGAGATCGAGGGGCTGGGTCTCAAACCGAAGCACGTCGGCCTGATGGCCGCGCTCAGCCTTGCTGCCGTGGCGTCCCAGCAGGAACTGGCCGCGCGGATGGGGGTCGCGCCCAGCCTGATGGTGTCGCTGGCCGACCACCTGGAGGGTCTCGGCGCGGTTCAGCGGGTCCGGGATCCGCAGGACCGCCGACGACAGGTACTGACACTCACCGAGGAGGGGCGAGGCCTGCTGGACCGCTGCACATCCTTGGCACGGACCCTGGACAAGGAGTTCGTGGCCGGGCTGACCGGGAAGCAACGTAAGGCACTGGATGAGGTGCTGCGTGTGATGGCGAACCGCGTCGGCCTGCCGTAGAGGACGAGGGAAAGGGGGACGGCTTACTCGCTCGGCCTCGTGCCGTCGTCACCCTGAAGCGCCGAAGCCAGTAACTGCGTGACAACGTCCGCGCACAGCGGCGGACACCCATGGACGCCCACGGACGATCGCCGCGGGTGAGCAGTGCCCTGGCCCAAGTCGGCGTCCCTGCTCAAGTTGTCTCGGGACGAAGAGATCGCGGGTCAAGTCCCGCCACCCTGACTCAGAAATACAAGGTCAGAGCCACTTAGACCGCCAGATCACCTTCCGTTGTAGCAGCCTTGAGCGGCTACGCTAGGCGCGCGATTGCCAAGGCAGCGTGCTGCAAGGTGGCGACAGAGCTTGGGGGCGGAGTGCAGCCGGACAGTGGCCTGGGCGTTGGTCTCAGCCCGAGGGAGGCAGCCGCCCTCCTGTTGGACAAGATTCGTCAGGGCTACGGCTACGCCCGCGGCAAGAAGAAGCGGTTCAGTCGAAGTGCCGCCGTCACCAAGGTGGCGACGCTTGTACTGTCCGCTGGGTCCACCGTCATCCTGGGCCTGCAGAACCTCAACGCGTGGGCTGGTCTGGCCTTGGCGTGTGTGGCGCTGGTGACGTTGCTGGGAGCCGTCGAACCGTTCTTCAACTGGCGCTCCCGGTGGGTTCTGACGGAGGAAGCGCAGTACCGGTTCCAGCGACTTGCCGATGACCTCGAATACCTCGTGGCATCGGCGGCCGCCGACGAGCTCACGTTCGATCAGCTGAACGAGATCTTTGGCCAGTATCAGGCGATCTGGGGCGACCTAAGCCGCACATGGCTGGAACATCGTCGGGAACTCGCGCCGTCGACCAATGCCTAGAAGTGCGCGTATCCACCGGCTGCGGCGCGGTCAAACACACCTGGTGCCCGATCAAGATCACCTACTGCGGCCGGGACGTCCAGAGCTCCTGACGCACCACAAGCGCACCAGATATGGCGGGGAACTACGGTGACAGCGACGGCGCTGACCGAGGCCACGAAGCGGCCGTTCGCCCAGCTCAGGGACCGAATCGACGATGTATCCCCTCAGCTTCCCAAGCTGAGAGCGCGAGTTCGATTCTCGTCACCCGCTCCAGAGCGAAACCCCAGGTCAGCGGCCTGGGGTTTGTTAGATGTCTAGGCCATTTGCCCCACTCGTTGACCGTGCCGAAGGAGACAGGCGCGATAGCGATCGCTCCCACGGGCGGCAACGGCCGGGCGCGCGCCGGGCGGATCGGACCGGTAACCGATCTGTGCCTCGCCCCCGGTGTCGGGGAAGCCGAAGCTGCGTCCGCCACGCGACTCCGCCGGGAACGGTCATGGCGGCTTTCGTGTCTGACAGGCACCCGCCTCCGACGCGGATCACCGGCCCTGTCGTCCACCGTCACAGTTTCCTCGCCCGCGGTGTGAGAGTGGCGCAACGGAACTTCCCACGCGGTCTAACGGGTCCGAAACCGGCGGGCACGGCGGTCGGACTAGCTTCGTGACGTATGAGGGTATGGAAGCCGGTACGGCCACTGCTCGGCAGGCTGGGCGCGATCGGCAAGCTGGGCTCGAACGCGGGAAGCCCGGACACGGGGAGCCCGGACAAGGGGAGCCCGGGTCGGGGCGGTTCGTTACGGCGCCGCGGTGGCCGAACCGCATCCGGCGGTCGCCCGGTGCCTGGCTGGCGCAGCATCAGGGGCCGGGTGGCAGTGGTCATCACGGTCCCGGTCTGCCTGCTGCTGGCGGTGACCGGCCTCGCCGTGGACGGCCGCGCCGAGGCCCTCGGCGACGCCCGGACGACCCGTGCCGAAGTCGACCTCAGTCTCCGGGTCCAGGCCCTGGTGCACCAGCTGCAACGCGAACGCGGCCTGACCAACGGCCTGTTGGGCGGCAGGAAGGCATTTCGGCCGGAGCTGGCCGCTACCCGCGAGCGCGTGGATGCGGCGCTGGCCGGAATGAGGGATGACAACGCCATCGAGGGTGTCATCCGCAGGCAGCTGGGACGCCTGTCCGGTATCCGTGCCTCCGCCGACAGGGGAGGCGCCGGCAGAGCCGCGACCCTCACCTTCTACACCACCGCCATCGACGCCCTCGACGCCGTCGACCCGGTGGCGGAGACTGCAACGCGCGCCGACCACCAACTGAGCGATGGGCTCGCGGCGTTGAGGGAGCTGGCCGCCGCCAAGGAATCCCTCGCCCTCGAACGCGGCTTGCTCAACGGCGTGTTCGCCGAAGGCGCCTTCCAGGGCCGCGAGTACCTCACCTTCACCGACGTGCGAGCCAGGCGCATCACCGCCCTGGACCGCTTCCGGCAGGTCGCCACCTCATCCCAACGCACCACCCTGGAGCACGCCTTCGCGACCGAGTACGCCAGACGCGCCACCGCCTACGAGAATCAGGCGGAGGACGCCGCCGACGGCTCGGCACTCCATGCCGACGCCGGCGCCTGGTGGAACGCGATGACCGTACTCGTCGACGATCTGTACGCCGTCCAGCAGTCGGTCGGTGACGATGTGCGGGACCGGGCCGACCGGCTCAGCCACGACGCCGAGACGGGCCTCGCCGCCTACCTCGTCGCGGGAGCGCTCGTGGCCACCCTCGTCGCGGGTCTCGCCGCCTTCGCCTCCCGCTCTCTCACCCGCCCGCTCGGTGCACTCGCCGAGGCCGCCCACGACGTGGCACGGCACCGGCTGCCCGCAACCGTCGCCCGCATCCAACAGTCTCCACCCAACCACGGGGAACTACTGCCGGCGGCGGACACCCCGGACCACCCCGATGCACGGCTGCTGGGCGGCACAGCCGAGATCGCCGAGGTCGCGGCCTCCCTGTACCAGGTGGAACAGACCGCCCTCCACCTGGCCGCCCAGCAGGCCGCCCTGCGCCGCACCACCACCGAATCGCTCGCCAATCTCGGCCGCCGCAACCAGAACCTCGTACGTCGTCAGCTCAGTCTCATCACCCGCCTGGAACGGCAGGAACTCGACCCGGATGCCCTCGCCGAGCTCTTCGAGCTCGACCACCTCGCCACCCGCATGCGGCGCAACGCCGAGAACCTGCTGGTCCTGGCCGGGCAGAACCCGCCGCGGCCCACAGCAGCGCCGGCCGGCGGCCTGGAGGTCGTCCAGTCCGCCATCGCCGAGGTGGAGCAGTACCGGAGGGTGCTGATCGCGGCCGTGGAGCCGGTACAGGTGCGGGGGCACGCCGTCGCCGATGTCGCCCACCTTCTCGCCGAACTCATCGAGAACGGGCTGATCTTCTCGCCGCCGACCGAACCCGTCGAGGTGCACGGCTGGTACGACACCGAGGACGGCACGTACTGCTTCGCCGTCGTCGACCACGGCGTGGGCGTGTCCGAAGCCGACAAGGAACGCGCCCACGCCCGCTTCTCCGGCTCCGGGGACGAGGCCCTCCTCACCTCTCCCACCCGGTTCCTCGGCCACCTCGTCGTCGGCCGGCTCGCCCACCGCCTTGGTGAAGGCGCCCAGGTCCACCTTTTCGACACTCCCGGCGGCGGCCTGTCCGCCCTCCTCGCCCTCCCCGGGCGCCTGCTCGCCCCCGCACAGGAACCCGCCGCCCCGCTCCCGCCGGCCCCGCCCGCTGTCTCCTGCCTGCTCAACGGTTTCCGAGCAGGTGTCGCCCGCGCCGAAGCCCGTGCCATTGAAGCCCGCACCACTCAAGGAGCGTCATCGTGACCACCGCCGTCCAGAGTTTCGGCTGGCTCATCTCGGAGTTCGTACGCACTACGGACGGCGTCACCGACGCCGTCGCCGTCTCATCCGACGGCCTGCTCATGGCCGCCTCGGACGGTCTCGGCCAGGATCGCGCTGACCACCTCGCCGCCGTCGTCTCCGGCATCACCAGCCTCGCCCAGAACGCGGCGACCGCCCACGGCTTCAAAGGCATGAAACTCGTCATGATCGAAATGCTCGGAGGCTTCCTCATGATCGGCCGCATCCGCGACGGAAGCTGCCTCGGCGTCCTGGCCGCCGAAGGATGCGACGTCGGCCTCGTCGGTTACGAAATGGCCGTCCTCGCCGACCGCACGGGTGAGCTGCTCACCCCGCAGCTGGTCCACGAACTCCACTCCGCGCCTGTCGCCGCACGATAGGCGCAACGCGGCCGTCAGCTCTGGGTTTTCAAGGGTCTCGCACTACGCCTGAGGACCGCTCTGCCGTCCGGTGCGACCGTGCTCGGGTTCCCGCCTGAAGCTGACGATCACCCCGCGCGTCGCTGTGCGGCTCACACCGGTCACCCGTCGTCGCCGTGCCGGCCAGGCGGCTCCCGTCGGACGGCGTGCCCGTAGCGTGCCCGTAAGATCGGTGGACCACGGTCAACAGCGGTGCGCCCAGCGCCCGCGGACGCCACGCCGGAGCGTATATGCCCAGGTCAGAAGCTGTCTGTCCCTGCAAGCGCCGTTGCTTCCCAAGCTGATGTCACCCGTCGGCCTGCCGCTTCGTCCGGGCTGCGGCGCTGGGGCGCCGGTCCCGGCCGAGCGGCAGGCCAGGTACACCGGGACAGCAAGTAGCCCCGTACGACAGCGCTGGGGGACGATGTCGTACGGGGCGAGACCAGCTGATCGCGGGAGCACGCTCGGACCGCGGCCAACCGGCGTTCGAGGAGCGGTTCAGGCCGCAGGTGCTTCCCGTCGAGCGGTCGCAGGCGTTTCAGCCGTCGTGCCGTGCAGCTCCGCTCGCAGTCCTGCCGCGATCAGCGCCGCCAGCAGTTCGGCCGCTTCAGGACGTACGGTCCCGAGCTGCACCAGTCCGTCACCGACGACGTTCACGTCCGCCACCATGCCGGGGAAGTCGGAGTCCAGTCCCAGCAGGACGAGCTGATCGGCCAAGGCGCCGGCGCTTTGTCGTGCACGGTTCCAGCCGCGGACGTAGGGCACACCGGGTACCAAGTCTTCTGCCCGTTTGGCCACCACTCCTCGCCGGTCGGTCATGGTTTCAGATCCTTCCCTTGTGTTCTTCGGCGGTGGTCTGTGCGTGCTCGACGCCCTCACTGTCTCGGCGGAGTCCGCTCGCCAGGGCCAGGCGAAGGAGTTCCGCCAGGCGCTCGGCCGTGTCGGGGGACACCCGGCCCAGCTCGACAAGCCCGTGCCCGAAGGCGTTCAAGTCCGCGCGCAGGTACGGGAAGTCCTTCTCCAGGCCGGCGCGCACGAGGGCGTCCCGCACTGCCGTGGTCGCGTTTCGGGCCGCGTACCAGCCCTCGCTGTCGAGAGGCGACCACGCGGCGGCGTCGCGTCCGTCGGTCGGCTCATTCGGCATCAGTGGTCTGTCTCCTCGGGAAGGGCAGCGACCGCCGCGTACGGGGTCGGGTACCTCTCGTCGAAGCGGTCGATCCTGGCCAGGAGCTCCGCGGAGGCGACCAGCGCGGTCGCGAGGGCGACCGGGCGGAGCGGGTTGGCCTCCGGCCGACGCATCGGGGCGCGAAGCCACTGGTAGCGGTCGTCGGACAGCGGAATGGGGCCCGGTACCACGACCGCGCAGCCCTCTCCGAGGTACCGGTACGGCGGTGGGGAGGACGTCTCGCGTCCCAGGTAGAACAGGAACGTCTCACGGGCCACCGAGCCGAGGAAGAACCCGACTCGCTGCGCCTTGCGGTCGGCGATCGCAGGTCCGAACGGCATTCCGCTGCGCTGGAGGCGGTCGAACATCTCCATCCCGAGGCGCTGTTCCACGCTCAGCACGTCGAAGAAGCGGCCGGTCGGCAGCAGGCTGGGCCTCCGCGGGTCGTCCGCCCAGACCTGTCGGCACTCAGCCGGGTTGTGCGCCGCCGCGGACAGCCATTCGATGCCCCGCCTCGTCATCCTCTGCACGTCGTCTCACCCTCAGTCGGAGATACCGTGCGGCCCCGGTGCCGCCGTGAATCCAGACTCACGGTCCAGCCCCTGCCCAGGGCAGATGACGACGGGTGACGGGGGATGACGCGTCCACGCGCGCCACGTCATCCTTCGTCACCCCCAATGCGTGGACGATCTCCGATTACTGACTGCAAGAAGCAATCACCAGCGCGTACATTCGATCGGACAGGCCGAGTTGCCACGCCGGCGCATGCGCACGGGAGTGAAGGGTCACGTCTTCATGAAGCCGACCAGTGCCCGCCTACGCGAGGCTCGTATCAGCCGGGGCTGGAGCCAGCCGCGGCTGGTGAGGGAATTACGCCAGGCGGCCACACAGCGTGGACATCAGCTCCCGTCGGACACCAGCGTGAAGCGCCGCATTGCCAGTTGGGAGAACGACCACAGCGCCCCCGACGACTTCTACGGCCCGCTGCTCTGCGATGCCTTCGACGTAAGTGCGGCAGAACTCGGACTCAATCACGGAGAGGCGAAAGACGCTCCCGTGCTCGACGCCGCGTATCCCGCCAGCCCCGATGACGCCATTCAGACGGTCAGCCAGCTGTGGCGCGCGGATCTGAATCAGTACGACCCGCTGCTCAGGGCAGAGCCGTCCGAGCCTGCGTGGAACGAAGCGTCCCTTCGTTGGCTGGTCTTGGGCTCGCCCAGCGATACTTCCTCCAGGCGCTCCGCCTCGCTCAGGACGCCAACGACCGACGGTTAGCGGGCAGCATCCTGTCAGCGATGAGTCATCAAGCAACCTTCCTCGGCCGATACACCCAGGCCGCCACTCTCGCCCGCGCAGCGCTCATGGGCATTTCCCCCGTAGCCACGCCGACTTTGCGAGCCCAGTTCCATGCGATGGATGCCCGCGCCCTTGCCCGCACCGGGGATGTCGCCGCCTGCGAGGCCGCCCTGAGCGCGGCAACCAAGGCGCTTGAGAGTCGGAACAGCGAGGACGAACCTGAGTGGATCAGCTACTTCGATGAGGCAGAGCTTGCCGCAGAAGCCGCCCACTGCTTCCGAGACGTCAACAGGGCCCGCCAGGCGGTAGCCCATGCCGAGAACGCCATGAGTGGCAGCCACGTACGAAGCGACTTCTTCGCGACCATGGTTCTCGCCGACGCTCACTTGCGCGCCGGTGACGTCGAGGAGGCTTGCCGCGTCGCTCTCGACGCCATGGATCTCGGCGAGCAGCTGAAGTCTGCGCGGTGCATCAGCTATCTCGCCGAGTTTCGCCAGAACCTGACCGCGGCCGGCCCCAGTGCAGCAGCGCGTGACCTTGCAGAAGAGGCGCGAGAGCACCGGTTGTGGGTTGCCGCGGGAGCGTAGTTCTTCCAGCAGGCCCCTGGAGCCCATTGGTGCAGTGCTGAGGGTTGTACTACCCGCCGCGCCTATGGCTTGTCTGACGGTCTATGCCGTCACCATTCCAGTGGCTACAGTGGATTCTCCTGTTACGTCCGTAGTCCTCATAGTCGAGGGCTCTCGGGGGCGTCGGAAGGCTCCGGTCTTCCGGCCCGTCATCACGACACCCTCGGAGGGCATATGGAAGTGGCGGGTTGGGCGGCAGTGGCTGTCGGCTCGATCGCGGGAGGTGTGACCGTTCTCGGCTACCTCGCCGATCAAGTCCCAGGACTGTCGAACAAAATGATCAAAGCTGTGCGCTCGGTTCGTGCCGTCAAGGACGAGGTGAGGCGCAGGCGCTGATCAGGGGGGTTCCCTGGTGCGTCCCCCGTCGCCAGGGACCCCTTCCCCTCCTCATAGACACCCAGCACCTCCTTAGTCTGCGACGGCGAAAGAAGCAGGCGCGGACTGCTCCGCAGCCTCAGGGCAGTGCGACGCAGCTCGGATCACCCTCTGCCAAGAGGAGCCGCTAGAAAGCACCCCAAGTGTCGCGGCCCTCGCCCGTTCGCAGAGACCGCATGCGTCGCGCGAACTCGGCGGCAAAACGCTCACTCGTGCCCACCCGGTGGCCGATCCACGCGACCATCATCAGTTCTCGCAGGTCGGCCAAGGTCTCGTATCCGGGCCAGTTCATGAGGTCGAAGCCGTACCGATGGACGAACTCGGCGTACTGCGCCTTGGTGTGCCAGCCGTACCGTTCGTAGTAGATCGCGGTCAGGATCAGGTCCCATTCGCGCGGGGCGAGAGCGAGGCCGTCGAGGTCGATCAGGACCGCGTGGCCGTCCCGGTGGCGGAGGAGGTTCCCGATGTTGGCGTCCCCGTGGATCAGGCCGAAGGGAAGGACGAAGTCCAATCTGTCGTACTCCTTAGCGAGCTTGGCCGCCCGCTCGTCCAGGAAGGACCGATCCTCCTCGGAGACATCAGTCAGACCGTCCAGCGAGGCCGACAGCTTGGCCAAGGGGTCGAAGTACGGGAGGCGCAGCGACTCGGGTTCTTCGAGCCAGTGGAACCGGCGGAGCAGGTCGGCCAGCTCTCCAATCGTCGCGTACTCCTCGCGCTCCTGGACGCTCTCCCAGAAGGTCACCACCAGTCCGCGCACGGCAATGGGCTGAGCGACGCTGGCCAGGACACGTGTTGCCGGGAAGTCGACCGTCTCCAGCCACCGGGCGACGTCCACGGCCCGTTCCATCTCGGCAAGAACGGCCGGGTCACGCGCGATGCGGACGATGACCGGTAAGGACTCCAGCCGGTAGACCGCATTGGATCCCAGACGCAGCAGCTCTGCCCCGGTCGAATCCAGTCCGGCCGCCTCGCACGCCTCGCGGAGGACGACTTCCATCCCCTCTGCCGTGAACTCCGTACCGCCGCCGTGCACTTCCCCGCCGCTGCCCGAGATCATGTCTCCGACGATACGGCGCAGCCCCACCGCCGGACAGAGCGCCCACGTAATAGGGGCGTAGGGCGGCCTTGTCAGGGTTCGCGGGCGGCTGTGGACGGGATGTGAGGGCTTCCGCGCAGGGGGAATCCCGCAAGCGAGCGAGGCTGCCGACATGGGACAGCCAGGTGCTCCTACAACCGGTACGGCAACCGATGAGTCTCTTGTCGTGACGGGGTGTGGAGGCTCAGATGGACGAGCGCGAATCCGTACTGGGCGACGGCCGGGACGAGTACGGCTCTGCCGTTGGGTGGAGAGTGCTCGCGGTTGTGGTTGCCTTCGTGGTGTGGGTGGTCTTCGGGCCGCTTGGGCCCTTGTGGGTCTACCTTCTCGGCTGGGCGGCCGCACTGGCTGCAGCGGACGGTGTTTTCAGGCTGGTGCGACACCAGGGCCTGGACGTTCCTTCGCCGGGTCGGCTGATGGCTGGGCTGCTGCGGCTCGGACCGGAGTCCTGGCTGGTGGCGCCCCGCTGGGCCAAAGTTCGGTTGGCCGCCGCGGGTTTCCTGGTGTTCTCCACCATTGCTGGAGTCATGGGGTGGCGAGCCGCTCAGGAGTACCAGGTGCTGGCGGGTCTCCGGGCCCAGGGCCTCAGGACCGACGCGACCGTAGTCGAGATCACCGGCCGGTCGGAGGAGGGCTGGGTGACCTCGGTGACCGTGCGCTTCGGTACGCCGTCCGGTTCCGTGCGCGCGGATGTCGATGTCCCGTCTGGCTCGGCAAACGACGCGAAGCCCGGGGCGAACATACCCGTCGCATACAACCCGGCCCGCCCCACCGAGGTGCGCAACGTTGCTTACCTCGACGGACGTGACGCCGACGGAGCACGGCAGGGGGCGATCGTGATCGGGTTGCTCGCCGCGGGTTTTCTGGTGGGGACGGCCACGGAGGTGTTCCGTGCCGGGCGGCGAACGGAAGAGGTGCAGGACACCGGGCTCGCCGAGTAGTCCTCGGTACTCCGGCCGGCGACGTTTTGTCGTCCGTCCAGGCACCGTGCGCAGCGATCGGCACGGCCTCGACGCCGACGCTCCGACGTGACCGCGCGGACCTGGCCGAGGCTCGCTTCTTGGCCAGTTGGTAGGCCACCAGCACGGCTCCGCCGAGGGCAAGGTCAGGCGGGCTGCCACAGTTCGATGCGGTTGCCCTCGGGATCGGTGACCCAGCCGAATCGGCCGACGCCCTCCATGTCCTGTGTCTCGTCTGCCACGTCAGCGCCCCCGGCGCGCAATTGGGCGAGCATGGCGTCCAGGTCGCGGACCCGGAAGTTGAGCATGGTTCGCTGGGCGCGGGAGCCGAAGTAGTCGGTCTCGGGCTCGAACGTCGCGAACACCGTTGGGCCGGCTGACTGGCGCCACATACCGTGCTCATCCGCGTCCAGGCCCAGGCAGTCGCGGTACCACGCACTCAGGGCTGCCGGGTCGGCGGCCCGCAGGAAGTACCCACCGATTCCAAGCACACGTTCCATGGCGCCATCCTGCCAGGACGGCGATCGAAGCACGGGCGATATGTGATCGCCCGATTCGGCCGTGTTCAAGGCGGCACGGCGTGGGCGGATTGCGCTGCCCGCCGATTCGTTCCGGCTCGGGTGGAGAGCTCGCGTCCATGGGCCCGGCGGCCGGCACACGAGGCCCCGGGCAGTACCCGGGGCCTCGTGGCATCGGCTGGCGCAGTCCGGCGGGACGGTTGAGGCGTGCGCCCGCCCTCAACTCGTCGTGACCGGTTCCCCGGACGGGGCTCGGCGGGGTGCCGGGCGGTCCAGGTGGATCACCACGGACTTGTGGAAACGGTGTACCGCTTCGTCGACGCTGCGGATGAAGCCGGTCTCCGCGTTGCCGCGGCCGCTTCCCATGCCCTTGAGCAAGGTCAGGCGGAAGCCGGTGATGCGGGTGCCGCCGTCCTTGGGGAGGAGGTCCGCGGGCTCGGGGCGAAGCCGTTCCAGGGTGCCGCGGGGGCCGCCTGTCTCACCCTCGACGAGGGTTTCGATGTGGAGGTCCGCGGGGGCGTCGGCCAGGCGGCGTACGAGCCGCTTCGCCCATGACAGGGGGTAGCCCTGTTCGGGTGCCGGAACTTCGATGGAGGTGCGCAGTTTGCCTGTGCGGAGGTCCGCGCTGACCGCCAGGACGCCGGGCGTTCCGTCGATGCGCAGTTCCGCGTCCAGCCTGCCGTCCTGGCAGAGTTGATCGGCGAGGCGGCTGCGGCGTTCGCCCGGGTCCGTTCCCCGCCTGGCGCGCTGGACGGGCAGGACCTTCTGGCCCAGTTCGCCGCCCAGGCCGAGACACACCTGCCGGATGAGCCGCTCCCAGCTCTCGACGACCTCCAAGGCGCGCCCGTCTCCCTGGCACAGGGTCTCGTCGTCGATTCCGTTGCGTACGGGGACCCAGGCCGGCCCCATGTTCTGGAAGCCGTGGCAGCCGGAGTTGTCGTGCTGGAGGTAGTGCAGCAGTTCCTGGAGGAGCCAGGCGTGTGCCGCGTTCCCGACGCCCTCGTGGCGGATCAGCAGCTGGGCCTGGTGGGTGACCTCCGCCCAGGAGAGGTGCCGGAGCGCCACCTTGTGCTTGCGCCGTCGGTCGATCTTGACGTCGACGAGCGGGCTGCCCTCCAGCGCGACGTCGTTCGAGAGCGTGATCACGGCTTCGTACCCGCGGCGTGCGGCGATGTCCATGTACGCCTGCACCTGATCGGCCTTGAGGGCGTTGCCGTTGGTCTTCGTCTCGACCAGGGCCGTCCACAGTTTGCCGGCCCGCTCGACGCGGATCACTCCGTCGGGGCGTCGCGGTGAGTCGCCGTGCGGCAGGGTGACCTCGGCGAAGGTCTCCATGCGGCCCGCTGGCGCTCCGAACGCCGCGGTCAGTCTCCTGCCGAACTCCGGTACCTGTGCCATCACCGACAGCAGCACCGAGGTGGCTCGCGTTTCCCGCTCCCGGTCGCTCTTGAGCGCCGACACCGGGAAGAGCCGGGCCTCTCTCCAGGACTCGTTCTCCGCCAGCGTCTTCCTGGCCACCTTGGGCAGGGTGATCTTCTTCTTGGCGGTACGCGGCCGAGTGGCCGGTTTCCGTGACTCGTCGGCTTCGGAGGGCCGGCGGGGAGACGGGACGGCTTCCGGCGTGCTTCGCGGGCCCGGTTCGTCGGCGGGGGCCGGTGCGGTCATGGCCTCCTGGTCGTCGGCCGCCGCGTCGTCCCGTGCCTCCACCGCTTCCGCGTCGTCCTCGATGTCGACGCCGAAGTCCGTGGCCAGGCCGGCGAGACCGGTGTCGTAGCCCTGACCGACAGCGCGGAACTTCCACTCCTCTCCGCGCCGGTACAGCTCGCCGAAGATGATCGCGCTCATCGAGTCGACACCGTCGATGGGAAAGCGGAGGAGGCCGTCACCGGCCCCGTCGGCCAATGACAGGTGGACGTCCTCGAGTTCGCCGAAGCGCGCTCCGTTGTAGCGGCTGGCGGCGACGACTATGCGGTCGACGTCGGCCGGGACCGCGGCGAGGTCGAAGCCGATCCGGTCCTCGTTTCCGTCCGCCGTCGGGGTTTTGCCCAGTAGCTGCACGCTCCCGTCGGCGGCGACCGGGTTGTTGTAGAAGTAGAAGTCGGTGTCGCCGCGGACCTTGCCGTTCACGTCCAGCAACAGGACGGAGACATCCGCGTCGCCTTCGCCGGTCGGGCTCCCCCAGCCCAGACTGACGATGACCGATCCGACGTTCTCGCTCAGGGATGCAAGAGCCACATTCGAGCCCTTGATCATTTCATTCATGCTGCCCCCCAACCGGCGCGAGTCAGGCGCGAAGGTGGCTGGCCCCAACCGCCCGACGTACGACGCAACGTGACGCGTCGCACACATGTGACTGTAGTGCCCATGGAGTCGGCGGACTCCTGGATCCGGAATCTCGGTACACCAACCCAAAGGCCCCGGACCGGTGACGGTGCGGGGCCTTTGGTATCCACCTTGAGATGAGACTCTCTGCCACAGATGGTGGAGTGGGCGTGGGCTTCGTCAGCCGGATGCCCGGACCTATTCGGGTGCGCTTGGAGGTGGTCTTACCAGCCTCCGCAGTCGGAGCCGACATCGGTGTACTGGGCGCCCGGGCTGCCCTCACCGTTGAACAGGTTGCCGAGCGCGCCGCCGCCGACGTTCACATTGCCGAGGATGTCGATGTTGAAGTCGTGGGACTTGCAACCGCCGCCATGACCTCCTCCTCCCATGGGCTGGGCGGTGGCCGGGACGGCTCCCATGAAGCCGACGCCACCGATGATGGCGGCCGCGGCAACGGCCGTTCGGAGCTTGCGCATTCGTCGTCCTCCTTCGAATCAGAAGAGCGCACCATCAGAAGATCCACTCGGCGCTCGTTTCGAAGCTAGATCGACTTTCCGCGCGGCGCTCATCGGGAAAGCCATCCGGGGGGTCCAGTCCCTCACTCGGCTGCGGTCACCGGCCCTGCAGGGACTCCTCGTCGTCGTTGGTGGCGTACGGGTGGACGGGGCTCTCGGCGTCGAAGGGCGTGAACCAGTTCTCCACTCCGGGTGGGGCGTGGTCCAGGGGGTCGTGGGTGGGGTCCTCGTCGAGAGTGTCAGTGAGGGTCTCGAAGGCTGTGGTGACCTCGTCGGTGAGGAGGTCGTAGAGGTCGGCCGCGACCTCGGCCTGGGTGAGCAGGACTCTCAGCAGGATGTCCTCGGCCACGCAGTGGGGGCCGGTGAAGTGGGGCTGGGTGAGGCGGGCCGTCAGGGTGACCGCCGTGACGGTGAGGCGGCGGGCGAAGAGGACGGTGTACTCGTCGGCGTACTGCGAGGGCAGGTCGTCCAGGAGCATGAAGGTGGCGTCGCTCTCGGCCACCGTGGGGCCGTCCTCCTCCAGGCCGGCCAGGTCGGTGAAGAGTTCGTCCACCAGGAGGTCGATGGCGAAGACGAGCGCGCCCGCGGCGATTTCGGCTGCTTCGCGGGACACGGTGCGCTCGTCCTCGTCGTCGGAGAAGCCGAAGAGGTCGAGGGGGAAGGCCCTCAGGGCCGGGGCCAGGGTGCGGAGTCTGGTGCGCATGGCCTCGACCTCGGCCCGGTCGAGGCGGCCCTGCGCCGGTGCGGGTTCGGCCGCCGCGTGGCGGCGGGCGCGTTCCGCCGGGTCGGCGGGCGGGGCGTCGGGGCCGTCGGCGGCGTCGAGGCTCTCCTGCAGGAGCGCGGAGTTCAGTTCCACCGCGCAGCGGGCGATCTGCCAGTCGGCGAGCGGTTCGGTGCGTTCCAGGAGTTCTGCCACGACCTCGCGCGCGGCGTCCTCCGCGAACTCCAGCGCCGGTGCGTCCACGAAGAGTTTGAGCAGGGCACCTCCGGGATGGGCGGCTATGACGTCGTCCATCAGCTCGATCTCCATGCCGTCCGGTCCCTCGACCGCTTCGAGCGAGTCGAAGCCCTTCCGCAGCAGGAAGATCACGCCCTCCCGCTGCAGCGTGTCGAGTTCCGGAGCGCCCTTGGCAGGGGCCATGGTCACGGTCACCACGTAAGTCACGCCCACATCGTGCCCGAGTCGTCCCACCTCGGGGGCGGGAATACCGGTCCATTCCCTGTCCTGGGCCCTGCTCCGGGCCTGCTCCGGCCCCGCGCCCGCCCCGCCGTCAGGCCGAGCGCTTGCGGGACGCCGTCTTCTTCGCCGTGGTCTTCTTCGCCGTCTGTCCGGCCGAAGTGGCGGACTTGGCAGTGGACTTGGCGGTGGACTTGGCGGTGGACCCGGACGTGGATCCGGCGGTGGACCTGGACGTCGTCCTCGCCGGCGTGGCCTTCTTCGCGCTCTGGGTGGACTTGGCCGTCGACTTCTTCGAGTCCGCGGTCTTCTTGGCGGGGGCCTTCTTCGAGGTCGTGGCCGTGGACTTCTTGCCGCCCGTCTCCTTCGGGGCGGAGCGGCGGCGGGTGAGGGACCTGACCTCGGCCTCCTCCGTCTCCTCGGTGGCCGGTCGCTCGCCCCGGGACTCGCGGGCGGCGCGGACGCTGTTCTCCAGGGCCGCCATCAGGTCCAGCACCTTGCCGCCCTGGGCGGGCTCGGGGGCCTCGGGCGGGGTTTCGCCTGCCGCCTTGGCCGCGATGACCTCCTCCAGCGCCTCGCGGTACTCGTCGTGCAGGTCCTCCAGGTCGACTTCGCCCAGGGTGTCCATCAGGGCGTCCGCGAGGTCGAGTTCCTTGTCCCGGACGGTGACGTCGCCGTCCGGGGCGACGCCCTCGGGGGCGCGTACCTCGTCCGGCCAGAGCAGTCCGTGCATGGCGATGGCCTCGCCCACCACGCGCAGCATCCCCAGACGTTCGCGGCCGCGCAGGGCGTACTTGGCGATGGCGACCTTGTTGCTGCGCTTGAGGGCCTCGCGCAGCAGGGTGTACGGCTTGGCGGCGGGGGCTCCGCTCGCGGCGAGGTAGTACGCCGCGTCCATCTGGAGCGGGTCGATCAGGTCGGCCGGCACGAAGGCGACGATCTCCATCGTCCGGGCGGTCGGGATCGGGAGGTGGGAGAGGTCCTCGTCGGAGATCGGGATGATCGTGCCGTCGGCGTCCTCGTACGCCTTGCCGATCTCCGCCTGGCTGACCTCGCGGTCCTCCAGCTCGCACACCTTGCGGTAGCGGATGCGGCCGCTGTCCTCGGTGTGGATCTGGCGGAAGGAGATCGAGTGGCTCTCGGTGGCGTTCACCAGCTTGATCGGGATGCTGACGAGCCCGAAGGAGATGGCGCCGTTCCAGATGGATCGCACGTGCCGCGGCCTCCGTTCCGTTTGGGCGTTACGTGTGCTGCATTGCGATATGCGGGTGTTTGTCTGGGATTGTCATCCTATGACTCCAATCACAGAGGTGGAGGGCCGGAGGGTCGCGCTCAGCAACCTGGACAAGGTGCTGTATCCGGAGACCGGCTTCACCAAGGGGGAGCTGCTGCACTACTACGCGAGCGTCGCCGACGTGATGCTGCCGCATCTGCGGGACCGGGCGGTGTCCCTGCTGCGCTATCCGGACGGGCCGGACGGGCAGGTGTTCTTCACCAAGAACGTTCCGCCGGGTACCCCCGACTGGGTCATGACCGCCGAGGTGCCCCGGTCGGAGGGGCCGGCGCGGATGGTGGTGGTGCGGGACCTGCCGAGCCTGGTGTGGGCGGCGAACCTGGTCGCCGAGTTCCATACGCACCAGTGGCTGGTGCGGTCGCCCGAGGAGGCCGACCGGCTGGTCTTCGACCTGGATCCCGGGGCGCCGGCGACGATCGTCCAGTGCTGCGAGGTCGCGCTGTGGCTGCGGGAGCGGCTGGCGGCGGACGGGATCGAGGCGTACGCGAAGACGGCCGGGTCGAAGGGGCTGCATCTGCTGGCCGCGGTACGGGGGAGTTCGTCGGAGCGGACGAGTGAGTACGCGAAGGCGCTGGCGGTGGAGGCGGAGCGGGCCATGCCGCGGCTGGTGGTGCACCGGATGACGAAGAGTCTGCGGCCGGGGAAGGTGTTCGTGGACTGGAGTCAGAACGCGGGGCGGAAGACGACGGCGGCGCCGTACACGGTTCGGGCCCGGGTCGCTCCGCTGGTTTCCGCGCCGGTGACGTGGGGGGAGGTGGAGGGGTGCCGGGGGGCGGAGGAGTTGGAGTTCTTGGCGGGGGATGTCGTGGGACGGGTGCGGGAGTCGGGGGATCTGATGAGGGGGCTGGTGGAGGGGCGGGGGGTTGGGGAGTTGCCCTAGCGGCGGTGCCGGGGGATGCGGGGGTGGCTTGGCGGGTTCTTTCGCGCCCGCATCCCCCGCATCCCCCGGCACCGCCCCTTCCCGTCCCCGGGAGGGGCCTCCGTCCCCTGTGACCCCTGCTGGGGGCTGCCGCCCCCGGGCCCCCGCTTCGGTCTCGCGGGCCTTGTCCTCGAACGCCGGACGGGCTGTTGTGTCCTCCGCCGGTTACAACGCCGCCCACGTTCTCCTGTCGCGGGCCATCGCGTGGAGGGCCTCGGCGTCCGCCGGCTTCAGTACGGCGCCCAGGTGGGCCAGGGTCGGGAGGTCGGTGGTGCGGAGGATGTGGACACCTCGGGGTGGGGTGGGGGTGCGTATGTCGGTGGGGTCCAGGAGGGCCAGGAGGGGGTGGACCTCGGCGGTCAGGGCGTAGGAGGCGCGGTCGGCGTCGGCGCGGAGGCGGCGGAGGACCGGCTCGGGGTCGTTGCGGCCCAGGGTGATCATCGGGTCGGCGACCAGAACCCGCCGCTTGCGGGCGTACAGGGCGTGTACGGCGAAGAGGCCGCCGGGGCCGATGAGCAGGTGGTGGATGCGGTCGCCGCCGGGGAGCGGGAGGGAGTGCAGGGTGTGCCAGCCGGCCCCCTCCAGGCGGTCCAGTGCCTCGCCGGTGGTCTGCTCGGCGGTCAGGGCGCGGCGGCGCGGGTCGGGGCGGAGGCGGCGGGCGGGGCCGGGGTCGCGGTCGAGGGCGACGAGCAGGGCCTCGCCGGGGCGGTTGGGGGCGAGGTCGTCGTCGGGGTGGAGGGTGAGCCGGGCCAGTTCGGCGGGGGTGGGCACCGGGGGCGGGCCCACGGTCACCGGGCCGGCCAGGAACGGCTTGAGGGCGTCCATCACGTCCGCCTCGCGGTCCGCCGCGATCAGGTTCACCCGGCCGGTGTCACGGTCGTACCAGGCGGCGTTCGTTCCGTCCGGGCCGCACACGTACAGGCGTTCGTGGCCCTGCTGCCGGGCCGGCACCACGCGCAGTCCGTTCATGCCGCCCTCGCCGCCCATGCCGCTCGTGCCGCTCATGCGTGCATCACCCCCTGACCATGGGAACAGGCGGGCGCGGTGACGGCAAGGACAAGGTCGGCCTCGGAGGGCGGGGCCCGGTCGGGGCAGGCGGGAAGGCTTCGGTTCCGGGGGTGGACGGCGTCTGTGGCCGGTCGGGGGCCCCAGGTGTGCAAAAAGGACCTTCCTACGAGTTGCGCATAGGGTGTACCGGCCCCGATCGTCACCGTCGCCCTCACTGTCCCCTGAAGCACCAGGAGCCCCGTGTCAGCCCGCAGGCCAGCCCGTCGCAGCGCCCGCGCCGCGGCCGTCGTCGCCCTGCTGTCGGTGGCGGCGGTGGGCTGCGGGGACCGCGGCGGGCTCGAGGGCGCCGGGGCGACACCGACCGCGGTCAGTCCGGCGCGGCTCTGGCCGGATCTGCGGCCGGCGTCCAGCCCCGCGTACCCGTACGCCGTGGCGACCCGGGTGACCGTCAAGGGCGTCACGGTGCCCGGCGACGACATCCGGAAGGTCGATCCGGTGGACGTCGTGCGGGCGGAGATCGCCGCGCACCCGGACGACTACGGGTCGAAGGGTGCGTACCACGCGACCGTGGACCGGGTGCGGGAGTGCGAGCCGGGCGGGGTTCGGGCGCGGTGTCCGCTGCTGAGGGCGTACCACCGGGATCTGACCGGGGACGGCCGGGACGACATGACGCTCGGTTTCCGGCTGTACCCGACCAACCAGACGGCGGTGCGGGTCTACACGGTCGAGAAGCACCGGCTCGTGCAGGTGCTGGCCGACAACGACGCGATCATCGGGGTGGAGCTGGCCGGCCGGGCCCTGATCGAGCGCTCTCCGGCCGGGATCGCCGGGTACGAGTACCGGACCACCTGGATCTGGGATCCGGACCGGCGCGCCATGGTGCTCTCCCGGGACGAGTTCCTGCGTACCGGCAGGGGCCCGCACGGCCGTAAGCCGTCCCCGTCGGCGTCCGGATCGGCGGCCCCGCCGGTGTCCGCGACGGCGTCCCCCGGCGCGTCCGCGAGCGGCTCATGAGGCTCGCGCTGCCCCGGTGGGCCGGGGCGCTGGCGGTGAAGACGGCCGCGTTCATCACGGTGATGAGCTGTGCGCTGGCCGCGCTGCTCGGGGTTCTGGTGCATGTGTCGGTCACCAATCAGACGGTCGGCCGAGCCCGTGACCTGGCGCTGTCCCGGCTGGACGACGCCACGGCGGCGTACGAGGCCGGGGACGCGCTGCTGCCGGGAGCGGGACTGGATCCCGAGGGGCTGCCCGGGCGGTTGCGGGCGCTGGCGGTGGCCGGGAAGCGCGGCACGATGGTCTCCTCGCACCAGGGGCGGCCGACGATGTGGGCGGCGGGTCCGGCCAACGGCCACCGGGCGCTCACGGTGGCGGTCGACTACTCGCAGCAGGCCCGGACGATCGCCGATCTCGACCGGTCCATCCTGTGGTCGTCGGCGCTGGCGATCGGGGCGACTGTGCTGGTGGGCGCGTTCGCGGTGACCCGGGTGACACGGCGGCTGCACGGCACCGCGCGGGTGGCCCGGCGGATCAGCGCGGGCGATCTGGATGCCCGGGTGAACGACCCGCGTGCCAAGGATCCGACGCGGCCGCAGGACGAGGTGGCCGTGGTCGCCGCCGCGCTGGACTCCATGGCGTCGTCGCTGCAGGGCAAGCTGCTGAGCGAGCAGCGGTTCACCGCGGACGTGGCGCACGAGCTGCGCACTCCGCTGACCGGGCTGCACGCGGCGGCCGAGCTGCTGCCGCCGGGCCGGCCGACCGAGCTGGTCCGGGACCGGGTGGCGGCGCTGCGCACGCTCACCGAGGACCTGCTGGAGATCTCCCGCCTGGACACCCGGCGGGAGCGTCGTGAGCTGGACTTCGAGGAGCTGGGCGCGCTGGCCGGGCGGGTGGTGCGGGCCTCGAGGACGGACACCGAGGTGCGGATCGTGCGGGACGCCCGGGTGGAGACGGACCGGCGGCGCCTGGAGCGGGTGCTGGGCAACCTGGTGGCGAACGCGCACAAGCACGGGCGGGCGCCGGTGGTACTGACGGTGGACGGTCCGGTGGTGACGGTGCGGGACCACGGGGACGGCTATCCGGAGTACCTGGTGGCGCACGGCCCGCAGCGGTTCCGGACCGAGGGCGGCGCCAAGGGCCACGGGCTGGGGCTGACGATCGCGGCCGGGCAGGCGGAGGTGCTGGGCGCCCGGCTGACGTTCGGCAACGCGGTGGACGGGGGCGCGGCGGCGAGGCTGACGTTGCCTGAGTCGTAGGGCCGATGGGAGCTCTGGACCGCGGGATTCCGCGGGCCGCGGGTCGTCCGCGCCCACGCGGCGGAGCCGCTGATGTCACGGCCCCGCGCCCCTGGGGCGCTCCGCGGCCCGGGGCGCCTGCCCAGCCGGACTGTCCTGTTTGGGTAAGTTCCGGACATGACCAAGGCCGGAACCGCCGTGGCCGAGCCGCGGGCATCCGCGCACGGCGTACGCCTGCCCCGGCGCCGTGGCGTCGAGCTCGCGCTGATCGTGCTGGCCGTCCTGCTGTCCGTGTACGGCTACTGCGCGGTCGGTCTGGCCAGGAGCGGCACCGTCCCGCCGGGGGCCGCCGGCTACGGTGCCGGGCTCTGCGTGCTCGCCCTGTTCGCGCACTTCGTGGTCCGCAAGCGGGCGCCGTACGCCGATCCGCTCCCGCTGCCCATCGGTGTGCTGCTCAACGGGCTGGGCCTGGTGCTGATCTACCGGCTGGACCTGGAGACCCCGGGCGACCGGGCGGCACCGGCCCAACTGGTGTGGTCGACGCTCGGGGTGGGGCTGTTCATCCTCGTCGTGCTGATGCTGCGCGACCACCGGGTGCTGCAGCGGTACTCCTACGTGTGCGTGGTCGCCGCCCTCGTCGCGCTGCTGCTGCCGATCCTCTTCCCCGCGGTGAACGGCGCGCGCATCTGGATCAGGATCGGCGGATTCTCCATCCAGCCGGGCGAGTTCGCGAAGGTGCTGCTCGCGGTGTTCTTCGCCGCCTATCTGGCCGCCAACCGCAACGCGCTCGCCTTCACGGGCCGGCGGCTGTGGCGGATGCAGTTCCCGACCGGGCGGGTGCTCGGCCCGATCGTGGCGATCTGGCTGCTGAGCGTCGGCGTGCTGATCCTGGAGCGGGACCTCGGTACCTCGCTGCTCTTCTTCGGTCTGTTCGTCGTCCTGCTGTACGTCGCCACCGGCCGCACCGGCTGGATCGCGGTGGGCCTGCTGCTCGCCGTGCTCGGCGCGGTCGCCGTCGGCCGGCTCGAACCGCATGTGGGCGGCCGGATCCAGGACTGGCTGCACCCGTTCGCCACCATCGAGGCCGGGCAGGGGCCCAACCAGCTCTCGCAGTCCCTGTTCGCCTTCGCGGCGGGCGGGGTCCTCGGCACCGGGCTGGGGCTCGGCCACTCCGTGCTCATCGGCTTCGCCGTCAAGTCGGACTTCATCCTGGCGACGGCCGGGGAGGAGCTGGGCCTCGCCGGCCTCGCGGCGATCTTCCTGCTGTACGCCCTGCTCGTGGAGCGCGGCTACCGGGCCGGTCTCGCCCTGCGCGAGCCGTTCGGGCGGCTCCTCGCGGTCGGGCTGGCCTCGATCCTGGCGCTGCAGGTGTTCGTGATCGCGGGCGGGGTCACCGGGTTGATCCCGCTGACCGGCATGGCGATGCCGTTCCTCGCCCAGGGCGGCTCCTCGGTCGTCACCAACTGGGCGATCGTGGCGCTGCTGATCCGGGTCAGCGACTCGGCCCGCAGCCAGTACGACGGCCAGGAGGCGTCGTGACCGGACACGAAGAGCAGGAGACGTCGTGACCGAGTACGGCGGTGGGCGGTCCATGACCAGGTACATCCGGCACGCCTCCGGGTTCTGCGCCCTGCTGCTGACGGCGCTGCTGGTCAACGCCGCCCGGGTGCAGGTGATCCAGGCGGGTTCCTACGAGGCCAACCCGGCCAACCGCCGTGCCACGATCGCCCGTTACCAGCAGCCGCGCGGTGACATCCTGGTCGGCGGCGAGCCGGTCACCGGCTCCACCGACACCGGTGAGCAACTGCGCTACGAACGCACCTACCGCGACGGCCCGTTGTACGCCCCGGTCACCGGGCACGCCTCGCAGCTCTACGGCACCACGTTCCTGGAGGACGCCGAGGACGGGGTGCTCTCCGGCGCCGACCCGATGCTGGCGCCGCTGCCGCTGTGGAACGACGTGACGCGGGGCGCCAGTCCGGGCGGCAACGTCGTCACCACCCTCGACCGGGAGGCGCAGCGGGCGGCGTACGACGGACTGCACGGGCGCAAGGGCGCGGTGGCCGCGATCGAGCCGGCCACGGGCCGCGTCCTGGCACTGGTGTCGACGCCGTCGTACGACCCCGCCGAGCTGTCCGGAAACAGTGAGGCGGCGGCCTCGGCGTGGGCCCGGCTCGACCACGACCCGGAGAAGCCGATGCTCAACCGGGCGGTGCGGCAGACCTATCCGCCCGGGTCGACGTTCAAGGTGGTCACCGCGGCGGCGGCGCTGGACGCGGGGGTGGTCAGGGACCTGGACGCGCTCACCCGCTCCCCCGACCCCTATCGGCTGCCCGGCACCAGGACCCGGCTGACCAACGAGGGCGACGGCTGCAAGGACGCCTCGTTGCGGGAGGCGTTCGAGTGGTCGTGCAATACGGTGTTCGCCAAGCTGGGCGTGGACGTCGGGGTGCCGGGCATGTCGGCCACCGCGCAGGCGTTCGGCTTCAACGACACCCGGCTGCGCGTCCCCTTCGCCGTCTCCCCCAGCACCTTCGACACCCGTGTGGACAAGGCGCAACTGGCACTGTCCTCGATCGGGCAGTACAACACCCGGGCGACCCCGCTGCAGATGGCGATGGTGGCGGCGGCCGTCGCCAACGGAGGCCGGCTGCGGACGCCGTATCTGGTGGAGTCGACCACGCGCCGGGGCGGTGAGACGCTCACGGGCGGTGGGATGCGGCCGGACCGGCAGGTGATGCGCCCGTCGACGGCCGCGCGGCTGAAGGAGCTGATGACCGACGTGGTCCGGGAGGGCACCGGCACCAACGCGGCCATTCCCGGCGCCGCGGTCGGCGGCAAGACCGGCACCGCCCAGCACGGCCTCGGCAACGCCGGTGTGCCGTACGCCTGGTTCGTCTCCTGGGCGCAGGCCGACGACGACCTGGAGCCGAAGGTCGCGGTCGCGGTGGTGGTCGAGAACGCCTCGGCGGACCGGGGGGAGATCAGCGGCGGCGGGGACGCGGCACCGATCGCGAAGGACGTGATGCGGGCGGTTCTCGGCCTGTGAGACGGGGGTACCGGGAGCGCCACCGGCCGACCTAACGTCCGGTCATGACGGATTCGGAGACCGTGCACCACCTCGCCCAGGTGAACATCGCCCGCCTCAAGTACCCGCTGGACTCACCCCGGTTGAAGGCCTTCGTCGACGGTCTCGACCCGGTGAACGCCGTGGCGGACGCCTCGGACGGCTTCGTCTGGCGGCTGCAGAGCGACTCCGGCAACGCGACCGACATCCCCTTCCTCGGGGACGCCTGGCTGATCGTCAACATGTCGGTGTGGCGGGACATCGACGCGCTCACCGCGTTCATGTACCGAGGGCGGCACCGGGAGTTGCTGGCCCGGCGCCGCGAATGGTTCGAGCGTCCCGGGGACGCGGTGACCGCCCTGTGGTGGGTGCCGGCGGGGCACCGGCCCGATGTCGCGGAGGCGGAGGAGCGGCTGCTGCACCTGAGGGCGCACGGCCCGACGCCGTACGCCTTCACGCTGCGGACCTCGTTCCCCGCGCAGGAGGGGGTGGCGGTCAGCCGATCGGCCTGATCATCTCGGAGCGGATCTTCAGGGTGTTGCGCGCGGCGGTGTCGAGGTCGATGTCGGCGGAGTCCTTCCGCTGCAGGTCGACCTCGCCCACCACGGCCGCCGTGTTGCCGTCCGCCCAGGTGCAGACCGGGTAGGTGATCGTCACCAGGGCCTGCTTCTGGGTGAGCACCTCGCAGGAGACGGTGACGTCCGCGCCCGCCGGGGTGACGTCCCGCGCGGGCTCGGCCACCGTCACGCCGTCGGCCCCGCCGGCGCCCTTGAGCATGCCGCTCCGGACGTCGGACTCGTTCTTGAACCGGCCGTACATGCCGGAGACCAGCAGCATGCCCTTGGTGTCGTCGCCGCCCGGGCTGTAGCGGCCGACCACGGCGTTGATGTCCTTGGCGTCCCAGGCGCCGTCGGCCTCGTCCTCGACCTTCTGCCCCTCGGTGTCGGAGAGGTCCTCGGCGAGTTCGTACTTCTCGTCCAGCAGCTTGTGGGGCAGGGCCAGTTCGTGCTCGGCGGCGGGAAAGCCGGTCTGGAGCACCGTCCCGACGCCGACGGAGCCGAGCACGACCAGACCGATGACCCCGCCCACGATCCCCAGCGCCAGACCGGCCCCGCGCTTCTTCGGGGGCGGACCCATCGGCGGCACACCCCAGGCGGGGTACGGCTGCTGGGGGTGGGGCTGGGGAGGGTACGGCTGCTGCTGCGGGTACGGGGGGCCGTAAGGGCCCGGGGCCGGCGGAGCCTGCTGGCCGTAGGGCCCCGGAGGCTGCTGCCCGTAAGGCCCCGGGGGCTGCTGACCGTACGGGTACTGCGGCTGCTGAGGCGGCGGAGGCATGGACACGCCAGAACCGTACTGCACAGGAGGTGGGGCTCAGGCCTCGGCCGCCCCCGTCTCGATCGCCTCCCCCACCTCGGCCACCCGCTCCCGCTCCTCCGCGGCGAAGCGCTCGGCGTCCAGCCGCTCGGCGATCTCCTCGTCCTGCGCCATCAGCAGGTCCAGGCTCGAGTCGCCCATCTCGAGGACGCCCATGTCGACATAGGCCTGCTGGAGCCGCCTGCCCCACAGGCCGATGTCCTTCACGCAGGGCACGATGCGGCTGAACAGCAGTTTGCGGAAGAGCTGGAGGAACTCGGAGTCCTCGCTGATCCGCTCGGCCTCGGCGCGCGGGATGCCGAAGTTCTCCAGCACCTCGACGCCGCGCAGCCGGTCCCGCATCAGATAGCAGCCCTCGATGACGAACTCCTCGCGTTCGCGCAGTTCGGCGTCGGTGAGCTGCTTGTAGTAGTCCCGCAGGGCCATGCGGCCGAAGGCCACGTGCCGGGCCTCGTCCTGCATGACGTAGGCGAGGATCTGCTTGGGCAGCGGCTTGTTCGTGGTGTCCCGGATCATGCCGAAGGCGGCGAGCGCCAGCCCTTCGATCAGGACCTGCATACCGAGGTAGGGCATGTCCCAGCGGCTGTCGCGGAGAGTGTCGCCGAGCAGGGACTGGAGGTTGTCGTTGATCGGGTAGAGCATCCCGATCTTCTCGTGCAGGAAGCGGCCGTAGATCTCGGCGTGCCGGGCCTCGTCCATGGTCTGGGTCGCCGAGTAGAACTTGGCGTCCATGTCGGGCACGGACTCCACGATCCGCGCCGCGCAGATCATCGCGCCCTGCTCGCCGTGCAGGAACTGGCTGAACTGCCAGGAGGCGTAGTGCTTGCGCAGTTCGCCCTTGTCCCGGTCGGTGAGCTTGGCCCAGTGAGGGGTGCCGTACAGGGACATCGCCTCCTCGGGGGTGCCGAGCGGGTCGTACGGATCGACCTCCAGTTCCCAGTCGATGCGCCGCTGCCCGTCCCACTGCTTGTCCTTGCCCTTCTGGTACAGGGCGAGCAGGCGGTCACGGCCCTCGTCGTACTCCCAGCTGAACCTGGCCGCCCCGCTCGCGGGCACCTGCCAGGGGGAGTCTCCCGGCTCGTTGGTGTACAGGTCATGCGTCGGCATACTTCGCAGGCTCACACGTAGACGCCGAGTCAACAAGTCATGCGCGGGGGATTGACGGGCTTGCTGACAGGCAGTCTCATAAGAAGCGGAACTACCCCCGGGTAACGAGGTGAGGGAGCCATGACGACCCTGACGGAAGCGGACGCGCTGGACGGACTGCGCGACGCGCTCGGCCTGCTCAAGGACCGTGAACAGGTGGCCGAACGGCTGCTCGTCTCTTCCGCCAAGCACTCCTTCGACCCGGACAAGGAGCTGGACTGGGACGCGCCCTTCGAGGAGGGCAAGTGGTTCTGGCCGCCGGAGCTCGTCTCGCTGTACGGCACCCCGATGTGGCGGCGGATGAGCGAGGAGCAGCGGATCCTGCTCTCCCAGCACGAGGCCGCGGCGCTGGCCTCGCTCGGCATCTGGTTCGAGCTGATCCTTATGCAGCTCCTCGTCCGGCACATCTACGACAAGGCGGCGACGAGCGCGCACGTGCGGTACGCCCTCACCGAGATCGAGGACGAGTGCCGGCACTCGAAGATGTTCGCGCGGCTGATCTCGCACGGCGACACGCCCTGGTACCCGGTGAGCCGGGCCCACCAGAACCTGGGCCGGCTGTTCAAGACCGTCTCCACCACGCCCGGCTCCTTCACGGCCACGCTGCTCGGCGAGGAGGTGCTGGACTGGATGCAGCGGCTGACCTTCCCGGACGAGCGGGTGCAGCCGCTGATCCGGGGCGTCACGCGCATCCACGTGGTGGAGGAGGCCCGGCACGTGCGGTACGCGCGTGAGGAGCTGAGGCGCCAGATGCTGACGGCGCCGAAGTGGTCGCAGGAGTTCACCCGGGTCACGTCCGGCGAGTTCGCGCGGGTGTTCTCGGTGGCGTTCATCAACCCCGAGGTCTACACGAACGTGGGACTGGACAAGCGGGAGGCGATGGCGCAGGTGAAGGCGAGCGGGCACCGGCGGGAGGTCATGCAGACCGGCGCCAAGCGGCTCACCGACTTCCTCGACGACATCGGCGTGCTGCGGGGCGTGGGCCGGCGGCTGTGGAAGTCGTCCGGGCTGCTGGCCTGACGTCTGAGCGACCGGGCAGTCGTCGGGGGTCCAAGGCCGAAGTGCCGAAGTCGCGACCTGCCGCCCCGGCAGCCCTCCCCGCCCGGGACCGACCGCGAAGCGGCTCACCGCCACGCGGCGGAGCCGCACATCGACACAGCCTCGACGACATCGGCGTGCTGCGGGGCGTGGGCCGGCGGCTGTGGAAGTCGTCGGGGCTGCTGGCCTGACGTCTGAGCGACCGGGCAGTCGTCGGGGGTCCAAGGCCGAAGTGCCGAAGTCGCGACCCGCCGCCCCGGCAGCCCTCCCCGCCCGGGACCGACCGCGAAGCGGCTCACCCCCACGCGGCGGAGCCGCACATCGACACAGCCTCGACGACATCGGCGTGCTGCGGGGCGTGGGCCGGCGGCTGTGGAAGTCGTCCGGGCTGCTGGCCTGACGTCTGAGCGACCGGGCAGTCGTCGGGGGTCCAAGGCCGAAGTGCCGAAGTCGCGACCCGCCGCCCCGGCAGCCCTCCCCGCCCGGGACCGACCGCGAAGCGGCTCACCGCCACGCGGCGGAGCCGCACATCGACACAGCCTCGACGACATCGGCGTGCTGCGGGGCGTGGGCCGGCGGCTGTGGAAGTCGTCGGGGCTGCTGGCCTAGGCGGGAAGCGGGCGCCGGGGCGGGCCGCGCCCGCTCGCGCGCGGGGTGCGGGCACGGCCGGGTGTGGCCGTGCCTGCGCGGCTTCTTCACGGTCCGATTACGCTGCTTGGCATGACCCCGCAGGCCGCCACCCCCGCCTATCGCCGTCTCAGTGTCGAGGAGCGGCGCAGTCAGCTCCTCGACGCCGCGCTCTCGCTCTTCGCACACCGTGCGCCGGAGGACGTGTCGCTGGACGACGTGGCCGAGGCGGCCGGGGTCTCCCGCCCGCTGGTGTACCGGTACTTCCCCGGCGGAAAGCAGCAGCTCTACGAGGCCGCGCTCAGGTCGGCCGGCGAGGAGCTCCAGCAGTGCTTCGACGAGCCCCGGCTCGGTCCCCTGCTGCCCCGCCTGTCCCGCGCGCTCGACCGCTATCTGGCCTTCGTCGACCTGCACGACACCGGCTTCAGCGCACTGCTGCAGGGCGGCAGCGTGGTGGAGACCTCCCGCACGACGGCCATCGTGGACGGCGTGCGGCGGGCCGCGGCCGAGCACATCTACAGCCACCTCGGCGTATCCACGCCGGGGCCGCGTCTGCGCATGACGGTCCGGACGTGGATCACGGCGGTGGAGGCGGCCTCGTTGATCTGGCTGGACGAGGACAAGCAGCCGCCGGTCGAGGAGCTGCGCGACTGGCTGGTCGAGCAGTTCGTGGCCGTCCTGACCGTGACCGCCGGGCGTGACCCGCAGACGGCGGGCGTGGTCGGCGCGCTCGCCGAGGAAGGCTGAGGAACCGACCCGTGAAGAGTGAGGACACCCCGTTCGAGGGCGGGCCCCTGGACGGGCGCGTGCTGCCGGTGCTGCTGGGCCTGACCGGCCATCCCCCGAAGACGTACAGCGTTCCGGTGCCGGACGCGGCCGGCGGCCCGCCCACCGTGCACGTCTACCGGCGCGTGCCGAGGGGGCACAGCAAACGGCTCGGTCTGGTGCGGGGCTGGAAGTACCGGTACGACCCGGAGGGCGGGGCCGGTGAGCGGCTCAGGTGGCCGTGGTCCAAGCCGGACAGCGCGCAGTCCCGCAAGCCGGATGACACGACCGGGTGAGAGCGTTGGGCCGTCTCGCCCACAATCGGCACACAAGCCCATGAACACGTCTGAATATCACCGTGCGGATGCGGACGGAGGGACCGTCCGCCCCGTACCGGAGGTGATGACGTGTCAGCAGTGTTCCTGCGCCTGGCCTGTACGGCCGCGGTGGCGGCCCAGGCCGTCCTCGCGCCTGTGCCAGCGGTGGCCGAACCCGCACCGCCACGGTCCGTCTCCCAACTGCTGACGGACCTTCAGCGGGTGTACCGGCAGACGGAGGAGGCCACCGAGTCCTACAACGCGACCGCGGAGCGGCTGAAGCGGCAGCGCGCCGAGGTGACCCGCCTCGACGGCGAACTGGCCCGCGCCCGGCTCGCGCTGCAGGGCGGCAGAAGCGACGCCGGGCGCCTGGCCCGGCAGCAGTACCAGAACAGCAGCGACCTCTCCCCCTACGTCCGTCTGCTGCTCGCCCGCGACCCGCAGCACGCGCTGGACGAGGGCCATGTCATCGGCCGGCTCGCCCACGAGCGCGCCGAGACGGTGGACCGGCTCACCGGCACCGAGCGGAAGCGGAACGCGCTCGCCAGGGCGGCCCGCAAGGCCCTGGACGAGCAGCTCACCCTCACCGGGAAGCAGCGCAAGCAGCGCGACGACGTCACGGCCAGGCTCGGCGACGTCGAGCGGCTCCTCGCCTCACTGACCCCGCAGCAGCTTGCCTCGGTGGCCGCGCTGGAGCGGACCGGGGTCGCCGAGGCCCAGCAGCGGCTCACGACCTCCGGCGCCCTCGGCGACGACAAGCCGCCGTCCGACGAGGGCGACCGGGCCGTCCGCTACGCCCTGTCCCAGGTCGGCAAGCCGTACCAGTGGGGAGCGCAGGGCCCGGCGTCGTACGACTGCTCGGGACTCACCTCGCAGGCCTGGGACCACGCCGGCACCCCGATCCCGCGCACCAGCCAGGAGCAGTGGGCCCGGCTGCGGAAGGTCCCGCTGAACGGGCTGCGCCCCGGTGACCTGGTCGTCTACTTCCCCGGGGCGACCCATGTGGCGTTGTACGTCGGGGGCGGCCGGGTCGTGCAGGCACCGAGGCCCGGCCGGCGGATCGAGGTCTCCCCGCTGGCGTCCGCCCCGGTCCTGGGTGCCGTACGCCCGGACGATCCCCCGCGGGACCAGGCGACCGAGGCCAGGTAGGCGGCCGTCTTCTCGGGCCTCGAACGATCCGAGCGGGCGCTTCCCGATGTGAGGGAGCGCCGGCTGGGAGGGGGATCTAGCCAGCAGCTACAACGGCTTGGATCAGGCCCGGGAACCGGCGCTCCAAGTCCTCCTTGCGCAGGCGCATGTACAGCCCGTTTCCAGCGTTGCGCTGGTAGACCAGGCCTGCCTCACGCAGCACTCGCCAATGCCGTGTGCGACTGGATTTGCTCAGCGGCAGGTCGAACGAGGCGCAGAGCCGCTCATCGTCGGGTCGTGCGGACAGTTCGGCTACGACCCGACGGCGGTTCTCGTCCGCAAGCGCCAGAAGGATGGGACCCACCTCCAGCTCCTCGACGCCAGGGTGCACCAACTCACCAGCGTCCATCACTCCACCTCTCGACAAGGTACGCAAGGGCGCGTACCTTCCTGGAGGTACGCGACTGTGCGTACCTTACTCCCGGGGGAGCCATGCCCGCACCCGCATCGCCACGTCGTCGCGTCCTGTCACGCATTCGCTCGACGCTACGCAAGCTCCTTCTCGCCGAGCACTCACCGTTCATGACTCTCTGACTCCGCCGGCCCCGGATACTGTCTGGGAGCCCAAGAGACGGGCGCAGCGAAGGGGAGGCCGCCGCCGTGTCGATACGCGAGAACTTCGCCAAGCTCTTCAGGAGCACGGCCAAGACTCCTGACGGCGAGCCGTTCGCGGTGGAGCGCCCATGCCGATGCTCGCCGCAGTGGCCCGGCCTGGAGACGGCGGCGAACGGGTACACACTCCCGGCTCAGCCCTCCAGCCACTACAGCGTTCTCACGAACCCGGAGGCCGGTCCGTTCGTCGCGCGCTGCACCGGTTGCAAGGCTCGCTATCGCCACCCGTGGGTGATCCCGCAGGGCGCGCCGATGCCTTTCGACTGGGCTCGTGAGACACCGCCGACCAACCAGAGACGGCCCCGGTGAGCCGGGGCCGTCAGCGGGCCGTCCGAGGGTGGCCGACGACGACAGACGACGACGGCCGGATCCCAGGTCAGAGGCCCGTCATGCTCCGGCGACCGAGGCCAGGTAGGCGGCCGTCTTCTCGGGCTCGTAGAAGAAGTTCTCGAAGTCGGCCGGGTCGTTGAACGCGTTGGCGAACCGGTCGGCGACCGGCTGGAGCTGGCCGGCCGCGCCGATGAGGTTCAGGATGTGCTCCGGCGGCGGCGCCAGCATGGCGTTCGTCCACTTGGTGACGTGCTGGGCCGTGGCCCAGTAACGGTCGAAGGTGGCGCGCATCCAGTCCTCGTCGAACGGCTTGTCGCCCTGTTCGAGGATCGAGGCGAGGTACGCGGCGGCGCACTTGGACGCGGAGTTGGACCCCTGCCCGGTGATCGGGTCGTTGGCCACGACCACGTCGGCGACGCCCAGGACCAGACCGCCCGAGGGGAGGCGCCCGACGGGGTTGCGCACGGTCGGGGCGTAGCGGCCGGCCAGGGTGCCGCCCGCGTCCGTCAGCTCGGCCTTCGTCGCCCGCGCGTACTCCCAGGGCGTGAACTTCTCCATGAGCTTGAGGGTCAGGGAGAGGTGCTCGGCCGGGTCCTTGACGCCGTTGAAGACGTCCAGCGGGCCGCCGGGGACGCCCTCCCAGAACAGGATGTCGGCGCGGCCCGAGGTGGTGAGGGTCGGCATGATGAACAGCTCGCCGACCCCGGGGACGAGGTTGCAGCGGACCGCGTCGAAGTCCGGGTGCTCCGGGCGCGGGCCGAGTCCGTGCACGTAGGCCACCGCGAGGGCGCGCTGCGGCTCGCTGTACGGGGAGCGCTCGGGGTCGCGGCCGAACATCGACACCAGCTCGCCCTTGCCGGCGGAGACCAGCACGAGGTCGTAGGTGCGGGAGAAGTAGTCGAGGTCGCCGACGGCCGCGCCGTGGATGACGAGCTGACCGCCGCGCTGGGCGAAGGTCTCCATCCAGCCGGCCATCTTCACCCGCTGGTCGACGGACTGCGCGTACCCGTTCAGCTTGCCCACCCAGTCGATCGCGCGCTGGGAGGGGCCCGGGTCGAAGGAGCCGGGGGCCGCCACCGAGACGCCGAGGCCCTCGATCTTCGGAGCCTGGGACTCCCAGAAGTTGAGCTGGAGGTCGCGCTCGTGTCCCAGGGCCGTGTCGAACATGCACTGCGTCGACATGACCCGGCCGGAGCGGATCTCGTCCGCGGTCCGGTTCGACATCAGGGTGACCTCGTAACCGTGCGACTGCAGGCCGAGGGCGAGCTGGAGTCCGGACTGGCCGGCTCCGACGACGAGTATCTTCCGCATGCGGGTGGTGCTCCTAGGTCGGGACTACTCGGGGGTTTCGTCCAGCGCGTGGCCCACGAGGGCCAGAAGGGTCTCGATCGCCGAGATCCGGCGCCGCGCGTCCATGATCATGACAGGGATGTGCGCGGGTATGGTCAGCGCCTCGCGTACGTCATCCGGCTCGAACAGCTCGCTGTCGTCGAAGTGGTTGACCGCGACGACGTACGGCAGTCCGCAGCTCTCGAAGTAGTCCAGTGCGGGGAAACAGTCCTTCAGGCGGCGGGTGTCGGCCAGCACGACGGCGCCTATCGCGCCGCGTACCAGGTCGTCCCACATGAACCAGAACCGCTGCTGGCCCGGCGTGCCGAACAGGTAGAGCACCAGGTCGTCGTCGAGCGTGAGGCGGCCGAAGTCCATGGCCACGGTGGTGGTCGACTTGCCCGGTGTGGCGGTGAGGTCGTCGGTGCCCTCGCTCGCCTCGGTCATCAGGGCCTCGGTCTGCAGCGGCGTGATCTCCGAGACGGCCGTGACCAGCGTGGTCTTGCCGACGCCGAAGCCGCCCGCCACCACTATCTTCGTGGCTACCGGGGCCTGCGTGCGGTCCTGCTGCCAGGCCTTCAGGTCCTCGTCGGGTTCGCTGAACCCGGCGACGAGGGGGGCGACGCCCGTGGCGTCAGAGACGGCGGAGTCCACTCAGCACCCTTTCCAGCAGAGCGCGGTCCGGGCGGCCGGTGCCGTGACCGGTTCCGGTGCCGTACACACGGATCTTTCCCTGGTCCGCGAGGTCGCTCAGCAACACGCGGACCACGCCGAGCGGCATCTTCAGCAGCGCGGCGATCTCGGCCACCGTGCGCATACGGCGGCACAGTTCGACGATGGCCCGCAGCTCGGGCATGACCCGGGTGGCGAGGGAACCATTCGTCAGTTCCTTGCGCTCCTCGGGGGCCTCCAGCGCGGCCACGAAGGTCTCCACGAGGAGGACGTGGCCGAAGCGGGTGCGCCCGCCGGTGAGCGAGTAGGGGCGGACGCGGGCGGGTTTGCGCTCGCCGCCGCGCACGGGAAGTTTCCTCGGTGTGCCGTTCATCGGGCGCTCCCCGTCGACTCGGCTTCCAGTGATTTGCGCAGCTCGCTGCGGAGTTCGGGGGTCAGGACATGGCCGGCCCGGCCGACGAAGAGCGCCATGTGGTACGCCACGACGCTCATGTCGCACTCCGCGGAGCCGTGCACGCCGAGCAGCGAGCCGTCGCTGATGGACATCACGAACAGGCTGCCGTCTTCCATCGCGACCATCGTGTGCTTGACCCCGCCGAACTGCATCAGCTTGGCGGCGCCGACGGTGAGGCTGCCGATGCCGGAGACGATGGTCGCGAGGTCGGCGGCGGAGCCCTTGGGGCCCTTCGCCGGGCGGGACCTGCGGGACTGCTCGGCGTGGCCGGGGTCGGACGACAGGAGCAGCAGGCCGTCCGAGGAGACCACGGCGACGGACTGGATGCCGGGGACCTCCTCGACCAGGTTGGTCAGCAGCCAGTGCAGGTTGCGGGCCTCACTGCTCAGTCCGAAGGTACTGGGCGCGGTCAACTGCTTGCCTCCTCGACGGTGCCCCCCGTGGTGTCTTCGGTTCGTTCTGTGATCTCCGCCGCCACGTCCCGGTAGCCGGCCTGCGCTCCCTGGCGGAAGCCGCCGAGCCTGCGGCGGAGGGCGTCGGCGTCGACGGACGTGCCGCGCCGGCGGGGCTGGTCGGCGGCGGGAGCGGTGATCTTGGGTGTGCGCTTGGGGAGGCCCTTGCTGGTGAGCGCCTCACCTTCGGCATCGGCGGATTCGTCTTCACCCGCACCGCCCGGGCGGTTCTCGTCGTCGGGTGCGGGCGGCACCGGTGGGGCGTCCTCGCCGTCGGCGGCCGCCGACTGCGTGGCGACCTCCGGGAGCAGCAGCTCCATCGTCGTCTCGGCGAAGGTCTCCGCGGGCTCCTTCGGCCGGGTCATGGTCTCTTCGGCGGTCGTCTCCCGCGCCTCTGCCCGCGCGTGGACCTCGGAGTCCTCCGCCGGACCGGCCTCGGCCTCCCGGGCCGCCTTCTCGGCGAGGGCGACCAGGGGGTCGGCGTCCTTGGTGCGGGCGTGCAGGACGTTGGAGTTGACCTCGGCGTTGGCGCCGGGGAGGGAGAAGCTCTGGGTGTCCGAGAGGGTGGCCGGGCGCGGGGCCGCTGCCGCGGGGGCCTCGGCGAGCAGCGTCCGGGGCAGGACGACGACCGCCGCCACCCCGCCCTGCTTCTGCTCGCGCAGTTGCACGCGGATGCCGTGCCGGTGGGCGAGGCGGGCCACGACGTACAGGCCGAGGCCGAGGCCGTCGTCGCCCTCCTGGTCGTACGGCGACTCGGGGTCGAATGCGGCGAGGCGGGAGTTGAGGCGGTCCAGGCGGTCGGTGGTCATGCCGATGCCCTCGTCCTGGACGGACAGCATCACCTCGCCGGACTCCAGCAGCCAGCCGGAGACCTCGACGGGCAGGTCCGGCGGGGAGAACGAGGCCGCGTTCTCCATGACTTCGGCGAGCAGGTGGGAGAGGTCGTCGGCGACGAAGCCGACCACATGGGCGTGCGGGGGCAGGGCGGCGATGCCGACGCGCTCGTAGCGTTCGATCTCGCTGACCGCCGCGCGGACCACGTCCACCAGCGGGACCGGGCCGTGGGACTGCTGGACGTGCTCGGTGCCGGCCAGGACCAGCAGGTTCTCGCTGTGCCGGCGCATGACCGTGGCGAAGTGGTCGAGCTTGAAGAGGGTGGCGAGCCGGTCCGGGTCCTGCTCGCGCTCCTCCAGGCCCTCGATCACGGCCAGTTGCCGCTCGACCAGGCCGAGGGTGCGCAGGGCGAGGCTGACGAAGGTGCCGCCGATGCTGGTGCGCAGCCGCTCCAGCTGGGCGGCGGAGGCGTCGAGTTCGGCGCGCAGTTCCTCGCGGGCGTCGGCCATCTTCTGCCGCTGCCCGACCAGGTGCTTGCGGTCGGCCTCCAGGGTGGCCACCCGCTCCTGCAGGACGGCGGCGCGCGCGTGCAGCGCGTTGACCGAGCGGACGACCTGGGCGAACTCGTCGTTGCGGCCGGTGAAGGCGACCGGCTCCTGGCCGACCGGGTCCTCCGCCTCGGCCAGCCGGGCCGAGCCGCGGCGCAGCACCGACAGCGGGCGGGTGAGGGTGCGGGCCATGGCCGTGGCGATGCCGACGGTGAGCAGCATCAGGGCGCCGAGGACGGCGATGCGGATCTCCAGCGCGGTGACGTCGTCGTCCCGGAGCTTTTCGAGGTCCTTGGTGCGGTGGTCGTAGAGGGCCGACTCGGCACCCCGCATCAGGTCCACCCGGGCGGACAGGGCCGCGTCCAGCTTCCTGGTGCTGGTCGCGGGCTCGCTGCCGGTGAGGGCGGGCTGGTCGGTGAGGGTGGCCAGGTACTTGTCGGCGGAGTTGACCTCGGGGCCGGTGACCGTGGAGTCGTAGGAGGCGACGGACGCCTTGGGGGCGGTCTCCCGGAAGTCGGCGAGGGCCGCGTCGGCGCGCAGCCGGGCCTGCTGGGCGGCGGCTGTGAGCGCGTCGCGCTGCTTGCGGCCGTCCTCGGTGGGCGCGCTGGTCGTGGTGGGCAGGCCGGTGGCGGGGTCGATCACCGTCCGGGTGGTGGACGGGATGCCGAGCGCGGCCAGCAGCAGTCCCCGGGCGGCGGCGGACTGCTGGGTGGCGGAGTCCAGTTCGGCGAGCGCGTGGCCGCCGGAGCCGGCCCGCGGCGGCATCCGCTCGGCCAGTTCACCGGCGAGCCGGTGCAGTTCCGTGATGATTCCCGAGTACGCCTGGTGGGTCTCGAGCGCGTCGGACTTGCCGGTGAGCGCGGCGTGCCGGACGGCGGCGATCCGGTCGAGGGCGGTGCGCAGGGCGGCCGGGGTGTCGGGGTCGGCGCGCAGGTCCTCGGCCTGCCGGTCGACGCGGGCGCTGCGCTGCTCGGTGGGGGCCTTGGACTTGGGGCGGCCCGCGGCTATGTAGGAGGTGACCTCGTCGCGTTCGTCGGCCAGCGAGTGGGCGAGCGCGAGCGCGTCCTGGGTGCGGACGGACAGGGTGACCAGGTCCTGGGAGTCGCTGACGTCCTGGGAGGCGGTGAGCAGCGAGGGTGCTCCCGCCCCGGCGATGGCGGCGGCCACCACGGCCACGGCCACGATCAGCCGGGTCCGCACGTGACGGCGGCGGCCGGTGCCCACGGGGGTCTGTTCGACGCCTCCTTCGGGAGCCGTCTGCCTGCCTGTGCGCCGAGGCCACTTCTTCTGCACCGGTGCTCGCATTCCTGAACTCGTCTGCTCAAGGGCCCGGGTGGCGCCCCGTTGTCTCGGGGCCAAGTGGTGCGTACACCCGGTTCATACGGTTCCCGACCCTCCCAGCGCCGGTGGGCAGGGGTCGCGCATCACCTGACCCGCCACTCGAAGGAGTGAACATCGGAGGGGAGTTGGCGGGCAAGTTCCGGCGGCGCTTGCGCCACGCGGGCGCGGCGGGCCGGTTGGACGCGCGCGGCAGGCTTTGGCAGTATTCGCCACCACGCGTTGCCCGAGTAAGTCATTTTCTCCCAAAGCAGGCGCCTGACCTGCGAGACCGTGGCAATTCGGCGATGGTTGCCAGCCTTTGGCGGAGGCTGTGAAGGGCTGGTGCAGACTGGCCGAATGCGAACCGATCTCGTCTCGGAACCCGGCGACGCGAACCGCCCCAACGAGGACTTCGCGGGCGTCGGACTACCCGCCTCCGGTCAGGGTGGTTGTGTGATCTTGCTGGACGGAGTGACACCGCCGCGCGGCGCCACAGGCTGTACACACTCCGTCCCCTGGTTCACCTCACGGCTCGGCGGCGCACTGACCGAACTGGCTGTTTCCGGCCGAGATCTGACGCTGCCGGAGATCCTGTCGCGGGGTATCGCCCGGACCGCCGGGGCCCACGCGGGCACCTGTGACCTTTCTCACCCGCGCACTCCGCAGGCAACCGTGGCCCTGACCCGCTGGTCCGCCGATCTGGTGGAGTACCTGGTGCTGTCCGACGCGGCACTGCTCCTGCAGGCCCCCGACGGCACGGTCACCGCGGTGCTGGACGACCGGCTGGCCCGGCTGCCCCGCTCCGCCCTGGCCACCGACGCGCTGGTCGACGCCAATCTCCGCAACCGGGAGGGCGGTTTCTTCACGGCCGCCGCCGACCCCTCGGTCGCCGCCCGCGCGGTCGCCGGCACCCTCCCGCGCGGCCGGGTCCGCGCGCTGGCGGCGCTGTCGGACGGCGCGGCCCGCTGGACGGAGCGGTTCCGGGAGGGCGACTGGGCGGACCTGTTCGCCCTCCTCGCCAAGGAGGGCGCCCGCTCGCTGGTGGACCGGGTGCGCGGGCTGGAGTCGGCGGACCGGGAGGAGCGGGCGTTCCTGGGCCGCGGCAAGACGCACGACGACGCGACGGTGGTGTACGCCGAGCTGTGAGCGCGGCGCTCAGCGCTCCATGACGCCGTTCAGCTCGTGAAGGAGTCGCGCCAGTTCCGCCACCTCGCGGCGGTCCCAGTGGGTGAGCTGGCTGACGTAGCGGGCGCGGCGGGCCTCGCGGACCGTGCCGACGCGGCCGCGGCCCTCGTCGGTCAGGGTGACCAGCCAGGCGCGGCCGTCGGCCGGGTCGGGCGCGCGGGCGATCAGCCCCAGTTCCTCCAGGGCGCGCAGCTGGCGGGACATGGTGGCCTTGCCGACGCCGATGTAGGCGGCGAGCTCGGTGGCGCGCTGGCCGCCGAGCTCGTCGAGGCGGATGAGCAGCCCGTACGCGGAGGACTCCAGGTCGGGATGGACCTCGCGGGCCATCTCGCCCTGATTGGCCCGGGCCCGCCTGAGTAGCACGGTCAACTCACGTTCCAGTGCCAGGAATTCCTGGTCTGCACCACTGGGCGTCACCTGTCCGGTGACACGGCGTCCGTCGCCGTTTGCGTCCTCGTGCACGTCAGTACCCCTGATCCGGTTTCGCGGTCCTGAAAGTTTTTGCCAACCGCCGTCATAGCCGCAGCTCTTCAAGTATTTCGCAGGCTTAGACCAACGGCAGCATCCGGATCCCCTTCCCACGGTGTCATCTACGTGCGTAGCTTCTTTATCAGGCAACCGATGACATGCCCACGCCAGTGGTTCAGCGGTCACCCCACGATCCCCCCACCTCACTCCCCCGGAGGCACGTCATGCCCGTGCACAGACCTGGTTCCCTCCGTCCGCACCCGCTCGCCGTCCTCGTCACGGCCCTCCTCGTGGCGCTCGGCCTCGCCCTTCCGCTCACCTCCGCCCAGGCGGCGACCACCCCCAGCCGCGGCTCGGCGTCCATGGGCATGGGGGTGGCCGCCCACGACGGCCAGCACGGCACCCCCAGCACCGGTGACGCCACCCAGACCGAGGGTGTCGACGTCTCCGGCTACCAGGGCAACGTCGCCTGGTCCACCCTGTGGAGCAGCGGGGTCCGCTGGGCCTACACCAAGGCCACGGAGGGCACGTACTACACGAACCCGTACTTCGCCCAGCAGTACAACGGCTCGTACAACGTCGGCATGATCCGCGGCGCCTACCACTTCGCCACCCCGGACACCACGAGCGGCGCCACCCAGGCCAACTACTTCGTGGACCACGGCGGCGGCTGGTCGCGGGACGGCAAGACCCTGCCCGGCGTGCTCGACATCGAGTGGAACCCGTACGGCGCCGCCTGCTACGGCAAGACCGCCGGCGGGATGGTCAGCTGGATCGCCGACTTCCTCAACACCTACAAGGCGCGCACCGGCCGGGACGCCGTGATCTACACGGCGACGAGCTGGTGGACCGACTGCACCGGCAACTACGGCGGCTTCGCCGCCAACAACCCGCTGTGGATCGCCCGCTACGCCTCGACCGTGGGGACGCTGCCGGCGGGATGGTCGTACTACACGATGTGGCAGTACACCTCGTCCGGTCCGACGGTCGGGGACCACGACAAGTTCAACGGCGCACTGGACCGGGTGCAGGCGCTGGCCAACGGCTGATCCTCTCCCCGTGTTCCGAGACGGCGGCCGTCCCCCCGGACGGCCGCCGTCTCGCTGCGTTGGTGCTCCGCGCCGCCCGGGATCATGCTGGTCAGGGAGAGCCTGCCGGACAAGGGCGAGATGAGCGGCGATGGAGCGACAGTCGACGTACACGGCCACGGCCACCATCGATGAGCAGGGCATCCTCACCGGCTGGAGCGAGGGTGCCCGCCGGTTGCTCGGCCACGAGGCCGCGGCGGTCGTCGGCCGGCCGGCCGCCGCGCTGCTCGCCACCGGAGACGGACCGGCGGTCCGGCGCACCCTGGCCGGGCGGGACCGCTGGCACGGCACGGTTCCGTTGCGGCACCAGGACGGCCGGCGGCTGGATCAGGGGCTGCTCGCCCACCGCCGGACCTCGCGGGCCGGGGAGTCCGACTGGCTCGTGGTCACCGCCGTGGCGGACCGGCCGCAGCCGCCGCGCGGTGAGCCGCTGGAGGAGTGGACCTTCATCCAGTCCCCCTTCCCGCTGGCGATCTTCGACACCGAGCTGCGGCTGATGCGCGCCAACCGCCGTCTGGAACGGGCGCTGTCCCTGCCCGAGGCGGCGATGCGCGGGCTGCGGCTGACGCACATCGCGCCCGGGCCGACGCGGGACGAGGCCGAGCGGACCATGCGCCAGGTGCTGGAGACCGGGGAGCCGCGCGAGGTGCTGGCCGTCCTCGGCCCCGACCTGGACCGGCCCACCGTCCTCACCCCGCTCAAGGACGGGACCGGCGCGGTGCGCGCCGTCTGTCTCGCGACCCACCGGCACGCCCCCGACCCCGCGGCCCGGCAGCGCGCCCCGGACGAGACCGCCGCGCACGATCCCCTCGCCCCCGGCCTCGAGCGCACCGCGCGGGAACTGGCCGACGCCACGGTCCCCCGGCTCGCGGACTTCATGGCCGTGGACCTGTTCGACTCCCCGCGCGGCTCCGGCGGGCCGGAGGACACGTCCGGCACCGGCACCCGGCCGGTGGTCCTGCGCCGCGCCGCGGTGCGGGCCGAGTCCGACAACGGCGGGCCCCGGGCCGGGCCCGGGGTGGGCGGGACGGTCGCCTACGAGCCGGGGTCGCCTCCCGCCGAGTCCCTGACCACCGGCCGGTCCGTCCTGCACGACGCCTCGGACCCGGTGATCTCGGGGTGGGCGGCTGTGGACCCGGGCGCCGCGTGGCTGAGCGCGTCCGACACGCACTCGCTGATCGTGGTGCCGCTGCTCGCCGAGGGCAGCACGCTCGGCGTCGCCCTCTTCGGCCGCGACCGGCGCACGGAGCCGTTCGGCCCCGAGGATCTGCGGCTCGCCGAGGAGCTGACCGCCCGGGCGGCCACCGGCCTGCACAACGAGCGGCGGTACTCCCGGACACACATCACCACCATGGCCGTGCAGCGCACCCTGCTGCCGCACACGCTGCCCGGCCAGGCGGCACTGGACATCGCCGGCCACTATCTGCCCGCCGCCACCCGGGCCGGGGTGGGCGGTGACTGGTTCGACGTGATCCCGCTGTCCGGGGCACGGGTCGCCCTGGTCGTCGGCGACGTCGTCGGCCACGGGATGCGTGCCTCCGCCACCATGGGCCGGCTGCGCACGGCGGTGCGCACCCTGGCCGACGTCGACCTCCCGGCGGACGAACTGCTCACCCATCTCGACGACCTCGTGCTGCGTCTGGCCGCGGACGAGGGCAGCGCGGCCCCGGCCGCCGAGACGGCGGGAGGCATCGGGACCACGTGTCTGTACGCGGTCTACGACCCGGTCTCGCGCCACTGCACCCTCGCCCGGGCCGGTCACCCCCCGCCCGCCGTGGTCACCCCGGACGGCGCCGTCCGCTTTCTCGACGTGCCCGCCGGTCCGCCGCTCGGCCTCGGCGGGCTGCCCTTCGAGGCCCTGGAGACCGAGCTGCCCGAGGGCAGCCTGCTCGCCCTCTACACCGACGGACTGCTCGAGGCCCGCGACCACGACATCGACGAGGCGCTGGACAAGATGTTCGACGCTCTCGTCCGGCCCGCGCCGACGCTGGACGCGGTCTGCGACCGGGTCCTGACCGAACTGCTCAGCCACCACCCCGACGACGACGTGGCCCTGCTCGTCGCCCGCACCCGGGCGCTGCACACCGACCGGGTGGCCTCCTGGGAGCTGACGAGCGATCCCACGGTGGTGGCCCAGGCCCGCAGGTACGCGAGCGACCAGCTCTCCGCATGGCGGCTGGAGGAGGCCGTCTTCACCACCGAGCTGATGGTCAGCGAGCTGGTCACCAACGCCATCCGCTACGGCCGGCCGCCCATCCGGCTGCGGCTGATCCACCATGACTCCACCCTGATCTGCGAGGTCTACGACGCCAGCGGCTCCACCCCGCACATGCGGCGCGCCCGGATCTACGACGAGGGGGGCCGGGGCCTGCTGCTGGTCGCCCAGCTCTCCGAACGCTGGGGCACCCGGCACGACAGGGTGGGCAAGACCGTGTGGGCGGAGCAGTCGCTCGCATCGGGCTGAGACGGCGCCGCCCCGCCTCCGGGCGCGGTGAGGGCCCGGGCCCCCTGCGGGGCCCGGGCCCTCCCTCATCCGGGGGCGTCCGTCACGCCGCCACCGGAACCTCCGGCTCCGCGCCGTTCGCGGCGGGCGCGAGGGCCAGCTCCAGGACCTGGCGGACGTCGGTCACGGTGTGGACGTCGAGCCTGTCCAGCACCTCGGCCGGGACGTCGTCCAGGTCGGGCTGGTTGCGCTTGGGGATGATCACGGTGGTCACCCCGGCGCGATGGGCGGCGAGCAGCTTCTGCTTCACCCCGCCGATGGGCAGCACCCGGCCGGTCAGCGAGACCTCGCCGGTCATCGCCACGTCGGTGCGGACCAGCCGGCCTGAGAGCAGGGACGCGAGGGCGGTGGTCATGGTGATGCCCGCGCTCGGCCCGTCCTTCGGGACCGCGCCCGCCGGGAAGTGGATGTGCACACCCCGGTCCTTCAGGTCGCCCACCGGCAGCTCCAGTTCGGCGCCGTGGCTGCGCAGGAAGCTCAGCGCGATCTGCGCCGACTCCTTCATCACGTCGCCCAGCTGACCGGTCAGGGCCAGCCCGGCCGCGCCGGTCTCCGGGTCGGCGAGGGACGCCTCCACGAAGAGCACGTCCCCGCCGGCGCCGGTGACCGCGAGGCCGGTCGCCACGCCCGGGACGGAGGTACGGCGCTCGGCCGGGTCCTGGGCGGACTCGGGCACGTGGTGCGGGCGCCCGATCAGCGCGCGCAGGTCCTCGTCCCGGACGGTGTACGGCAGCTCGCGCTCGCCGAGTTCGTGCTGGGCCGCGACCTTGCGCAGCAGCCGGGCGAGGGACCGCTCGAGGGTCCGCACGCCCGCCTCGCGGGTGTACTCACCGGCGAGCCTGCGCAGCGCGCTCTCGTCGATCGTGACCTCGTCCCGGTCCAGGCCGGCCCGCTCCAGCTGGCGCGGGAGCAGGTGGTCACGGGCGATGACGACCTTCTCGTCCTCGGTGTAGCCGTCCAGGCGGACGATCTCCATACGGTCCGCGAGCGCCTCCGGGATGGCCTCCAGGACGTTCGCGGTGGCGAGGAAGACCACGTCGGACAGGTCGAGTTCGACCTCCAGGTAGTGGTCCCGGAAGGTGTGGTTCTGCGCGGGGTCGAGGACCTCCAGCAGGGCCGCCGCCGGGTCGCCCCGGAAGTCGGAGCCCACCTTGTCGATCTCGTCGAGCAGCACCACCGGGTTCATGGACCCGGCCTCCTTGACGGCCCGGACGATCCGGCCGGGCAGCGCGCCGACGTACGTGCGCCGGTGACCGCGGACCTCGGCCTCGTCGCGTACGCCGCCGAGGGCGACCCGGACGAACTTCCGTCCCATGGCGTGCGCGACGGACTCGCCGAGGCTGGTCTTGCCGACGCCGGGCGGGCCCACGAGCGCCAGCACGGCACCCCCGCGCCGCCCGCCGATCACGCCCAGGCCGCGCTCACCGCGCCGCTTGCGCACGGCCAGGTACTCGGTGATGCGTTCCTTGACGTCCTCGAGCCCCGCGTGCTCGGCGTCGAGCACGGCCTTGGCACCCTGGATGTCGTAGGCGTCCTCGGTGCGCTCGTTCCACGGCATCTCCAGGACCGTGTCCAGCCAGGTCCTGATCCACGAGCCCTCGGGCGACTGGTCGCTGGACCGCTCCAGCTTGTCGACCTCCTTCAGGGCGGCCTCGCGGACCTTCTCCGGCAGGTCGGCGGCCTCGACGCGGGCGCGGTAGTCGTCCGACTCCTCGCCGTCGCTCTCGCCGTTCAGCTCGCGCAGCTCCTTGCGGACGGCCTCGAGCTGGCGGCGGAGCAGGAACTCGCGCTGCTGCTTGTCGACACCCTCCTGGACGTCCTTGGCGATGGTCTCGGCCACGTCCTGCTCGGCGAGGTGGTCGCGCAGTTGCTGGGTGGCGAGCTTCAGCCGGGCCACCGGATCGGAGGTCTCCAGCAGCTCGACCTTCTGCTCGATGGTCAGGAAGGGCGAGTACCCGGAGTTGTCGGCGAGCGCGGAGACGTCGTCGATGGCCTGGACCCGGTCCACGACCTGCCAGGCGCCGCGCTTGCGCAGCCACGCGGTGGCCAGGGCCTTGTACTCCTTGACCAGGTCGGCGACCTGGCCGGGCAGGGGTTCCGGCACGGTCTCGTCGATCCGCGCACCCTCCACCCACAGGGCCGCGCCCGGGCCCGTCGTACCGGCACCGATGCGCACCCTGCCGCGGCCCCGGATCAGCGCGCCCGGGTCGCCGTCGGCCAGCCGGCCGACCTGCTCGACGGTACCGAGCACACCTGTCCTGGCATACGTGCCGTCGACGCGCGGCACCAGCAGGACCCTGGGCTTGCCGGGCTCCGAACGGGCGGCGGCCTGCGCCGCCTCCACCGCGGCCCGCACCTCGGCGTCGCTCAGGTCCAGCGGGACCACCATGCCGGGCAGCACGACCTCGTCGTCGAGCGGCAGCACCGGCAGTACGAGCGTGAACGCCGTGGACTCAGCAGCCATGATCTCCCCTTAGGCAGTCAACTTGAGCTATGCCGACTCAATGTCCGACGCCTCGCTGTTGTTCCCGGCTCGCTGTTCGCTGTGAGCGATCACCAGAATCGGGGTGCCCCTGACGCCCGATCAGAGCAGGATGGGCGCATGACTGCCGTGCATGACTCCCCCGTGGTCCTGGACCGACGCGAAGGCCCTTACGGCGAGGTGGTGCTGCGCAGGCACGGCGCGCTGCTGCAGATCATCGCCAACGGCTGCTTCCTGATGGACACCTCCGACGGCCGCTCGGAGCGGCTGCTGGTGGACGCCGCGTACGACGCGCTGGACGGGCGCGCGGCGCCCGAGGTACTCATCGGCGGGCTGGGCGTGGGATTCTCGCTCGCGCACGCCGCGGCCGACGGACGGTGGGGGCGGATCACGGTCGCCGAACGGGAGCCCGCCGTCATCGACTGGCATCGCGACGGACCCTTGGCGGAGTTGTCCGCCGAGGCGCTCGCCGATCCGCGCACCCGGATCGTCGAGGCGGATCTCCTCACTTACCTCAAGGAGACATCGGACACGTTCGACGCCCTGTGCCTCGACATCGACAACGGGCCGGGCTGGACCGTCACCGAGGACAACGGCGGTCTCTACTCCCCGGCCGGACTCGCCGCGTGCGCACGGGTGTTGAAGCCGGACGGGGTGTTTGCAGTATGGTCGGCCGAGCCCTCTCCGGAATTTGAAGGAACCTTGCGGAATGCCGGGTTCCGTCAGGTGCGTACCGAAGAGGTCCCCGTTGCCCGGGGCGTTCCGGACGCCGTACACCTCGCCGTCCGCCCTGGATAGCGACGGCGCGGCCTGTCCCCGTAATGTGCTGCCCTGACGCGGATCATTCAAGCGTCAATCGCAGTCATGGGATCACCCCACTGATTCCGGAAAGCAACAGGGGCGGGCGATGGAGCAGACACACACCTCCCAGACCGGCGCGGCCACGACCACCCCCGGCGCACAGCGCCGGGTGCTGGTGGTCGAGGACGATCCCACGATCGTCGACGCCATCGCGGCCCGGCTTCGCGCGGAGGGATTCCTCGTGCAGACCGCGGCCGACGGGCCGGCCGCGGTGGACACGGCCGAGGCCTGGCAGCCCGACCTGCTGATCCTCGACATCATGCTGCCCGGCTTCGACGGCCTGGAGGTCTGCCGCCGCGTGCAGGCCCAGCGCCCGGTGCCGGTGCTGATGCTCACCGCGCGCGACGACGAGACCGACATGCTGGTCGGGCTCGGGGTCGGCGCCGACGACTACATGACCAAGCCGTTCTCGATGCGGGAGCTGGCCGCGCGGGTGCACGTCCTGCTGCGGCGGGTGGAGCGGGCGGCCGTCGCCGCCTCCACGCCCCGCTCCGGCATCCTGCGGCTCGGCGAGCTGGAGATCGACCACGCGCAGCGCCGGGTACGGGTGCGGTCCGAGGACGTCCACCTCACGCCCACCGAGTTCGACCTGCTGGTGTGCCTGGCGAACACCCCGCGCGCGGTGCTCTCCCGGGAGCAGCTGCTGGCCGAGGTGTGGGACTGGGCGGACGCCTCCGGCACCCGGACCGTGGACAGCCACATCAAGGCGCTGCGCCGGAAGATCGGCGCCGAGCGGATCCGCACGGTGCACGGAGTCGGATACGCGCTGGAGACCCCGACGCCATGAGCGAAGGGCGGGAGGCCGCACGGAGGAGCCCCGGGACGGAGGAGCCCTGGGGCGGCGTACGCCCCTTCTCGATCAAGACCAAGCTGGGCGCGCTGGTCGTCATCTCGGTGCTGATCACCACCGGTCTGTCGATGATCGCGGTGCACACCAAGACGGAGCTGCGCTTCATCACGGTCTTCTCGATGATCGCCACACTGCTGATAACGCAGTTCGTGGCCCATTCGCTCACCGCTCCGCTGGACGAGATGAACACGGTCGCCCGCTCGATCGCGCAGGGCGACTACACCCGCCGGGTGAGTGAGGGCCGCCGGGACGAGCTGGGCGACCTCGCCGTGACGATCAACGTCATGGCGGACGAGCTGGAGGCCCAGGACCGCCAGCGCAAGGAGCTGGTGGCGAACGTCTCGCACGAGCTGCGCACCCCGATCGCGGGCCTGCGCGCGGTGCTGGAGAACATCGTCGACGGGGTCACCGAGGCCGATCCGGAGACCATGCGGACGGCCCTGAAGCAGACCGAGCGGCTCGGCCGGCTCGTGGAGACCCTGCTGGACCTCTCCCGGCTGGACAACGGCGTCGTACCGCTGAAGATGCGGCGCTTCGAGGTGTGGCCGTACCTGTCGGGCGTGCTGAAGGAGGCCAACATGGTCGCCTCCGCGCGCGCGGGCATCGCCTCGGGCTCCGGCAGCCACACCCGGACGGACGTACATCTGCACCTCGACGTCTCCCCGCCGGAGCTGACCGCGCACGCGGACCCCGAGCGCATCCACCAGGTGGTCGCCAATCTGATCGACAACGCGGTCAAGCACAGCCCGGCGCACGGGCGGGTGACCGTGAAGGCGCGGCGCGGGGCGCAGCCGGACTCGCTGGAGCTGGAGATCCTGGACGAGGGCCCGGGCATCCCGCGGTCGGAGTGGCACCGCGTGTTCGAGCGGTTCAACCGCGGCGCGATGACCCGGCCGCACGGTCCGGGCAGCGACGGCGGCACGGGCCTCGGCCTGGCGATCGCCCGGTGGGCCGTCGATCTGCACGGCGGCCGGATCGGTGTGGCCGAATCCGAGCGGGGCTGCCGGATCATCGTCACTCTTCCGGGAGAGACTTCCGTCCGAAGTTGACGTAGGGTCCGAATCGGAACCTCAAGATCCACGAGCGTCCGCGCTGCCGGACACGTGTGATCAGGGGCGGGCCCCGAAGACGCGTGCCGGCGAGCGGCGCAGGGCCCCGCCCGGCGATCCCGCACATCCACTCACGCATCCGGAACCACACTTGTTTCCCGCCATATCAAGCCCTGAAACAAGATTTCTGATGTGACTTACGCGACGTTGGACGGGCCCGACCTGACCTTCACGGTCTTGGAGGCGTAGCCTTGATTCCCGCTGTCCATCACCTTGTGAAGCGGAAGAGGGCGGTTGCCGCCGTGTCGCCACAGTCCCCCAGTAACTCGAGCATCTCGACCGACACCGACCAAGCGGGGAACAACCCCGCTGCCGCGTTCGGTCCCAACGAGTGGCTCGTCGACGAGATCTATCAGCAGTACCTCCAGGACCCGAATTCGGTAGACCGTGCCTGGTGGGACTTCTTCGCCGACTACAAGCCGGGCGCGCCTGCCGCGTCGGCTCCGGCGGGTACTGCGGCCGCGGGGGCCGCAGGGACCACCACTCCGGCTCCCCAGGCCCAGCCGGCCGCTCCGGCCCAGGCCGCTCCCGCACCGGCGCCGGCGGCCGCTCCGAAGCCCGCCGCGGCCCCGGCCGCCGCTCCGGCTCCCGCGGCCGCCCCCGCGGCGAAGGCGCCGGCCCCCGCTCCGGCCAGGCCGGCGACGCCCGCACAGGCGCCGGCCCAGCCCAAGCCCAAGGCCGCCCCGGCCGCGGAGGCCCCCGAGGGCCCGGAGTACGTGACGCTGCGCGGTCCGTCCGCCGCCGTCGTGAAGAACATGAACGCCTCGCTGGAGCTGCCGACGGCCACCTCGGTCCGCGCGGTCCCGGTGAAGCTGCTGTTCGACAACCGGATCGTCATCAACAACCACCTGAAGCGCGCCCGGGGCGGGAAGATCTCCTTCACGCACCTGATCGGCTTCGCGATGGTGCAGGCCATCAAGGCCATGCCGTCGATGAACTACGCGTTCGGCGAGAAGGACGGCAAGCCGACCCTCGTCAAGCCGCCGCACGTCAACCTCGGCCTGGCCATCGACCTGGTGAAGCCCAACGGCGACCGCCAGCTCGTCGTGGCCGCCATCAAGAAGGCCGAGACGCTGAACTTCTTCGAGTTCTGGCAGGCCTACGAGGACATCGTCCGCCGCGCCCGTGACGGCAAGCTGACGATGGACGACTTCACCGGCGTGACGGTCTCGCTGACCAACCCCGGTGGTCTCGGCACCGTGCACTCCGTGCCGCGTCTGATGCCCGGCCAGTCCGTGATCATGGGCGTCGGCTCCATGGACTACCCGGCCGAGTTCCAGGGCACCAGCCAGGACACGCTCAACAAGCTCGGCATCTCGAAGGTCATGACGCTCACGTCGACCTACGACCACCGGGTGATCCAGGGCGCCGCCTCCGGCGAGTTCCTCCGCCAGGTCGCGAACCTGCTGCTCGGCGAGAACGGCTTCTACGACGGCATCTTCGAGGCGCTGCGCATCCCCTACGAGCCGGTCCGCTGGCTCAAGGACATCGACGCCTCGCACGACGACGACGTCACCAAGGCCGCCCGGGTCTTCGAGCTGATCCACTCCTACCGGGTCCGCGGCCACGTCATGGCCGACACCGACCCGCTGGAGTACCAGCAGCGCAAGCACCCCGACCTGGACATCACCGAGCACGGCCTCACCCTGTGGGACCTGGAGCGCGAGTTCGCCGTCGGCGGCTTCGCCGGCAAGTCGATGATGAAGCTGCGCGACATCCTCGGCGTGCTGCGCGACTCGTACTGCCGCACCACCGGCATCGAGTTCATGCACATCCAGGACCCCAAGCAGCGCAAGTGGATCCAGGACCGCGTCGAGCGCCCGCACTCCAAGCCGGAGCGCGAGGAGCAGCTTCGCATCCTGCGCCGGCTGAACGCGGCGGAGGCCTTCGAGACGTTCCTGCAGACGAAGTACGTCGGCCAGAAGCGCTTCTCGCTGGAGGGCGGCGAGTCCGTCATCCCGCTGCTGGACGCGGTCATCGACTCGGCGGCCGAGTCCCGCCTGGACGAGGTCGTCATCGGCATGGCCCACCGCGGCCGCCTGAACGTCCTCGCCAACATCGTCGGCAAGTCGTACGCGCAGATCTTCCGCGAGTTCGAGGGCAACCTCGACCCGAAGTCGATGCACGGCTCCGGCGACGTGAAGTACCACCTGGGCGCCGAGGGCACCTTCACCGGCCTGGACGGCGAGCAGATCAAGGTGTCGCTGGTCGCGAACCCCTCGCACCTGGAGGCCGTCGACCCGGTCCTGGAGGGCGTCTCCCGCGCCAAGCAGGACATCATCAACAAGGGCGGCACGGACTTCACCGTTCTGCCGGTGGCGATCCACGGCGACGCGGCCTTCGCGGGCCAGGGCGTGGTGGCCGAGACCCTGAACATGTCGCAGCTGCGCGGCTACCGCACCGGCGGCACGGTCCACATCGTCATCAACAACCAGGTCGGCTTCACCGCGGCCCCCGAGTCCTCGCGTTCCTCCATGTACGCGACGGACGTGGCCCGCATGATCGAGGCCCCGATCTTCCACGTGAACGGCGACGACCCGGAGGCCGTCGTGCGCGTGGCGCGGCTCGCCTTCGAGTTCCGCCAGGCGTTCAACAAGGACGTGGTGATCGACCTCATCTGCTACCGCCGCCGCGGTCACAACGAGTCGGACAACCCGGCCTTCACCCAGCCGCTGATGTACGACCTGATCGACAAGAAGCGCTCGGTGCGCAAGCTCTACACCGAGTCCCTGATCGGTCGCGGCGACATCACCCTGGAGGAGGCCGAGCAGGCGCTGCAGGACTACCAGGGCCAGCTCGAGAAGGTCTTCACCGAGGTCCGCGAGGCCACCTCGCAGCCGGCCGCCGGTGACGTCCAGGCGCCGCAGGACGGCTTCCCGGTCGCGGTCCCGACCGCGATCTCCTCGGAGGTCGTGAAGCGGATCGCCGAGTCCCAGGTCAACGTCCCCGACCACATCACCGTGCACCCGCGTCTGCAGCCGCAGCTGCAGCGCCGGGCGGCGATGGTCGAGGACGGCACCATCGACTGGGGCATGGGCGAGACGCTCGCCGTCGGCTCGCTGCTGCTGGAGGGCACCCCGGTCCGCCTCGCGGGCCAGGACTCCCAGCGCGGCACCTTCGGCCAGCGCCACGCGGTCCTGATCGACCGCAGCACCGGCGAGGAGTACACGCCGCTGCAGTACCTCTCCGAGGACCAGGCCCGCCTGAACGTCTACAACTCGCTGCTCTCCGAGTACGCGGCGATGGGCTTCGAGTACGGCTACTCGCTGGCCCGTCCCGACGCGCTGGTGATGTGGGAGGCCCAGTTCGGCGACTTCGTCAACGGCGCCCAGACGGTCGTGGACGAGTTCATCTCCTCGGCCGAGCAGAAGTGGGGCCAGACCTCCGGCGTCACCCTGCTGCTGCCGCACGGCTACGAGGGCCAGGGCCCGGACCACTCCTCGGCCCGCCCGGAGCGGTTCCTGCAGCTCTGCGCGCAGAACAACATGACGGTCGCGATGCCGACCTCGCCGGCGAACTACTTCCACCTCCTGCGGTGGCAGGTGCACAACCCGCACCACAAGCCGCTGGTCGTCTTCACCCCGAAGTCGATGCTGCGCCTGAAGGCGGCGGCCTCGAAGGCGGAGGAGTTCACCTCGGGCGAGTTCCGTCCGGTCATCGGCGACAGCACGGCCGACCCGGCGGCGGTCCGCAAGGTCGTCTTCTGCACCGGCAAGGTCTACTACGACCTGGAGGCCGAGCGTAAGAAGCGCGGCGCCACGGACACGGCGATCATCCGCATCGAGCGCCTGTACCCGCTGCCGGGTGCGGAGCTCCAGGCGGAGGTCAACAAGTACCCGAACGCCGAGAAGTACCTGTGGACGCAGGAGGAGCCGGCGAACCAGGGCGCCTGGCCGTTCATCGCGCTCAACCTGATCGACCACCTGGATCTGGCGGTCGGCGCGGACATCCCGGCCGGCGAGCGGCTGCGGCGCATCTCGCGTCCGCACGGCTCGTCCCCGGCGGTGGGCTCCGCGAAGCGTCACCAGGCTGAGCAGGAGCAGCTGATGCGTGAGGTGTTCGAGGCGTAGGCCTTTGGCGGTCAGCCGGATGTCGGGCCCGGCTCCGAGTCACTGTGACTCGGAGCCGGGCCCTTCGCCTATGGGGTGGGGTTGTTGAGAGTGTGTGCGGCTGCGGGTGTGTGGGGGCTGGTCGCGCAGTTCCCCGCGCCCCTTGGGGGCGCTCCCGGGTGCGGGTGAGCGGGACGCCACTGGTCAGCCGAGGTAGGGCTCGAAGTCCCAGTAGGGGCGGGTTCGTTGGCGGGCCGAGATGGTGTGGGGGTGTTGGGCGCCCAGGGTGCGGGTGAGGCCCAGGAGGCCGTCCTCCTCCAGCTTTCCGGCCTCCTCGTGCTCCCGCGCGGCCCGCAGATCGGCGGCCAGCGCCACCTGGCAGGAGAGCGTGAGCGGATGCTCGTGCCCCAGCGTGTGCCGGGCCCGGCGCAGGGTCTCCCGGCTCAGCTCCACGGCGTCGGCGATCCGGTCGCCCAGGTTGCGGGCGCTGGCCGCGTTGAGGGCGCAGCCGAGGACCCAGGGGTGGTCGGCGCCGAGGGTGGCGGTGAGGCCCGCGAAGGACGCCTCGAACATGGCCAGGGCCTCGGCGCGTTCACCGGCGGCCTGCATGACGAGGCCGGTGTTGGAGAGCATGCCGGTGGCGACCGGGTGGGCCGGGCCGAGCAGCGCGCGGTAGCCGGCCTCGGCCCGGTCGATCAGCTCCCGGGCCTGGGCGAGGTCGCCGTGCTCCCGCAGGTAGTTGCCGAAGTTGGTGGTGAAGGCCAGGGTCCGGTAGTGCTCACGGCCGTGCACCTGCGCCAGCTGCTCGAGGAGGTTCGCCATCTCGGGGCCCAGGTCCTGGATGTGGCCGCCTTCCCGGCGGCGGCACATGACCAGCTGGCCGCGGGCCGAGAGGGTCTGCGGATGCCGTGCGCCGAGCACCTGCAGGCTCAGCCGCACCACGGTCTCCTGGCGGGCCAGCGCGTCCCGGTACCGGCCCAGCAGCCGCAGGTCGTGGGCGACGGCGCCGCCCGAGTTGAGGGTGCTGATGTGCCGGGCGCGCAGTACGTTGTCCCGTCTGGCGAGCGTGTCCAGGTCGAGTTCGTACGCCTCCTGGTAGTGGCCGAGCAGCCGCAGTCCGACGCCGTGGTTGTGCCGGGCGATCAGGGCGGGGCCCTCGTCCGGGCCGAGCAGTCTGCCGTAGCCGTCGAGGACCTCGCTCTGCAGGTCGTGCGCCTCGTCGTAGCGGCCCAGGTGGCGCAGGCTGGCGGCCATGGCGCCCTTGGTGGACAGCTCGGCCAGCTCGGAGCGCGACTCGGCGGCGCCGAGGCGCTGGTGGACGGCGCGGTCGAGCTCGTAGGCGTCGCGGAACCGGCCGCTGGCCCGCAGGATGTTGCTCTCCTGCGTGGTGAGGTCGAGCATGGGCTGGGCCAGCGGGTCCATGATCCGGGACCAGTGGTCGCGGATCCGCCGGGCGAGGTCGAGGCCGCCCTTGTACTCACCGCTGCGGTAGCAGTAGCGCAGGCAGTTCAGCACGGTCTCCTGGACGCGCGGCTGGGCGCTGCTGAGGGCGCCCGAGGGTTCCAGGTGGGGCAGCAGTTCCGCGTACCGGGGCCAGTTGCGGCTGTCCAGCGGGTTGCCGGGGTCGGCCTGGGCCAGCAGGGTGCGGACCGCCTGGCGGTGCACGACCCGGCTGTCCTCGCTGGTCAGCTTGGAGACGATGTCGTGGACCAGCCGGTGCATGTGGACCGACTCCTGGTGCGGGCCCATCTCGACGCCCACCGGCCCGCGGGTCTCCCGGGTCAGCACCGAGTAGTTGACCAGCGTGTCCAGGGCCCGGGTCCAGGCGGTCAGGTCGCTGGACATCCAGCGCAGCTGCTCGGGCAGGTCGGCGTGCGGGTAGGCGCGGATGAGGCCGAGCGGGATGCGTCCGGGCGCGAACGAGGTGCACAGGCCGAGGATGTCGATGGTCTGCGGCTGGGCGCCGCGCAGCCGGTTGAGCAGTATCGACCAGGACGTCATGGACGATCGCGGGAAGCCCTCGCCGGTGGCGGGCTCGTCCACGGTGGACAGCCGGCGCTCGCGGACCATGCGCAGGTACTCGGGCACCTCCATGCGTGACTCGCCGAGCCAGGAGGCGGCCTGGACGAGCGGCAGTGCCACGTCGCCGAACTCGGCGGCGACCTCGTCGGCCTCGGCGGCGCTGATGTGCGGTGCGCGGCGCAGCAGGTAGGCGGTGGACTCGGCGCGCAGGAAGGCGGGGATCTCGAGGATGTCGGTGTGCTCGCCCCAGCCGCGGTTGCGGGAGGTGACGAGGACGTGGCCCGCGCCCTGCGGGAGCAGGGTGTCGATGCCCTCGGTGTCGTCCCAGCCGTCGAAGATCAGCAGCCAGCGGCCGTAGGGCTCGCCGCGGCGCAGGGCCTCCCGGACGGCCCGGATGCGCTCGCCGGGCTCGTTGCCGACCCGCAGGCCCAGTTCGACGGCGAGTTCGCCGAGCCGGTCGCGCTGGATGTTGCGGTCGTCGGAGTTGACCCACCACACCACGTCGTAGTCGGTGCTGAACCGGTGCGCGTACTCGGCGGCGAGCTGGGTCTTGCCGATGCCGGACATGCCGAGCAGCGTGCAGACGGCGGCGCCCCGATCGGCGTCTGCGAGTTGCTGGTGGAGGCTGGTGAGCAGGTCGTCCCGGCCGGTGAAGCGCGGGTTGCGGCGCGGGATCTCGCCCCAGATCTCGCACCGGTTCTCCGGGTAGCGGGCCCGGTGGGCGGTCGGCCGCGGCACCCGGCGGCGCTCCAGTCCCAGCCGGCGCAGCAGCCGCTCCTCGGCGGCCTCCTCGCTCAGGCCCCACAGGCTGGCCGGTTCGAGGACCGCGGTGGCCGGCAGCAGTGAGCGGTTGGTGAGGTTGACGGCGGCGAACCGGTCGGCGTTCGCCGCGACGAAACCGCGCAGGGCGTCGTTCCACTCCCCCGCCGGGCGCGGTCCGAGTTCGAAGAACCAGTCGTCCAGGACGAGCAGCACCGGGCCGGAGGCCAGCAGCAGGTCGGCGAGGGAGTCCTCCAGCGGGGTCTCGCGCGGGGGGTCCCAGCGTTGCAGTGTGGCCTGGTGCCCGTGGCTCTCCAGACACTGGGCGATCCAGGCCGCCCAGGCCCGGTGGTAGCCGGGGAAGACCACCAGGACGCGTTCGGATGCCGGGGCCCCGTCCCCGCCCGACCGCCGCTGTTCCGCCATCGCACGCTCCCTGTTCCCGCCACCGCACTCTCACGGCACACGCTAACGCACAGAAATTACGCCCCTGCGGAGCGTCACAGTACATTTTGGGCCGTCACGCCGAGGCCGGCGTGGTGGCGTTCCATGCCCTGAACGAACTCCCTTCCCGCTGGGGTCAGTTCATCGGATTCCAGGAGGAGGGACAAGGCCTGCCCCACCTCCTCGCGGAACGCCTCGAACCGCTCGCCGGCCCGGCGCCGCCACGCCGGGGCGGCCCCGGCGCCGGTGCGCACCCTCCACCACAGGTCGGTGAGCGCCAGATGGGCGTAGGCGCCCTGCAGCACGGCCGGTACCGGACGGGGGTCTGGGCGCCAGCCGACCCGGTGCACCGTGCTCCCGCCCGGCCCGCACAGCGGGACCAGCTCGTCCAGGGCCGCCAGCTTGGTGTGGTGGGTCTCGTGCACCAGTGATTCGGCGAGTTCCCGCGCGGTGGCCGGGAGCTGGATGAGCGCGGCGCCGGGCGCTGACCTGAGCGTGGCTCCCATCGGGGTGGCACCGGTATCCGCGGCGGCCAGCGGGACGACGGCGCGCAGCACGGCGCCGGTCTCGGCGGCGCGCCGCCCGTCGACCGCGGTCAGCAGCTCGCGGGTGCGGCGCCAGCGCCGGGCCCAGGTGCCCCAGGGGCAGTCGGGACGGTCGGCGGCACGCAGCGATCCCGGGCCGGTGCCGGGCGAGGGTGTCCGGTACGGATCGAGGTCGTCGAGGCGGACGGTGCCGCCGGGCAGCGTGCGCAGCGCGCTCCAGCCGGTCCCCTCGTCGGTCCACCGGGACGCGCCGGGCCCGCCCCGCGCCACCGGGTGCGGCAGGACCGCCTCGGTGTGTCCGCCGTCGTCCGCGATCCGCGCCCCGCCGGGTCCGCCGCCCAGCCGGACCCGGCCCGACGGGCAGCGCAGCACGCCGAGGCCGGGCAGCACCAGCAGGCCGGTGGGCACGGTCAGGGTCCCGGTCACCGGGTGGCCCGCGCGGACGGCCGCGGCGACGGCGACGCCGGCCAGGTGGGCCAGTTGCCGTTCGAACGCGGCACCCTGGGGCGCGGCGAGCGCGGCGGCCAGCCAGGCGCCGGTCGTCGGGTAGTCGAGCACCTCACGGACCGCGGCGGGGCCGGTCCGTTCCGCGGCCGTCAGCAGCGCCCAGGCCCGCTCGAAGTCCCGGCGCGCGGCGGGACCCATGAGTTGGCGCTGCCGGTCGGTGCGCACCAGGAGGGTTTTGAGGAGCAGCATGCGACGCGCGTGGATCGCGGCACGCAGTGTCTGCGTACCCCGGGGTGTGGGGCGGGTGCCGGCGAGCGCCCCGAAGACCTCGGCGGGTATCGGCCCCGAGGTCATCTCCGCTCGTCCGGGAGCCGGCCGGGTTCGGCGAGTCCGGCCGAAAACATATCCACGGTGGACGGCTGCACCTCGCCCTCGCCCTCTCCGCTCTGCCAGACCTGCTGGCACTCGGTGGCATCCCGCAGGACACGGTCGACGGCGGCGGTCAGGGCGGGATCATCGAGAAGCCGCAGGGTACGCAGGTCGACGTCGGTGAGGTCGGGCAGGCGCGTGGCACGCCCGGCGTCCCGACCGGGGGCGGCCACCCCGCTCCACTGCTCCGCCACACTCGGCTCCTCCCTGCCCGCGAACGGCCCGCTCCGTCGCCATGGCTGCCCAGTTCTTCCCGACAGCCCGGAAGTGGAAACCCTGACCAGATCAACTCCGGTCAAGTTCTGACCAGTTCGCCCACTCTCCGGTCCACGGCCACCAAGGCGGAGCGATCTGCTCCCATTCCTCGTCGGGCAGTCCCCGTACCGCACGCGTCTGTCCCTCCCCCGTCACCAGCTCCGTCTCCGCCCGCCGTGTCAGCTCGACGTCCGCCCAGTCGACCTGGCGCAGCGCCCCGACCAGCCGCTGCCACTGCTCCCGGGCCGCCCGGTAGGCCCCGTGCGCCGCGGCGGGCCGGCCCATCAGGGCCAGCACCACCCCGCTGCCGTGCCGCGCCCGGGCGGAGGTCACCGAGCCCGGGTCCTCCCCGTGCGCGGCCCGCGCCTCCCGATCCGCGTTCTCGTACGCCTGCAGGGCGTCCACCAGCACCGGCGCCCCGGCCCGGCGCCAGCCCTCCAGCCGCACCCGTCCCAACTGCAGCCAGACCTCGGCCCGTACGGCCGCGTCGGCGGCCGCGCGGACCGCCTGGCCGAGCAGGTGCCGGCTCTCGTACAGGTCGGGCAGGAAACCGAGGTGACGGAAACGCTGGGCGAGCGCGCTGCCGACCAGGCCCTGCAACCGCCCGCGGTGCGCGGACCGGGCGGGCAGCGCCTGCAGCGCCTCACGCAGTACGTACTCGGCCCGGTCCACGATTCTCGCGCCGTCCCCCGTCGAGGCCCGCCGCAGCAGTGACTCGCCCCAGGAGGTGAGGAGTTGACAGCGCAGGGCGCCGTCGGCGGGGGCGAGCAGCGCGGCCCGCTCGTAGGCCTCGTCGGCCTCCGGGGCCTCGCCCGCCGTGTCGTGGAAGGCGGCCAGCGCGGCCAGGCTGGGCAGCAGCAGTCCGGGGTCGTCCCCGGCGGCCCGGCGGGCCCGCAGCAGCGCCTGCCGGGTCTCGCCGTCCTCGGCCCCGGCCTCCCGCAGCGCCCGCGCCAGGTCGAGCAGGGCGGGCCCGCGTACGGCGTCGGGGGCCCCCTCCAGGTCCAGCGTCGCGCAGGCCTCGCGGAGTTCACCGATGGCGGCGGCGGGGTGCCGCAGGTCGAGCAGGATCCGGCCGCGCAGCAGCAGCCGGGACCGGTGGGCGGTGACGGGCCAGGGCACCTGGTCGACATCGGTCGGCACGCGGTGCTGTGCCGCGGTTCCGCCGCGAGCCGTCTCGTCCGCCCCGGCCTCGGCAGCCGGCGCCGTCCCGCCGGCCGTCCCGTCGCCGTTGTCCGGACCGGGCCGGGCGCTCTCCCCGGTGTCGTCGAGCCGTGCGGAGGTGTCCTGGTCGTCCCGGTGCCCGGCGCGGGACCAGGCCCGTGCCCGTTCGGTCAGGGACGGCCAGGGGGCGGTCTCGGCGTCCAGGACGTCCAGGGCGGCGCCGAGTTGGTCGCTCTCCGCCGTCAGGTGCCACAACTCCCGTTTACAGGCGGCGAGTTCCAGGGCGGCGTCGACGCGTTCGCGGCTACCGACGCCGGCCACGGCGTACGCGGCGGCGAGTTCGGCCGCCGCCTCGCGCAGCAGCTCGGCGCGGCGTCCCGCCGTGCGCGCGGCCGCCGTGCCCGCCTCGGCGCGCAGGATACGGCCGAGGACCAGGTGTGGCCGGGCGGCGGCGCCGGCGCCCGGGAGGACGGTGGGGGCCGGGGCGCTCGCCGCGCGGGCCTGTTCACGGGCGCGGCGCAGTACCTCCGGGTCGGCCAGGTGGTGCCACTGGTCGAGCAGGCGCTCGGCCTCGGTGAGCGGGTCGGGCGTGACGAGGTCCGGCAGGTAGAAGCGCAGGACGCGGGCCGGGATACGGGCGAACAGCTCGGCTTCGACACTGCCGCCGTCCTCCGGCGGGACGCCGTCCGGCGGGAGGCGACCGGCGCCGGCGGACGGGTCGTGGTCGGCGAGCCGGGCCGCGGCGAGGGCGGCGAAGTTGCGGGTGCCCCGGCCGAAGTGCCGTTCGACGTAGGCCGAGCAGTGTTTGAGGACGAGCCCGGCGGTGTCCTGGTCGAGGGAGGACAGCAGCAGGTTCTGCACCCGGCCCGAGTAGGCGAAGCAGGGCTGTTCCCCCGTGCCGGGGAGCTGCCTGAGCAGCCCGCCGAGCAGCACTTCGGCCAGTTCCATGGGACCGGTGTCCGGCAGCATCGCCCGCTGGACCAGTTGCATCACGGGCAGGGTGAGCGGGGCCGCGGCCAGATAGACCGCCAGCCGTACGGCGCCGGGCGAGGCTCCGGCGCGGAAGGCCCGCAGCAGCTCGTCGTCGCTGCGCGGCTCGTCGTGGACGTGCGATCGGTCGTCGCCGTGCGGTTGGCCGTCGCCGTGCGATGGACCGGCGCCGTGCGGGGCCGCGCCGGCGGAACCCGGGGGCGCCGGAGCCGTACCCGGATGAGTGAGCGCCGCCCAGGCCCGCTCGGTGACGGGACCGCTGCCGCCGAGCAGCCGGGCGAAGGCCTCGAAGGCCTCCGGGGTGGGCTGCAGCACCGGCACCGGCCGGGCGTGCGGCGCCGGTTCCTCCCAGGGCTCGTCGTCGGGCTCGAAGGCCAGTCGCCCGGCCACCCCGTAGGGGCGCACCAGCAGGCCCGGCTCGGCGGGCAGCTCGGTACGGCCCCACAGCCGGGGCGGCAGCGGCTGGACGACGGCCAGCGGGGCGGTGCGCGGCCACTGGTGCAGCAGCCGCTGCGCGCTGCCGCTCTGCCACAGCGGGCCCACGCAGTCGCTGATGACGAAGGTGAGCCGGCGGCCGGTGGGATCGTGCAGTTCGTCGGCCGGACGCAGCCGGGTGTGCCGTCCGGGACCGGTGGTCGTACCGACGAGGAGGGCGCCGGAGTCGTCGGCGTACAGGTGGTGGACGCGGACGGAGGCGAACGCGCCGGACTGCTGGCAGGCCTGCCGCAGTTCCTCGACCAGTTGCCCCCAGACGGCCATGTTGGGCCCGGTGTCCATGAGGAGCTGGACGTCGCAGCGCCGGCGGCGGCCGGGCCGGGTGACCGGGAGCATGATGCCGCTGGCGGCGGCACGCTCGGCGGTGGCCTCCTCGTCGATCCGCTCGTCCCGGGGCGGGGCGGCGGCGACCTGGTAGCGGCCCAGGGCGCGCAGCGCCTTCTCCAGGCCGAGCAGCCCGGGCAGGGCGCCGGCGGCGGGCGCCCGGACCGGAAAGGCGGTGGGGGTGCCGGCGTCGCCGTGCGGGCGCGCCGGGAGGCCGGGGGTGAGCAGTGGCACCGGGGCGGCGGGGGCGTCCGCCCGGGGCCGGGGCGGTTCGGCGGCCGGCGTCGCCGCGTCGGCACCGGCGGGTGGTGCGTCCGGTCCCGCGGCGGGCGGGTCCGTCGTGCCGGTGCCGGACTGCTGTCCGGGCGCGTCGCGGGGCGGGGCCGCGCCGAGCCGCCGGGCCAGCCAGACCGCGTCGGCCACGTCCTCCGCGGTGAGGTCGAGCCCGCCCTGGCGCAGCTTGCCGATCAGCTCGTCCAGGCGCATCCCGGGCATCCGTCCCTCACCTCGTACGGTCGAGCGGCTGCATGAGCATCTCGGCGATCCGCTCCCTGGTGAGGCTCTGCGCGCGAGGGTCGTGACGGGTGAGGAAGAGGGCGTTGAGGAGCTGGTCGGCGGCGAGCACCTCGCCGGGTTCGCGCTCCAGGAACCTGCGGATGAGATCGGCTCCGCCGACGACACCGTCCGTGCCGAGGTGTGCCTCGACCATCGCGGTGAGCTGCTCCTCGCCGGGCGGGTCGAGCTCGAGCTGGACGCAGCGCCGCAGCAGCGGGGCGGGGAAGTCGCGTTCGCCGTTGGAGGTCAGGACGATCACCGGGAAGGCGGTGCAGGCGATCCGTCCGCCGTGCACGGCGACCCGGTCGCCGTCGTGGGTGAGCACCTCGACGACGGGTTCGCGGTCGGCCAGCCGCTCCAGCTCGGGGATGGAGAACTCGCCTTCCTCCAGGGTGTTGAGCAGGTCGTTGGGCAGGTCGAGGTCGCTCTTGTCGAGTTCGTCGATGAGCAGCACGCGGGGCTGCTCGGCGGGCAGCAGGGCGGTGCCGAGCGGGCCGAGCCGGACGTAGGAACCGATACCGGGCGCGGCCGTGTCGCCCTCGCCGCCGCGGGCCCGCTCGAGCTGGACGTCCTGGAGACGGCCTATGGCGTCGTACCGGTACAGCCCGTCCTGGAGGCTGGTGCGGCTGACGATGGGCCAGCGCAGCACCTTGCCAAGCCCGAGTTCATGGGCGATGGCGTACGCCAGGGTCGACTTGCCCGTGCCCGGGTTGCCGGTGACCAGGAGCGGCCGGCGCAGATACAGGGCCGCGTTGACCGCGTCCACCTCGGCCGGCCGGGGCGCGTAGCTCTCCACCAGACGGCGGCGGACGCCGAGCCGGCGGGCGCTGCTGGGGTCCTCGGGGCCGGCCTCCGCATCGTCACCCCGGGAGGCCGTGAAGTCGCGCCAGGGCGGCGGGGGCGGCAACCGCCGCATGCCGTCGTGCGGCTGACCCACTCCGCAGTAGATCCGCCAGTCGTTCACCTTGGGCTCCTCCCAAATCCGGTGATCATGCAGCGGGCCCGGCCATTTGACCTACGAGGCTACCGTCAGGCGGCCGTGTCTGCCGAGGTTCGAACGGCCCGGCGTTCACTTCCGGACCTCCTAACAGCCTTGTATCGGGCTGGGTTTGACGGGGCGTCCGGGCGTGGCGGACGGATCGGCCGCGGGAGCGGCCGTCGGATCGGCGATCGGTTCGGGCGGGCGATCGGGCCGGCCGCCGGTCCATCCGCCGGATCAGCCGTCGGGAGCGGCCAGTGGTGGCGGCCGCATCGTCCCGGCGGCGCGCGGTGGGCGGTCCGGCGGATCGAACAGCACGGCCAGTTTCCCGCGCAGGCCCTGGGCCCGGGCCGACTCGGGGTCGTGCAGCCGGATACGCAGATCACGTACCGGTTCATGCAGGCCCTCGGCGTGCGGGGCGGCGCCCACCGCATGGGCGGCCTGCTCATAGAAGTCCTTGCACTCGTCGTGGTCGTGTCGGTCCCGGCGCCACAGCACCACCGGATGGCCCGCCATCAGCGCGTCCCTCATCGCCGCCTGCCCCTCCCCGCTCGTGACCGGACCGCAATAGACCGGAACACAGGTGTCGTCCAGCGCCGACAGGGTGCCGTAGTACAGGTAGCGGCTCCCGGAGCGGGACATGGCGACGTGGCCGTCGGCCGGGGCCCGGCCGTGCAGCGGCTCGTGCGTGAGCGGCCCGCGGGCCACGCCCCGCCAGCGCCTGCGCCACTCCGGGGAGGGCGGCCGCTCGTTGCGCCGCAGGTCCCGGATGACGACGGTGCGGCGCATGCCGAGCGGCATGGAGCGCTCGTCCACGAAGTCGTCGTCGTCCTCGTCGTCATCGTGGTCCTCGCCGTCCCCGTCGCCATGGTCGCGGTCACGGTCGCCGTGGTCGTCGCGGAAGGCGCCCGCGTGGTCGGGCAGCAACTGCCATTCGTCCACCGGCAGGTCGAACAGCTTGCGGGGCAGGAAGACCTCGATCCCGGCCAGATGCTCGCCGTGGTCCCCGAGGTTCAGCGCACGGTCCAGCGGCGCGCGCAGCACCGCCGCGAGCTCGTCGACGCGCACCCCCCGGTCGTCGGCGGCGACCGGGGTGACGTCGAGGCCGTCGTGGATCAGCTCCACGCTCCAGGGGTGCAGCCCGCCGTACATGGACGCGCCGACCCTGACGAGGACGTCGGTACGGGCGGTGGTCACCGCCTCGGCGGTCACGGCCGGAGGCCCGGGGGCGACCCGGGGCTCGGGGATGATCGGCGGCTCGGGCGGGGCCCTGAGCTCGGACGCGGTGGGGAGCACGGGCGAGATCGGGAGCCCGGACGGGCCCTGGAGCTCGGAGGCGGGGAGAGGCACGGTTACGGGAGCGGGTGCGGCCGTGGTCGCGGCAGCGGTCACGGGCGTGATCGCGGCGGTGCGGCCGGCGTCCGGACCTCCACCCGTCACTCGGCCCGTCACTCCGTCGGGTCCTCCGTCCGGCCCGCGGCCGTCGATCCCGTTCAGCAGTCCCCGGATGGCCCCGCTCACCGCCCAGTGCCGATGCCGCCCGGCCTGTGCGCCGAGCCATTCGGTGAACGCGCCGAGCCGGGCCGGATCGATCTCACCGGGGCGCTCCCGCGCGGTCTTCCGCACCACCTTCGCCGCGTACAGCAGGACGGCGTCGAGATCGACCAGCGACCCGCCACCCTCCGCGTCCAGGGTGCGCAGTCCGTACAGCAGGGCCGCGCCCTCACGCCAGGTCCGCACGTTCCGCGGCACGAGCGAGCGCAGCCGTTCGCCGCGCACCCGCTCCTTGACCTCCTCCACCAGGTGGACGATCTCGCCCGCTCCGGCGGGCGGCGGCAGCTCGGCGAGGTGGCCGTAGAGCCGGGCGCGGAGTTCGGCGGTGATCCCGGAGACGGGCGGCGCCAGTGCGGGCAGCGCGGCCTGGAGCGTGGTCCAGTTCGCGTACGGCGACGGGTCGTCGAGGAGCCGGAGATGATGCCGGTCGTGTGCGCGCAGTACCTCGCGCAGGACCCCGGACGTGTCGCGCCGGTCCAGCAGCTCGTGCAGCGCGGTGACCGGGACGGCGACGCCCTCCTCCCGCCGGCGGCCCTTGATGACGCCGACGACCGAGCCGTGCCGCAGGTCGAGCACGGGTCCGCCGGACAGTCCGCCGATCGGCAGGCTGCCGCCGAGCAGCAGCGCGCGGGCGTCGGAACCCGCGAGTTCGCCGGTGCCGTGGCGGACGCCCAGCTCGCCGGTCTGCAGGGACCAGCCGTACAGCCCGATCGGGGCGCGGGCACCGGGCTCCCGGTCGCCCAGCCAGAGACACCGCACGTCGTCCGCGCCCTCGACCCGGACGAGCGCGAGGTCGGGGAACGGCCAGGGGTCACGGAGCGACTCCGGTTCCTCGGGCCGGGGTGCCAGGAGTACGGCGGTCCCGGGGCCCGAGCGTTCCTCCCAGGCGTCGGTGGCGGTGGGTTCGGTGGTGCGTTCCTGCCAGGTCACGCGTAAGGCGCTCTCCCCTCGGCACACCGCGGCTCCCCCCTTCCCCACGACATGGGCACAGGTCAACAGCCAGCCCGGGGCTATGAAGAACCCCGATCCCCAGTACGGGTCACGGTCCGTTGCATACCCGTCACCCGCTGCGTCGATGCGCGCGAGCGAGGGGCGCACCATCTCGTCGAAGGCGCTCATACGGAGCCGGAGGCCGGCGGGTGCGGCGGTACCGCTCCGTCGCCGGGTGCCGCGGGATCCGCGCCGTCCGCGGCCGTCGCCGGTTCGGTCCAGGTCAGGGACACCGTCAGGGAGGACGTGCCGCCGCCCTGCGCTATGGCGCTCACGATCCTGCCGGACTGCGCCGTCAGTTCGATTCCGAAGCTGACGGACACCTCGACCGCGGCGGGCGTGTCCAGACCGGCGCGCAAGGAGCGCACGACGCCACCGACCGTGCCGGCCAGCCCGCCCGCCATGTCGACGACACGGTCACCGAGCCCCGTGTCCCAGTAGCCGCCCTCGTCGAGCGCTCCCTCGTCACGCCCGCCGATCCTGGCCCAGACGACCGTTCCGTCGTCGAGCCGTATGCGTTCGACTCCTCCACCCATGACGCCCCCGTTCACCGAATGGGAGAAGAAGGCTAACGCCGGTGACAGGTGAGGGGGAGGGGCAATGGACGATACGGGTTACTCGTCGTCCTCGTCGTCGAGCCGGGCGAGCCAGGTCGCGAGCCGCTCCACGGGCACCTCGAAGTCCGGGTTGAGGTCCACGAACGTGCGCAGTTGCTCGGCGAGCCACTCGAAGGTGACCTCTTCCTCGCCGCGCCGCTTCTCCAGTTCCTCGATCCCGCGGTCGGTGAAGTACATGAACTACCTCTCCTGCAAATCCACCCAGCCCCTGTGGGTCCACCTACAGCCTATGCAATGCCGCGGTGGCTGCCGGCATGCGCGCCTCCCCCAGCGCCTCACGGGCCTGGGGGACCCCTTGGGCGGCTCACGAGCCCCCGCCCAGCAGGCCCCGCCTGACGCCAAAAGGCGTCTTGACTTTCCCCATCCACGATATATCGTGTTTCACGGAAGACGCGATATGGCGTGTCCGTGTCCGGCCAAGGAGGCCCCATGTCCGAGTGGTCCATCGCCGACCCCCAGAAGCTGACCTTCGACACCCCGGTACGCGACCTGCACGTCCGCATCGTCAACGGAACGGTGAACGTCGTCGGCACGGACGAAGGTTCCGCCCGCCTGGAAGTCACGGACATCGAGGGCCCACCCCTGATCGTCACCCACCAGGGCGGCACCCTCACCGTCGCCTACGACGACCTGCCATGGAAGGGCTTCCTCAAGTGGCTCGACCGCAAGGGCTGGCGCCGCAGCGCGGTCGTCTCCCTCGCGGTCCCCGCCGACACGCGGGTGGAGGTGGGCGTGGTCGGCGCCGGCGCGGTCGTCTCCGGGATAAGCGGCCCCTCGGTGATCAAGGGCGTCACCGGCGACACCACCCTGGTCGGTCTCTCCGGCCAGGTCCGCGCCGACACCGTGTCCGGCAACCTGGAGGCCCAGGCCGTCACGGGCGACCTGCGGTTCAACTCCGTCTCGGGCGACCTGACCGTGGTCGAGGGCTCGGGCTCCTCCGTGCGGGCCGACTCGGTCAGCGGCTCCATGATCATCGACCTGGACCCGGACGGCCCCACCGACATCGGCCTGACCAGCGTCTCCGGCGAGATCGCGATCCGCCTGCCGCACCCGGCGGACGCGGAGGTGGAGGCCAACACCGCGAGCGGCACGATCTCCAACTCCTTCGACGGGCTGCGCGTGCACGGCCAGTGGGGCGCCCACAAGATCACCGGCCGGCTCGGCGCGGGCAACGGCAAGCTCAGGGCCACGACGGTGTCCGGCTCCATCGCCCTGCTGCGCCGCCCACCGGGCGAGGACGAGCCCGACACCCGCCGCGAGGCCGGCACCGGCTCCCCGGCCGACGGCACGACCGACAAGAAGGTGCTCTGACATGCCTCCCGTCTTCGCCCACGGCCGCCTGCGCCTGTATCTGCTCAAGCTGCTCGACGAGGCCCCGCGCCACGGCTACGAGGTGATCAGGCTCCTCGAGGAGCGTTTCCAGGGCCTGTACGCCCCTTCGGCGGGCACGGTCTACCCCCGGCTGGCCAAGCTGGAGGCCGAGGGCCTGGTCACGCACACCACGGAGGGCGGCCGCAAGGTGTACGCCATCACGGACGCCGGCCGCGCCGAACTCGCCGACCGCAGCGGCGAGCTGGCCGACCTGGAGCTGGAGATCCGTGAATCGGTGGCGGAGCTCGCCGCCGAGATAAAGGCCGACGTGCGCGGCGCGGCCGGCGATCTGCGGCGCGAGATGCGCGCCGCCGCCTCCGAGGCCCGCCGGGGCCCCGGGCAGAACGGCGGCGAGGCGGGGCCCCTCGGAGAGAGCGGCGACCTCGGTGACAAGGAGGCCTGGCGGGCCGCCAAGGAGGAGATGCGCCGGGTCAAGCAGGAGTGGAAGGAACAGGCCCGCCGCGCCAAGGACGAGAGCCGCCGGGCCCGCGAGGAGGCCCAGCGGGCCCGCCACCAGGCCCAGGAGGCCCAGGCGCGGGCGCGGGCCCAGGCGCAGGAGGAGGTGCAGCGCATCGCTCACCGGGTCCAGGAGCGCGTGCAGGACCACTTCACCCGCGGCGACTGGCCGACCGGTGTACGCGAGGGCCTGACCGAACTCGCCAAGGAGTTCGGTGAGTTCGGGAAGGAGTACGGCAAGGAGTTCGGCAAGGACCGGGGCTTCGGCCGCACCGCGGAGGGCGCGGGCACCGGTCCGCGCAAGTCGGCCGCCGCGGCGCCGGAGTACTCCATGCCCCCGGAGGACTTCCCGGCCGAGTACGAACCGTCCTGGGCGCACGAGGCCCCCACCGGCGACCCGGCCCGCGACCTGGACCGCCTGCTGGACCGCTTCCGCGACGACATCCGCGACGCGGCCCGCGACCACGGCGTCACCGCAGACCAGCTCCAGGACGCCCGCCGGCACCTGTCGGCGGCGGCGGCCCGCATCGGCGCGATACTGCGCCGCCCGAGGGTCTGACCCGCCGGCGGCCGGGGCCCGCACGGTGGCGTGCCCCGGCCCTCACCGGGCCACGCCGCCGGCGGGCACGATCACTCGTTCGTCAGGACGATCTTCCCGAACTGCTCTCCCGACGCCAGCCGTTCGAAGCCCTCACGGGCCCGGTCCAACGGCAGGATCTCGTCGATGACGGGGCGTACGCCGGTGGCGGCGCAGAAGGAGAGCAGGTCCTCCAGCTCGTCCTTGGTCCCCATGGTGGAGCCGACGACCTTCAGCTCGAGGAAGAAGATCCGGGTCAGTTCGGCGTGCGAGGGACGGTCACCGCTGGTGGCGCCGGAGATCACGAGCGTGCCCCCGGGCCGCAGGGACTTCACCGAGTGGGACCAGGTGGCGGCGCCCACGGTCTCGATGACGGCGTCCACGCGATGCGGCAGCCGGGCTCCCGACTCCACCGCCTCGACCGCGCCGAGCTCCAGCGCCCGCTTCCGCTTGGCCTCGTCCCGGCTGGTCGCGAAGACCCGCAGTCCCGCTGCCTTGCCCAGCACGATCGCGGCCGTGGCGACACCACCGCCGGCGCCCTGCACGAGGACCGAGTCACCGGGCCGTACCCCGGCGTTGGTGAACAGCATCCGGTAGGCCGTCAGCCAGGCCGTCGGCAGACACGCGGCCTCGGCGAAGGACAGCTCCTTCGGCTTGGGCAGGATGTTCCAGGTCGGCACGGCGACCTGCTCGGCGAACGTGCCCTGGTAGCGCTCGGTGAGGATGGAGCGGGGCTCCTTGGGGCCGACCCCGTGGCCGCTCTGCCCGATGACGGAGTGCAGGACGACCTCGTTGCCGTCCTCGTCGATCCCGGCGGCGTCGCAGCCGAGGATCATCGGCAGCTTGTCCTCGACGAGGCCCACACCGCGCAGGGACCAGAGGTCGTGGTGGTTGAGGGAGGCGGCGCGGACGTTCACGGTGCTCCAGCCGGGCCGGGCCTCGGGGGCCGGACGCTCCCCCAACTCGAGTCCGGTGAGCGGCTGGTCGCGGTCGATTCGGGCGGCGTAGGCAGCGAACATGGGCTCGACGATAGGTGCGCCGTGCAGCCGGCGGAACCGCGGGGGGCTGTGACACATGCCCTCTTGCGCAAGGGCACCCGACCGGCGCAGCCCGGCGCGCGGCTACGGGCAGCACCACCGGCACCGCCCTGAAGAGCACCCGGCCGGAGGCCCGGAGGCCGGGCAGAAGAATGGCCCCGCCCGAACGGACGGGGCCATCCGACGCGACGTCAGCGACGGGCGACGCCCGCGGCCCGGGCGGCGGCCGCCACCGCCGCCGTCACCGCGGGAGCGACCCGCTCGTCGAACGGCGACGGGATGACGTAGTCGGCGGCGAGATCATCGCCCACGACGGCGGCCAGCGCCTCCGCGGCGGCGATCTTCATGCCCTCCGTGATCCGCGTGGCCCGCACCTGCAGCGCGCCCGCGAAGATCCCGGGGAACGCCAGCACGTTGTTGATCTGGTTCGGGAAGTCCGAGCGCCCGGTCGCGACGACCGCCGCGTACTTGTGCGCCACCTCCGGGTGCACCTCCGGGTTCGGGTTGGCCATCGCGAACACGAAGGCACCCTCGGCCATGGAGGCGACCGCCGCCTCCGCGACCGTACCGCCGGAGACGCCGATGAACACGTCCGCACCCGCCAGGGCGTCCTCCAGCGACCCGGTGACACCGGCCTTGTTGGTGAAGGAGGCGAGCTCGCGCTTGACCGGCGTCAGGTCCTCCCGGCCGGCCGACACGACGCCCTTGCGGTCCGCCACCGCCACGTCCCCGATGCCGGCCTCGACCAGCATCTTGGCGATGGCGACACCGGCCGCGCCGGCGCCCGAGATGACGGCCCGAAGCTGCCCGATCTCGCGGCCGCTCAGCCGGGCCGCGTTGCGCAGCGCCGCGAGTGTCACGACGGCCGTGCCGTGCTGGTCGTCGTGGAAGACCGGGATGTCCAGGCGTTCCTGCAGCCGGCGCTCGATCTCGAAGCACCGGGGCGCCGAGATGTCCTCGAGGTTCACTCCGCCGAACGAGGGAGCGAGCCGGACCACGGTCTCGACGATGTCGTCGACGTCCGTGCAGGCGAGCGCGATGGGCACCGCGTCGACTCCGCCGAACTGCTTGAACAGGATCGCCTTGCCCTCCATCACGGGGAGGGACGCCTCGGGACCGATGTCCCCGAGGCCGAGCACGGCCGTGCCGTCGGTCACGACGGCGACCACCGAGGACTTCCATGTGTAGTCGTTGACCAGTTCCGGCTGCTCCGCGATCGCGGTGCACACGCGCGCGACGCCGGGCGTGTACGCGAGGGAAAGGTCGTCCTTGTCGCGGACCGGAACGGTGGCCTGCACGGCCATCTTGCCGCCGCGATGGAGCGCGAACGCCGGATCGAAGGAATCGAGGGGCTCGGCCCCGTCCTGATCCGTTGTGTTGTCGCTGCGAGGATTGACGATCTCCGCTGCCACTTTGTCTTACCCCTTAGGTATGCATGGTTTGAGGGTCGACCACTCCTGGTGAGGGGTGGGCGGGCACCGCGCAGGCCCGGTTACCGATACGTACGAGCGGCTGCGCGACGGGCGCGCCGCACACGCGCCCTGAGCCCCGGATGAGGGGTGTAAAGAACCTTCTTACCGGACGGACGGTGCTGACGACGAGTCCATTAGGTGCAAGGTCACATCTGGGAACCAGAAAGCCACACGGGGGTGACACGCCGCTGACAGGACGGTCACGCCGTTGGCAAGAGCCCTGCTGGATGGGAAATGCCACGATCTTCGCCGACCACATGGTGAGACGGATAGAAATTCTTGCGGCCGGAGGCCGGGATCCCCGCAGATGGTCCGGGGTGTTGGGCCGGGGAGGGGTTGTCCTGACGGGGTTGGAGGATCACCCGTTATCCGATTTTGACATTGCGACTCCCCTGGATGGGCTAACCCGAATGGCAAGATGCCGTAAACCCACGAGGTCGCGACACCCGAAGCTGTGTGTTTCCGTCGACCCATCGGCACCTCTTTCCACCCGCCGGAGGAACCACCATGACCGCAAGCTCCACCCGTCGTACGACCGCCGCGCGCTCCCGGCTAGCTGCGGTCGGTGCGATCGCGGTCGCAGGCGCCCTGCTGCTCACCGGCTGCGGTGACCAGACCAAGGACAGCGGCAACGACTCCGGCAGCTCGTCCGCCGGCAGCGCCCCGCTGGCCGGCAAGCTGCCCAAGGACATCCGCAGCAGCGGCGTCGTCAGGGTCGGGTCGGACATCGCGTACGCCCCGGTCGAGTACAAGGACAACTCCGGCAACGTCGTCGGTCTCGACCCCGACCTGGCGGCGGCCCTGGGCAAGCAGCTCGGGGTGAAGTTCCAGTTCGAGAACGGCACCTTCGACGGCCTGCTCACCGGTCTGCGCTCGGACCGCTACGACATGGCGATGTCGGCCATGACGGACAACAAGAACCGTCAGGAGGGCGTCGACCCCGACACCGGCAAGAAGGTCGGCGAGGGCGTCGACTTCGTGGACTACCTGACCGCCGGTGTCTCCATCTACACCCGCAAGGGCGACACCAAGTCCATCACGACCTGGGAAGACCTCTGCGGCAAGAAGCTCGCCGTCCAGCGCGGCACCACTTCGGAGGACCTGGCCAAGCAGCAGGCCAAGAAGTGTCCGAGCGGCAAGAAGCTCGCCATCGAGGCCTTCGACGACAACCAGCAGGCCCAGACCCGTCTGCGCTCGGGCGGCGCGGACGCGGTGTCCGCCGACTTCCCGGTCGCCGCGTACGCGGTGAAGACCTCCGGCGGCGGCAAGGACTTCGAGGTCGTCGGTGACCAGGTCGAGGCCGCGCCGTACGGCATCGCCGTGGCCAAGAAGGACACCCAGCTGCGGGACGCCCTCCAGGCCGCGATGGACGCCATCATCAAGAACGGCGAGTACGGCAAGATCCTGGAGAAGTGGGGCGCGCAGGACGGCGCCGTCAAGCAGTCCGTGATCAACGGCGGCAAGTGACCCGCGGACCCGAAGCGGCCACTGAGAGGCAACACCCGTGACTGACATCGACAAGTCGGCGGCCGGGGAGCAGCGCACTCCCCCGGCCGGCCCGGAGGCCATCAAGGCGATCCCGGTCCGGCACTACGGGCGGTACGTCACCGCCGTCATCGCCATCGCGCTACTCGTCGCGATCATCTACGCGTTCAGCCAGGGCCAGATCAACTGGCACGCGGTACCGGACTACTTCTTCGACGACCGGATCATGAAGGGTGTCGGCAAGACCCTTCTGCTGACGGTCCTGTCGATGCTGATCGGCATCGTGGGCGGCATCGCCCTCGCGGTGATGCGGCTGTCGAAGAACCCGGTGACCTCGTCGATCGCCTGGTTCTACATCTGGTTCTTCCGCGGCACCCCGGTCCTGGTCCAGCTCTTCCTCTGGTTCAACCTGGGCCTGGTCTTCGAGTACATCAACCTGATGCCGTTCTACAAGGACCACTGGTCGAACTTCATGACGCCGCTGCTGACGGCGCTGCTCGGCCTGGGTCTGAACGAGGCGGCGTACATGGCGGAGATCTGCCGGGCCGGTCTGCTCGCGGTGGACGAGGGCCAGACCGAGGCGGCGCACGCCCTCGGCATGAGCCACAGCAAGACCCTGCGGCGGATCGTCATCCCTCAGGCGATGCGCGTGATCGTGCCGCCGACGGGCAACGAAGTGATCAACATGCTGAAGACGACCTCGCTCGTGGCGGCCGTCCAGTATCCCGAGCTGTTCCGCTTCGCCCAGGACATCGGCCAGAACTCCGGCGCCCCGGTGGAGATGTACTTCCTCGCCGCGGCCTGGTACCTGATCATGACCTCGGTGCTGAGCGTGGGCCAGTACTACATCGAGCGCTACTACGCCCGCGGCTCCAGCCGCCAGCTGCCGCCGACGCCGTGGCAGAAGGTGAAGGCGAACGTGCTGTCGCTGGGTGGCCCGAGGGGAGCGGTGGGCGCATGACCGACAAGCTGAGCAAGAGCGACGCCGTCCGCACGGGGACGGCCCCGATGGTCAAGGCGGAGGGCGTTCACAAGTCCTTCGGCCATGTCGAGGTGCTCAGGGGCATCGACCTGGAGGTCAAGCAGGGTGAGGTGTTCTGCCTCATCGGCCCCTCCGGCTCCGGCAAGTCGACCTTCCTGAGGTGCATCAACCACCTCGAGAAGGTCAACGCCGGCCGTCTCTACGTGGACGGCGAGCTGGTCGGCTACCGCCAGAAGGGCGAGAAGCTGTACGAGCTGAAGGACAGCGAGGTCGCGCTCAAGCGCCGGGACATCGGCATGGTCTTCCAGCGCTTCAACCTGTTCCCGCACATGACGGCCGCGGAGAACGTCATCGAGGCGCCGGTCCAGGTCAAGGGCGTCGGCAGGGCCCAGGCCAAGGAGCGCGCGATGCAGCTCCTGGAGCGGGTGGGCCTCGCCGACAAGGCCGGGAACTACCCCTCGCAGCTCTCCGGTGGCCAGCAGCAGCGGGTGGCGATCGCCCGGGCGCTGGCGATGGACCCGAAGCTGATGCTGTTCGACGAGCCGACCTCGGCCCTGGACCCGGAGTTGGTCGGTGACGTCCTGGACGTCATGCGCGACCTCGCCGAGTCCGGCATGACGATGGTCGTCGTCACCCACGAGATGGGCTTCGCCCGCGAGGTGGGAGACAGCCTGGTGTTCATGGACGAAGGCGTGGTGGTCGAATCCGGCCATCCCCGCGACGTCCTGACCGATCCCCAGCACGAGCGGACCCAGTCGTTCCTGTCCAAGGTGCTCTGAGACTCCGCGGAGCCTCGACAGGAAGAGGGGCGGTACGGACTTCTCCGTACCGCCCCTCTTCCGTCGTCCGGCGTCGGCTCACCTCAGCGCGAGCAGCAGCGTGTCCGAGGGCGAGCACCACACCGGCCGTGCCTCCCCAAAGCCCTTTTCACGCAGTACGTGCGCGTGCCACTCCGGGGACGGCATGTCGCCGTCGGCGTGCTCGCCGTAGATCTCGAAGCGGCGGGCCGTCGGCTCGGCCAGGACCGGGTCCTCGGCGGCCACCCGCCACCACTCGGCCCAGTCCGGCGCGCCGTCCCGCTTGGCCTGATCCATGCGGGCGTGCCGCTGGGCGCGTTCGGCCGCGTTGATCCGCGGGGTGCTCTCGTCGATCATGTGGTCCGCGTTCATGAACACACCGCCGGCGCGCACCAGCTCCGCGAGCCGTCCGTAGAGTGCCGCGAGGGGTTCGCTGTGCAGCCAGTGCAGGGCGGTGGCGGTCAGCACCGCGTCGTAGGAGTCGTACGGCAGCCGCGCCGGCCAGTCGGGGTTCTTGAGGTCGGCGGTGACGAAGGAGACGCGGTCGTCGCCCTCGAAGGTGCCGCGGGCGATCGCGAGCAGGGCCGGGTCGAGGTCGACCCCGGTGCTGGTGGCGTCGGGGAACCGGGCCAGCAGCCGGGCGGTGATGGTGCCGGTGCCGCAGGCGAGGTCGAGCACGCGCGGTGCCGGGCCGACGAGCGCCTCGACCATGTCGAGCATGATCCGGAACCGCTCCTCGCGGTCCGGCATGTACCACTCCTGCTGCCGGTCCCAGCTCTCCTGCCAGGCGGCCCAGTCGGTTCCGGTGCTGGTACTGGTGGTCATGGAAACCCCGTCTCCTCACACACGCGTAATACCCTGGAAGCACGACCGGCTGTTACCCGACCGCAGACACGACCATAGAGCGCCTCTGTAAGGACTACAAGTGGAACTGGCCTATTACTCGGATTACGCCGTACGCCTCGTCAACAGCGAGGAGCCGGTCCGGGGCAAGGACTCCCTGACCTCGGTCGAGGCCGTCCGCGACCTGTTCGGCGCCAACGCCTCGGCGGCCCGCCGCGCCACCGACGCCGACGTGACCCGCTTCCGCTCGGTGCGGTCCCGCCTGCGCTCGGTCTTCGAGGCGGCCGACAAGGGCGACGAGACCCTCGCCGTCGACCTCCTCAACTCACTGCTGCTGGAGTTCCCGGTCAGCCCGCAGATCTCCGGTCACGACCACCGCGACGAGGACGGCCGCCCGCTGTGGCACATGCACCTGGCCGACCACCCCTCCAACGCCACCGCCGGCTACGCGGCCATCGCGGCGATGGGCCTGGCCTTCCACCTGACCGAGCACGGCGTCGACCGGCTGGGCCTGTGCGAGGCGGCCCCGTGCCGCAACGCCTACCTCGACACGTCCACGAACCGCTCCCGGCGCTACTGCTCCGACCGCTGCGCGACCCGCGCCAACGTGGCCGCCTACCGGGCCCGCAAACGCCTGGAGGCCGACCGGTCGGTGAGCAGCGGCCTCGCCGCCGAGAACACCCAGCGCGCGAGCGCCAGCGGCGACCGCTGACCGGGCCGCAGCGGCCGGTAGCGCAGCCACGCCCTCCCCAGGACCAGCTCGTCGGGCACCACCCCGTAGTCGGTGCTGTCGCCGCCGGCGTACGGGTTGTCCCCGAGCACCCACCAGCCGCCCTCGCGCCGCTCCACGGCACGCTTGACGACGAGCAGGTCCTGCTGGAAGGGATGCCGCAGCACCACGACGTCCCCCGGCCGGACCGCGGCCCCGTATCGCAGGAGCAGCCGGTCCCCGTGGTGCAGCGTGGGCAACATGGACGGACCCGTCACCTCGGCCAGCCCGAAGGGCGCCCCGGTTCTCCCCCGCTCGCCCTCCTGCGACAGCTCCGGCATCCCGGCACCTCCCCGGTCCGTTCCTCCACCAGTCTCAGTGTGACCCTGGACTTTTGTCCTAAGCCCTAGGGGGCACTCACGAAAACAGGTCCCCCAGGGAGTAATGTCGCACCTGAGAAGACGATCACGAGGAAGGAATGCTCCATGCTTTCCCGCCTGTTTGCCCCCAAGGTCAAGGTCAGCGCGCACTGCGACCTGCCCTGCGGTGTGTACGACCCGGCCCAGGCCCGCATCGAGGCGGAGTCGGTGAAGGCCGTCCAGGAGAAGATGGCCGGCAATGACGACCCGCACTTCCAGGCGCGTGCCACCGTCATCAAGGAGCAGCGCGCCGAGCTTGCGAAGCACCACGTCTCCGTGCTGTGGAGCGACTACTTCAAGCCCCCGCACTTCGAGAAGTACCCGGAGCTGCACCAGCTGGTCAACGACACCCTGAAGGCCCTCTCGGCCGCCAAGGCGTCCACCGACCCGGCCACGGGCCAGAAGGCGCTGGACTACATCGCGCAGATCGACAAGATCTTCTGGGAGACCAAGAAGGCCTGATCTCACGATCACGCCCTGTGACCCGCTTTTCCAGGTCGCCAGGTCCGCCTCCCCGCACCCGGATCGTCAGCATGCCCGCGAGGGCGTCCAAACGGTTCGGGTGCGGTCTTTCGCGCGCCGGTCGCGCTGTCAGCCCGCCGGTGGCGGATCTTCGCCGAAGACCCAGGGTGCCAGCACGACCTGCCAGCCGTCCGGGTCCTCGAAGAGGACGGCGCCGCGTTCGGTCCAGTAGGGGTTCGCGGCGGGGACCGGGCTGTGGCCGTGCCCGGCCAGCCGGCGGGCGGCGACGGTGACGGCCTCGGGGCCGCGCAGGTAGAGCACGAGCTGGTTCTCCGGGTGCGGCTCGGGGATGCGGGGCGGATCGCCGTGCTGGAGGAGTTCCATGTGCACCGGGGTGCCGGGCAGGCCGAGGACGATGCCGTCGTAGCCCGCGTGGCCGCGCCACTGGGCGAGCACGGGCAGGCCGAGGACGTCGCGGTAGAAGACCACGACGTCTTCGTAGTGCGCGGTCGGCCGGGCGAACCGGACCGCTCCCACATCGAGGTGACCGGGCCAGGAGTGTGTCATGGGACGAGGCTGGCACGCGCCGGCGGAAGACGGATCGGGCCGCGGACCTACAGCGGGAGACCGATACCGCCGGGCGGGCGGACCATGAACACGTCGACCGGGTCCTGGGCTTCCACGACGAAGCCGTGGCGCTCGTAGAGCCTGCGGGCGGCGCTGCCCCGCAGGACGTTCAGGGCGACGGTCGCCCCCTGGTCGTCGGTGCGCTCCAGTACGGTGCGCAGGACGGCGGAGCCCAGCCCCCGGCCCTGATGGTGCGGGGCGAGGTAGAAGTGCTCCAGCCACTGTCCGTCCCCGTCGGGCCGGACAGTGACGCATCCGGCGAGTTCGCCGCCGCTCATGACTACCGACGTGTACCGGGTGGAGAAGGAGTCCCGCAGCCGCTGCCGGACCCGGTGCTCGTCGTAGCGTCCGAGGCGTTCCAGGTCCGGGCGCATCACCTCGGCCCGCAGCTCGGCGATGGTCTCGATGTCGGCGGTCGTCGCGGGCCGCGTCGACCAGCCCGCGGACCCCTCCCGCTCGGCCGTGTCCGCCCGCGGATGGCCCACTGTCGCCCCGGTGTTCATGGCTGGAGTATCGCAGTCGCGCCGTGCCAAGCTGTCGGGGTGAGCCTGGAGGATCTGGTACGGCTGCGGCGGGTGCGCGACCGCATGGACCGTGAGTACGCCGAGCCGCTCGACATGACCGAGCTGGCCCGTGGCGCCCACATGTCGCCCGGCCATTTCCAGCGCAGCTTCCGCAAGGCGTACGGGGAGACTCCGTACAGCTATCTGATGACCCGCCGGGTGGAGCGGGCCAAGGAGCTGCTGCGGCGCGGCGATCTGACGGTGACCGAGGTGTGCTTCGCCGTCGGCTGCACCTCTCTCGGCTCCTTCAGCTCCCGGTTCACCGAGCTGGTCGGGCAGACACCGAGCGCCTACCGGGCCGGCTCCCACGAGGAGAGCGCGGTGATCCCGTCCTGCGTGGCCCGCTCGTTCACCAGGCCGCGCCGCCGGCCGTACTGAACCGCTCCGGCCCGCACTTCGGCGATCGCTTCGGCCGGGACTTCCGCGCACGGCGGTCCGGCGGCGCCTAGCGTGAGGCCATGGACCTGAAACTCAAGCAGTGCTTCATCGCCGTGGACGACCACGACAAGGCGCTCCATTTCTACTGTGACGTGCTCGGTATGGAGGTCCGCAACGACGTGGGCTTCGAGGGGATGCGGTGGGTCACCGTGGGTTCGCCGCTGCAGCCGGACGTGGAGATCGTGCTGGAGCCGCCGGGCGCGAGCCCGGACATCTCCCGGGCCGACAAGCAGGCGATCGCCGAACTGCTCGCCAAGGGGCTGCTGCGCGGCGTCATCTTCACCACCGCCGACTGCGACGCGCTGTACGAGCGGGTCCGGGAGGCCGGCGGTGATGTGCTGCAGGAGCCGACGGACCAGCCGTACGGGGTACGGGACTGCGCGTTCCGGGACCCGGCCGGGAACATGCTGCGGTTCCTCCAGCGGCCCGCGGACCCGGACGCGGGCTGAGACTCCCCGCGTTCGCCGCGGCCGTCGCCCTACGATCCCGGCCATGGACACCATCCGCTGGACGTACGCATTCGCCGATCGCCCCTTCGGACGCCTCGCCGAGGCCCATGCCTTCTGGACGGCCGTCACGGGCACCCGCCTCTCCGAATTCCGGGGCGTACGGCAGGAGTTCGTGACGCTACTGCCGGACGGCGCGGATCCCTGCCTGAAGCTGCAAGGGGTCCTCGACGGGGACGGCGGGGCCCATCTCGACTTCTTCGTCGACGACGTGCGGGCGTTCATGGCGACGGCCGCCGGACTCGGCGCGGTGACGGCCGCCGATCACTCGGACTGGGCCGTGCTGCGCTCGCCGGGCGGGCAGCCGTTCTGTGCCGGGGTCTGGCAGGGAGAGAAGGTGCGGCCGCCGGTGGTCGCGGGCAGCCGTCTGGACCAGGTGTGCCTGGACATCCCGCCCTCCGGGTACGACACCGAGAGCGCCTTCTGGGCGGCGCTGACCGGCTGGGACCTGCTGACGGGGTCCAGGCCGGAGTTCCGGGTGCTCAGGCCGCCGGCCGGTCAGCCGGTACGGATCCTGCTCCAGCGGCTCGACGACGACGGCCCGGCCTCCGCCCACCTGGACCTCGCCTGCGCGGACATCGCGGCGGTCCGGACTCGGCACGAGCGGCTGGGCGCCACCCATGTCCAGGACGGGCCGCACTGGACGGTGATGCGCGACCCGGCCGGCGGCACATACTGCCTGACCGGCCGCGACCCCGGCACGGGCGGGCTACCGACGGCGGTCAGGGAGCCGTAGTCGATACGCGCAGACGAACATCACCGTGCCCGCCGACCGCTCCGGACCGGGCTCCGAAACCGGCGGGCAGTCGCCGTCGTCCGGCCCCGGAGGCCGGGCAGGTCGGCCGGACATGCCCCCGTGCTCGCTGCCCGGCTCCGTCCCGTCCCCGTCGCGCCAGACGTACGGCTCCTGCGGCCGGATCGAGTCCTGCGACCACCATGCGATTTGGCCCCCCGCGGCCACCGTCACGGCCCGGCCCCACCGGTGTCGACGGCGCGACCCCCTCTCCGGTCACCCCCAGGGCTCGACGTCCACCACGGCGTCGACCGGGACGGGCCCGTACACGTGCGGGAACTCCTCGCCGTTCGGCGGCATGGCCTCGTACCTCACCGGCACGCCGAGCCGGGCCGGGTCCACGACCAGCACGACCAGCTCGTCCGGGCCCTCGTACTCGCCGTACAGGAAGGCCGCGATGCGCGGGAGCTGCTCGCGGGTGGAGAAGTGCACGAATCCCTCCTCCTGGAGGGTGCGGCCACGGGTGGACACCTCGTAGGCGCCGCGTGCGCGGGCCTCGTCCCACAGCGCGCGTTCGGTGATGTGGACGATGTGCGGAAGCTTCGGCATGCGGCCACGCTACGGCGCCCGCCGGGCCGCGCACACCGGGGAAAGCAGCCGGTGCGCAGGCTCGGCGCGGGTTCAGGGCTGTGGCGCGGAGGGCCCAGCGGGCCGCCCGGGCTCGGTCCCGGTGTCCGGGGTGGCCGGTACGGCGGGCTCGGTGTGCTCCCCGCGGGATGCGCAGTCGGGGTTGTGGCAGGGGCCGGGACCCCACTTCGGCACCCAGGCGCCCAGCGTCTTGTACCGGCCGACGACCGTTTCGACGGGCTGCCCGCAGACGGGACAGACGTGGCTCTCGCTGCCCATGTCCTCAGGGTAGGGCGGGCGGGGGCTCAGCGCTCCCCGCGGTACGTCCGCACGATCCCCCCGTTGCCGAAGGCGCGGACCGAGTCCAGGGCGAACTCCGTGCCGTCGCCGTGCTCCACCTCGCGATACTCGGCCTCCTCGCTCGGCCTCCTCCCGGAGCACCTCACCCTCCCCGGCGGTCCTGGACGGAGCCACCCTCCCCGCCGTCCTGAACGGAGCCCTGGAGGGCGTGGCCGTGCCGGAGGGCCCGTCGAGAGGACCGTGAGGACGGTCGTGCCGGAGGCGTAGCCCCTTCCGGCGGCCCACTCACCCGCGGGCAGGCAGAGCACCCCTCACGGACAAGCGGCGGGTCCCGCGCGCGGTGGGGGTGCGCGGGGCCCGCCCGAGGCCGGAGCCCCGGTGACCGTGCGGGGTCAGGAGCCGCACGGTCCCGGTGGCTCCGGGTTCCTCGGCCGGCCGTCGGACGACGGCCGGCTCAGCTGCTGCGCCGGGTCACGAACTCGGCCAGGGCCAGCAGTCCGCCCGCCGTCTCCGGCGCGGGGACGGCGCGGGCCAGTTCCTGTACCGCCCGGGCCATCCGGTCGGCCGCCTCGGCCTGCGCCCAGTCCCGGCCGCCGGCCCGCTCGACCGCCAGGGCCGTACGCGCGATCTCCCCGCAGTCCCCGTCCTCCCCCTCGGCGTACGGCTTCCCGTACAGCGCGGCGAGTTCGGCTCCCGCCGGGGTACCGGAGGTCAGGGCCGCCACCACCGGCAGGGACTTCTTGCGGGCGGCGAGATCCGCGCCGGCCGGCTTGCCGGTGCGCAGCGGATCGCCCCATATGCCGATCACGTCGTCGATCAGCTGGAAGGCGAGCCCGGCCTGGCGTCCGAAGCCGTCCAGCGCCGCCACGTCCTCCTCCCCGGCGCCCGCGTACAGCGCACCGAGCGCACAGGCGCAGCCCAGCAGCGCGCCGGTCTTCGCCTCGGCCATGGCCAGCACCGCGTCCAGGGTCACCTCCCCGGGAGCGCGCCGCTCCAGTGCCGTGTCGGTGTGCTGTCCTGCGCACAGCTCGACGACACAGTCGGCGAGCCGGGCGACGGCCTGTCCGGAGACCGGGTGCGGATCCGCGGCGAGCAGCCGCAGGGCCAGCGCCTGCAGCGCGTCCCCGGCGAGGATCGCGTCGGCGTCGCCGAACACGGTCCAGGCCGTGGGCCGGTGTCTTCGGGTGGTGTCCCGGTCCATCACGTCGTCGTGCAACAGCGTGAAGTTGTGGACCAGTTCGACCGCCACGGCGGCCCGGACGGCCGCCGCCCTCGCTCTCGGGCCGCCGAGCGCCGCGGCCGCGGCGAGGACGAGCGCCGGCCTGATCGCCTTGCCCGCGTTGCCCGCCGCCGCGGTGCCGTCCGCCTGCTCCCAGCCGAAGTGGTAACGGGCGATCCGGCGCATCGAACCGGGCAGCGAGTCGACGGCCGCGCGCAGTTCCGGGTCCACGACGGCCCGGGTCCGCTCCAGCAGCACCGTCGCCTCCTGCCCGTCCGGCGGGCCGGCCGCGGCGCCACCGGTGGACTCGCGTGGCTCACGCGGTCCGGGTGCGCGCTGTCTGGTCTCCGTCATGAAATCGGCCATGGCTCCCCCTCGCGATGCCCGCGGACGGCGGCGCTTCCACCCGGGGTGAACGCGTACCCCGAGGATGTACCCGCCCCGGGGGGCGGGGACACGGGTGCGCGGTGCGCGGACGTCACCTCCACCGGCCGATCTCGACGTTCTCCAGGACGCCGAGCGCGTCGGGCACCAGGACCGCGGCCGAGTAGTACGCCGTCACCAGGTACTTGATGACCGCCTGTTCGTTGATGCCCATGAACCGGACGGACAGGCTCGGCTCGATCTCGTCCGGGATGCCGGACTGCCTCAGCCCGACGACGCCCTGGTCGGCCTCTCCGGTTCGCATGGCGATGATCGAGGTCGTGCGCTCGGGGGTGACGGGGATCTTGCTGCACGGATAGATCGGCACACCACGCCAGGTGGGGATGCGGTTGCCGCCGAGGTCGATGGTCTCCGGGACCAGTCCGCGCTTGTTCAGCTCACGCCCGAACGCGGCGATCGCACGCGGGTGGGCGAGGAACAGCTTGGTGCCCCGCCGGCGGCTGAGCAGCTCGTCCATGTCGTCCGGGCCGGGTACGCCGTCGTGCGGCTGGATCCGCTGGTCGTACTCGCAGTTGTGCAGCAGCCCGAAGTCCCGGTTGTTGACCAGCTCGTGCTCCTGACGCTCCTTCAGCGCCTCGACCGTCAGCCGCAGCTGCTGCTCGGTCTGGTTCATCGGCTGGTTGTACAGGTCGGCCACGCGGGAGTGGATGCGCAGCACGGTCTGGGCGATGCTCAGTTCGTACTCGCGCGGCTGGGCCTCGTAGTCGACGAAGGTGTGCGGGATGTCCGGCTCGCCGCTGTGGCCGGCCGCCAGCTCGACCTCCTTCTCGCCGAACTTGTTGGTCCGCTGCTCGGGGATGGAGCGCAGCCGCCGAAGGTGCTCCCGCAGCGAGTCGGAGCGCTCGGCGACCTGCTCGAAGTCCTCGCGGCCGAGGACCAGCACCGTGCACGCGGTGTCCGCGCGGGCGGTGTACTCCCAGATGACGTCCGGGTCCAGCAGCGCCGCCTCGCCGAAGTAGGCGCCGTCGGCGAGGACGCCGAGGACCGCGTCGTCGCCGTACGGGCCCGAGCCGATCTTCGCGACCCTGCCGTGGGCCAGCAGGTAGACCTTCTCGGTCCGGGCGCCGAAGGAGGCGATGACCTCTCCCGGCGCGAAGTTCCGCTGGCGGCAGCGCCGGGCCAGCTCGGTGAGGACCTCGTCGTCCTCGTACGACCGCAGCGCCGGCAGCTCGCCGAGTTCGGCCGGGACGACCTCCACCTGGTCCCCGGTCTTCACGAAGGTGATGCGGCCGTCGCCGACGGCGTACGTCAGCCGCCGGTTCACCCGGTACGTGCCACCCTGGACGTCCACCCAGGGCAGCGTGCGCAGCAGCCAGCGGGAGCTGATCTCCTGCATCTGCGGAACGGACTTGGTGGTGGTGGCCAGGTTCCGCGCTGCCGCCGTGCCGAGAGACTGCTGCGGCTTGCCCTGCTCCGTGCGGACCTCTTCGCCTACCGACATATGGCTATGCCCTCTCATGTATGCCCGGCGCCGAATCGCACACCGGTCTCACGAGCAAGCTTCCATCACGTAACGTGGCCGTGCCATTACCCGAAAGAGCGGGAATGGATCATCGCACTACTGGGCAGAAAGTGGGACCTTGTCCAGCGCCACCCGGGATGTGCCGCCTGTCCGGATCGGCTCGCACAATGTGCGAGCGAGGTAGTCCGGGACGTCCGGTTTCGGTAGAAGCAGCTGTACGAGTGGGCCGCGACCGGCGGCCGACCGGGCACAGCACGAAGGAGGCGGCCATGGCCCCACCCATGTCCGCGAGCGGGTTTCTGGCCGCGCTGCGAGCGGAGGGCGCGACGGTCGTCGAGGTCGGCGACTGGCAGCACCACAACCGCAACCACAAGGGCCCGTGGGGCCCCGTCCACGGCGTGATGATCCACCACACGGTGACCCGGGGCAGCGCCCACACCGTCGAGATCTGCCGCGACGGACACGCGGGGCTCCCCGGCCCGTTGTGCCACGGCGTGATCACCAAGGACGGCATGATCCACCTGGTCGGCCACGGCCGCGCCAACCACGCCGGTCTCGGCGACGACGAGGTGCTGCGGGCCGTGATCGCGGAGAAACGGCTGCCGCCGGACAACGAGGCGAACACCGACGGCAACCGGCACTTCTACGGCTTCGAGTGCGAGAACCTGGGCGACGGCGACGACCCGTGGCCCGAGGCGCAGCTGGACGCGATCGCACGGGCCGCGGCGGCCGTGTGCCGCCATCACGGCTGGACGGAAAGGTCGGTCATCGGCCACCTGGAGTGGCAGCCGGGCAAGGTGGACCCGCGCGGCTTCTCGATGGCGTGGCTGCGGGAGCGGGTGGGGGATCGCCTGAAGTCGTAGCCGTCCGCGGCCGCCACCGGGCGACAATGAGGGCGTGACCAGCACCGGCCCGCTCGCCCCGCGCCTGCCCTCGCCCCTGCGGGAGGTACGGGACGACCGGTTCGGCCGGCGCGGCCTGCGCCTGCTCCTCAAGCGGGACGACCTGATCCACCCGGAGCTGATCGGCAACAAGTGGCGCAAACTGGCCCCCAACATCGAGGCGGCACGAGGCCGGGCCCTGGTCACCTTCGGCGGGGCCTACTCCAACCATCTGCGCGCGACCGCCGCGGCGGGCCGGCTGCTGGGGTTGCCGACCACCGGCGTGGTCCGGGGCCAGGAGCTGGCCGGCCGGCCGCTCAACCCGTCGCTGGCCCGGTGCGCGGCCGACGGCATGCGGCTGCACTTCGTCGACAGATCGACATACCGGCACAAGCACGAGCCGGAGACCCGGGCCGCGATCCTGCGCGCCGCCGGCGCCGAGGACGCGTACGTCGTCCCCGAGGGGGGCAGCAACGCCGCGGCCGTGCGCGGCTGCCGGGCCCTGGGTGAGGAGCTGGGCGGACACACCGATGTCGTCGCGGTGGCCTGCGGCACCGGCGGCACGCTCGCCGGACTCGCCGCCGGGCTGCCCCACGGCAGCCGGGCGCTCGGCATACCGGTGCTCAAGGGCGGCTTCCTGGCAGCCGACGTACAGGCCCTGCAGGAAGCGGCCTTCGGTACCCGCAGCGGCAGCTGGTCCGTGGACGACCGCTTCCACTTCGGCGGCTACGCCCGCACGACGCCCGCGCTCGACGCCTTCGCACAGGACTTCGAGCAGCGGCATTCCCTGCCCGTGGAGCGTCTATATGTCGCCAAGATGCTCTACGGACTCGCCTCCCTGGCCGAGGAGGGCGCCTTCGCGCGCGGGACGACGGTCACGGCGGTGGTCACCGGGCGGCCCTTCCCGTAGCCCGGCATGATCCGAACGAGAGGCCCGGGCTGGTGCTGTGGCCGGAACGGTCTGCCGGGAAGCCCGCGGCGTCCGGTGCGGTGCGTCGCAAGGCGAAGCATCGCACCGGGTACTGGATGTACTCGGGTGATGCGACAACGCGGCGAGGTGCCGTGCCGGGCGTCGCGAGCCGGTGCACCTTTCCGGTCGCAGCACTAGGCGGCCTCCCGGTAGGCGGCCGCCTCCTCCAGGTCGAGCCTGCGCAGCAGCACGCGGAGCATCTCGTCGTCGATGTAGCGGTGGTCGCGGAGCCTGACGAACACCTCGCGCTCGGCGCTGATCATCTCGCGCGCCAGACGGCGGTAGGTGTCGTCGACGGACTCACCGGTGACCTGGTTGACCTGGCCGAGCCGCTCCCAGACGGCGTTGCGGCGGCGCTCCAGCACCGAGCGCAGGCGGTCCGCGAGCGGCGGCGGCAGGGCGTTGCGCTCGTCGGAGAGCAGTTCCTCGAGGCGGCTCTCCGCGGCCAGGGAGGCCTGCGCCTGGGCGTTGGCCTCGGCCAGCGTCTCGGCCCGCCGGTCGCGGCCGGGGAATTTCAGCAGGCGGATCAGCGGCGGCAGGGTCACCCCCTGGAGTACCAGCGTGCCGATGACGGTGGTGAAGGTCAGGAAGAGGATCAGGTTGCGCTGCGGGAAGGGGTGGCCGCCGTGCACGGTCAGCGGGATGGAGAAGGCGATGGCGAGGGAGACCACTCCGCGCATCCCGGCCCACGAGGTGACCATCGCCCCCCGCCAGGTGGGGTTCTCCTCACGTGTCCTGATCCGCTCCGACAGCAGGCGGGGCACGAAGGCCGCCGGGTAGACCCAGACGAACCGGGCCAGCACGACGACCACGAAGACCGCGATCGCGTACCAGGCGGCCGTGACGCCCTCGTACTCGCCGAGGCCCCTCAGGACGACCGGAAGCTGCAGGCCGATCAGGGCGAAGACCGCGGACTCCAGGATGAAGGCGACCATCTTCCACACCGCCTCCTCCTGGAGGCGGGTGGCGAAGTCGACCTCCCACGCGCGGTGCCCGAGGTAGAGGGCGACGACCACGACCGCGAGGACGCCGGAGGCGTGCACCTGCTCGGCGACGCTGTAGGCGACGAACGGGATCAGCAGGGACAGCGTGTTCTGCAGCAGCGGTTCCCTCAGGTGCGTGCGCAGCCAGTGCAGGGGCGCCATGAGCAGGAGGCCGACACCGACACCGCCGACGGACGCGATCAGGAACTCCTCGATGCCGCCCGCCCAGGTGGCGCCCTCGCCGATGGCGGCGGCCAGCGCCACCTTGTAGGCGGTGATCGCGGTGGCGTCGTTCAGCAGGGACTCCCCCTGCAGGATCGTGGTGATCCGGGACGGCAGCCCGACCCGGCGGGCGACCGCCGTGGCGGCGACCGCGTCGGGCGGCGCCACCACCGCGCCCAGCACCAGGGCGGCGGGCAGCGGCATCCCGGGGATGACCAGATAGGCGGCCCAGCCGACGACGACGGTCGCGAACAGCACGTACCCCACCGACAGCAGCGCCACCGGCCTGAGCTGGGCCCGCAGGTCGAGGTAGGAGCTGTCGCTCGCCGAGGTGTACAGCAGCGGCGGCAGCACGAGCGGCAGGACCACCTCGGGGTCGAGCCGGTAGTCCGGCACGCCCGGGGTGTAGGAGACCGCAAGGCCGACCGCGACCAGCAGCAGTGGCGCCGGCAGCGGGGTACGCCGGGCCGCCCCCGCGACCGCGGCGCTCCCCGCCACCAGCAGGAGCAGCGGCATCACGTCCATGGTCCTCGCCCACCCTCGTTTTTCCGCGCGGCCACCCGCACAGCCGTCGTAACCTGGCAATCATGAAACAGTGCACGCACTCCGACGCGCTGCCGCACCCCCAACCCGAGCCGCTCAGCGAGACGTGCCCGGAGTGTCTCGCGCAGGGCACGCATCCGGTGCAGCTGCGACTCTGTCTTACCTGTGGCCACATCGGCTGCTGCGACTCCTCGCCGGGACGGCACGCCACGGGGCACCACACGGAGACCGGCCACCCGGTGATGCGGACCTTCGAGCCCGGCGAGGACTGGCGCTGGTGCTTCATCGACCACGTACTCGTGTGACACTTCAGGGAGCGGCCACCGCCGACGGTTCGGGCGTGTGACGCCGGGGTACGTCAACCCGGCGCGCGCTCTTCCCATTTGGGCCCGCTAACCCTCTAGACACGGAGCGTATCCGCAGCTTTACTGTGAGTGACGCCAGGGGGTTGGGGCCCCGGGGACAGAAACGTTCGGAGCGCGATAGCGTCACCGCGGAACCACGTATGCGTTACCCCGGGGGGCGACCCTCGGCCCCGTAAAGCTTGTACCACCATGGAGGTGAGGGTGTCCCAGATCGCAGGCGAGCCCGCGACCCAGGACTTCGTGGAAGTCCGGCTGCCGGCTGCGGGTGCCTACCTGTCGGTGCTGCGGACGGCCACGGCCGGTCTGGCGGCCCGCTTGGACTTCACCCTGGACGAGATCGAGGATCTGCGGATCGCCGTGGACGAGGCCTGCGCGATCCTGCTGCAGCAGGCCGTGCCCGGCTCCGTGCTCAGCTGTGTCTTCCGGCTGGTCGACGACTCGCTCGAGGTCACGGTGTCGGCGCCGACCACCGACGGCCACGCCCCCGCCCGGGACACCTTCGCCTGGACGGTGCTCTCGGCACTGGCGGGGAAGGTCTCGTCCGCCGTCGACGAGGACAAGACCGTGTCGATCAGCCTCTACAAGCAGCGCGGCGCGGGCCCCGGGCCGGCGTGAGGAACGGGGACGGGCCGGTGCGGGACGAAGAGCGCGGCACACGGGAGCTGCCGGCGGAGGGCGGAGGCCCCACGGACGGCGCCCGACGCATGGCGGACGGCATCGACGGCATCCCCGAGCAGGCCAGGCCGCACCCGGAGGACGACTCCGCCGAGGCCGCCGGCGACGGTGCCGTGCAGAGCGCGCCTCCGAAGGCACGCGGCGGATCCGGGTCCGCCGCCCGCGAGGAGGCGAGGGCTCGGGGAAGGGCAACGGGCGGGACGATGAGCGAGCACGAGCGAAACGCGGAGGACGACGCGGTGGGCGCCGAGGCCGTGCAGCAGGCCACCCATCACGCTCCCCACGACCGCAGTGGGGCGCGTGCGATGTTCCTCGAACTGCGCCGGCTGAACGCGGGCAGCGCGGAGTACGCGGAACTGCGCAACCAGCTGGTCCGTATGCATCTGCCGCTCGTCGAGCATCTCGCGCGCCGCTTCCGCAACCGGGGCGAGCCGCTGGACGACCTCACCCAGGTCGCCACCATCGGCCTGATCAAGTCCGTCGACCGCTTCGACCCGGAGCGCGGCGTGGAGTTCTCCACGTACGCCACCCCGACCGTCGTCGGCGAGATCAAGCGGCACTTCCGCGACAAGGGCTGGGCGGTCCGGGTGCCGCGACGGCTGCAGGAGCTGCGCCTGGCGCTGACGACGGCCACGGCCGAGCTGTCCCAGCTGCACGGCCGCTCGCCCACCGTTCACGAGCTGGCCGAGAAGCTGGCCATCTCCGAGGAGGAGGTCCTGGAGGGCCTGGAGTCCGCCAACGCGTACTCCACGCTGTCGCTGGACGTCCCCGACACCGACGACGAGTCCCCCGCGGTGGCCGACACCCTCGGCGCCGAGGACGAGGCGCTGGAGGGCGTGGAGTACCGGGAGTCCCTCAAGCCCCTGCTGGAGGACCTGCCGCCCCGCGAGAAGCGGATTCTGCTGCTGCGCTTCTTCGGGAACATGACCCAGTCGCAGATCGCGCAGGAGGTCGGCATCTCCCAGATGCACGTCTCCCGGCTGCTGGCCCGCACCCTGGCCCAGTTGCGGGAGAAGCTGCTGGTGGAGGAGTGACCGGACCCGGGCGGGCCGCCTACTCGGCCCGGCCCGGACCCTTGATCCCGAGCGCCCGGGTCGTCGCGGGGCTCACCAGCAGCACCAGAGCGGCGACCGCCACGACGGCCAGGGCGATGCCGCCCGGAATGGCCATGCTGTCGGCCTGGAGCAGGTTGTAGGCCACCGGCAGGGCCATGAGCTGGGTGATCACCGCGGGGCCACGGCTCCAGCCGCGCCGCAGCAGCAGGCCGCGCGCGGCGAGCAGCGGCAGCAGTGCCAGCACCAGCAGGGTGATCCCGCCGGTCACGGCCTGCTGACGGTCGTCCGGGGCGCCGGTGAGCCCGAGGACCAGGATCCACACGCCGCCGATCACGAGGGCGACCCCCTCCAGCGCGGCCAGCGCCGCCGCGTACGTCAGCCGGCGCGGGCGCGGCTCGGCACTCGCGGGGGCTTCGGCGGTGTCCGGGGCGGGGTTCTGCTCACTGCTCACCCCTGAAGGGTATCGGCCGGCCGCTCGGGGCGGCCGCGGGGAGGTACCGCGCGCGGTCCGCCGCTCCGAGGGCCCGCGTGGGCAGGGTCACGCCCCCTCCTCTTACCGGATCCCTACCTCGGTCTGGGCCGGGTACCCCCCAGTAGGTACGCTGCCATCCATGCGTGCACTTCTCGTGGTCAATCCGGCGGCAACCACCACAAGCGCACGCAGACGTGACGTGCTGATCCACGCGCTGGCGAGCGAGATGAAGCTCGAGGCGGTCACCACCGAGTACCGCGGCCACGCCCGCGACCTGGGCCGGCAGGCCGCGCAGAGCTCGGACATCGACATGGTCGTGGCCCTCGGCGGCGACGGCACCGTCAACGAGGTGGTCAACGGCCTGCTGCACGCGGGCCCCGACCCGGACCGGCTGCCCGGTCTCGCCGTGGTGCCGGGCGGCTCCACCAATGTCTTCGCCCGTGCGCTCGGCCTGCCCAACGATCCGGTCGAGGCCACCGGCGCCCTGCTGGACGCCCTGCGCGAGAGCAGCGAGCGGGTCGTCGGCCTGGGCCTGACCTCGGGCACGCCCGGCACCGAGGACGAGTCGGTGCCGGCGCGCTGGTTCACGTTCAACGCGGGGCTGGGCTTCGACGCGGGTGTGGTCGGCCGGGTGGAGCAGCAGCGCGAGCGCGGGAAGAAGTCGACGCACGCGCTGTACGTACGTCAGGTGATGCGCCAGTTCCTCGGCGAGCAGCACCGACGGCACGGCACGATCACGCTCGAACGGGCCGGCGAGGCCTCGGTCACCGATCTGGTGGTCGCCATAGCCTCGAACACGTCCCCCTGGACGTATCTCGGCAATCGCCCTATGTACACGTCACCCAAGGCCTCGTTCGACACGGGCCTCGACGTACTCGGTCTCAGCCGTCTGTCCACGGCCGCCGTTGCCCGGTATGGCACCCAGTTGCTCACTTCGTCCCCCGAGCGGGGACCTCATGGGAAGCATGCCGTCTCACTCCATGATCTGGACCGGTTCACCTTGCATTCGAAGGTGCCCCTGCCCCTTCAGATGGACGGTGACCACCTGGGGCTGCGTACGAGCGTGACGTTCACAGGCGTACGCCGTGCACTGCGTGTGATTGTGTGAGCGGAAAACGCAAAAGTCCTTTCACTCGAACGTTTAGACCAGGGTCCACCCCATGGAAGTACGGCTGTGACCTAGTCGACACCGAGGAATCAAAAAAAACTTTCCTGAAGGGGTTGTATCCGCCGCTGAGGTTTGCGAGTCTCTACGTGGCGATCGGGACGGCCCGCAACACCGGCCTCCACTGATCACCGGAACCCCTCTTCAAACCAAGGACCACGCCGGGGAAGACTCGGCGATCGGCCCTTCACTTGTTGAGGGATTCGTGAAAGCGTTCACATTCACAAGCAACTTGCATGTAATACCAAGGAGAGGTAGCAGCCATGGACTGGCGTCACAACGCCGTTTGCCGCGAGGAAGACCCCGAGCTCTTCTTCCCCATCGGCAACACCGGTCCTGCGCTGCTGCAGATCGAGGAAGCCAAGGCCGTCTGCCGTCGCTGCCCGGTTATCGAGCAGTGCCTGCAGTGGGCGCTCGAGTCCGGTCAGGACTCCGGCGTCTGGGGTGGTCTCAGCGAGGACGAGCGCCGCGCCATGAAGCGCCGCGCCGCCCGCAACCGGGCCCGTCAGGCCTCCGCCTGACACCCCACCCCTGCTGACAGCCTGAGCTTGGCGGCGCGTACACCGCGTACGCATCTCCCGCCCCCGAGCCGCAGCGCGCAGTACCCCCGATGCGCATAGCTTCGAGCTTTAGCCCCGGATCACCAAGTGGTCCGGGGCTCAATGCTGTTCGGGGCCGGGCGGGCTCACTTCTGCGCGCGCACCGGGATGTCGAGGATCACCCGGGTCCCCCGCTCCGGCGCCGGGACCATGTCGAAGGTGCCGCCCAACTCGCCCTCCACCAGCGTCCGTACGATCTGCAGGCCGAGGTTGCCCGAGCGGTGCGGGTCGAATCCCTCGGGCAGGCCGACGCCGTCGTCCTGGACCGTGACCAGCAGGCGGGCCTCCTTGGTGGTGCCGCCGCGGACCGCGGAGACCTCGACCGTGCCGGTGTCGCCCTCGCGGAAGCCGTGTTCCAGGGCGTTCTGCAGCACCTCGGTGAGCACCATCGACAGCGGGGTGGCGACCTCGGCGTCGAGTATGCCGAAGCGCCCGCTGCGCCGGCCGGCCACCTTGCCCGGTGAGATCTCGGCGACCATCGCGAGCACGCGGTCGGCGATGTCGTCGAACTCAACGCGCTCGTCGAGGTTCTGAGAGAGCGTCTCGTGCACGATCGCGATCGAGCCGACCCGGCGGACGGCCTCCTCCAGGGCCTCCCGGCCACGCTCGGAACCAATGCGCCGGGCCTGCAGCCTGAGCAGGGCCGCGACGGTCTGCAGGTTGTTCTTCACCCGGTGGTGGATCTCCCGGATCGTCGCGTCCTTGGTAATCAACTCACGTTCGCGACGGCGCAGTTCGGTGACGTCCCGGCACAGCACCAGCGAACCGATGCGGGTGCCCTTGGGTTTGAGCGGAATGGCCCGGAACTGGATGACCCCGTCGTGTGCCTCGATCTCGAACTCACGCGGCGCCCAGCCGCTCGCCACCTTGGCGAGCGCCTCGTCCACCGGACCCCGGGTGGGCGCGAGTTCGGCGGTGGTCCGCCCCAGGTGGTGACCGACCAGGTCGGCGGCGAGGCCGAGCCGGTGGTAGGCGGACAGGGCGTTCGGTGAGGCGTACTGGACGATGCCGTCCGCGTCCAGCCGGATGAGTCCGTCGCCGACCCGCGGCGAGGCGTCCATGTCGACCTGCTGGTCGGGGAAGGGGAAGGAGCCGGCCGCGATCATCTGCGCGAGGTCCGAGGCGCTCTGCAGATAGGTCAGCTCCAGCCGGCTCGGGGTGCGGACGGTGAGCAGGTTGGTGTTGCGGGCGATGACGCCGAGGACGCGGCCGGCCCGCCGTACGGGGATGGACTCGACCCGGACGGGAACCTCCTCGCGCCACTCCGGGTCGCCCTCGCGCACGATCCGGCCCTCGTCCAGCGCCGCGTCCAGCATGGGCCGCCGGCCGCGCGGGACCAGATGGCCGACCATGTCGTCCTGGTACGAGGTCGGGCCGGTGTTGGGGCGCATCTGGGCGATCGAGACGTACCGGGTGCCGTCGCTGGTCGGGACCCACAGGACCAGGTCGGCGAAGGAGAGGTCGGAGAGCAGCTGCCACTCCGAGACCAGCAGGTGGAGCCACTCGAGGTCGGAGTCGTCGAGGGCCGTGTGCTGGCGTACGAGTTCGTTCATGGAGGGCACGATGCGAGCGTACCCGGGGCCGCACGGGTGACCGAAAAACACCCGCGGGCCGCGGCGCCTGGAAGGGACCCTCAGCCCTTCCGGCACCGCAGCCCGGAGCATCATCGGCCGCGGGGTGTGCGGTCCCGGTCGGCCGAAGGTCGAGGAGCCGGGGCAGTCAGGGCAGAGAGCGCCGGGTCCTCGGTCCGCCTTCCTGTGCGGGGAAGACGGAAGCTGTGCATTTTTCCCTATGAGATCCTCTTACGCATTGTGGACTAGACCACGAGGGTGTGTCCATGCGCGTGAGGGCATGCGTTGAGACGGCACGCGATGCCACGCAGCCTAGCCCGCCCGGCTCAGCCGCGGGGCCAGATGGCCATGGCAATTTCGGCGAGCGCCTCCAGCTCCGCCCGGGTCGCGCCGTCCCGGGCCTGCTGGGACATGCCGTGGAGCACCGCGGTCGCATGCCGGGCCAGGGCCGCGGCGTCGGTACCGGCGGGCAGCGGGCCGGCCGCCGCGTCGGCCCGGATCCGGGACTCCAGGGCGGCCAGGGACGCGTCGCGCCGGTCCCGCAGCAGCCGCTCGACCTCGGGACTCGTGCAGTTGGTGGCCGCGTGCGCGACCAGGCAGCCGTAGGGGTGCTCGGGGTCGGTGTACCGGGCGGCGGCCTCGCGCAGCGTGCGCCCGACGGCGGCCCGGGCGGTGGGCTCCTCGGCCAGGGCCCGGTCGGCGAAGGCGCCGTGGGTGCCGACGTAGACCCGGACGACCTCCTCGAACAGGGTCCGCTTGTCACCGAAGGCCGCGTAGAGGCTCGGGGCGCCGATGCCCATGATCCGGGTGAGGTCGGAGACCGAGGTGGCCTCGTAGCCGTGCTGCCAGAAGGCCGTCAGCGCCTTCTCCAGGGCGGTCGTCCGGTCGAAGGAGCGCGGGCGCCCTCGCGATCGCAACGGCCTGGCCTGCGGGTTCGTCTCCTGACCGGTCACCATGGAGGGCATTCTATAGCGACCCCTAGAGAATGCGGCCCTCGCGTAGTACATTTTTAATGTAGCGATCGCTAGACAACAGGGCGAGCGACTTACGCACCCCTGCTCTCGGCCCCTCGTTCTGTTAGATTGGTCTAAACCACATGGCAAGTTTCCCAGACTTCAAGCCCTCTTGAGAACGGCAGGCCCAGCGTGGAAGTTGTCATCGTTCCGGACGCCGCGGCGGGCGGCGAGCTGATCGCCGAGGCCATGGCCGAACTGCTGCGACGCAAGCCCGACGCGCTGCTCGGTATGGCCACCGGTTCCACTCCGCTGCCCATCTACCAGGCACTGGCCCTCAAGTGGCGCTCCGGTGCGGTGGACACCTCCGGGGCGCGCATAGCCCAGCTCGACGAATACGTGGGGCTGCCCGCCGACCACCCCGAGTCCTACCGCTCGGTGCTGCGCCGGGAGGTGCTGGAGCCGCTCGGCATCGGGATGGAGGCCTTCATCGGACCGGACGGCACCGCCGAGGACGTCCAGGCGGCCTGCGAGGCCTACGACCGCGCGCTCACCGAGGCCGGCGGGGTGGACCTGCAGCTCCTTGGGATCGGGACGGACGGGCACATCGGGTTCAACGAGCCGTGCTCCTCGCTCGCCTCGCGCACCCGGATCAAGACACTGACCGAGCAGACCCGGATCGACAACGCGCGCTTCTTCGACGGTGACATCGAGCAGGTGCCGCACCACGTGATCACCCAGGGCATCGGCACCATCCTGGAGGCCCGCCACCTGGTGCTGCTCGCCACCGGCGAGGGCAAGGCGGACGCGGTCGCCGCCACCGTCGAGGGGCCGGTCGCGGCCGTCTGCCCGGCCTCGGCGCTCCAGCTGCACCCGCACGCCACGGTGGTCGTCGACGAGGCCGCCGCGTCCAAGCTCAAGCTGGCCGACTACTTCCGCCACACCTACGCCCACAAGCCGGACTGGCAGGGCATATAGGGGACGTCCGGCGCGCCTGCCCCGGCGCGCCGGGGCGTGACGCCGGGGCCGCTGGACTAGACCAGCAGAGGGCGCGCCGGTATACAAAGGGGATCACGGAGCGTGCGGGTGGAGCCTGACACACGAAGCCGTGCCACGATGTGAGCCGTGGCCGACGGTCGGTCGGTCGCTTTCGGCATCCGGAGCCGGGAAGGCAGAGCATGAGCACCGACGTCAGCAGTGCGGAGCACGAGGCCGGCACGACCGTCCGTACCGCGCGCGTGCCCAAGTACTACCGCTTGAAGAAGCACCTGCTCGACATGACGGAGACGCAGGCGCCGGGCACGCCGGTCCCGCCGGAGCGCACGCTGGCGGCCGAGTTCGACACCTCCCGCACCACCGTCCGGCAGGCCCTGCAGGAGCTCGTCGTCGAGGGCCGGCTGGAGCGCATCCAGGGTAAGGGCACGTTCGTCGCCAAGCCGAAGGTGTCCCAGGCGCTGCAACTGACCTCCTACACCGAGGACATGCGCGCCCAGGGCCTGGAGCCCACCTCGCAGCTGCTGGACATCGGGTACATCACGGCCGACGACCGGCTCGCCGAGCTGCTCGACATAACGGCCGGCGGCCGGGTGCTGCGCATCGAGCGGCTGCGTATGGCCAACGCCGAACCCATGGCCATCGAGACCACCCATCTGTCGGCCAAGCGCTTCCCCGCGCTCCGGCGGTCGCTGGTGAAGTACACGTCCCTGTACACCGCGCTCGCCGAGGTCTACGGCGTCCATCTCGCCGAGGCCGAGGAGACCATCGAGACCTCGCTGGCCACCCCGCGCGAGGCGGGTCTGCTCGGTACCGACGTGGGTCTGCCGATGCTGATGCTCTCCCGCCACTCCCTGGACCGCGACGGCCAGCCGGTGGAGTGGGTTCGGTCCGTCTACCGGGGTGACCGGTACAAGTTCGTCGCCCGCCTGAAGCGCCCCCAGGACTGACCGGCGCCGGAAACCTTCACGCTCCGCACGCGAAATCGATATGCCGATATGCGGACGAGGTCTTCCGCTGCCGGGACGGCGTCACCTAGATTGCCTGCGCATTACACAGGTGATCAGCGAGGGGACGGAGCCGTGGCATGTCCGAAACGCAAGAAGTGAGACCACCGGTCGTGACACCGGTCCGGGTGATCATCGGCCTGTGCCTCGTCGCGCCCTTCGTGGCGATGCTGTGGGTCGGCTCGTACTCCAAGACGGACCCCACGTTCATCGGGATCCCGTTCTTCTACTGGTACCAGATGCTGTGGGTGGTCATCTCCACCGCGCTCACGATGCTGGCGTACCAGCTGTGGCAGCGTGACCAGCGCAGCCGCGGTGCCCGGAACGGGGGTGCGGCGAAGTGAAGGACGGCGTCAACGGCGTCGCGCTCGGCGTCTTCATCTTCTTCTTCCTGGCCGTCACGGTCATGGGCTTCCTGGCCGCACGCTGGCGCAGGGCCGACAACGAGCACTCCCTGGACGAATGGGGCCTGGGCGGAAGGTCGTTCGGCACCTGGATCACCTGGTTCCTGCTCGGCGGCGACCTGTACACGGCGTACACCTTCGTCGCCGTACCGGCGGCGATCTACGCGGCGGGCGCGGCCGGCTTCTTCGCGGTCCCGTACACGATCCTCGTCTACCCGCTGATCTTCACGTTCCTGCCCCGCCTGTGGTCGGTCTCGCACCGCCACGGCTACGTCACGACCTCGGACTTCGTGCGCGGCCGGTTCGGCTCCAAGGGCCTGTCGCTGGCCGTGGCGGTCACCGGCATCCTCGCGACGATGCCGTACATCGCGTTGCAGCTCGTGGGCATCCAGGCGGTGCTGGACGTGATGGGCGTCGGCGGCGGCGAGAGCACCAACTGGTTCGTGAAGGACCTGCCGCTGCTCATCGCCTTCGGCGTGCTGGCCGCGTACACCTACTCGTCCGGGCTGCGTGCCCCCGCCCTGATCGCGTTCGTGAAGGACACGCTGATCTACATCGTCATCGCGGTGGCGATCATCTACATCCCGATCAAGCTGGGCGGGTTCGACGACGTCTTCGCCAAGGCGGGCGACGCCTTCAGCCAGGTCAACCCGGCGACCGGCAAGCCGCGCGGCGCGCTCGCCCCGCCGGAGGCGGGCCAGTGGACGTACGCCACCCTGGCGCTCGGTTCCGCGCTCGCCCTGTTCATGTACCCGCACTCGATCACCGCGACCCTGTCGTCCAGGAGTCGTGAGGTGATCCGCCGCAACACCACACTCCTGCCGCTGTACTCGCTGATGCTGGGTCTGCTGGCCCTGCTCGGCTTCATGGCGATCGCGGCCGGGGTCAAGGTCACCAACGGTCAGCTGGCGATCCCGCAGCTCTTCGAGGACATGTTCCCGGACTGGTTCGCGGGTGTGGCCTTCGCGGCGATCGGCATCGGCGCCCTGGTGCCCGCGGCCATCATGTCCATCGCGGCGGCGAACCTGTTCACCCGCAACATCTACAAGGACTTCATCAAGCCGGACGCCACGCCGAAGGAGGAGACCCGGGTCTCCAAGATCGTGTCGCTGCTGGTGAAGGTGGGCGCGCTGGTCTTCGTCCTGACGATGGACAAGACGGTCGCCATCAACTTCCAGCTGCTGGGCGGCATCTGGATCCTGCAGACCTTCCCGGCCCTGGTCGGCGGCCTGTTCACCCGCTGGTTCCACCGCTGGGCACTGCTCGCCGGCTGGGCGGTCGGCATGGTGTACGGCACGCTCGCCGCGTACGGGGTGGCCTCGCCGACCCAGAAGCACTTCGGCGGCTCCGCGAAGGAGATCCCGGGCATCGGGGAGATCGGCTACATCGGCCTCACGGCGTTCGTGCTCAACGTCGTGGTCACCGTGGTGCTCACCTTCGTCCTGAAGGCCGTGAAGGCCCCGGAGGGCCTCGACGAGACCAGGCCGGAGGACTACACGGCGGACGCGGGCGACCCGGGGGTCGAGGTGGAACTCCCGCCCGCCACCGCGGGAAGCACCCACTAGCGCGACCGGTCACGAACCACCCGACAGCGGGCCGCCGAGGGCACGACCCCCGGCGGCCCGCTGTCATGCGAGTTGACCCTGCGGAGCCACCACAACACGCAACAGGCACAACATGTGGGGGTGACACGGCAGGCTGGCACAAGATGTATGCTCATCCTCGCTGTCGCCCAGGGGAATCCGGTGCGAATCCGGAACTGTCCCGCAACGGTGTACTCGCGTGTTTCCGCACGCCTGTTTCAGTCCGAGGACCTGTCGGCAGCGCGCGCCCGGCCGTCCGGTCCGGGTGCTCATCGACGTCCGGGCCTCGCGGAATGGGCCGGGGACGCGACGCCGTGCGCGCTCGCGCTGCCCCCTGCTCTCCGCAAGGCCCCGTGCCGAGCGAGGGAGAGCCCCACGTGACCATCGCGCCAGCCGACCCGGCTTCAGTCATCCCGGCGAGCGGAGCCCCGGTGGAGACCGACGGTCCCGGTGCCGCGCTGCTGCGGACCCTGACCGAGCTGACCGCCGACCTCCCCCACGCCGACCCCGGCCGGGTCGCCGCGGCCGCGCTGCGCGGCCGGTCCGCCCGGGCCGACGAGGCGGAGTTGCGCGAGCTGGCCACCGAGGCGGCCGCCGGCCTCATCTCCGAGGACCCCGCCTACTCCCGGCTGGCCGCCCGGCTGCTGACCATCTCCATCCGCGCCGAGGCCGCCTCGCAGGGCGTCACGTCCTTCACCGGGTCCGTCGCCGTGGGCCACCGTGAGGGCCTTGTCGCCGACCGGACCGCGGAGTTCGTACGGCTGCACGCCGAACGGCTCGACACGCTGGTCGACACGGCGGCCGACGACCGCTTCGGCTACTTCGGCCTGCGCACGCTGCACAGCCGCTACCTCCTCCGCCACCCCATCACCCGCGAGGTGATCGAGACGCCCCAGTACTTCCTGCTGCGCGTCGCCGCCGGACTGGCCGAGGACGACACCGCCCGCTCCGTGGACGAAGTCGCCGCGCTGTACGGGCTGATGAGCCGGCTCGACTACCTGCCCTCCTCCCCCACCCTCTTCAACTCCGGCACCCGGCATCCGCAGATGTCGTCCTGCTACCTCCTCGACTCCCCGCTGGACGAGCTGGACTCCATCTACGACCGCTACCACCAGGTAGCCCGCCTCTCCAAGCACGCCGGCGGCATCGGCCTCTCGTACTCCCGTATCCGCAGCCGCGGTTCGCTGATCCGGGGCACCAACGGGCACTCCAACGGGATCGTGCCGTTCCTGAAGACGCTGGACGCCTCGGTGGCCGCGGTGAACCAGGGCGGCCGGCGCAAGGGCGCGGCCGCGGTGTACCTGGAGACCTGGCACTCCGACATCGAGGAGTTCCTGGAGCTGCGCGACAACACCGGTGAGGACGCCCGCCGTACGCACAACCTGAACCTCGCGCACTGGATCCCGGACGAGTTCATGCGCCGGGTCAACGCCGACGAGCGGTGGTCGCTGTTCTCCCCGGCGGACGTGCCGGAGCTGGTCGACCTGTGGGGCGAGGAGTTCGACGCCGCGTACCGCAGGGCGGAGGCCGCCGGGCTCGCGAAGAAGACGATGCCCGCCCGGGACCTGTACGGCCGCATGATGCGCACCCTCGCGCAGACCGGCAACGGCTGGATGACCTTCAAGGACGCCGCCAACCGCACCGCCAACCAGACGGCGACCGCGGGCCATGTCGTGCACTCCTCCAACCTGTGCACCGAGATCCTGGAGGTCACCGACGACGGCGAGACCGCGGTCTGCAACCTGGGGTCGGTCAACCTCGGCGCCTTCGTGGACACGGCGACCGGCGACCTCGACTGGGAGCGGCTCGACGAGACCGTCCGCACGGCCGTCACCTTCCTCGACCGCGTGGTCGACATCAACTTCTACCCGACCGAGCAGGCGGGCCGGTCGAACGCCAACTGGCGTCCAGTGGGCCTGGGCGCGATGGGCCTGCAGGACGTCTTCTTCAAGCTGCGGCTGCCCTTCGACTCCCCCGAGGCCAGGGCCCTGTCCTGCCGGATCGCCGAGCGGATCATGCTCGCCGCGTACGAGACCTCCGCGAACCTCGCCGAGCGCAACGGCCCGCTGCCGGCCTGGCGGAAGACCCGTACCGCCCAGGGCGTCCTGCACCCCGACCACTACGGCGTCGAGTTCACCTGGCCGGAGCGCTGGGCGGCCCTGCGCGAGCGGATCGCCGAGGTCGGCATGCGCAACTCGCTGCTCCTGGCCATCGCGCCCACGGCCACCATCGCGTCCATCGCGGGCGTGTACGAGTGCATCGAGCCGCAGGTGTCCAACCTGTTCAAGCGCGAGACGCTGTCCGGCGAGTTCCTGCAGGTCAACTCATACCTGGTGAAGGACCTGAAGGAGCTGGGCGTGTGGGACGCCCGCACCCGCGAGGCGCTGCGCGACTCCAACGGCTCGGTGCAGGACTTCGCCTGGATCCCGGCGGACGTACGGGCCCTGTACCGCACGGCGTGGGAGATCCCGCAGCGCGGTCTGATCGACATGGCGGCGGCGCGGACCCCGTTCCTCGACCAGGCGCAGTCGCTGAACCTGTTCCTGGAGACGCCGACCATCGGCAAGCTCTCCTCGATGTACTCGTACGCCTGGAAGTCGGGCCTGAAGACGACGTACTACCTGCGCTCCCGCCCGGCGACCCGGATCGCCCGCGCCGCCCAGGGACAGGCGCGGCCCCAGGCGTCCCTCCCCGTCCAGCAGGTCACCGACCCCGACGCGGTCGCCTGCTCCCTCGAGAACCCCGAGTCCTGCGAGGCCTGCCAGTAGTTCCCGCCCACCACCCGACCACCACCCCCGGAGGACGGCGCTCCGCGCCGACTGTGATGACTCGTAACACCAACCTGCTCGACCCCGGCTTCGAGCTGACTCTCCGCCCGATGCGCTACCCGGACTTCTACGAGCGCTACCGGGACGCCATCAAGAACACCTGGACCGTCGAGGAGGTCGACCTCCACTCGGACGTCGCCGACCTGGCGAAGCTGACGCCGGCCGAGCAGCATCTGATCGGCCGTCTGGTCGCCTTCTTCGCGACGGGCGACTCGATCGTCGCGAACAACCTGGTGCTGACCCTCTACAAGCACATCAACTCCCCCGAGGCCCGGCTCTACCTGAGCCGCCAGCTCTTCGAGGAGGCCGTCCACGTCCAGTTCTACCTGACGCTGCTGGACACCTATCTGCCCGACCCGGACGACCGGACGGCGGCGTTCGCGGCGGTGGAGAACATCCCCTCCATCCGGGAGAAGGCCGAGTTCTGCTTCAAGTGGATCAACGAGGTCGAGAAGCTGGACCGGCTGGAGTCCAGGGCCGACCGCCGCCGCTTCCTGCTGAACCTCATCTGCTTCGCCGCGTGCATCGAGGGCCTGTTCTTCTACGGCGCCTTCGCGTACGTCTACTGGTTCCGCAGCCGGGGTCTGCTGCACGGTCTGGCCACCGGCACCAACTGGGTGTTCCGCGACGAGACGATGCACATGTCGTTCGCCTTCGAAGTGGTCGACACCGTCCGCAAGGAGGAGCCGGACCTGTTCGACGACGAGCTGCGCGGGCAGGTCACAGACATGCTGCGGGAGGCCGTCGAGGCCGAGCTGCAGTTCGCGCGCGACCTGTGCGGTGACGGCCTCCCGGGCATGAACACCGAGTCGATGCGGCAGTACCTGGAGTGCGTCGCCGACCAGCGCCTGACGCGCCTGGGCTTCGCTCCGGTGTACGGCTCGGAGAACCCGTTCTCGTTCATGGAGTTGCAGGGCGTTCAGGAACTGACGAACTTCTTCGAGCGCCGCCCGTCGGCGTACCAGGTGGCCGTGGAGGGCACGGTCGACCTGGACGAGGACTTCTGAGCCTCCTTCTCCCGGCTCTTCGCACCCCGGGCCTCCTGAGCCTCCCTGAGCTGTCGGTCGACTCGCCTGTCGCGGGCGATGCCGAGGACGGACGGGAGGATCAGGAGGACCAGGATGCCGAGGGTGGTGAGCATTCCGATCAGGCCTTCGATCTGGTTTCCGGTCATGACACCACTGTCACGCGTGATGCTCCTTACCGACAGTGGCAGGACTGCCGCACACCCTCGATTTACTGCCAGCTTCGGGGCACACTGGCGGCATGCTGAGGAACGTGGCGGCAGTGCTGCTGGACGGCGTGCATCCCTTCGAGCTGGGGGTGGTGTGCGAGGTGTTCGGCATCGACCGCAGTGACGAGGGGCTGCCGGTGTACGACTTCGCCGTGGTCTCCGCGGAGGGCCCGGCGCTGAGCACCCATGTCGGCGGGCTCACCGTGTCGACGCCGTACGGTCTGGAGCGGCTGGAGGAGGCCGACCTGATCGCGGTGCCGGCCGGGAGCGACTACGTGACCCGGGAGTACCCGCCCGCCCTGCTCGACGCCCTGGTGCGGGCCGTGGAGCGGGGCACCCGGGTGCTCAGCGTGTGCTCGGGCGTGTTCGTTCTCGGCGCCGCCGGACTGCTCGACGGGCGGCGGTGCAGTGTGCACTGGCGGCAGGCGAGGGAGCTGGCGCTGCGCAACCCCCGGGCGCTCATCGAACCCGACGTCCTCTACGTCGACGAGGACCCGGTGATCACCTCCGCCGGCACCGCGGCCGGCATCGACGCCTGTCTGCACCTCGTGCGCAAGGAGCAGGGCCCGGAGGTGGCGAAGAAGATCGCCCGGCGGATGGTGGTGCCACCGCACCGGGACGGCGGACAGGCGCAGTACATCGAGCGGCCGCTGCCCGAGACCCCGTGCGACACGGTGGGCGAGGTGCTGGTGTGGATGGAGGAGCACCTCGACCAGGAGGTGACCGTCGAACAGCTCGCCGCCCGCGCCCACATGGCCCCGCGCACCTTCGCCCGCCGCTTCCAGCAGGAGACGGGGACGACCCCCTACCGCTGGCTGCTGCGCCAGCGGGTGCTGCTGGCACAGGAGTTGCTGGAGGGCACCGACGAGACCATGGACGCCATCGCCTACCGCACCGGCTTCGGTACGGCCGCGGCGCTGCGCCACCAGTTCGTCCGCGCCCTCGGCACGACCCCGAACGCCTACCGGCGCGCGTTCCGCGGCCCCGAGGCCGCCTGAGCGCGCCGGCAGCGGCGGCCTACCAGGGCACCGGCTTCAGCAGCAGCTTCTGCGGCCGGAGCGTGATGCCCACCCGGGTGGTGTCGTTCGACCCACCGACCTGCTCGAAGCGGTACTTCGCCGAGATCGCCGCGGTGATCAGGGTCAGCTGGGCCATGGAGAAGTGGTCGCTCGGGCACTTGCGGTTGCCGACGCTGAAGGGGCTCATCGCGTACTTCGGCACCTCCTTGACCCGCTCCGGCAGCCAGCGGTCGGGGTCGAAGTCGAGGTGGTCGCCGTAGGAGCGGGCGTCACGCTGGATGGCGTACGGGCTGTAGACGATGTCCGCGCCCGCCGGAATCGAATAGCCGCCGAGCGTGGTGTCGGTGATCGCGCGCCGCGTCAGAATCCATACGGCGGGCCGCAGCCGCATGGCCTCGACGACGACATTGTTGGTGTGCGTGAGCCGGCGGACGTGCTCGAATCCGACGGGTCGGCCTCCGGTCACGGATTCGACCTCGGCGCGCACCTGCTCCGCGTGTTCCGGGTGTTCCGCGAGCACCTGGAGCAGCCACATGATCGTGGAGGCGACCGTTTCGCTGCCCGGGGTGACTATCGCCACCACCTGGTCGTGGATCTCCTGTTCCCCGATGGGCTCGCCATTGTCGTCCTTCGCCTCCAGCAATGCCGTCAGCAAATCGTCCGGCTTTTGACCAGATGCCCTCCGCTCGGCGACGATCTCGTCGACCAGGAGATGCAAATCGGCCAATGCCCGGTTGAATTCACGGTTGGCCGGGAACGGCAGCCGGTACAGCGGTCCGAGCGGGACGGCCATCCTGCGGTACATACCGCGGAAGACGGTGGCGAGGTCGGCGCTCAGCCGCTCGGCGCGCTCGTCCATGTACTCGCCGCGCAGCAGGCAGCGGGCGGCGACGCGCACCGCGACCCGGAAGGACTCCGAGGTGCAGTCGACGGTCTCGCCGGGCCGCCAGCGCTCGGTCAGCGCGTGCGCCTCCTCCTCCATGACCGGCCCGTACGCGGGGATCGCGTCGAGCCGGAACGCGGGCTGGATCGTGCGCCGCTGGCGCCGGTGCCGGGGGCCGTTGGCGGTGGCCACGCCCTCCTTGCCGAGCAGGCCCTCCAGGGACTCCCACAGCGGCCCGTCGATCCGGTAGTCGGTGCTGAGCGCGAGCGCGCCGGTGAGCGCGGGGGTGGTGACGGCGTACACCGTCTTGGGGCCGAGCTTCAGACGCACCACGTCACCGTGCGCGCGCAACCCGGACATGAAGGCGAGCGGGTCGCGGACCAGTTTCAGGCCGTGGCCGAGGACCGGGACGGCGCCGCCGGCCAGGGGCGCCTCGCGCGGTTCCGCCGTCTCGACTGTCTGGGGCTTCACGGACTCGACGGTCATTTCTCACCTGCCGCTTCGTTGTTGACGTACGGGGGCGTGGACCGGTCCTCCCAGCTGTCGACCCGGTACCGGCCCGACTCGTGGTGGAACCAGTAGACGGAGCTGAACCAGTTCCGCATATTGCCGACACAGGCGCGGACGGCGGCGCCGAGTTCCTTTCCGGAGACCGTGCCGTCGTCGGCGAGTTCGTCGGCGAACCGCAGTGCCTCGCGTTCGGCGCCGAGGAATTCGTCGATGCATTCCTCGACGCGCCGCCTGATTTCCTCCACCGCCTCCTCGAGGGTCAGCCCCTGATGTGTGACGAGACTGATTCCGAGATTGTGCACCTCGTCGCCCGCGATTTCCTTGGGCAGTGAGCAGAGGTCGTTGTACCAGGCGGCGAATTCCTGGCTCAGCAGTGCCGGACGGCGATAGGACGGGTTTTTCCGTACGGTGTCAGGGAGTTCGAGTCCGGCGCTCGGTTCCAGGAGGTCCGTCCATATCCAGTGGGCGAAGGTGAGCCGCCGCAGGGCGAGGTACTCCTCGACCTGCGGGACATATGCCCGGGTGCGGTTGTGGAACTCGCGGTCGTAGGCGTCGATCACCGTGTGGAAGTGCCGGGTGAAGCGCTGGTTCCAGGTGTGCGGCAGGAACGAGAACAGCCGCAGCACGCTGTCCGCGAGTCCCGCGACCACCGGGTCGGGATGGCCCAGGTGCTGCCGGGGCGCGTCGAGGGCCGCGTGCAGCCGGTGGCGCAGGCGCCGCCAGTCGGCGGCCCGGCCGTGGACGATGTCACGGTCGTGGCGGTCGTCCCAGACGAAGAACCAGGCGCTGTAGTCGGTGATGGCCTGCAGGACCTCGTCGGGGGCGTCGGTGTAGTACCCCGCCATGAGGTCGGTGTAGCACAGGCCATCGGCATATTCCCGCACCTTGTCCGCCGGCATGAGCCGCTTTTCGAGCAGCCACTGCCGGGTCTTCTCCTGGAGCTTCGGCCAATACGGGTGGAGTTGTCGTGGAAAGGAGTCCTCGATCACCGGAAGTGCGAGAGACGGCGGTACCGCCACCGAGGTCGTCGATGTGGTGCCGCGTGAGAAAGCGTGCACGAACTGTCCCCTCTCAGCCGCCAGGCGCGCACAGCCCTCCTTGTCGTGCCGGGCGTGCGCCGTTGCGTATCCCCGCACTTCCCATTCAGCACCACAACTGACCGTCGAGGGAACGGATTTGCTTCAATCACCACCCCAGGTTGCCGGGATTCGTACGACGAACAAATGAACGACGCCCGTTCGGGACGGATCCCGAACGGGCGTCGTGACGGACGTCGTCGCTGCTCTGCGCGGTGGCCGGGGTTCCGGCCGACCGGCTCAGTCGTTGGCGACCACGGGGTAGCGTGGCTCGTTCTCGGCCATCTGCCGCAGCGCGTCCTTGCGGTCACGCTTGGACAGGCGGTCGATGTAGAGGTAGCCGTAGAGGTGATCGGTCTCGTGCTGCAAACAGCGTGCGAAGTAGCCGGTGCCGCGGACCTTGATCGGGTTGCCCTTCTCGTCCTGGCCGGTCACCTCGGCGTAGTCGGGACGCGCGAGCGCCGCGTACGCCGTGGGCACGGACAGGCAGCCCTCGTTGCTGTCGTCCAGCCTGCGCCGGTCGGCGGGCAGGTCGACCAGCTTCGGGTTGCACACCACGCCGACGTGCCGGACACCCTCGTCGTCCTGGCAGTCGTACACGAAGACCTTCAGGTCGACGCCGATCTGGTTGGCGGCCAGGCCCACGCCCTCGGCGGTGCGCTGGCTGGCGAACATGTCGGCGACCAGCTGGTCCAGCTCCGCGCCGAACTCGGTGACGTCCTTGCACTCCTTGTGCAGCACCGGGTTGCCGACGACCGTGATCGGCCGCGAGGTGCCGCGCTCGTGCCAGGTCCCCTCGCGCTCCTCGCAGTCCCCCGTGTCGACGACGTAGCCCTCGTCGTCGACGGGGAGCACGCCCGCGTGCTGCTGATCGGTGTCCTGCTGCGCCATGACCGACGTATGCCTTCCTGCAAGCCTTGGAAATCCTGGGTACAGCCTAAAGGTGGCCGGTCACCGGTGGTCAGCACACCTCTTCGAGATCGCGCCAGTCCCTGGAGTCCGGGCTGTCCGCGACCCACCCGTCGAGCAGCCCCCGGACGAGGGGCGCCGGCGCGGCGACCCCGCACTCCCGCTCCGGGACCCAGAGCTGACCGTCGGTACGGTGCCCGAGCGGCCCGGGGTGACCGGGTTCACTGTGGTCGTGGGGATCCAGGTGCACGCCGTCGCCCTCGTCCGACGGCATCCGCGACTCCGAGCACATCCGGCACAGCAGCCGCACCGAGGAGGACCAGTCCTCCGCGGCGAACCCGGCATCCGCCGCCAGTTGTTCCAGGGCGTCCCGGTCGGCCTCCGTGGCCGCCTCCAGCAGCACCACCCAGGTGGGCACGGGCGAGGGCGCCCACAGCTCGATCTCGTCGAACACCGGGAAGGAATGCCCGGCGGACGTGGTGCGCTCGCCGTGCGGGACGCCGTCGTGCAGCACGACCTCCCCCCAGCGCCGTCCGGACGAGGGCAGCGGAATGGACAGCACCTCGATCCGCGCCGGGTCCAGCCTGCGGCCCCACACGACCTCGGCCTCGCCCTCCGGGGAGAGCCGTACGGCCGCGCTGCCCAGGTCCATGCCGAGCGGCTCGCCGGCGGCGGTGGCGCCCCCGGGCACCCGCAGCCCGTAGGCCTGCCAGGCGCGGCGGGCCAGCGGCCAGTCCTGCAGGGCGGTCGCGGCGATGCCGACGTTCCACCAGTCCGGGGCGCCGCTCTCCCGGTCCAGCAGCGCCACCGCCCGCAGACCGGCGGCGCGGGCCTGCTCCCAGTCGTGCCGGAACTTGTGCAGCAGGGCGAGGTTGAACCAGGACTCCGCCAGCCAGGGTTCCAGGTCGGCGGCGCGTGTCAGCAGCTCGCCCGCGTCCTCGTACCGGCCGTCGCCGATGAGCGTGAACGCCCGGTCGGTGGCCTGCCGCCAGGAGGCGGAGGGCCGGTGCCGTCCCTTTCCGAAGATCCTCACGATTCCCGCCTGCCAGTTCCAGTTCCGCACAGTGGGCTGGCTTGTGCCCCCGGACACCCTCTCCATCGCATCCAACCACGTACGGCCTCAAAGGCGCTCATTACCCATGGGTTACCCATCACGCGCAGGGTCAGACAGCGCCTGGGAGAGTACCCGGGCAAGGGATTCGACAACCTCGGGAGCGTAATCCCCGGCGGTGGCCAGGCGCAGCTCCTCCAGGGCCATGAGCGGCCCCTCGGGTCCGGCGTCGCGGGCCTTCTCCTCGTAGGCGTTCACGGCCCGTACGATCCGCGCGGCGAGCGGCTGCTCCGCGTACGGGTCGGCCTGCCGCTCCACGACCGTGGCGACCGCCGCGTCCACCCCGGTCTGCCGCACGACGGCGCCGCCGAGCAGCGCGATGCGCCGCTGCGCCTCGCGGGGAAGTGTGGCGGTGGCTCCGGCCGGGACCGGGTCGACGAGGCTGAGCTGGCCGATGTCGTGCATCAGCGCCGCGTACTCGAGCACGGTCAGCTCGGGCCGGGACAGGCCCAGGTCGCGGCCGACGGCCCGGCTGAGCGTGGCGACCCGGCGGGCGTGCCCGGCGGGGGTGCAGCCGGCCACCTCGGTGGCCCGGGCGAGGGAGGCGATGGTCTGCCGGTAGGTGGCCCGCACGGCGGCGTAGCGGCGGACCGAGAGCTGGGTCAGCAGCAGCGGCAGGCAGAACACGGGCAGCGCCCACAGCCCGGCGACGGCGACCGCGAGCGCCATCACCGCGCCGGTCGCGCACACGGCGGAGCCGATGCCGAGCAGTCCGCGCAGTTCCTCACGCAGCAGCGGGCCGAAGCGCCAGCGGGTGCGGGAGTGGGCGAGGGCGGCGGCGAGGACGGCGTCGCAGAGCGCGGTGAGGACGAGCAGCGCGACGAGCAGCAGGGCGTAGGCGGGACCGTCCCAGCTCCGGAACGCACCCCTGTTGAAGAGGGGTTGGAAGCAGACGGCGGCGAAGCCGGCGGTGAGGACGCGGCGGGCGAGGTGGTCGAGGGTGGGAGTGCGGCCGCACCAGATGTGCGGGACGCCGCCGAGCAGGGAGGCGGCGAGGACGACGGTGACGACCTGCGCGGCGCCGTGCCCGGTGGGATGCCCGGCGTCGGGCCCCAGCAGGGCGTACGACAGCGACCCGGCGGTGCCCAGCGGCGCGGTCCGGCGCGCCCCGGTGCCGGACCACCGGGTCAGCTCGCCGACGGCTATGAGCACGCCGAAGGCCAGCGCGACGCCCGGGTCGTCGATGCCGGTCCACAGGGTGAGGGCGAGACAGACGGCGGCGGTGAGGGCGGCGCAGGCGTGGATGAGCCGGAGGGCGGTCACCGGTGTGCCCCGCTGCGGCGGCCGGCGGCCCGCTGCTGGGCCGGGACCGTGTGCGGGGCGTCGTCGGCGGTGACGGCCGGGTGCCAGCCGTGCCGGCGCAGTGCCCGGACGAGCGCCGTGACCATGCGCGGATCGAAGTGGGTGCCCGCGCAGCGCTCCAGCTCCTTGACCGCCGCCTCCACCGGGCGGGCCCTGCTGTAGGACCGGGTGGAGGTCATCGCGTCGAAGGCGTCGGCGACGGCGACCACACGGGCGCACTCGGGGATCTGACCGCCCGCCAGCCCGTACGGGTAGCCGCTGCCGTCGAGCCGTTCGTGGTGGTGCAGGATCGCCGCGCGGGCCTCGCCGAGGAAGGAGATCCCGCGGACCATCTCGTGGCCGTACTCCGGGTGCAGCTCGATGATCCGCCGCTCCTCGGGGGTCAGCGGGCCGTCCTTGCGCAGCAGCCGGGTGGGGACGCCGAGTTTGCCGACGTCGTGCAGGATGCCGGCGAAGCGCAGCACCTCGACGCGTTCGTCGTCCAGGCCGAGTTCGCGGGCGATCAGCACCGAGGCCCGGCCGACCCGCTCGCTGTGGCCGCGGGTGTAGCCGTCCTTGATGTCGACGGCCTGCACCAGGGCGCGGATGGTGGCCTGGTGGGCGGCCCGCTCCCGGTGGTACTGGGCGAAGACCCAGCAGGAGACGCACATCGGCAGCAGCACGAGCAGCGCGGAGACGGGGCCGTACCGGCTGCGCCACAGCACGGCCATCATCAGCCCGGCGAGCCCGTGCACCGCGACCGGTGCCAGCGAGCGGGACAGCAGCCCGCGCCAGGCCCTGCGCGCCGGCACCCGCTCGGCCACGACGAGGACGCCGCCGTCGAGCGTGGTGAGCACCACGCAGAAGGCGAGCACGGCCGCCCCCGCGGGTACGAGGGCGTAGGGGAAGGCGTGGGCCACGACGGCGTCCCGGCCGCCGAGCGCCCAGTGGACCTGGGCCGCGGCCCACACGGCGAGCACCGGCTGCGCGGCCCGCCAGACGCGCCGGGGCAGCACCGGCCGGTGCTCGACATGGGCGAGCAGGGCGGCCGGCAGCGGGACCAGCGCGGCGGCGGTCGGCGGCAGCAGGAAGGCGCCGGCGAGCAGCACCGGGTAGAACGTTCCGCCGAAGCGGCGCCGTACGACGTGCTCGCAGGCCGCGTACAGCGCGGCGAGCAGGGCCAGCGCCCACCAGGGCGTGCGGGTGGCGTGCAGGGGCAGGACACAGAGCGCGGCGAGCAGGGCGACACAGGCCACATAGCCTTGCGCTCTCGCCGGAACCGCCGCCTCCATCGCGCCCTCCCCCGACCGTGCCGGTGCAGGCTCGGAGCCTAGGGCGGGATTCGGGGGGTCCGGGGGCCCATGACCCGAGGATTAGCACGTTCGGGTGACAAGGGCGACCGGCCGGAGGGCGCGGGTCAGGACTCCTGCGGTGTCACCGGGGTGGCGGGCGCCTTGGTGACGTCGTGCTCGGGGACGGTCTGCCCGGAGCGGATCAGGTCGATCCGCCCCATGACCTTGGCGCGCAGGTCGGCGGGCACGTCGTCATGGCCGCAGCACCGCTTGACGAGCTTCTTCACGGCCTGCTCCAGGCCGTACTTCTCCAGGCACGGCGAGCATTCCTCGAAGTGGTGCTGGAACTTGTCGCGATCGATGTCCGGCATCTCGCTGTCGAGGAACTCGTAGAGGTGGTCGAGGACCTCACTGCAGTCCGTCTCGTGCGGCTCTCCGCAGCTCATGAGCCCGAGCCTTTCGCTTCGTTCGACTCTCCGGCGCCCGCCGGGACCAGTCCGCGTTCGCGGGCGTAGTCCTCCAGCATGCCGCGCAGCTGACGGCGGCCCCGGTGCAGCCGGGACATCACCGTACCGATGGGTGTCCCCATGATGTCCGCGATCTCCTTGTACGCAAAGCCCTCCACGTCCGCGAGGTAGACGGCGATGCGGAACTCCTCGGGGATCGCCTGCAGCGCTTCCTTCACGTCCGAATCGGGGAGGTGGTCGAGCGCCTGCGACTCGGCGGAGCGCAGACCCGTCGACATGTGCGACTCGGCGCGGGCGAGCTGCCAGTCCTCGATCTCCTCGGCCGCGCTGCGCTGGGGCTCGCGCTGCTTCTTGCGGTACGAGTTGATGAAGGTGTTGGTCAGGATCCGGTACAGCCACGCCTTGAGGTTGGTGCCCTCGCGGAACTGGTGGAAGGACCCGTACGCCTTGGCGTAGGTCTCCTGCACCAGGTCCTCGGCGTCGGCCGGGTTGCGCGTCATGCGCAGGGCGGCCGAGTACATCTGGTCGAGGTATTCGAGCGCGTCCCGCTCGAAGCGCGCGCTGCGCTCCGCGGTCGACTCGGAGCCGGTCTCCGAGGCCGCGCTCATGCCCTGGCCCTCGGGCTGCTCCGCCTGGCCGTTGTCGGTCCCTGCGTCGGTACCGGTGACCGGACCCACCTCCTCAAGTTCCCGGGCGGGACCGAAACCGGTCCCACCTGTTTCGGAGGATAGAACACGACCCGTACCTGCCGCCGCTCGAATAGGAGCGGTCCTGGCCGCGTGCAGCACCGTCCAGTCCAGGTCAGCGCGGCTGCTGCGGCTCGGGCAGTACGTCGAACCCATGCGGCGGACTTCCTCTCCTACGACGTCGGCGCTGATCCCTCAGCACTTCTGTCCGCCTCAACAGCGCCCCGTCGCCGGGCATTCCCGGGTCACCTGAGTGAGCCGACCCACTCCACGACGCCGTCGGTGATGATCTCCAGCGCCCGCTCCTGGGTGATCTCCGCGTGCTTGGGGACGGCGAACCCGTGATCGCCGCGGGGCACCTCGATCAACCGATGGGCTCCCTCGGGGAACTCCGCCGGCCTGCCGAAGGGATCGTTCCCGCCCTGCACGACCAGGGTGGGCACCCCGGCGCCGAGCAGTTCCGCGGCGCGGGACTTCTCCGGCCTGCCCGGCGGGTGCAGCGGGAAGCTCAGCGCGAGCACGGCGTGCGCGCCCAGCTCGGCGGCGGTGCGGCAGGCGACCCGGGCGCCCGCGCTGCGGCCGCCGGAGACGACGGGCAGTCCTGGCGCCGCCAGCGCGGGCCACAGGCCGCGCCAGCCGGTGTCCAGGGTCTTCGGTGCGGGCGCGAGCTTCTTGCCGGCCACCCGCCAGGGCTGCTCGACGAGGGCCACGGTCACTCCGTGCCCGGGGAGCACCCGGGCGAGCGCCTGGAGGTCGCGGGCCTCGATGCCGCCCCCGGCGCCATGGCTCACCGCGAGGACGAGCCGGGGCCCGTCCGCCCGGTGCCAGGTGATCCGGGCGTCGCCGGCGGCTGTGGGGACGGTCTGTGTGGTCATGGTGGTCACGTCAGAAGAGTGTGCCGACTTCCGGGGCCTCCAGCTCCTTCAGCAGCTCCGGGCCGCCGTTGCGGACGTTGCTGACGGCGGTGGAGACCGGATAGGCGCGCATCAGGCCGTGCGGGGGCGGGTCGAGCAGCTCGCGCAGGCGGTCCGGGTCCGTGCGGGAGGGGTCGAGCCAGGCGTCCCAGCGGTCCGGGGTGAGCATGAGCGGCATGCGGGGGTGGATGTCGGCCAGGGAGTGCGGTCCTTCGGCGGGGGCGACGGCCAGCGGGGTCCGCTCCGCCTCCGTGGTGATCACCGAGCAGGTGACCCACCAGGCGCGCGGGTGGTCGTCGGGCAGGGTCCCATCCCGCCAGAACTCGTACAGGCCGGCCATCGCGAAGACCGAGCCGTCGGCGGGCAGCACGAAGTACGGCTGCTTGCGCGGCCGCTTCTTCTTCCCCTCGACCTCCAGTTCGCGCTCCTGGGTGCCGGTGACCCACTCGTAGTAGCCGTCGGCGGGCAGGATGCAGCGCCGGGCGGCGAAGGCGCGGCGGTAGGCGGGCTTCTCGTGCACGGTCTCGGCGCGCGCGTTGATCATCCGGGCGCCGCCCTCGGGCGTCTTGGACCAGGAGGGCACCAGGCCCCACTTCAGCCTGCGCAGCTGCCGAACCGGACGCGGGTCCGCGGCGTCTTTCAACGGACGGTCCAGGACGGCGTAGACCTCCTTGGTGGGAGCCACGTTGTAGTCCGGCTCCAGGGTCTCCTTCGGCTCCCACTTCTCGATCTCAAAGATTCCCGCGAGATCCTCGGGCCCACGACTGGATGCATACCGTCCGCACATACGTGCCACACTGCCAGACTCCGTACCACTACAGGGAGCCACTCAGTCACATGGACAGCCTCGCCGCCCTCGCGCTGCCCGGCCTCTGGGACCGGCTCACCGGCACCCAGCCCGATCCCGACCTGTGGGTGGTGCTGGCCACAGGCGTCGCCGCGCTCGCCGTCGTCGTACCGCACACTCTGTGGCGCATAGCGCGCAACGCCATCACCATCGCGCACGAGGGCGGACACGGTCTGGTGGCGCTGGTCACCGGCCGGCAGCTCACCGGCATCCGCCTGCACTCCGACACCAGCGGCCTCACGGTCAGCCGGGGCAGGCCGTACGGCCTGGGCATGATCCTCACCGCGGCGGCGGGGTACACGGCGCCCTCGCTGCTGGGCCTGGGCGGTGCCGCGCTGCTGGCCGCCGGCCGCATCACCCTGCTGCTGTGGGCGGCGACCGCCCTGCTGGTCGTCATGCTGGTGATGATCCGCAACGCTTACGGGGTACTGACCGTGGTGCTGACAGGCGGTGCCTTCCTGCTGGTGTCGTGGCTCGCGGGGCCGCAGGTGCAGGCGGCGTTCGCGTACGCGGTGGTGTGGTTCCTGCTGCTCGGCGGGGTACGGCCGCCGTTCGAGCTGCAGGCCAAGCGGATGCGCGGAGGCGCGGGCGACTCCGACGCCGACCAGCTGTCCCGCCTGACGCACGTACCGGCCGGCCTGTGGCTGTTCCTGTTCCACGCGGTGTCCCTGTGCTCCTTGATCGGCGGGGGCCGCTGGCTGCTGGAAGGTTGATACCGGGCCCTCCTTATAAAGTGGCCCCATGGCCCCGAACACCGCCCACCCCGCCCTCTGGCCCGCCCCGCACGCGAGCGGAGCCGTCGACGCGACGGTCCACGTGCCCGGGTCCAAGTCGGTGACCAACCGAGCCCTCGTGCTGGCCGCCCTCGCCTCCGAGCCCGGCTGGCTGCGCCGTCCACTGCGCTCCCGCGACACCCTGCTGATGGCCGGCGCCCTGCGGGCCATGGGCGTGGAGATCGAGGAGGGGGTCGGCCCGGACGGCTCCGGTGAGGCCTGGCGCGTGCTGCCCACCGGCCTGCACGGTCCGGCCACGGTCGACGTCGGCAACGCCGGCACGGTGATGCGCTTCCTGCCGCCGGTGGCCACGCTGGCCGACGGCCCGATCCGGTTCGACGGGGACCCGCGGTCGTACGAGCGTCCCCTCAACGGCGTGATCGACGCGCTGCGGGTGCTCGGCGCCCGGATCGACGACGACGGCCGGGGCGCGCTGCCGCTGACCGTGCACGGCGCCGGGGCGCTGGACGGTGGTCCGGTGTCGATCGACGCCTCCTCGTCGTCCCAGTTCGTCTCGGCGCTGCTGCTGTCCGGCCCGCGCTTCAACCAGGGTGTCGAGGTCCGCCACACCGGGGCCTCCCTGCCCTCCGTGCCGCACATCCGGATGACCGTGGACATGCTGCGCGCGGTAGGCGCCCAGGTGGACACCCCGGAGTCGGGCGGCGAGCCGAACGTGTGGCGAGTGACGCCGGGTGCCCTGCTCGGGCGGGACCTCACGATCGAGCCGGACCTGTCCAACGCCCAGCCGTTCCTGGCGGCGGCCCTGGTCACCGGTGGCAAGGTGCTGATCCCGGACTGGCCGGAGCGGACCACCCAGCCCGGTGACCGACTGCGCGAGATCTTCACCGAGATGGGCGGCTCCTGCGAGCTGACCGAGTTCGGGCTGGTGTTCACCGGCTCGGGCGCCGTGCACGGCATCGACGTCGACCTGAGCGACGTCGGTGAGCTGACCCCGGGCATCGCCGCGGTCGCCGCGCTCGCCGACTCCCCCTCGACCCTGCGGGGCGTGGCCCATCTGCGGCTGCACGAGACGGACCGGCTGGCCGCGCTCACCAAGGAGATCAACGAACTCGGCGGCGACGTCGCCGAGACGGCCGACGGCCTGCACATCCGCCCGCGCCCGCTGCACGGCGGGGTGTTCCACACCTACGAGGACCACCGCATGGCCACCGCCGGTGCGATCATCGGCCTCGTCATCGAGGGCGTGCGGATCGAGAACGTGGCGACGACGGCGAAGACCCTGCCGGACTTCCCCGAGTTGTGGACCGGGATGCTGGGGAACTGACGGGCGGACTGGGATCATGCGCCGCTACGGCAAGCACACAGACGAGGACGACATCCGCAGCCGTCCCAACCGCAAGGGCAACCGGCCGCGTACCAACATCAGGCCCAAGCACGAGGACGCCGCCGAGGGCATGGTCCTCACCGTCGACCGGGGCCGGCTGACCTGCCTGGTCGAGGACCGGACCGTGATGGCCATGAAGGCCCGGGAACTGGGCCGCAAGGCGGCCGTCGTGGGCGACCGGGTGGCCCTGGTCGGCGATCTGTCCGGCAACAAGGACACCCTCGCGCGGATCGTGCGCATCGAGGAGCGCACCTCGGTGCTGCGCCGCACCGCGGACGACGACGACCCCTTCGAGCGGGTGGTCGTGGCCAACGCCGACCAGCTGGCGATCGTCACGGCCCTCGCCGACCCCGAGCCGCGCCCGCGCCTGATCGACCGCTGCCTGGTGGCGGCCTACGCCGGCGGCCTGGAGCCGCTGCTGGTGATGACGAAGTCCGACCTGGCCCCGCCGGACAAGCTGCTGGAGCTGTACGGCGCGCTCGACATCCCGTACGTCGTCACCAGCCGGGAGGAACTGCGGAACGAGGACGCCGCCGACCGGGTGCGCGAGTACCTGGCCGGCCGGGTCACCGCGTTCGTGGGCCACTCGGGCGTGGGCAAGACGACCCTGGTCAACGCGCTCGTCCCGGCGGACCTGCGGCGTACGACCGGCCATGTCAACGCAGTGACGGGCCGCGGCCGCCACACCACCACCTCCGCCCTCGCGCTGCCCCTCACCGGGGCGGCCGACTGGGTCATCGACACCCCGGGCGTGCGCTCCTTCGGCCTGGCGCACATCGATCCCTCCCGGGTGATCCACGCCTTCCCGGACCTGGAGCCGGGCACCGAGGGCTGCCCGCGCGCGTGCAGCCACGACGAGCCGGACTGCGCGCTGGACGCGTACGTGGCGGAGGGCCACGCCGACCCGGCGCGGCTGTACTCGCTGCGCCGGCTGCTGGCCACGCGGGACCGCAGGGAGGGCGACTGAGCGCCGCGGGGTTTGCCGGGGGTCGCGTTCGGTAAGTGCATAATCGCACCGAGCCGGAGATCCGGACCTACGGGAGGACCGCACATGGCGTGGCTGCTGGTCATAGTGGCCGGGATTCTGGAGACCGGTTTCGCCGTGTGCCTCAAGCTCTCGCACGGGTTCACCCGGCTGTGGCCGACGATCGCCTTCGCCTCCTTCGCCCTGGGCAGCTTCGGCCTGCTGACCCTGTCCCTGAAGAAGCTCGACGTCGGCCCCGCGTACGCCGTGTGGACCGGGATCGGCGCGGCGGGCACCGCGATCTACGGCATGGTCTTCCTCGGCGACCTGGTGTCGACCCTGAAGATCGTCTCGATCACCCTGGTCATCATGGGCGTGATCGGCCTCCAACTGTCGGGCTCGGCGCACTAGGGGAGCGACGGCTCGCGTGTGCGGGCCGGGGCGCCGCCGGCACCCTGTGGGCGGCCTCGGCCGAATTCGCCGACGGGGCCGCCGCTGACACCTTTTCTGGCCGGCCCCGGCTGATTCGTCGTGGTCGCGCCGACCCCTCTGCTCGGTCCGCCGTCCTTCGACCAGCGCCCACTTCTCGGGCCGAGCCGCCGCCGACATCCTCCAGCCGTCCGGCCAATGTCCTCCCCAGACGCCGGCCCGCCGCCGCTGACGTCCCCTGGCCACCCGCTCGCACCCTTGGGCCGGCCATCGCCGACGGCCCCTGGCCGCCCCGCCGTTCACGTCCCTCGGCCGTGTCGCCGCTCGGGCCCCTGTCGGGGAGTTCTCCCGCGCCCCCGGCCGGGAGGCCGAAGGTCACACCAGGTGCCGGATCAGGACGCCGCGCACCAGTTCCGCCACGCCGTCCTCCCCCGGTGGTGCCGCGACGCAGGACAGGGCGAGGCGTACGGCCAGTTCGCAGGAGCGGGTCAGGTCGGCGGTGTCCTCCGCGGCCGCGGCGGGTCCGGCCAGCACGGTCACCGCCCGGTCCCGCACCAGCCGCACGAAGTCGCCGGGCGAGGGCAGCGGCCCGTCCGCCCGGCGCTGCGCGGGTACGACGGAGGAGGACCGCACCGCGGCGAGCGCCGGCGCCGGGAGGCTCTCGCTCCAGCATCCGGTGAGCAGGGCCCGTACCAGCGCGCTGTCCCGGGCCGCCGACGCCATCCACTCGGCGGTGGCGGTGAGCCGGTCGCGCGGGTCGGTGTGCGCGGCGAGGGCCCGTTCCACCCCGGCGAGATATCCGTCGGCCTCCCGCCGCACCAGCGCCCTGGCGAGCCCTTCCTTGCTCCCGAACTCGTTGTACAGCGTCTGCCGGGACACCCCGGCCGCCGCGGCCACATCGACCATCCGCACCGCGGACCACGGCCGGCGCGCGAGCGCCATGGCGGCGGCGTCCAGTAGGGATTCCCGGGCCGCAGGCATCATCGCCTCCCTGGGGCGGACAACTCTGCGCCCAGATTTGACGCGCTCCCATGCACTGTCAAGGGTGCGCGGGCCACCGTTCCGCGCTGCCCGGCCCCGGCCCCTTGTGGCCCCGCGGCGTCCATGGCGGATACGGTTCAAGGCATGCCGGACTACCTCGACGACCTCCGCTTCGCCCACGTACTCGCGGACGCGGCCGACGCCACCACCATGGACCGTTTCAAGGCTCTCGACCTGAAGGTGGAGACGAAGCCGGACATGACCCCGGTGAGCGAGGCGGACAAGGCGGCGGAGGAACTCATCCGCGGCCACCTCAAGCGCGCCCGACCACGGGACGCGGTCCTCGGGGAGGAGTACGGCGTCGAGGGCACGGGGCCCCGCCGCTGGGTGATCGACCCGATCGACGGCACCAAGAACTACGTCCGGGGCGTTCCGGTCTGGGCCACCCTCATCTCGCTGATGGAGGCGGGCGAGGGCGGCTACCACCCGGTCGTCGGCCTCGTCTCCGCCCCCGCCCTCGGCCGCCGCTGGTGGGCCGCCAAGGACCACGGCGCCTTCACCGGCCGCAGTCTCACCTCCGCGTCCCGCATCCACGTCTCCCAGGTCGGCGATCTGGCGGACGCGTCCTTCGCGTACTCCTCGCTCTCCGGCTGGGAGGAGCAGGGCCGTCTGGACGGCTTCCTCGACCTGACCCGCGACGTGTGGCGCACGCGCGCGTACGGCGACTTCTGGCCCTACATGATGGTCGCGGAGGGCTCCGTCGACATCTGCGCCGAGCCGGAGCTGTCCCTGTGGGACATGGCGGCGAACGCGATCATCGTCACCGAGGCCGGCGGCACCTTCACCGGGCTCGACGGCCGTCCGGGCCCGCACAGCGGCAACGCGGCGGCCTCCAACGGCCTGCTGCACGACGTCCTGCTGGACCATCTCGACCGGCGCCGGCGCCCCTGAGTACCCAGCGAGTTCCGCGCGCGCCCTCAACTGGCCGCGCGCGCCCTCTTGTTGACCCGCTCTTTACCGGGCACTCTGAGGTCGACCCTCACTTGTGAATTTGTGAATCCATGCACAACGTCATGGATTCCTAGGAGGTGGCCTCATCCCATGCTCGTCCGAGACGCCATGAGCACGGTGGTCCTCACCGTCGGCCCCGCCCACACCCTCCGTCAGGCAGCCGCCCTGATGTCCGCCCGTCACGTCGGCGCGGCCGTGGTCCTAGACCCGGACGCCGGCGGCGTCGGCATCCTCACCGAACGCGACATCCTCAACTCCGTCGGCCTCGGCCAGAACCCGGACACGGAACGCACCCACGCCCACACCACCACCGACGTCGTCTTCGCCACCCCGACCTGGACCCTCCAGGAGGCGGCCCGGGCCATGACCCGCGGCGGCTTCCGGCACCTGGTGGTCCTCGACCGCGGCGAGCCCGTCGGCATCGTGTCGGTCCGCGACATCATCCGCTGCTGGGTCCCGGCCCGGGAGCCGGCACCGGCGCTCTGAGCACACAGGGGCGGGCCGGACCCCTCGGGATCCGGCCCGCCCTGATCGCTGCTCACGTCAGCACAAGTGACTCGGCCCGCGCGGCTCAGCCGCGCAGCGCCTGCACCGCGGCCTCCAGCCGTTTGCCGAAGTCGGCGTCGGCGTCGCGGAAGTTGCCGATCGCACGCTCGGCGATGTCCTCGCGCGAGACCTGGGAGATCGCCCCGGCCAGATTGGCGACCAGGCGCTCCTTCTCCTCCTCGGACATCAGCCGGTAGAGGTTGCCCGCCTGCACGAAGTCGTCGTCCTCGGCGTGCAGTGGCGTCGGGTGGCTGCCGGTGCCGGCGGTGAAGCCGTCGAACTGCTGCCACAGCGGCCGGCCGGTCTGCCGCGGACCCCCGAAGCTGTTCGGCTCGTAGTTCTTCGCACCGCCGTGCCGGCCGTCGTAGAGGTAGCCGTCCCGGGAGTTGGTGCGCGCCTCGGCGGCGTGCGGCCGGTTCACCGGCAGGTGGTCGGCGTTGATGCCGACGCGGTAGCGGTGCGCGTCGCCGTACGCGAACAGGCGGCCCTGGAGCATCTTGTCGGGCGAGGGGCCGATACCGGGCACGAAGTGCGCGGGCGAGAAGATCGACTGCTCGACCTCGGCGAAGACGTTCCGCGGGTTGCGGTTCAGCTCCAGCCTGCCGATCTCCATGACCGGGTAGTCCGCGTGCGGCCACACCTTGGTCAGGTCGAACGGGTTGAAGCGGTACGTCGCCGCGTCCGCCGCGGGCATGATCTGCACGCCCACGGTCCAGCTCGGGAACTCGCCGCGCTCGATCGCCTCGCGCAGGTCGCGCTGGTGGGAGTCGGGGTCCTTGCTCGCGAGGGCCTCGGCCTCCGCGGCGTTGAGGTTCCTGATCCCCTGGTCGGTCTTGAAGTGGTACTTCACCCAGAAGACCTCGCCGGCCTCGTTGTTCCACTGGTAGGTGTGCGAGCCGAAGCCGTCCATGTGCCGATACGACGCCGGGATGCCCCGGTCGCCGAACAGCCAGGTGACCTGGTGGGTGCTCTCCGGGCTCAGGCTCCAGAAGTCCCAGACGTTGTCCGCCTCCGTGGAACCGGTGTACGGGTCGCGCTTCTGGGTGTGGATGAAGTCCGGGAACTTGATCGCGTCGCGGATGAAGAACACCGGCGTGTTGTTCCCGACGAGGTCGTAGTTGCCCTCCTCGGTGTAGAACTTCAGCGCGAAGCCGCGCGGGTCACGGACCGCGTCCGCCGCACCCAGGTTGCCGGCCACGGTCGAGAAGCGCAGGAAGGTCTCGGTCTCCTTGCCGACCTCGGAGAGGAAGGCGGCGCGCGTGTACGGGGTGACGTCGGCGGTCACCGTGAAGGTGCCGTACGCCCCCGCGCCCCGGGCGTGCACGACGCGCTCCGGGATGCGCTCACGGTTGAAGTGGGCCAGCTTCTCCAGGAGCAGCTGGTCCTGCACGAGCACCGGGCCCCCGACGCCTGCGGTCTCGCTGTTCTGGTTGTCGGCCACCGGTGCACCGGCCTCCGTGGTGAGCGGTCCCTGCGTCACGTACGCCTCCTGCGTCATTACCGACCAGTCCTGTCCATTGTTCAAAGCCCGGCTTCGATCCTACATTGGACATTGTCCAAGTCAAATGTCGTTCCAAAGTCACACCTATTCGGGATCTGGTCCTCTTGCTGTTACGCTGCTTCCATGAGCGACCTACTGGAACGGCTGCGCGGACGCGGATGGCGGATGACCTCACAGCGACGCGTGGTGGCCGAGGTTCTCGACGGCGAGCACGTCCATATGACGGCCGACGAGGTCCATGCGCGGGCCGTCACGAAGCTGCCGGAGATCTCCCGGGCGACCGTCTACAACACGCTGGGCGAGCTGGTGACCCTCGGCGAGGTGATCGAGGTCACGACGGACAAGCGCGCCAAGCGGTACGACCCGAACGCGCACCAGCCGCACCACCACCTGGTCTGCGCCCAGTGCGGCGCCATCCGTGACGTGCACCCCACGGGCAACCCGCTCGCCGACCTCCCCGACACCGAGCGCTTCGGCTTCACGGTGTCGGACGTCGAGGTGACGTACCGGGGACTCTGCCCGAACTGCGCGGGCGCGTGACACAGGGCATGTGACGCGAGGCATACGAGGAGAGGGGCTGCGGCCCCTCTTCTTTTTGCGCGCCCACCCCTGGGAAGCGAAAACGACCGAGGGCCGGAACCCATTTCTGGATTCCGGCCCTCGGCCTTCAGTAGCGGGGACAGGATTTGAACCTGCGACCTCTGGGTTATGAGCCCAGCGAGCTACCGAGCTGCTCCACCCCGCGTCGGTGAACACGACACTACGGGAGGCAAGCCCGCGGAAGCAAATCCATTACCGGTGAGTGGCCGGGGTCACGCCGAGAGCTCCTCCCGCAGGGCGTCCCGCAGCCGGCCCGCCCGCTCGGACACCTCCGCCGGCCCCAGCGCCACCGCGCGGTCGGCCCATCGCTGGCCTTCCGCCAGCTCACCGCGACGCGCGTAGACCAGGGCCAGCCGGAGCGCCGCCCGCCCGTGCCCGGCGTCGGCGGCCCGTGTCCACCACACCGCCGCCTCGGGCTCGCTGCCCTCCCGGGCCAGCAGCAGGCCGAGGTTGAACGCCCCGTTGCGCGATCCGGCCTCGGCCGCCGCCCGGTACCACCGCGCGGCCTCGACCACGTCGCCCCGGGCCGCGGCGAGCATGCCCACCCGCACCTGGGCACGGCGGTGCCCCTGGGAGGCCGCCCGCTCGTACCACTCCTCGCACTCGGTCTTCTCGTGCACGATCTCGCCCAGCTCATGCGCCGGTTCCGGGGGCCGCCGCGCGTCCAGCAGGGTCGCGAGCCGGTACGCCGCCTCCGGGTTGCCGCCGCCGGCCGCGCAGCGCAGGTGCCGCTCGGCCCCCTGCTCGTCGCCCTCGCGCAGCCGGGCGATCCCGACCTGCAGGGCGGCCTCGGTGTGCCCGGCGGCGGCCGCGCGCTCGTACCAGCGCAGCGCGATCCCGGCGTCCTCCTCGGTGCCCCGCCCGGCGTGCAGGATGCCCAGGTTGAACGCGGCGTCCACGCTGCCGGCCTCGGCAGCCTTGGAGAACCAGGGCTCCGCACCGGCCGGGTCATCGCCCTGGAGCAGCAGGATGGCCAGCGCGTTCGCCGCCTCCCGGTGCCCGGCGTACGCCGCCCGCCGGTACCACTGCTCGGCCTGCACGGTCCGGCCCTGCTCGGCGCAGAGCAGCCCGAGGTTGTAGGCCCCGTTGTCGTCCCCGGCGTCCAGCGCGGCCCGGTACCAGCGCTCGGCGGTCTGCGTCTCGCCGCGCTCGGCGTGCAGCGCGCCCAGCGCGTTGGCCGCGTTGCCGTCGCCGTCCTGGGCGGCCCTGAGCCACCACACGGCGGCGCTCTCGGTGTCCCCGGCGTCGCGCAGCAGGAATCCCAGCGCGCAGGCGGCCCGGGCCTCCCCGTCCTTGGCGGAGGTCAGGTACCAGCGTCCGGCCTCCTTGAGGTCTCCGCGCTTCTCCAGGATCGCCCCGAGGTGCAGCGCGGCCCGCCGGTGACCGCGCGCGGCGGCCTGCCGGTACCACTGCTCGGTCTCCTCGACAGCGTTGTCGGACCCGGCCTCGTCCTCGGCGGCGGCCTTCCGGTCGAGCGCGCGCGCCAGCCGGTAGGCGGCCTCACGGTGCCCGCGTTCGGCGGCGGCCCGCATCCAGTCCCCGGCCGCGGCGTCCCCGCGGTGCTCCAGCAGATCGGCGAGCGCGTAGGCGCCCAGGGCGTGGCCCTGCTCGGCGGACTGGCGCAGCCAGTACTCGGCGGCGGGCTCGTCCCCGCGCTCTCGGTGGTGGCGGCCCAGCGCGTGTGCGGCGGCGGCCGAGCCGGCCACGGCGGCGATCCGCCACCAGCCGGCGGCCTCCTCGGCATAGCCGCGCTGGTGCAGGAGGACACCGAGATTGTTGGCGGCGGCGCGGTCGCCGGCCGCGGTGGCGGCACGCAGGTGGGGCTCGGCCTCGTCGAGGTCTCCGCTGCGCAGGAGCATGGCGCCGAGGACGCTCATCGCCTCGGTGTCGCCGGTCCGCGCGGCGAGCCGGAGGCGTACGTCCTCGGCGACATCCCCCATGTCGCCCATTTCGTCCCGGGCCGGTCCATCACCCGGAGACTGCACAAATCGCCCTGTCCCGAACAGAGTCGCCTTGTCCCCCATAACGTCCATCGTCGCACCACCTGCAACCTGGGTACACCCGGTATACCGCAGCCCGTGAGGTCACTTCAGCGTTTTGTCGACTTGCCCACAGAGAGACAAGTCAAACACAGACAGCCCAACTCCCCACGGCGGCGCGGCCGTCCCTCCCGATCTGTACATGAGTTCGCACACCACGAAGGCCCGGATCCCTGTAAGGAATCCGGGCCTTCGTCATCAGTAGCGGGGACAGGATTTGAACCTGCGACCTCTGGGTTATGAGCCCAGCGAGCTACCGAGCTGCTCCACCCCGCGCCGTTGTTCAGCAACCGTATCACGGCGCGGGGCGGTCTTGATCAGCTCTTGTCGCCGCCGCCGGTCTTGTCACCGCCGGCGGCCTTGTCAGCCTTGGCCTGCGCCTCTTCGGCCCGCTTCAGCGCCGCCTCGAGATCGTCCTGCGCCTTGGCGTACGCGGACCAGTCGGGCTTCGGCTTCTGCAGGGCCTCCTGCCCGGCCCCGAACGCCTTCTGGGCGTCGTCGAGCGCCTGCCTGACCGTCGGGTTGCTCGTGTCGGGCGGGTTGTTCCCGGTCTTCGGCGGTGTGGTCGAACCCTGTACGCCGAACACCTTGTTGAGCGCCTCGTCCAGGGTGTCCTCGAAGGCGGTCCTGCCCTCATAGGTGACCAGCACCTTGCGCAGCAAGGGGTACTTCAGCGAACCACCACGGACGTAGACGGGCTCCGCGTAGAGCAGTCCTCCGTCCAGGGGCACGGTCAGCAGGTTGCCGTACTCGACCTTGGAGTGGCCTCTGCTCAGCAGGCTGATGGTCTCGGCGATGTCCGACTCGGAGTTGAACTGGCTCTGGACCTGCTTGGGGCCGTAAACGGTGGTGCTCGCCGGCAGTTTCAGGACTCTGATCTTGCCGTAGTCGCTTGTGCCCGGGTCGGAGTCGACGGCCATGAAGGCGCTGAGGTTGTCCCGCCCGTTCGGCGTGAACGTCGTCGTCAGCGAGAACGCCTGGGCACTCTGGTCCGGCATCTTCATGCTCAGGTAGTACGGCGGCACGGCGTTGCCGGAGTCGTTGGACGGGTCGTCGGGCACCTCCCACACCTCGCTGCCGCTGAGGAAGGTCTGCGCGTCGGTCACGTGGTAGCGGGTGAGCAGCTCGCGCTGGACCTTGAACAGGTCCTGCGGGTAGCGCAGATGCTCCGTCAGGTCGGCGGAGATGTCCGCGCGCGGCTGGACCGTACCGGGGAAGGCCTTCATCCAGGTCTTCAGCACGGGGTCCGCGGTGTCCCACTGATAGAGCTTGACCTCGCCGGTGTACGCGTCGACGGTCGCCTTCACCGAGTTGCGGATGTAGTTGACCTGGTTCTGCTGGGCCACCACCGCGCGGGAGTTGTTCGTCGCGGTCTGCGAGTCGGCCGTCGTGTCACCGAGCGTGGTACGGGAGGCGTACGGATAGCCGTTGGTGGTCGTGTACGCGTCGACGATCCACTGGATGCGGTGGTTCACGACGGCCGGATAGGCGTCGCCGTCGATGGTCAGCCAGGGAGCGACCGCCTCGACGCGCTCCTTGGGGGTGCGGTTGTACAGGATCCGCGACCCCTTGCCGATCGCACCGGAGTAGAGGATCTGCGGCTCGTTGAACGCCACCGCGTACGCGGCCCGGTTGACCGGGTTGTCGAGGTTGACCCCGCTCTTGCCCTGGTAGCTGGTGGTCTTCTCGCGCTCGTTGTCGGAGTAGTCGACCTCCTTCTGCGGGCCGCCGACGATCGAGTACGTGGTGGTCTTCTCGCCGTAGTAGATCTGCTGCTTGTAGCTGCCGAGGGAGCCCTCGGACGGCAGGTTCTTCTCGGTGAAGACCGGGCGGCCCTCGGCGTCGGCCTCGGTGCCCTTGGCGGCGACCGCGCCGTAGCCGTGCGTGTAGCGGAAGTGGTCGTTGATCCAGTTGTTCTTCGGAATGCCGGCCAGGTTCAGCTCGCGCAGTCCGAGGACGGTGTCCTGCTCCTTGCCGTCCTTGGCGTACCGGTCGACGTCCAGGTTGGCCGGGAACCCGTAGTAGCCCTTGATCTGCTGCAGTTGCTGGAACGTCGGCGAGACGACGTTCGGGTCCATGATGCGGATGCTCGCCGTGTCGCCGACCTTGTCACGCAGCTTGGTCTTGTCCGCGGTGGTGGACTTGCCGGCGTACTCGGTGACCTTGGTGTCGTCGATGCCGTACGCCTCACGGGTCGCCTTGAGGTTCTTCTGGACGTACGGGGCTTCCTTGGCCTGCTCGTTGGGCTGCACCTGGAACTTCTGCACGATGGCCGGGTACAGGCCGCCGATCAGGATCGCGGAGAGGACCATCAGGCCGAAGCCGATCACGGGCAGCTGCCAGGTGCGCCGCCACAGGGTGGCGAAGAACAGCAGCGCGCAGATGACGGCGATGCAGAACAGGATCGTCTTGGCCGGCAGGTAGGCGTTGGCGTCGACGTAGCGCAGGCCGGTCCAGTTGCCGGTCGCCTTGAAGTCGCTGGACTTGACGGCGAGCCCGTACCGGTCGAGCCAGTAGGCGACCGCCTTCAGCGCCACGAAGATGCCGAGGAGCACCGACAGATGCCCGGTCGCGGCGGCGGTGGCGCGCGCGCCCGGGCTGGTGACGCGCAGCCCGCCGTACAGGTAGTGGGTGAGCGCGGCGGCGATCAGGCACAGGATCGCGGTGGCGAAGCCGAAGCCCAGCAGGAACCGGTACCAGGGCAGGTCGAAGGCGTAGAAGGAGACGTCGAGGTGGAACTGCGGGTCCTTCTGCTGGAAGGGCACGCCGTTGACCCACATCAGCCAGGTGCGCCACTGGCCGGCCGCGGAGGCGCCGGCGATCAGACCGACGAGGCAGGCGACGGCGAGCAGCAGCCAGGTCTTGTACGGCGCGATGCCCATCCGGTAGCGGTCCAGGCTCTGCTGCTCCATGGACATGGCGCTCAGCGGGGGCCGCAGCCGGTGCGCCAGCCAGATGTTGAGGCCGACGGCGACGGCCATCAGCAGACCGAAGACGAAGAACAGCCCGATCTTGGTCCACAGCATGGTGGTGAACACGGACGAGTAGTGCACCGACCGGTACCACAGCCAGTCCGTCCAGAAGCCCGCGAACATGGTGAACACCATGCCGAGGACGGCGAGGACGCCCAGTGTCATGAGCAGGGCCCGGGCCCGCCGGGACGGGCGTCCCGCTCTGATCCGTGGCCCCGTCGGGCCTCCGCCGCGGTCCGGCATCTGGAAAGCCAAGGTGCGCACCTCGAAGTTCGCTGTCGATACGTCAGGCCCCCGTTTTCACGGGCCGGCCGAGGCCCCCCGTGATCGCGGGCCACACCTATGCAACTTACTCACGGTTCACTCGGTTCCCGATTCCGGCCGGGAACGAGGCAGGATTGTGACCATGTCCAACACTCCCATGGCAGCGAGCCCGCTCACCCGGGCCGTACTCGAGATCGACGAGTACACCTCCGGCCTCGGCTGGGACCAGCCCGCCCGCCTCTTCGCCCTCGTAGACACCGCACGACTGCGGGTTCAGGAACCCTCGCTCGCCACCCAGCTCGGCCTCGACGAGGAGTCCGAGACGGCCGGTCTCACCCCGATCGAGCAGGACGAGGTTCCGACGGACAAGCCGCTCGACGAGTTCCTCGGCACCATCGCCTGGCCGGACGCGGTGGTGGGCTGCGCGCTCACCGTGGAGCGCCTGATGCTGCCGCCGTCCGCCGAGGCGCAGGTGCCGCAGGGCCTGAGCGAGGCCAAGCTGGCCAAGTGGGTGGCGGAGCACCCCGAGCGCCAGGAGGTCCGCATGACGGTCGCGGTGCTGCGCGAAGGCGGCCGCGAGTCGGCGCTGCGCCTGCGCGAGAAGGACTCCGCGACGGAGGTCCTGACGGGGCCGGAGCTGGTGCCGGGCCTGGCCGAGGCGCTGGCGGCGACCTTCGCGGACTGATTCCCTCCGGTACGGCGTGGGGGCGCTCCCGGTGATCGGGAGCGCCCCCAGCCGCGTCTTCGGGACCGCCGGTCAGCTCTTGGTGGTGCACTTCGGCAGAGCGGCTGTGTCGCCGCCGCGGATGTCCTTCAGGGCGTCGAGTGCGTCGCCGATGGTCTTCACCTTGACGAGCGTGAGCCCGCTCGGGGTGTCCTTGGCGGCTGCCGCACAGTTGTCGGCGGGGGTGAGGAAGTACCGGGCGCCCTTGCCGCGTGCGCCGACGGTCTTCATCTCGATGCCGCCGATCGGTCCGATCGTCCCCTTGTCGTCGATGGTGCCGGTGCCGGCGACGAAGTTGCCGCCGGTGAGGCTGCCCGGGGTGAGCTTGTCGTAGATGCCGAGCGCGAACATCAGTCCGGCGCTGGGCCCGCCGACGTCGGCGAGCTTGATGTCGATGCTGAACGGGAAGGTGTGGTCGGTCCCGGCGGAGATCCCGACGATGGCGCGCCGGGCGCCGCTGTCGTGGGAGGTCGCCGTCGTGATGCCGACGTCCCGGGTCTTCGTCGCCGTCTTGCGCTGCTTCGCGGCCGCTGCCTGCTCCTTGGCCGGGACGACGGTGAAGACGACCTTCTGGCCGGGCTTGTGCCGGGTGACGAACTCGGCGACGTCGGACGGCTGCTTGACGGCCGTCCCGTCCACGGCCTTGATCACGTCCCCGGCGTGCAGCCGGCCCTCGGCCGGGGAGCCCTTGACGACGGTGGAGACGATCACCCAGGACGTCACCGGGACGCCCAGTTCCTTCAGGGCGGCGACCTTGGCGCTCTCCTGGGACTGGCTGAACTCCTCGGCGTTCTCCTGGGTGGACTGCTGCTCGGTCTTGCCGTCCGGGTAGAGGGTGTCGTGCGGCACGATCTTGCTGTCGTGCGCCAGCCAGCCGTAGACAGCCTCCACCAGGTTCATCCGGAAGTCGGCGCTGGTGACCCGGACGGTGGTCATGTTCAGGTGACCGTCCGTCGCGTACGTCTTGTGGCCGGAGATCTGCAGCACCGGCTCGCCGTCGTGCTCCCCGAGCGTGTTCACGGTCGGCCCGGGGGACATCTCCGCGTACGGCACGGGGATGAGCACTCCCGCGCACAGGAGCGCGATCAGCATCAGGGTGGAGGCGAGCATCGTCGCGGTGCGGCGTGGCATGCCACGACAGTACGGGACGCCTCTGTCAGCGCACCGTCAGGGCACCTCTCCTCAGGCGCCGGGGGCGCCGGAGTGGGACTTCTTCTCCATGGCCTCGCGGAACCGGGCGTATCCGTCCAGTTCGGGACCGTCGCTGCGGATTCTCCGGGTCCGATTGGCCCAACCACCCCACAGTCCAGCCGCGACCGCGGCAACGAGCGGAATCAGCAACCAGGCGAGCGCCGCCATGCCGACCTCCCAACCCCATGAGCGTCCGCGACTGACTGATCAGCAGATTAACCATCCGCACTGACAACGCTCACGCGAGGGGGGTGGTTACGCAACCGGACGGGCCGGTGCGCCGGCGGTGACGTCGGTCAGCAGGCGCCGACCCATTCCTCGGTCCCGTCGGAGAACCGCTGGTGCTTCCAGATGGGCACCTCGTGCTTCAGGTCGTCGATGAGCCTGCGGCAGGCCTCGAACGCCTCACCCCGATGGGGGCACGACACGCCGACGACGACGGCGAGGTCCCCGACCCGGAGGTCCCCCACCCGGTGGACGGCGGCCAGCGCCCGCACCGGGAACTCGGCGGCGACCTTCTCGGCGATCCGCCGCATCTCGGCCTCGGCGCTGGGGTGGCAGGAGTACCCGAGCGCGTCGACGTCGGCGCCCTCGTCGTGGTTGCGCACCGTCCCCACGAAGAGCGCGACGCCGCCGGCGGCGTCGTCCCCGACGGCGGCGAACACCTCGTCCACGGAGAGCGGGGTCTCCCGGACGCCGATCAGCTTGATGGGGTCCTGCGCCGCCTGCTCACCGGGGTGATCGTTCGTGGGTGCCATGCCCCCATCGTGCCGCACACCTCCGGCATCCCGGAATACGACTTTCACCAGGCACGCGCGCGGGGTGCCTTGGAGCCTCCTACAGGGTGCGCGGGGCGCGGCCCCTCGCGGAGATCCTCGCCGAAGCTCCTCGCCTCACCGCCGGCGGGCCTTGCGGGCCCGCCGTACCACCGCTGCGGCGCCCAGCAGCGCCACCGTCGCCCCCGCCGCGCCCGCGGCCGTGGCGTCCTTGCGTCCCAGCCGGCGTCCGGCGACCGTGTGCCGCCCGGAGACCTCCTCCAGCAGCTCCGCCAGCACCTCCTCGTTGGTCCAGCGGGGCCGCCATCCGGCGTCGTGCAGCCGGCTCCCGCTGACCACCCAGGGGTACATCGTGTACGCCAGGTCACCCGCCGGGGACGGGGTGAGGCCGATCCGGTGCAGCCGGGCGGCGGCGCCCAGGGCGACCGCCGACGGCAGCTCCATCCGCCGGATCCCGGTCAGCTCCTCGACCTCCTCCTGCTCCAGCCACCCGTCGCAGCCGACGGCCAGCTCCCCGTCGACCTTCTCCAGGACGGCGTACTCCAGAGCGGCGCACAGGTCCTCGACATGGCAGAACTGCCAGGCGGGCCGCGACCCGGCGACCACGAGCAGCCGGGGCGACTCGAAGTACCGGGTCAGCGCGGTGTCGGTGCCTCCCACCAGCACCGCGGGCCGCACCACGGTCACGTTCAGCCCCGGGTGCGCGCGCGGGGCGCGCCGCGCCAGCCGCTCGATCTCCAGCAGGTCCCCGACGCCGGTGGCCTCGGCCGTCGCCCGCAGCTCGGCGTCCTCCGACAGGGGAAGCTCGTTCTCCGGCAGCGCCCCGTAGACCATCGCGGAGGTGCACAGCACCACCCGGTGCACTCCGGCCGCCGCTGCGGCGGTCAGCACGGTCTGCGTCCCCCGGACGTTGTAGGCCGTGCGGGCCGCCGGATCGGTCTCCAGGTCGAGGTCGAGCGCGAGGTGCACCACCACGTCCGCGCCCCGCAGCTTGTCCGCGATCGCCGGGTCGCGCACGTCAAGGATGTGCCACTGTGCGGCAGCACACTCCCCGCGCCGCTCGTCGATGGCGATGACCTGCTTGATCTCCTCGGCGGTCGCGAGCCGCTCGGTGAGCATCGCGCCGACCCCGGCGGCCGCGCCGGTGACCGCGACGACGGGCCCGTGCACGGCGGTCGTCCCGCCGGCGCCCAGCGCCGTGGTCGAGGGGCGATGGTCGGGCGACGGGCGGTCTGAATGGTTTCGCGCTGCGCGAACCTGCGGATCTGGGGAACTCACCGGGCGTCTCCAGTGGTTGTCTTCGGTACGGGCGCGAGTGAGGCGCACGTACCAGGTGCATCCATCCTGCCGCAGGCTTTCCGTGGGCGAAGCACCGAGGCCCGATCGGGTCCGGGTGTCTACGCTGGGTGGTGACGTCGGGCAGCCGCGCCGCCGGAGAGAACCGGTGGCCTTACCAGCCGAGGAATCCCGTGAGTGACACCCCATTCGGATTCGGCCTTCCGCCGGAGGAGCCGGAAGACGGCGACGAGGGCAAGAAGAGGGACCAGCAGGGCGGTGGTGAGGAGGGACCGGCCAACCCGTTCGGTTTCGGGCGGCCCGGAGCCGGAGGCTTTGGCGGCCCCGGCGCCGACAACCCGCTCGCAGCGATGTTCGGATCCCTGAACCCCACCGACCTGGGCGCCGCGTTCCAGCAGCTCGGCCAGATGCTCTCCTACGAGGGCGGCCCGGTGAACTGGGACATGGCCAAGCAGATCGCCCGCCAGACGGTCTCCCAGGGCACCCCGGACGGCGTGAAGGACGAGAGCGTCGGCGGTGCCGAGCGCTCCGCGGTCCAGGACGCCGTCCGTCTGGCCGACCTGTGGCTGGACGACGCGACGTCCCTGCCGTCGGGCGCCGCCTCGGCGGTGGCCTGGTCCCGCGCGGAGTGGGTCGAGGCGACCCTGCCCGCGTGGCAGGAGCTGGTCGACCCGGTCGCCGAGCGGGTCGGCGCGGCCATGGGTGACGTCCTGCCGGAGGAGATGCAGGCCATGGCCGGCCCGCTGATCGGCATGATGCGCTCGATGGGCGGCGCCATGTTCGGCACGCAGATCGGGCAGGCAGTGGGCGTGCTCGCGGGCGAGGTCGTCGGTTCCACCGACATCGGCCTGCCGCTGGGCCCGGCCGGCAAGGCCGCGCTGCTCCCCGCCAACGTGGAGGCGTTCGGCAAGGACCTCGGCGTGCCGCAGGAGGAGGTCCGGCTCTACCTGGCCCTGCGCGAGGCGGCTCACCAGCGCCTGTTCGCGCACGTGCCGTGGCTGCGCTCGCACCTGTTCGGCGCGGTCGACGGCTACGCGCGCGGCATCAAGGTCGACACGGCCAAGCTTGAGGACGTGGTCGGGCAGTTCGACCCGCAGAACCCCGAGCAGCTGCAGGACGCCCTTCAGCAGGGCATGTTCCAGCCGGAGGACACGCCCGAGCAGAAGGCGGCGCTGGCCCGTCTGGAGACCGCTCTGGCGCTCGTCGAGGGCTGGGTGGACGCGGTGGTGCACGCGGCCGCGAAACCGCGTCTGTCGTCGGCCGACGCCCTGCGCGAGACCCTGCGCCGGCGCCGGGCAACCGGTGGCCCGGCGGAGCAGACGTTCGCCACGCTGATCGGCCTGGAGCTGCGCCCGCGCCGGCTGCGGGACGCCTCCCGGCTGTGGGCCTCGCTCACGGACGCGCGCGGCGTGGACGGCCGGGACGCCCTGTGGGCCCACCCGGACATGCTGCCGACGGCCACCGACCTGGACGACCCCGACGGTTTTGTGCACCGCGAGCAGCTCGACTTCTCCGAGCTGGACAAGATGCTCGGCGAGGCGGCGGGCGGCGCCGGCGAGAAGCCGAACCTGAAGAAGGACGACGAGGCCGAGGGCGACGACACCGAGTGAGCCTGTACGACGACGCGGTCCTCGTGCTGAAGGGGTACGAGGGCCAGGCGGAGCTGCGCCAGGCCTACCTGGATCATCTGGCGGCCCATCCGGACGGCATGTGGAAGGCCTGCGGGGACGGTCACATCACGGCGAGCGCGCTGGTGATCGACCCCGAGCGCGGCCGGGTCCTGCTGACCCTGCACAGAAAGCTGCGGATGTGGCTGCAGATGGGCGGCCACTGCGAGCCCGGCGACGCCACCCTGCGGGACGCCGCCCTGCGGGAGGCCACGGAGGAGTCGGGGATCGCGGGGCTGTCCCTGGTGCCCGGCGGCCCGGTCCGCCTGGACCGGCATCCGATCCCGCCGCCCTGCCACTGGCACTTCGACGTCCAGTACGCGGTACTGGCCCCGCCCGGAGCCGTCCAGGAGATCAGCGACGAGTCACTGGACCTGCGCTGGTTCGGGTACGACGAGGTGGCCGGCGTGGCCGACGAGTCCGTCGTACGCCTGCTGGAGGCGGCGCGCGCCAGGCTGTGAACGCACAAGGGTGACCGCCCCGGGCGGTCACCCCTTGCCGGTTCGCCCGCGCTCAGCTCCAGACGTTGCCCTGGTTCTGTCCGCGCGCCCCCTGCTGTCCCATGCCGAACTGCGCGGCGAGCCCCTGCCCGATCTGCGCGTTCTGCGGCGGCAGCAGCTCGCTGGGCTGCACCAGCGCGAAGCCGGCGCCCATGAAGCTCAGCTCCCAGCCCTCACCGGTGCTGCCGCGCCGCCGCCAGACGCCGGAGGAGTGCGTCTGGGCCTGCATCTGCACCCGCAGCCCGGTGGACCAGGCGACGATCGCGTCGGCGTCGCAGTTGACGTACTTGTCGGGCGTGACCTGCATCAGCAGCGGCGCGCCCGAGGTCATCAGGGCGACCTTGCCGCGCCCGGTGATGTTCAGCTGGTACTTCCCGGAGCCGGAGATGCCGTACAGGCTGTCGACGGCGATGACCTCGTGGTGCAGCGAGGAGTCCATGGCGAGGACGTAGGAGCTGTCCACGGTCAGCCCGTCCTGCTCGACGTCCATGACGTGCACGTACTGGGCGAGGTTGGCGAGGTAGACGGTGCCCTGCCCGTGACAGCGCATCAGGTCCACGCCCTCACCGGTGTGCCTGCGCGCGCGTGCCTGGCCGTTGCTGCGGTACTCGGCGTCGAACTCGACCAGGCCCTGGTAGGCGACCATGGTCCCCTTGCGGGCGAGGAGGTCGTCGTGGCCCTCCAGGGTGACGCGGAGCATCTGCTTGTTCTGCAGGCTCCAGCGCTCCTGGGTCTGCTGGTCGTTGTGGGCGAAAAGCGGGCTCTGCATGATGTTCTGACTCCCCCTCAGCCCCGGAACCGAAGGCGGTCGGTGCTGTCCTCGCTGGGCTGGACGACGACGATGCCCTGGCCGGAGAAGGCCATCTGGTAGGCCTCACCGCTGCCCCGGCCGATCAGCGACTGCGCCTTGAAGCTGCGCTTGCCCTTCACCTTCAGGTTCGGGGACCAGGCGACGAGCGCGTCCGGGTCGACGTACGTCTCGTCCTCACCGCCGCCGCAGTCGACGACGATCGGCTTGCCCCGCGAGGTCAGCGCGACCCAGCCCTGCCCGGAGATCTTGGTGTTCCACAGGCCCTGCCCGGCGAATTTGGCGAGCCCCTTCACCCGCTCCACGCCCCAGCTGAGGTGGGCGTCGAAGGCGAGCAGGTTGGTGGCGTTGACCGAGATGCCGTCGCCGTTGAGGTTGAGCACGACGACGTCGGCGCCGTAGTCGGCGAGGTAGAGCAGTCCGTCGCCGGAGCACTTCATCAGCGGGGCCCCCTCACCGGTCATCCAGTCGCGGGCGATCTGGCGGACGGCGGGCGGGTTGGGCTCGTACTGGATGAAGCCCTCGTAGGCGACCATCGACCCCACGCGCGCGAGGAGGTCGCTGCCGGTCTGCATGGCGACCTTCAGCATGTGGTTGCCGTGGTTCTCCATGCGGGCGGTGACGGGTGCGGGGGCGTAGCCCGCGAGCGGCTGGTTCATGACGGGCTCCCTCAGACCTCGTACGGCTGGACGACGATGAAGTTGCCGGGAGCGCCCCGGAACTGCAGGTTGACGCTCTCCCCGGTGTCGCCCGGGTAGGCGTTGCGGCGCATCCGGACCTGGCTGGAGACGATCACCTGGGAGGCTGCCGACCAGGCGACCACCGCGTGGCAGTCGGCGAACGTCGTCGGCGTCACGGGCAGCACCACGGGGGTGCCGTGCGTCTTGACGACGATCGTGCCGGTGCCCTGGAACTGCATCGTGAACAGCGCGCCGCCGGGGATGCCGTGGCCCTCGATACGCCGGACCTCGTACTGGAGGCTCTCGTCGAAGGCGAGGACGTTCTCCGCCGAGACGCAGATCGCGTCGCCCTGGAGCTCGACGGGATGCACATGGGTGGAGTTCTCGGCGAGGAACACCTGGCCCTGACCGGTGCAGCGCATCAGCTGCATCTCCTGGCCGGTCGCGTTGCCCACGATCCGCCCGGCGAACCCGGCGCCCTTGTAGCTGAAGTCGACCTTGCCCTGGTAGAGCACCATGCTGCCCTGCCGGGCCAGCACGGGCTGGCCGCCGATGCCGAGGTCGACGCGGATGAGCTTGGAGTTCTGCGGCGTCCAGCGCTGCCCGGTGGGCGTCTCCTTGAACTTCTGCAGCGCGGCCGTCACTCCGACACCGCCCTGGGGGGCGCCCTGCGGGACGCCGTAACCGGCGGCCTGCTGGCCGGGGACCTGGCCGTACGGCGGCTGCTGCCCGTAACCCGGAGGCATGGGCGCGCCGGGCTGCCCGCCGTGGGAGGGCTGCTGCCCGTAGCCCGGGGGCATCGGTGCGCCGGGCTGGCCGCCGTGGGCAGGCTGCTGGCCGTAACCCGGAGGCATCGGTGCGCCGGGCCGGCCACCGTAAGGCGGTTGCGGCGGCTGGCCGAAGGGCGCGGGCGCCGGGGCCGGGGGCGGGACGGTGCCGCCGGCGGGCGGGGTCAGGGGTGCGATGACCGTCGGCGCGCCGTGCACGTTCGGGGCGGGCGCCGGGGCCGGGGGCGGGGTGAATCCCTGCGGGGCCGGAGCGGACGCGGGGGCGGGTGCCGGGGCGGCGGGGCCGCCGAACGCGGGCGGGGCGACGGCCTGGGCGGGCGGGGCGAAACCGGGGGCGGCCGTGGACTGCGGCTGCTGCGGGGCGGCCGGCGCCTCCTCCTCCAGCACCTCGCCGCCGAAGTTCTTCAGCAGCGCATCGAGACCGCCGTCGAAGCCCTGTCCGACCGCGGCGAACCGCCAGACGTCCTTGAAGTAGATGTCACCGAGCATGACGGCCCGCTCGGTGGAGAACTCCGAGCCGTCGAACGAGTACCGCGCGACCTCCTCGCCGCCGGCCACGATGCGCAGATATCCGGGGCCGATCTGCGACATCTGCCCGGCGCCGTCCACGGTCGCCGTGAAGGACAGCTTCCGGATGCCCTCCGGGACGCGGTCCAGGGTGACGCGGAACGACTCCGTGTCGCCGGCCTGGGCGCCCAGCAGCTGGACGGACTCCTCCGGTGACTTCGGCTGGTTGAAGAAGATGAAGTACCGGTCGTCCGAGAGGCGCTCGTCGGCGTCCAGACCGAAGCAGCTGATGTCGAAGGTCAGTCCGGGGGCGGAGATCTGCACGCCTACGTACAGATCGGTGCCCGCCGTGAGGTCACTGATCCTGGCCTTGTGGCCGCGTTGGAATTCCCTGGCCATGCGTTACGACCGTCCCCCATCCCGAATGCGAGTGCGTCGCGCCAGGCTAACCGCAAACTTCGGCAAAGGACGCGGCCGGTACGAGTCGGTACAGACCCGGTACACAACCGGCCGCGCGCCCCGCTGGCGGTCCGTCACTCGCCTCGGGCGCCGGGCACGTGCGGCAGCCGCTCGGCCGCCACCACCCCTTCGAGATAGCCGCGGGCCCGCTCGGTGCGCGGGTAGGACTCCAGCAGCCGCCAGAAGTCGGCCCCGTGACCGGGCACCAGCAGATGCGCCAGCTCATGGCAGAGGACGTAGTCGATGACGTACTCCGGCATCCCCTGCAGCCGGTGCGAGAGGCGGATGCTGCCCTCGGCCGGAGTGCACGAGCCCCAGCGGGTGTTCTGGTTGGTGACCCAGCGCACGGACGCGGGGCGCGCCCGGCCGTCGAAGTACTGGGCCGACAGCCGCTCGGCACGCCCGGTCAGTTCGGCGTCGCCCAGCACCCGTTTGCTCTCCTGGGCGGCGAGCTTGTCGAGCATGAGGGTCACCCAGCGCTGCTCCTCCGCCTCGGACATCCGGGCGGGGATCAGCACGACGGTGCGATCGCCCTCGCGGTACGCGGAGACCGTCCGGCGGCGCCGGGTACTCCTGCGGACCTCGATCGCGCTCGCCCCCGAGCCGCTCGGCGGCTGGCTCGTCGTGCTGCGCTGTGGTTGTCCGGCGCGGTGCAGGGGGTCGGCGGGCACGCCCCGACGTTACCCGCTGGGGCGGCCCGAAGTCCCGGCTCCGGGGCGCTCGGATGTTGATGCCCCACCATGCGTTTGATTTGTACGACCGATATGCCCGAGAGGCACCGTCGGTTAGTACGACGAACACCCACAGCCTGTGGACAACTTCGGGCACCGATCCGGCAGCAACCGGGATGCTGGCGGAGGTCGGCAGAGCGTGACCGGCTCCACCGGCCCACGGGACAAGGGACGACCCGGCCACGGGATGTTTGCCCACCCGGGGAACAATTCAGGAGAATACGACGGACACGGGGGCTGTCATGCATCCGATGGTGAAACCCGCGCTGCGGCGCGGCTGGCGCGACCTCAACACCGTGCAGTTCGGGATGACCCCGGCGCACGCCATGACACTGGGACCGATGGATACGGCGACCGGCAGCTTCCTGGACCTGCTCAACGGCACCCGCGGCCTGCCTCTGCTGCGGGACGAGGGCCGGCGCATGGACCTGCCGGACGGCCAGGTCGACGCGCTGCTCGAACGGCTGGCCCGCGCGGGCCTGCTCGACGACACACGCGGCGGCGGCCCCGCCGCCGACGCCCTGCGGGAGCGGACGGACGTCCTGGAGCGGCTGCGCCCCGACCTCGCCTCGCTGTCCCTGACCACTCCGGAACCGGGCGACGCGCTCGGCCGGCTCGCCGCCCGCGGCTCGCTGCGCGTGCAGGTGCGGGGGGCGGGACGGGTCGGGGCCGTGCTGGCGTCGGTGCTGTCCGGGGCCGGGGTCGGGGAGGTCGACGTGCGCGATGTGGGACGTGTCGAACCGTGGGACGTGGCCCCGGCCGGGCTCCCCGCCGACTCGCTGCGTGAACGCCGGCAGGACGCGGCACGGGCGGCGGTCCGCCGCGCGGCCCCGGGCCGACCCGCGCGCCGCACCCGCGCCGCGGCCGCCGCAGGCACCGGCGCCGGAACCGACGAGCCTGGCCTCTCCCTCGTGATCCTCGCCCCGCGGGACGACGTCGCCGTGCACGCGCCGGACCCGTTCGCCGCCGAACCGCTCATGGCCTCCGGCACGCCCCATCTGTACGCGGGCGTCGTGGAGGGGACGGGCGTCGTCGGGCCCCTCGTCCTGCCGGGTGGCACGAGCTGTGCGGGCTGTCTGCAGCAGGACCGCACGGACCGCGATCCGGCCTGGCCCCGGCTGGTCGCCCAGTGGCGCTCCGGCAACGCCCGCCGGGTGGGGGCCTGTGATCTGGCTCTCGCCACGGCCGTCGCCGGACTGGCCGCAGCCCACGCCCTCGCCTTCCTCGACGGGGAGTCGCCGTCCAGCGCCGGCACCCGCTGGGAGACGTCCCTACCCGGCCTGACCTGGCATTCCCGGCCGATCTGGCCGCACCCGGCATGCGGATGCGGGGCAGCGGAGAGAGGTAAGGGGGAGCACTCCTCCATGAACGGGGAGCCACGCGCGACAATGGCGGTGCGACGGCCGTCGCCGGAGCAACGACGCGAGGCAGGCGCGTTGCGGCCAACTGGGACCTGGAGGGCGCATGTCTGATCTTCCCCGGAAGGCGGTCACCCGAACCGCCAAGCTCGCCGCGCTCCCGCTCGGCTTCGCCGGCCGGGCGACCTGGGGGCTGGGCAAACGGATAGTGGGCGAGTCCGCGGAAATCGTCGGCCGGGAGCTGCAACAGCGCACGGCTGAGCAGTTGTTCAAGGTCCTCGGCGAGCTCAAGGGCGGTGCCATGAAGTTCGGGCAGGCGATGTCCGTCTTCGAGTCCGCCCTGCCCGAGGAGATCGCCGGCCCCTACCGCGCGGCGCTCACCAAGCTCCAGGACGCGGCGCCGCCGATGCCGACCCGCACGGTCCACGCGGTGCTCGAGGAGCGGCTGGGCGCGGAGTGGCGGGAGCTGTTCCTGGAGTTCGAGGACAAGCCGGCGGCCGCGGCCTCCATCGGGCAGGTCCATCGCGCGGTGTGGCACGACGGCCGTGAGGTGGCGGTCAAGGTGCAGTACCCGGGGGCGGGCGAGGCCCTACTGTCCGATTTGACCCAACTCAGCCGCTTCGCTCGGCTGCTGGGGCCGCTGATCCCCGGCATGGACATCAAGCCGCTGATCGCGGAGATGCGGGACCGGGTCTCCGAGGAGCTGGACTACGCGCTGGAGGCGCAGGCCCAGCAGGCGCACGCGGAGGAGTTCGCGGACGACCCGGACGTGGTGGTCCCGGCGGTGGTGCACCAGTGCGATCAGATCCTGGTCACGGAGTGGATCGACGGGATCCCGCTGTCGGAGATCATCAACGACGGCACCGAGGAGCAGCGCGACCGGGCCGGCCAGCTCCTGGCCCGCTTCCTGTTCTCCGGCCCGGCCCGCACCGGTCTGCTGCACGCCGATCCGCACCCTGGCAACTTCCGTCTGCTGCCCGGCGACCCGGACGGTGACGGCGAGTGGCGCCTGGGCGTTCTGGACTTCGGCACCGTCGACCGGCTCCCGGGCGGCCTGCCGGAGCCGATAGGCGTCTCGTTGCGGATGACCCTGGACGGCGAGGCGGATCCGGTCTACGAGCTGCTGTGCACCGAGGGGTTCGTCAAGGAGTCCATAGAGCTGGACCCCGACGCGGTCCTCGGCTACCTGCTGCCGATCATCGAACCGGCCCGGGTCGAGGCGTTCACCTTCACCCGCTCGTGGATGCGCAGCCAGGCCGCCCGCATCGCCGACGTCCGCTCCCCCGCCTACCAACTGGGCAAGCAGCTCAACCTGCCACCGGCCTACCTGCTGATCCACCGGGTGACGCTGAGCACCATCGGTGTGCTCTGCCAGCTGGGAGCCACGGTGCGGCTGCGTGAGGAGCTGGAGGAGTGGCTGCCCGGCTTCGTCCCCGCGGACGAACTGGACGAGGAGGAGTCGGCGGCGGAGGCGTGATGGCCGCAACGCACCGCGGGGGCCGGTCCGTTCGGACGGACCGGCCCCCGGTGAAGGCTTCGCCTCCCGGTACCGGGAGGCCACCGCTTCAGGTGTGCTGGATCACTGCATGACGGCCATGGCCAGCGCACGGCGAGCGCGCATGGAGGCGCGCTCCGCCCGGCGCTGCATACGGCGGGCGGTCGCCAGGCGCACGGCCCGGCGTTCCTGCTCGGCGCCGTGCAGCAGGTCGTGCATATGCGCACGAGCCAGGGCTTCTGGGATGAGTTGCATCTCTCGGGTCCTGTTCTGACGCGAGTCGTTCGCGCCGGTGGTGGTGAAGTCTGGGGTCGCGGAGCCTGCGGGCTCGCTGGCGGACGGCTTCATCGGGGCCTGCTTCTTGGGGTCGTGCGTGAGGGGACGGTCGATGGTTCCGGCGGTGTTCATGCTGTGACCGGGTTCTTCCGCGGGCGGCCACGCGGCCGCTTCCGGGCGACGACGACACCCTGGACGAACAGCTCGCCACCCCAGACGCCCCAGGGCTCACGCCGCTCCTTCGCACCGGCGAGGCACGCCTCCATCAGCGGGCAGGTGCGGCAGAGGGACTTGGCGTACTCGACGTCGGCCGGCGACTCGGCGAAGAAGACCTCGGGGTCGTAGGAACGGCAGGGGACGGGTACGCCGAGGTTCTCGATGGCGTCGTCGAGCGCGGTGAGCGCGGTGAGCGGGATCAAGGTGGAGTCCTCCGTGAGGCCGGGCGGGGGGATCGTTCGTGAAGGCGGTACGGACGGGGCGTGCGCTTCGAGTTGCACGATTCGGTCTTCCTCGTCTGGTCGTTCCGGCCGGTTGACCGGGCGTCGGCTTGGTACCGGGTTCAGTTCCTGTCCCGAGGCCCCTTCGCTCCGTCGTCCCCGTTCGGGGAAAACAGAAGGGCCGCGGATCCCGGGTGGGGTTCCGCGGCCCTGAAGGCGCCGGCCTGATCGGCGATCAGGCTGGATCACTCCAGGGTTCTGGCCCACGGAAGGCCCACATCAGGTGGTGCTGCGTCGTCTGCTTCCGGAATCCGGCACCGGCCGCCGCAAAGGCATAGGCATGTGCCTGTGCCACTACCGCTTCCAGTGCCTTCGTCGGTCGCTCATTGCGCTCACGGACGGGAAGGACCGCGAGAGCAGGGGAGGACGCCGGACGGACGGCACGAATGCCGGACAGACCGGTGCCCTGGTTCGAGGCGCCGAGCATGCACGTGGAGACGGCCGAGCGATCGGTCATTTTGGCCGTGCTGATGTTGGTTTCGATGCTGATCACTGGACTCGCCTCCTCTCGGCGTCTTGAGGACCGGGGTGAACCGATCCATTCGGATATGCAAGTACAACACGGAGTCAGGGCCTTGGAGAAGGCCGCCGCTTCCGTGCCTAGAACCTATGGGGATTGCCGGGGCATGCGCAAACTATTTTTCCGACGAGTTCGCATCAGTCACGCCCCTCGTCCGTCCCGACCTCCTGGCCTGCGCAGATGGCCAGAACATCGGCTCCGTAGCGCTGCAGCTTGCGGGCGCGGACACCGGGGATGCGGGAGAGTCCCGCGGGGTCCTCGGGCCGTGCCTCGGCGATGGCCATCAGGGTGCGGTCGGTGAAGACGCAGAAGTCCGGCTGCCCGCTGCGCTCCGCCTGGACCGCACGCCATTCGCGCAGCCGCTCGTAGAGGCCTTCGTCCATGTCCGAGGGGCAGTCCTCGCAGCGCATCAGCTTCATCTCACCGGCGTCGGTGAGGGTGCGGCCGCAGACCCGGCAGCGGGCCACGGTTCGCTGGGTGCGCCGGGGGACGGCCGGGGTGCGGACCGCCGCGCCCCGCTCGATGCCTCCGCCGGCGCCGGAGCCGGTGCGGCCGGCGGTGGCGGCTGTTCCGGAGCGCAGGCCGTCGAGAAAGCGGCTGGGCCTGCGGCTGGGCCGTCCGCCCGGTGCGCGGGACAGGGCCCAGGAGAGGTGGAGCCGTTCTCTGGCACGGGTCACACCGACGTAGAGGAGGCGGCGCTCCTCCTCGATCTGTTCGTCGGTCCTGGCATAGGTGATCGGCACCATGCCCTCGGCGATGCCGACGAGGAAGACCACGTCCCACTCAAGGCCCTTGGCCGCGTGCAGGGAGGCCAGGGTGACGCCCTGGACGGTCGGGGCGTGCTGGGCACCCGCCCGCTCGTCGAGTTCGGCGACGAGGTCGCCGAGGGTGGCACCGGGGCGGGCGGCGGAGAAGTCGTGGGCGAGGTTGACCAGGGCGGCCAGGGATTCCCAGCGCTCCCGGACGGCACCGGACCCGGCCGGGGGTGTGCTGGTCCAGCCCTCTCCGGACAGCACGGCGCGTACCTGTGAGGGCAGGTCGACGACGTCGTCCAGCAGGGAGTCGTTGCCGCCGAAGCGGGCCGCGCCGCGCAGGGCGACGCCCGCCTTGCGGACCTCGGGCCGGTCGAAGAAGCGTTCGGCGCCGCGCAGCTGGTAGGGGACTCCCGCGTCGGCGAGGGCCTGCTCGTAGGTCTCGGACTGGGAGTTCGTACGGAACAGGACGGCGATCTCGGAGGCCGGGACGCCGGCGTCGATGAGCTCCCGGATACGCCGGGCGGCGCCTTCGGCCTCGGCGGGCTCGTCGGTGTACTCGCTGTAGACGGGCTCGGGACCGGGGGCGCGCTGGGAGACCAGTTCCAGCCGGTGGTCGGCGGCGCGGCCGCGGGCCTGGGTGAGCAGGCCGTTGGCGAGGTGGACGACCTGCGGGGTGGAGCGGTAGTCACGGATCAGCTTGACGACCGTGGCGCGTGGATGGCGGGCACGGAAGTCGAGGAGGTGGTCGGGCGTTGCTCCGGTGAACGAGTAGATCGTCTGACTGGCGTCCCCGACGACGCAGAGGCTGTCGCGGTCGCCGAGCCAGAGTTCCAGGAGCCGCTGCTGGAGGGGGCTGACGTCCTGGTACTCGTCGACCACGAAGTGCTGGTACTGGGCGCGTACCTGTTCGGCGATGTCGTGCCGGTCCTGGAGGACGGCGACGGTCAGCAGCAGGACGTCCTCGAAGTCGATGACCGCGCGGTTCCGCTTGAGGTCCTCGTAGGCCGCGTAGATGTGGGCGATCTCCGCCTGGTCGCGCGGGACCTCCCGGCCTGCCTTCGCAGCCGCGTACGCGTAGTCGGCGGGAACGGTCTGGGTGACCTTGGACCATTCGATCTCGGCGGTGACGTCCCGCAGCTCGCCCCGGTCGAGGCGGAGGTTGCAGGCGGCGGCCGCTTCGGCGACGAGCTGGATCTTGCGGTCGACGAGCCGGGGCAAGGAGCCGCCGACGGCTTTCGGCCAGAAGTACTGGAGCTGCCGCAGTGCCGCGGAGTGGAAGGTGCGGGCCTGGACACCCTGGGCGCCGAGCTGTCGCAGGCGCCCGCGCATCTCTCCCGCGGCGCGGTTGGTGAAGGTGACGGCGAGCACGCTGGACGGCTGGAGGATGCCTGCCCGGACCCCGTAGGCGATGCGGTGGGTGATCGCCCGGGTCTTGCCGGTGCCCGCTCCGGCCAGGACGCACACCGGGCCGTGCAGGGCGGTGGCCACCTCGCGCTGCTCGGGGTCGAGCCCTTCGAGCACCGCGTCGGCTGTGCCCGGTACCTGCGGGAAGAGGGTGGAGTGCGTTGCTGCTGTCACATGGCCATGCTGCCAGGTCGCCCGGGACCACTGTGCCGGTTGTCCACAGGCGGGGGCCCGCGGTCGTACCAATGCGGCAGGCGTCACAGGCGAGGGCGGGAGCGGCGGCCCCCGGCGCACCGCGACCGGGACCCCGGGCGGGGAATGCCCGCCCCATCCCTTACGTTCTTCCCCTGGACGTCCTTCCCCGAGCTGCCTGAGGAGCGCGAGAGACATGCAGGGCACTGTGACGATGTACAGCACGACTTGGTGTGGCTACTGCCGTCGACTGAAGAGCCAGATGGAGCGCGAGGGCATCGCGTACACCGAGATCAACATCGAGCAGGACCCGGAGTCCGCCGCCTTCGTGGAGAAGGCGAACGGCGGAAACCAGACGGTCCCGACCGTGCGCTTCGCTGACGGCTCGACGCTGACGAACCCGTCGCTGGCCCAGGTGAAGCAGAAGCTGGCGGCGTGACGCTCCGCGGGTTTCCGCGGTGAGACACACAGCAGGGCGGCCCCCGATCACTCGGGGGCCGCCCTGTCTCATGTCTCAGATGACGCTCCGCGTCGGCAACGGCTTGCCGTACCACATCTCGATCAGGCGGGCGGCGATGGAGATGCCGTAGGGCGGCAGCACCTCGCCGGTCTCGAAGGCCGTGCGCAGATCCTCGCGGGAGAACCAGCGGGCCTCGTGGATCTCGTCGCCGTCGACGGTGATGTCGGTGGAGGTGGCACGGGCCATGAAGCCCAGCATGAGGCTGGACGGGAAGGGCCAGGGCTGGCTGGCCACGTACTCGACCGGGCCGACGTTGACGCCGGCCTCCTCGAAGACCTCGCGGCGCACGGACTGCTCGATGGACTCGCCGGGCTCGACGAAACCGGCGAGCGTGGAGAAGCGGCCCTCGGGCCAGTGGACCTGCCGGCCGAGCAGGATCCGGTCCTCCTCGTCGGTGACGGCCATGATCACCGCCGGGTCGGTGCGCGGGTAGTGCTCGGCGCCGCAGGCCTGGCAGCGGCGGATGTGGCCGGCGGCGGCGATGACCGTGCGCTCGCCGCAGCGGGAGCAGAAGCGGTGGGTGCGCTGCCAGTTCTCCAGGCCGACGGCGTGCACCATGAGGCCCGCGTCCCTCGGCGACAGCAGAAGTCCGGCCTCGCGCAGGCCCGCCGGACGCGCGGACTGGTCGATACGGCCGGGCAGGGCGTCCTTCTGGAGCGCGAAGTAGCTGACGCCTTCCTCGTCGTTGCCGAGGAAGTAGCGGTGGGCTTCGGTGAGCGGCGCCTCGAAGGAGGGGGTCATGACGAGTTCGGTGCGGCCGTCGGGCGTCTCGTCGATGAGCACCTGGCCGCCGGAGACCACGAAGCAGCGGGTCGTGGGGTGGCTCCACGCCGCCGCGAGCCAGGCTTCGTCGAGCCGGTGGTGGGCGGCGCGGTCGATGCCGCTCGGGGCGGTCAGCGAGATGGGGCGGTCGGCGGTCTGGTCGGTCCAGGTGGTCACGGGTGCTTCCAACTCCCCCAGTGCAAGGTGCAACGGTTCGTTTCGGCGGGCGGTTCGGCGGGCGTGGGGCGTGAGGGCACCGGGCCGGGCGCGGGCGGGGCGTGCGGGCGGTTCTTCCAGTGTGCCCCGCGCGCGGTGCCGTCCCGTACGGCGCTTGCCGGTCAGGGGGCGTGCCGCCAGTTCTCGGCGAGGTCGCCCCACAGGTAGGCGCTGGTCTCGACGCCCTTGAGGAGGAGGTCGAGCTCGACCTTCTCGTTGGGGGCGTGCCAGCCGTCGGAGGGGACGGAGATGCCGAGGAAGAGGACGGGGGCGCCGAGGACCTCCTGGAGGTCGGCGGCGGGGCCGGAGCCGCCCTCGCGGGTGTAGCGGACCGGCCCCTGGAAGGCGCGGCTCATGGCGCGGACCACGGACTGCAGTGCGGGGTGGTCGAGGGGGGTCAGACACGGGCGGGTGGCGGAGCCGAAGTCGATCTCGTGCCGGATGCCGGCGGGCAGCTGCTCGGCAACCCAGACGCGGACGGCCTTCTCGATGTGGTCGGGGTCCTGGCCCGCGACCAGGCGGAAGGAGAGCTTCACCGTGGCGGAGGACGGGATGATCGTCTTGCTGCCGGGGCCCTGGTAGCCGCCGCCGATGCCGTTGACCTCAGCGGTGGGGCGGGCCCAGATGCGTTCCAGGGTGGTGTGCCCGGCCTCGCCGTGGGTGGCGCGTGACTTGGCGGTGCGCAGCCACGTCGCCTCGTCGAAGGGCAGCTGGGCGAACAGCTCGCGTTCGCGGTCGGTCAGCTCGACGATGCCGTCGTAGAAGCCGGGGACGGCCACGCGCGCGTGCTCGTCGTGCAGGGCGGTGACCAGTCGGGCCGCGGCGGTGGCCGGGTTGGGTACGGCACCGCCGAAGGAACCGGAGTGAATGTCCTGGTCGGGGCCGTACAGGCGGATCTCGCACTCGGCGAGGCCGCGCATGCCGGTGCAGACGGTCGGGGTGTCCTCGGACCACATGCCGGTGTCGGAGACGATGACGGCGTCGGCGGCGAGCCGTTCGGCGCGCTCCTCCACGAGGTCGCGGAAGTGCGGGGAGCCGGACTCCTCCTCGCCCTCGATCAGCAGCTTGAGGTTGACCGCGGGGGCGGTGCGGCCGGTGGCGGCGAGGTGGGCGCGGACACCGAGTGTGTGGAAGAACACCTGGCCCTTGTCGTCGGCGGCCCCGCGCGCGTGGAGGCGGTTTCCCCGGACGACGGGCTCGAAGGGCTCGCTGTCCCAGCCGTCCTCGAGGGCGGCGGGCTGCACGTCGTGGTGGCCGTAGACGAGGACGGTGGGCGCCTGGGGGTCGCCGGAGGGCCATTCGGCGAAGACGGCCGGGGCGCCCGGGGTCGGCCAGACCTCGGCGGTCGGGAAGCCGGTGGCCTTGAGCTTGGCGGCGAGCCAGTCGGCGCTGCGCCGTACATCGGGGGCGTGGTCGGGCTGGGCCGACACGGAGGGGATGCGCAGCCATGCGGTGAGGTCGTCGAGGAAGGCGGCGCGGTGCTCTTCGATGTACGTGCGGACGGCGCTGTCCGGGGTCTGGCTCATGCTCACGAGCCTATCGGCCCGCGGGGGCATCCTCGGCGGGCCGTACGTCACACTCGGGTGCCCTCGGCTGCCTCTCGCGGGTGGTCCGGTTGATCGTCGGTGAGCAGCCGTTCCAGGGCGGCGCGGTCCGGCAGGGCCTCGGGGCGTACCACCTCGCCGGTGCGCACGTACAGGAAGGCGGCCGTGACGGAATCGGGCGGCACGCCCTGTTGCTCGGCCCAGGCGAGCCGGTACACGGCGAGCTGGAGGGGGTCGGCGGTGTGGGCGCGGTTGGTCTTCCAGTCGACGATCTCGTAGGTGGCCCGGTCGCCGTCGCCGTTCTTGTAGACGGCGTCGATGCGGCCGCGTACGACTCGGCCGGCGAGCGTGAGCTGGAAGGGGGCCTCGATCCGGCAGGGGGTGCGGTGGGCGTACTCGGTGCGTTCGAAGGCCTCCTTGAGGGCTTCGAGGTCGCGTTCGTCGGTGATCTCGGCCTCGCCGCCGGGCAGCTCGTCCGGTTCGAGGATGGGCAGGGTGAGTTCCTCGAAACGGGCTTCGACCCATGCGTGGAAGCGGGTGCCTCGGCGTGCGGCGGGTTGCGGGGGGTGTGGCATGGGGCGCGCGAGTTCCTGTGCGAGCCCGTCGGGGTCCTGGGCGAGGCGCATCAGCTGGGTCGCGGTGAGGGTGGCCGGCAGGGGGACGTCGGTGATGCCGCGGCGGGCACGCAGCAGCTCGCCGGTGAGCGCGTCGAGGTCGCGGTCCCAGGACGCGATGGCGCGGGATTCCTCGGGTGTGACGCGAGTCTCGTCCGGGATGCGGGACGCGGGATGCGCCGGTTCGGCGGGGTGCGCGTGCCCGCGGCGGTGGGTCCGCTCGTCGGGGGCGGACGCCTGGTGGGGGACGGCCGGCCGCTCGGCGGTCCAGGAGTCCCGGCCGCCGGGCTCCTCCGGGGAGGGTGCGTGCTCGTCGTACGGGGACTCCGCCTCGTAGGGCAGGTCGTCGTCGTACGGGTCCTCGCCGTACCGGATCTCCTCCTCGTACGGGAAGTCCTCGTCGTCCGGGTACGGGAAGTCCTCGTCGTCCGGTGGCGTCGGCCAGTCCGGGTCGTCGAAGGTGCCGGGGTCGTGGTCGGCGGGCGGCCGGGTGTGCTGCCGGGTGGCCAGGGCGTCCAGGTGGGCGCGGACGGTCTCGGCGGCCGCGCGGCGCCGGGCCAGGGCGGTGTCGTCCAGCGGCAGCGGCCACGCCTGTTCGGCGCCGGCCGTGTGCAGCGCGGGGTTCTCCTCGTCCTCGGCGGGCTCGTCGGCCCAGGCCTCGATCTCGCCGTGGCCGGCGGCGCAGTGGTCGTGCAGGGCCTGGAGGAAGTCGGAGGGCCCGCGTGGCTTCTTCTGGCTGGGCCCCCACCAGTGGCCGGAGCCGAGGAGCAGGGAGCGGGGGCGCGTGAAGGTGACGTATCCGAGGCGGAGTTCCTCGGTGTGCTGGTGTTCCTTCATGGCCTCGTGGAAGGCCTTCATGCCCCGGGAGTCCCAGGAGCCGATGTCGGGCAGGGTGTCGGTGTCACCGCGCAGGACGTGCGGCAGCACCTTGGCCTGCGCGGTCCACTTCTCGCGGCCCTGGGCGCTCGGGAAGGTGCCGCTCACCAGTCCGGGGACCACCACGACGTCCCACTCCAGGCCCTTGGACTTGTGCGCGGTGAGCACCTTGACGGTGTTCTCACCGCCGGGCAGGGCGTTGTCGAGGCCCTTCTCGTACTGGGCGGCGGTGCGCAGGTAGCCGAGGAAGGCCAGCAGGGTGGCCTCGCCGTCGCCGGCCGCGAAGGAGGCGGCGATGTCGAGGAAGTTGGACAGGGTCTCGCGGCGGCGCGCGGCGAGCGCGTTCGGGGAGGCGGACAGTTCCACCTCCAGGCCGGTGACGGCGAGGACACGGTGCAGGACGTCCATGAGCGGGTCGGACAGGGAGCGGCGCAGATCACGAAGCTCTCTGGCGAGGTAGGCGAAGCGCACGCGCGCGTCCGGGGAGAAGGGCAGTGCGTCGTCGTCCCGCCCGTCCTCGTGCAGAGGTGACTCCAGGAACGTGTCCAGGGCGTCCGCGAGCGATATCACCTCGGAGGGGTCGGTTCCCTCGACGGCCTCGGCGAGCCTGCGGTCGGGGTCGTCGGTGCCGTCCGCACGCGCGTGGGCGACGAGCAGACGGGCGCGGCGGCCGAGGAGGGCGAGGTCGCGGGGGCCGATGCGCCAGCGCGGGCCGGTGAGGAGGCGGACGAGGGAGGCGTTCGCTCCGGGGTCCTGGAGGACTTCGCAGACGGCGACGAGGTCGGCGATCTCGGGCAGGTGCAGCAGCCCGGAGAGGCCGACCACCTCCACGGGGATGTCACGGGCGACGAGGGCGCCCTGGATCTCGGCGAAGTCGGTGGCCGTGCGGCACAGCACGGCGATCTCGCCGGGCGCCCTACCGGTGCGGACGAGGTGGGCGATGGAGTCGGCGATCCATTCGGTCTCCTCGGCGTGGGTGCGCAGCAGGGCGCAGCGGACCGTGCCGTCGTGCTCGGCACCGGGGGCGGGGCGGAGGGCCTCCACGCCCGCGTGCATGGCACGGAGCGGTTCGGCGAGGCCGTTGGCGAGGTCGAGGAGGCGGCCACCGCTGCGGCGGTTCTCGCTGAGCGCCTGGCGGGTGGCGGGGTGGCCGTCGCGGTGGGCGAAGTGCTCGGGGAAGTCGTCGAGGTTGGCGACGGAGGCGCCGCGCCAGCCGTAGATGGCCTGGCAGGGGTCGCCGACGGCGGTCACGGGGTGGCCGGTGCCGCCGCCGAACAGGCCCGACAGCAGGACGCGCTGGGCGACGGAGGTGTCCTGGTACTCGTCCAGGAGCACGACGCGGAACTCCTCGCGCAGCAGGCGTCCCACCTCGGGGACGCCGGCGAGGCGGGCGGACAGCGCGATCTGGTCGCCGAAGTCGAGCAGGTCGCGTTCGCGTTTGGCGGCCCGGTAGCGCAGGACGAGGCCGGCCAGTTCGCGGCGGGCGGCCGCGGTTTCGGGGACCTTGCGCAGCTCGGCGTTGGTCAGCTTGGCGTCGGCCAGGGTGTGCAGCAGGCCGGCGTCCCAGGCGCGCAGTTCCTCGGGGTCGACGAGGTGTTCGGCGAGTTCGGAGTCGAGGGTGAGCAGGTCGCTGACGAGGTCGGCGAAGGAGCGGGTGAGCGCGGGGTAGGCGCCGGGGGCCTCGCGCAGTACGCGCGCGGCGAGCTGGTAGCGGGTGGCGTCGGCGAGCAGCCGGGAGGTGGGTTCGAGCCCGATGCGCAGGCCGTGGTCGGTCAGCAGCCGGCCGGCGAAGGCGTGGTAGGTCGAGATGACGGGCTCGCCCGGTGGGTTGTCCGGGTCCGGCCACGCGGGATCGGCGGGCGGCGCCGTCGGCGAGGGGAGCCGGCCGGGCGACGGGAGGGCGTCGGGGTCGGTGACACCGGCCTTGATCAGCGCCGTGCGGACGCGTTCGGCGAGTTCGCCCGCGGCCTTGTTGGTGAAGGTCAGGCCGAGCACCTGTTCGGGGGCGACCTGGCCGGTGCCGACCAGCCAGACGACGCGGGCAGCCATCACCGTGGTCTTGCCCGAGCCGGCTCCGGCCACGATCACCTGCGGGGCGGGCGGCGCGGTGATGCAGGCCGTCTGCTCCGGGGTGAACGGGATGCCGAGGAGCTCTTTGAGCTGCTCGGGGTCGGTGATACGGGCGGGCATGTCGTCAGAGGCTAGCGGCGGGCACTGACAACTGCGGACGCCTCGGCCACCCGGACAGGAAGAACAGCAGGTCAGCGCGTGTGGTGCCGTGCGTCACGCTGCCTCGTGAGAGGTCATTCCACCACGTGCCGCCCCTCCGGACGGGCGCTGCACGAGGCGCGGAACGCGCAGTGGGTGCAGTGCTGGCCGGTGGTGGGCGTGAAGCGTTCGTCGAGGACCTTCCCGGCGGCGGTGGCCAGCAGGTCGCCGACCCACTCCCCCGCGGGCGGCTCCTGGGTCTGCACCTTGGGCAGGGTCTCGCCGCCGTCGCGTTTGGCTGCGCCCTGTCGCAGGTGCACCAGTTCGGCGCCGCCGGCCTCGGGGCGTACGCCGTCGAAGGCGCCGTCGGCGGCGCCCTCGCGGATGGCGAGCTGATAGACGGCGAGCTGCGGGTGGCGGGCCACATCGGCGGCGCTGGGTGCCTGCTTGCCGGTCTTGAAGTCCACTACGTAGGCGCGGCCCTCGCCGTCCGCCTCGACCCGGTCCATCTGGCCGCGGATGCGGACCTGGTAGTCGCCCGCCGCGAGGGTGATGTCGAAGTCCTGCTCGCTCGCCACCGGGGTGCGGCCGGTGCGGTCCAGGACGTGCCAGTTCAGGAGGCGTTCGAGGGCCGCGCGCGCGTTGTCCTTCTCCTGGGCCGACTTCCAGGGCGCGTCGAAGGCGAGCGCGTTCCACACCGAGTCCAGGCGTTCCATCAGGACGTCGAGGTCGGCGGGGCTGCGGCCGGAGGCGACCTCGTCGGCCAGGACGTGGACGACGTTGCCGAAGCCCTGGGCGGCGGTGGCGGGCGCGTCGGCCTTCACCTCGCGGCCCAGGAACCACTGCAGGGCGCAGGTGTTGGCGAGCTGGTCGAGAGCGCTGCCGGAGAGCACGACGGGCTGGTCGCGGTCGCGCAGCGGCGCCTTGCTCTCGGTCGGCTCGAACATGCCCCACCAGCGGTCGGGGTGGGCGGACGGCACCAGGGGCCGGCCGTCCTCGTCGGCGAGGGCGGCGAGCCTGGCCAGGCGGCGCGCGGCCGCTTCCCGCAGCGCGGCCGACGCGCCCGGATCGACGGTGGTGGCGCGCAGCTCGGCGACGAGCGCGGCCACGGACAGCGGCCGGCGGGGGCGGCCGGTGACGTCCCGCGGTTCGACGCCCAGCTCGGTCAGGAATCGGGAGGGTTGGTCACCGTCGTCGGCCGGTGCCTTCACGGCGGTGACGACGAGACGTTCACGCGCGCGCGTGGCGGCCACGTAGAACAGGCGGCGTTCCTCGGCGAGGAGCGCGCCCGGGGTGAGCGGTTCGGCGAGGCCGTCGCGGCCGATGCGGTCGGCCTCCAGCAGGGAGCCGCGGCGGCGCAGATCGGGCCACAGTCCCTCCTGGACGCCCGCCACGACGACGAGCCGCCACTCCAGGCCCTTGGCGCGGTGCGCGGTCATCAGGCGGACGGCGTCGGGGCGGACGGCCCGGCGGGTGAGGGTGTCGGCGGCGATGTCCTGGGCCTCGATCTCCTCCAGGAAGTTCAGGGCGCCGCGGCCGCCGATGCGCTCCTCCGCGCGCGCGGCGGTGGCGAACAGCGCGCACACCGCGTCCAGGTCGCGGTCGGCGTTGCGGCCGGCCGCGCCGCCGCGCCGGGCGGCGCGTTCCAGCCGACTGGGCCAGGGCGTGCCCTGCCACAGGTCCCACAGCGCCTCCTCGGCCGTACCGCCGGCGGCGAGGCGCTCGCGGGCCGTGCGGAGCAGCGCGCCCAGACGCTGTGCCCCGCGCGCGTAGGCCGGATCGTGGACGACGAGACGCTCGGGTTCGGCGAGCGCCCGCGCGAGCAGTTCGTCGGAGGGCGCCGGCAGCGGGTTCCCGGCGGCCCGTTCCTCCTCGCGCAGGGCGCGCCCGAGGCGGCGGAGGTCGGCGGTGTCCATGCCTGCGAGCGGGGAGGCGAGCAGGGTGAGCGCGGTCTCGGCGTCGAGCCAGCGGACGTCGCGCTCCTCGTCGGCCGCTCCCTCTCCCGGAGACCGTGACTCGTCTTCCTCCCCTGGGGGCCCTGCCTCGGCTGCCTCTCCCGCGGGCCCTGCCTCGGCTTCCTGCCCCGGGGGCCGTGACTCGGCCGTGGCCACCGTCCTGAGGGCGGTGAGCAGGGGTGCCACCGCGGGCTCGTGGCGCAGCGGCAGGTCGTCGCCGTCGACGTCCAGGGGGACGCCCGCCGCGGTCAGGGCCCGGCGGAGCGTCGGGATACTCCGGGAGCCGGCGCGTACGAGAACGGCCATGTCGCTCCAGGGGACGCCGTCCTCCAGGTGCGCGCGGCGCAGGATGTCGGCGATGTTGTCCGTCTCCGTGCCGGGTGTCGGGTAGGTGTGGACCTCGACCCGGCCGCCGTCGCGTACGGCCTCGGGCTCCCGGTGGGCGCGCACCTTCTCGGCGGGCAGCCGGGTCAGCGGCATGCGCCGGGTGATCAGGCGGGTGGCGGCCAGCAGGGCGGCGCCGGAGCGACGGGCGGTGCGCAGCACCTCGACGGGTGCGGGTCGGCCGTCCGCGCGCGGGAAGCCCGCCGGGAAGTCCAGGATGCCGTTCACGTCGGCGCCCCGGAACGTGTAGATCGACTGGTCGGGGTCGCCCAAGGCCACCAGGGTGCGGCCGCCGCCGGCCAGGGCGTGCAGGAGGCGTACCTGGGCCGGGTCGGTGTCCTGGTACTCGTCGACGTACACGGCGTCGTACTGGGCGGCGAGCCGGGCCGCGACCTCGGGGCGGTGGGCGAGCAGCACCGCGCGGTGGACGAGTTCGGCGTAGTCGATGACGCCCTGGAGGTCGAGGACGTCGAGGTACTCGGCGAGGAACGCGGCGGCGGCACGCCAGTCGGGGCGGCCGATGCGGCGGGCGAAGGCGTCCAGGGCGCCGGGGCCGAGGCCCAGCTCACGGCTGCGGGCGAGGACGGCGCGGACCTCGTCGGCGAAGCCGCGGGTGGTCAGGCAGGCGCGCAGCTCGTCGGGCCAGCGCACGTGGTTCAGGCCGAGCCGCTCCAGATCGGGCTGCCCGGCGAGCATCCCGCGGACGGTGACGTCCTGCTCGGGTCCGGAGAGCAGGCGCAGCGGCTCCGCGAACAGACCGCTGTCCTGATGGGCGCGGAGCAGGGCGTAGCAGTACGAGTGGAAGGTGGTCGCCCGGGGCGCGCGAGCCGCGCCGATGCGCAGGGCCATGCGGTCGCGCAGGTCGACGGCGGCCCTGCGGCTGAACGTCAGCACCAGGATGCGTTCGGGGTCGGCGCCGCGGGCGATGCGCGCGGCCACGGACTCCACGAGGGTGGTGGTCTTCCCGGTGCCGGGTCCGGCGAGGACGAGCAACGGTCCGGTGCCATGGTCAACCACGGCGCGCTGGGCGGCGTCCAGACGAGGGGGATCGGGCTCGGCAGGCGGGATACGGACCAGCCGGTAGGCGCCACGGTTCCCCTGCCGCACCGGAGGGTGCGGCAGACGGCTGGTGGTGGAGGAGGAGCTCACGTGGTTCGCCGGTCCTGGTGGTTGTGCTGGTGGGCGGGCGGTCACGCGTGCGAGGCGGTGGCCGCGGGGGGAGGGGGACACGTGCAGGCGACGCTACGCCGCCCCATCGGACTGAAGCAGGGCTTCCGCTTCTTCCCTCGTGGCACCCGGGCCCCTCGGGGCCCCGATGTCACGCGCGTCCCTCGGCTAACGAACGTACGTCATGCAACGGACGTCCCCCGTGTCCCTCGTACGGGCCACCGATTCCCCTCGGGGGCATCCGATGGCGGAAGCTGTCAGGTGTGACCGTCCGTGCCCGTACCGCCGTCCCATCGCGCCCGTCTCATGTCGAGACGCGGCAGATGGCCCTCGGCGCTCCTGCCCGCCGCCTTGAGCGGGGTGCCCTCCGCCCGGTAGTGGGCGAGCGCGCCGAGCTCGTGGCCGGGCAGCAGCACGCCGTCGGCGCGGACCACGCGCCACCACGGGACGGTGCCCCCGTAGAGGGACATCACCCGGCCGACCTGGCGCGGTCCCCCCTCCTCCAGCCACTCGGCGACATCGCCGTATGTCATGACCCGCCCCGGCGGGATCAGCTCGGCGACCTCGAGGACCCGCTCCGCGTATTCCGGCAGCGCGTCCTCGCATCCGTCCCGGGTGTCCTCGGCAGGGCTCCGCTCGCTCATTCGCCCCATCCTGCCGCACCCCACCGACAACGCGGCGCGGAAGGCCGGGGGCGGGCCTCTCGCCCTCGGGCGGCGCTTCCGGCAGACTGTCCGACCCCGCATCTGCACCCTGATGCCCGCGAGTGCCGGTGGGGCATGCCACCATCGTGCGGGCGGTGACCGGTGATACGAGACCAAGAAGAGACGATGAAGCAGCAGGGTGTGCACCCCGAAGGCGCGGCGGGCACCCCTGACGCGTCCGCGCGTCCCGACGCCGCCACCTCCGGCCAGGAGGGGACCGGCGCGGCGGCCCAGGACGGCGGCGCCGTGCCCGACGAGGGCACGCGCGAGGACGCCACACGCGCGCGTGAGAACGACGCGGAGGCCGCCGAGGGGACGTCCCCCGGTGCCCCGCAGCCGGGCGAGGGCTCCGGTGACGGTGCCCACCCGGAGGAGGTGGAGGGTGACGAACCGCTGCTTCCCGCGCGCGTGCACCGTCCCTCCGACCTCATGCGGCTGCTCGTGGGCGTGCTCGCCATCGTCGTGCTGCTCGCGGTCGCCGCGTTCGCGCACGGCACCACCTCGGGCCTCGAACAGGACATCAACAAGGGCACCGGGCAGGCCCCGGACCTGCTGATCAAGATCGCGGGGCTGGCCTCCAGCATCGCGATCCTGCTGGTCCCGGTCGCCTTCGCGATCGAACGGCTGATCAAACGGGACGGGCTGCGGATCGCCGACGGCGTGCTCGCGGCCGTCCTCGCGCACGGAGTGACCCTCGCCACGGACCTGTGGGTGGCCCGGGCCGCACCCGGCTCCATCCAGGAGGCGCTCACCCAGCCCTCGCCCGGCGACATCCACGCCCTGACCGACCCGGTGCACGGCTATCTCGCGCCCGTCATCGCCTACATGACGGCCGTCGGGATGTCGCGCAGACCCCGGTGGCGCGCGGTGCTGTGGATCGTGCTGCTGCTCGACGCGTTCTCGATGCTCGTCACCGGCTACACGACGCCCTTCTCGATCATCCTGACCGTGCTGATCGGCTGGACCGTCGCCTACGGCACGCTGTACGCGGTCGGCTCGCCGAACGTCCGCCCCACCGGGCAGACGCTGATGGCGGGCCTCAGGCACGTCGGCTTCCACCCGGTCGCCGCGGCCCGCGAGGAGACGGTGGAGTCGGAGAACGGCGACCGCGGCCGGCGCTACTTCGTCACCCTGGAGGACGGCCGTCCGCTGGACGTCACGGTCGTCGACCGGGAGCAGCAGGCCCAGGGCTTCTTCTACCGGGCCTGGCGCAACCTGACCCTGCGTGGTTTCGCCACCCGCTCCAGCCTGCAGTCGCTGCGCCAGGCCCTGGAGCAGGAGGCACTGCTGGCGTACGCGGCGATCGCGGCGGGCGCCAACGCGCCCAAGCTGATCGCCACCTCCGAGCTCGGTCCGGACGCGGTCATGCTCGTCTACGAGCACACCGGCGGGCGCACGCTGGACTCCCTGGCGGACGAGGAGATCACGGACGAGCTGCTGCGCAACACCTGGCGTCAGGCGCAGGCGCTGCAGTCCCGGCGGATCGCACACCGCAGGCTGGCCGGTGACGCGATTCTGGTGGATCGTTCCGGCAGGGTGATCCTCACCGAGCTGCGCGGCGGCGAGATCGCGGCCGGTGACCTGCTGCTGCGCATGGACGTCGCCCAGCTGATCACCACGCTCGGCCTGCGGGCGGGCGCCGAACGGGCGGTGGCCTCGGCCGTCGGTGTGCTCGGCCCGGACGCGGTCGCGGACTGCCTGCCGATGCTGCAGCCCATCGCCCTGACGCGCTCCACGCGCGCGACGCTGCGCCGCCTCGGCCGGGAGCGGGCCCAGCGCGAACGCGAGGCGGTGCTCGAGGCCTCCCGGCAGGCCAAGCAGGCCCGGGCGGAGGAGGCCTCAGCGACGGCCGGCCCCGCACCCGGAAAGCCCGACAAGAAGACGGTCCGGGCCGAACAGCGGGCCGAGAAGCGGGCCATCGACGAGGCCCTGGACGAGGCCCGCGAGGAGGACCTGCTCACCCAGATCCGGCACGAGGTGCTCCGGATCAGGCCCCAGGCTCCTGTGGAGCCGGCCCGCCTGGAGCGGGTGCGGCCGCGCACGCTGATCAGCTTCATCGCCGGCGCGATCGGCGCGTACTTCCTGCTGACGCAGCTCACCCACATCGAGTTCGGTCCGCTGATCGCCAACGCCCAGTGGGGCTGGGTGCTGGCGGCGGTGCTCTTCTCCGCGCTCAGCTATGTGGCCGCCGCGATGGCGCTGCTGGGATTCGTACCGGAGCGGGTGCCGTTCCCGAGGACCGTGGGGGCCCAGGTCGCGGGATCGTTCGTGAAGATCGTGGCGCCGGCGGCGGTCGGCGGGGTGGCCCTCAACACGCGTTTCCTGCAGCGCGCCGGGGTGCGCCCGGGGCTCGCGGTCGCCAGCGTCGGTGCCTCGCAGCTGTTCGGGCTCGGCTGCCACATCCTGATGCTGCTGTCCTTCGGCTACCTGACGGGCACCGAGAAGACGCCGTCGCTGTCGCCGTCCCGGACGGTCATCGCCGGCCTGCTGACGGTGGCGGTGCTGGTGCTGGTGGCCACCTCGGTGCCGTTCCTGCGGAAGTTCGTCGTCACGCGCGTGAGGTCGCTGTTCGCCGGTGTCGTACCGCGCATGCTCGACGTGCTCCAGCGGCCGCAGAAACTCGTCACCGGCATCGGCGGCATGCTGCTGCTGACCGCCTGCTTCGTGATGTGCCTGGACGCCTCCATCCGTGCCTTCGGCGACGGATCGACCTCGCTGAGCATCGCCAGCGTGGCCGTGGTCTTCCTCGCCGGCAACGCGCTCGGCTCCGCGGCGCCCACCCCTGGCGGCGTCGGCGCGGTCGAGGCGAGCCTCACGCTCGGCCTGATCGCCGTCGGCCTCCCCAAGGAGGTCGCCGCACCGGCCGTCCTGCTGTTCCGGCTGCTCACGCTGTGGCTGCCGGTGCTGCCCGGCTGGCTCGCCTTCAACCAGCTCACCCGCAAGGGCGCCTTGTAGGCGCTCTCCCGCGGACCGGGGCCCGGTCGTAGCTCGTACGGAGCGGGGGTCGGTCGTAGCTCTACGGATCGGGGCCGACCGTAGCTCGTACGGCCCGTGCCCCGCGCGCCCCGGCCCGCACGCGCGCACGATGGGAGCATGGCGAACCCCTCCAGGCTGCGTGCCGCTGCCCTGACCACCAGCGCCGTGCTGCTGGCCGCCCTGCTGGCCGGGTGCGGCGACGGAGCCGGGAACGGGGACCTGACGGCGCAGAAGCTGGACTGGAAGGACTGCCCGACCCCGTCCGCCGCGGAGGGCGGGGGCTCCTCCCCGTCCCCGCTGCCGGACGGCACCCAGTGGCAGTGCGCCACCATGAAGGTGCCCGTGGACTGGAGCAAGCCCAAGGGCAACACCTTCGGCATCGCCCTGATCCGCGCCAAGGCGAGCGGCGACGCGAGCAAGCGGATCGGCTCGCTGATCTTCAACTTCGGCGGCCCCGGCGGCAGCGGCGTCACCACGCTCCCCGCGTTCGGCCAGGACTACGCCACCCTGAACACCCGGTACGACCTGGTGAGCTTCGACCCGCGCGGAGTCGGCCGGAGCGTGCCGGTGGAGTGCGAGAGCGACGCCCAGCTCGACCAGTACTTCCAGCAGGACGCCACACCCGACGACAGCGCCGAGCAGACCCAGCTCGTCGACCGCACCAAGGAGTTCAACGCGAACTGCGAGAAGCACTCCAAGAGGATCCTGCCGCACGTGCGCACCACCGACGCGGCCCGCGACATGGACCTGATGCGCCAGGTACTCGGCGACGACAAGCTGTACTACTTCGGCATCTCCTACGGAACCGAACTCGGCGGCGTCTACGCCCACCTGTTCCCCAAGCACGTCGGCCGCGCGGTCCTGGACGCGGTCGTCGACCCCACCAAGGACCCCGAACAGAGCGCGCTCGGCCAGGCCCAGGGGTTCCAGCTGGCGCTCGACAACTTCGCCGAGGACTGCACGTCGAAGACCGAGGACTGCCCGATCGGCGACACCGCGCAAGACGTCAAGGACCGCATCGCCAAACTGCTCAAGGACCTGGAGAAGAAGCCGATCCCCGGTGCGTTCCCGCGGCAGCTCACCCAGACCGCGGCGACCAACGGCATCGCGCAGGCCCTGTACTCGAAGGACTTCTGGGAGTACCTCACCGAGGGGCTGCAGCAGGCGTACGAGGGCGACGGCAGGATCCTGATGCTGCTCTCCGACTCGATGAACGGGCGCAGCGAGAACGGCGAGTACAGCAACATCACCGCGGCGAACATCGCCATCAACTGCGCCGACGAGAAACCGCGCTACACCGCTGACGAGGTCCGGCAGAGGGTGCCGCAGTTCCGGGCCGTCTCCCCGCTGTTCGGGGACTACCTGGCCTGGGGCATGCTCAGCTGCACCGACTGGGCGGTACCGGGCGCCGCCGACCATCCCGACGTCAGCGCACCGGGGTCGGCGCCGATCCTCGTCGTCGGCAACACCGGCGACCCGGCCACCCCGTACGAGGGCGCGAAGAAGATGGTGGACGCGCTCGGCAAGGGCGTCGGTGTCGAGCTGACGTACAAGGGCCAGGGGCACGGGGCGTACGACAGCAAGAACAAGTGCGTGCAGAGCGCGGTGAACGGATACCTCCTGGACGGGAAGGTACCGAAGGCCGGCACGGTCTGTTCCTGAAGAACCCGCACACCTCGACGAACATGCAGGTCAGGCGGTTATCCACAGCCCGTCACGGGCTTGCGGCCAGCCGCCTACCATGACGTGAACGCCTGCCGCGGCACGACGCGGAGGGCCTGCGAGGGGGGTGCGCATGCTTCGGGTTCTGCGGTGGACGGCCGGGGTGGCCGCGGCGCTGCTGGTGGCGGGGTGCGGTGGCGGTGGCTCGGGCGGGAGCCATGACGAGGGCAAGGGGACGGACCCGGCCGGACGGAACGGCCCGGCTTCGGCAACGGCGGCGCCGTCCCCGGCGAACCCGCCCGCCTCGCTCACCTCGCAACAGCCCGACTGGCACCGGTGCGGGGCCACCGAAAACTCCGCGGCGCCGGGCGACGAATGGCGGTGCGCCACGCTCAAGGTGCCGCTGGACTGGTCCAAGCCCGGCGGTCCGACGATCGGCCTCGCGCTGATCCGGGCGCGGGCGACCGGAAACGACCGGATCGGTTCTCTGCTGTTCAATTTCGGCGGCCCCGGCGGCTCGGGCGTGCCGATGATGCCGTATTACGGCGCCACCGTCCCCACGCTGCGCGAGCGCTACGACCTGGTGAGCTTCGATCCGCGCGGGGTCGGCGCCAGTGAGGGCGTGCGCTGCCGCAGCGACCGGGACATCGAGGCCGCCGAGGCCGTGGACGCCACGCCGGACGGTCCGGCCGAGGAGAAGGCGTACTTCCAGGACGCCGCCGACTTCGGGAAGGGATGCCAACGGGCCGCGGGCCGGCTGCTGGCGCACGTCTCGACCACCGACACCGCACGTGACATGGATCTGCTCCGGCAGGTGCTGGGCGACCGGACGATGCACTACTTCGGCATCTCCTACGGCACCGAACTCGGCGGCGTCTACGCCCACCTGTTCCCCAAGCGCGTCGGCCGGATGATCCTCGACGCGGTGGTGGATGCGACCGCGGACACGGTGGGCCACGCGAAGAACCAGACGCGAGGCTTCCAGCGGGCGCTGGAGGACTACCTGAGGTCCACCGGTCAGGACCCGGAACAGGGCACACGGAAGATCGCGGCCTTGCTGAAGAGCATCGACGCCCGACCCCTGCCGACCGCGTCCGGACGGAAGCTGACCCAGACGCTCGCCCTCACCGGCATCATCCTGCCGCTGTACAGCGAGGCCGGCTGGCCCAGACTGACCAGTGCGCTGAAGTCGGCCGAGCAGGGCGACGGCTCGAAGCTCCTCGCACTCGCGGACCAGTACAACGAGCGGGGCTCCTCCGGGCGTTACGGCACCAGGAGCCACGCCCAGCGGGTCATATCGTGCCTGGACGACAAGCAGCGGCCCACGCTCGCCCGGACGAAGAGGCTACTGCCCGAGTTCGAGCGGATATCGCCGGTCTTCGGGGACTACCTCGGCTGGGACACGGCCGGCTGGTGCCACGACTGGCCGGTGGCCGGGCAGTACGACACCCCGCTTGTGAGCGCACCGGGTGCGGCGCCGATCCTGCTCGTCGGCAACACCAGGGACCCGGCGACCCCCTACGAGGGCGCCCGCAGGATGGCCGACGAGCTGGGCAAGGGCGTCGGTGTCGAGCTCACCTGGAAGGGCGAGGGCCACGGGGCGTACGGCAACGGCAGCGACTGCGTCGACTCGACGGTGAACGCCTACCTGCTCGACGGAAGGGTGCCGAAGGACGGCAAGGTCTGTTCCTGACGACGGCCGGCGGAGCCGGGAAGAGGCGTTCCGGCACGGGACACGACCGTGCCGGAACGGACTAGTCCGATCGGTCGGGGTGGTTCCTGTTACTCACTTTCGGGTGACCCAGGCGTGGTGCGGCAGGACGGCGGGCCGGCATCGCGAGCCGGACAGGCCAGTACTGAAGCGGCCGTTTTCCTGACGAAAGTTCAATTCGGTGTGTTGGAGTCATACATGGACGTTGCAGCAGAGAGTCACAGGAATATGTTGAACCCGTAATGCCACGCACATCTCCCCCACAAACCGGGCGCACGGCTTGCACAGTGTGAGTGCGCGGCCAGCCGGTCGCCACTCGTACAACGCACCACCACTGGCCTGCGGCGTTCTTGCGTCCGCAGACCCGTAAGGGGGGTGCTATGGACTCCTGTAGGGGGATCCTCGTGACCGTTTCCGCATCCGTGCGTCGCATGACCGCTGTCGCCGCCGTGTCGGCCGCCGCCGTGGGAGCCGTGGCCCTGCCGGCCTCGGCCGCCGACCACCACCCCGGCCGGCATCACCGTGACGCCGTCTACATCAGCAGCGTGCGGTACGACGCCCCGGGACGCGACGACCGCTCCAACCGCGCCCTGAACCGGGAGTGGGTCGACGTCACCAACAACTCGCGCCGCCCGGTCAACCTCAGCGGCTGGACCCTGGCCGACAGGGACGGCCACACCTACACCTTCCACCACTACCGGCTGGCCGGACGCGGCACCGTCCGCGTCCACACCGGCTACGGCCACGACACCCGCAGCGACGTGTTCCAGGACCGCAACCGGTCCGTCTGGGACCGCTCCGACACGGCGACCCTGCGCAACGACCACGGCCGCTTCGTCGACGACGCCTCCTGGGGCCGCGACCACCGCGGCGACCGCGACCACCGCGACCGTGACCACCGCGGCGACCGCGACCACCGCGACCGTGACCACCGCGGCGACCGCTGACCATCTCCCCAAGCCGGTGAACGCTGACTCGCGTTCCCGCTGAACAGGTGGGCGTGGCACTCGCCCCCGGGAGAGTGCCACGCCCACCGCACACCGCCCGAAAACCCCCGAAGCCCACGGCATCTGAGCTGGTCAGAGCCGTGGGCTTCGGGTGTGGTCGCCGATCGGCGAAAGGGGTGCTCAGTACACCGGCTTGTCCGGTTCGATCTGGTTGACCCAGCCGATCACGCCGCCGCCGACGTGGACCGCGTCGGAGAAGCCCGCGGACTTCAGGACCGCGAGGACTTCCGCACTGCGGACGCCCGTCTTGCAGTGCAGGACGATCTTCTTGTCCTGCGGGAGGCTCTCCAGGGCGGTGCCCATGAGGAACTCGTTCTTCGGGACCAGACGGGCGCCGGGGATGGAGACGATCTCGTACTCGTTCGGCTCGCGGACGTCGATGATCTCGATGCTCTCGCCGTCGTCGATCCACTCCTTGAGCTGCTTGGGAGTGATCGTCGAGTCGGCCGCCGCCGCCTGGGCCTCCTCGGAGACGACGCCGCAGAAGGCCTCGTAGTCGATGAGTTCGGTGACGGTCGGGTTGTCGCCGCAGACCGCGCAGTCCGGGTCCTTGCGGACCTTGACCTGGCGGTACTGCATCTCCAGGGCGTCGTAGATCATCAGGCGGCCGACTAGCGGCTCGCCGATGCCGGCGAGGAGCTTGATGGCCTCGTTGACCTGGATGGAGCCGATGGACGCGCACAGCACGCCCAGCACGCCGCCCTCGGCGCAGGAGGGGACCATGCCGGGGGGCGGGGGCTCCGGGTAGAGGCAGCGGTAGCAGGGGCCGTGCTCGGACCAGAAGACGGAGGCCTGGCCGTCGAAGCGGTAGATCGAACCCCACACGTACGGCTTGTTGAGCAGCACGCACGCGTCGTTGACCAGGTAGCGGGTCGCGAAGTTGTCCGTGCCGTCGACGATCAGGTCGTACTGGCTGAAGATGTCCATCACGTTGTCGGCCTCGAGCCGCTCCTCGTGAAGGATCACGTTCACGTACGGGTTGATGCCCTTGACGCTGTCACGCGCGGACTCGGCCTTGGAGCGGCCGATGTCCGCCTGGCTGTGGATGATCTGGCGCTGCAGGTTCGACTCGTCGACCTCGTCGAACTCCACGATGCCGAGCGTGCCGACGCCCGCAGCGGCCAGGTACATCAGCGCCGGCGAGCCCAGGCCGCCGGCGCCCACACAGAGCACCTTGGCGTTCTTCAGCCGCTTCTGCCCGTCCATCCCCACGTCGGGGATGATCAGGTGGCGGGAGTACCGGCGGACCTCGTCTACGGTGAGCTCAGAGGCTGGCTCGACCAGGGGTGGCAGCGACACGGGGACTCCGTTGGTCGGTCGATCACTACGGTTGTTCTCCCTGTAACACTGCCACGGGCTTCTTCATTCCGAGACACCTGTTCCGATCCGCGAGACGATCTCGTCCCAGTAGCCGGGCATCGTCTCCCAGGGGTCGGCCCGGCCGCCGCGGTCGGTGCGATCGGTGAGGTAGATCGTGCCCGCACCCTGCCAGCGGGCGATGCGCAGCGCCTCCTCCAGGTGGCCGCGCGGCACGCCGTGCACGAAGTGGCAGAAACGGTCGGGCGGATAGTCGGCGGTCCACTCGGCGGCCTGCGAGAAGCGGTAGTCGGACCAGGAACCCGAGAACGTCACCAGTTGGTCGGCGTTCTCCGCGTATCCCGGGTACGGGTGGCTGCCGTGGCCCAGGACGATGTGGGCGGTGTCACTGATCGCCCGCAGGGTGGTGATCGCCCGGCGGACCTCGGGCAGCGCGCCGCGTTCGGTGGGGCACCGGTCCAGCAGGAAGCCGTCGACGCGGTACCACTCGAGGTGGCGGTGCGCGTCGGAGAGCAGGTCACCGAAGGTGCGGACGCCATGGGCGAGGTCCAGGTGTCCGAGGACCCGCACGCCCCCGTTGCGCAGCCGGTCCGCGGCCTCCAGGCAGTGCGGGTCGGGACAGCTGCCGGGCCCGGCGGCGACGTTGAGCACCACCCAGTCGAGGGGCGTGCCGGGGCGGGCGAGTTCGGTCCACTGGGCCGGGGCGACCAGCGGATGGGCGTAACCGGGGATGCCGAGGCCGGTGCGGACGCCGGTGCCGGTGGTGCTCGCTGTGGTGCTGGTCAGATGCGGCATGCCGCCTCCATCCAGATGTCGGCGAGGGATTCCTCGAGGTTGATCCGGGGGCGCCAGCCGAGCCGGTCGCGGGCGGTGCGCACATCGGCCTGCTGCCAGCTGCCGCAGCCGTCCGGGTACGGGTAGGCGACCGGGGCCGCGTGCTCGGAGTCGACGCGGGGGTGGCCGATGGCGCTGCGCAGCGGACCGGGGGGCGCGTCGAGTTCGTGCAGGGCGCCGCCGTATCCGGCGACCCGGGCGAGGACGGCGGCGGCGTCGCGGAGGCGGACGGCGCGGCCGGAGCCGATGTTGATGACGCCCTGCGCGGCGGAGAGCGAGGCGGCGTGCACGGCGCGTGCGACGTCGCGCACGTCGATGAAGTCGCGCTGGACGCCGAGTCCGCCGAGCTTGAGTTCGCCGTCGCCGGACTGCATGGCGCGGCGCATGGCCTCGGCGAGCCGGCCGAGCGGGGAGCCGGCCGGGGTACCGGGTCCGGCGGGCGAGAAGACGCGGAGCACGACGGCGTCGAGGCCGGAGCCGAGGACCAGTTCGGTGGCGGCGAGTTTGCTGACGCCGTAGGGGCCGCCGGGGCGGGGCACGGCGTCCTCGGCCGTGGAGGAGCCGGGCTGGCTGGGGCCGTACTCGGAGCCGCAGCCGACCTGCACCAGCCGGGCCCCGCAGCCGCTGCGCCGCAGGGCCTCGCAGACGGTGGCGACGGCGACGGTGTTGTGCCGGACGAGGTCGCGGGCGCCGCCCCGGGTGGCGCCGGCGCAGTTGACGACCACTCCGGGGTGGACCGCGTCCAGGAAGCGGGTGAGCGCTCCGGGGCTGCCCGAGGCGAGGTCGAAGCGGACGTCGGCGTCGTCACCGCGGCCGAGCACGGTGAGCTGGACGGCCGGGTCGGCGAGCAGGCGGTCGGCGACGAAGCGGCCGATGTATCCGTTGGCTCCGATCAGCAGGACCCTCATCGGGCGCCTCCCGGGGTGTGCGCTCCGGCGGCTCCCAAGGCTCCGGACGCTCCGGGCGCTCCGTGTCGGGAGGTGGTCATCTGGTCTTCTCCTTCGAAGGGGTGATGCGGTGGCCTACGGTGGGGGGCCGGACGCCGTGGCCTTGGCCGGGTGGCGCCGCGCGCTCGGGGCGAGTGGCGGCGGACGCGGCCGGGGCCGGTGGCGGAAGGTTCACTCAGGTGCTCCCGCCGGGGCGTGGGCCGAGGCCCGGGTGAGGGTGCGCAGCGCGTGGACCAGCAGGGCGAGCGCGGCGGCGCCGCAGGCGAGCGTCGGCACGGTGGCGGGGCCCCAGACGTCCACCAGGGTCTGGACGGGCGCGGCGAGGAAGGCGCAGCCGGGCAGCCGGGCGGCCAGCAGCAGGGCGAGCGCCGCCGCCTCGGCGACCGCGGCGGCTCCCAGGGCGAGCGCGGGGGCGTGCCGCCGGCGGTGCGCGACGAGGAGGCGGGCGAGCAGCAGGAGGGCGCCCAGGGCCACACCCTGCGGGTAGGCCGCGCTCTCGTGCAGAACCGTGCCGCACAGGGCGAGCAGGCCGGTGAGGGCGCCCAGGAACAGGACGAGGACACCGGCCAGCAGTGGCCGGGCGGCGCTGGTGAAGTCCTCGAGTCCCCGGCTTCCGGCGAGCCTGCGGCGGGCGCCGGCGGCGAGGAGGTGGGCGCACCAGGCGGCCGGGGCGCAGGCCAGGGTGAGCGCCAGGGCGGGTGCGGCGGTCATCGGCCAGGGGCCGTCGGGAGCGCCGGTGGGCAGGGCGTCGGGGCCGCCCGCGATGACGGCTTCCAGGAGTCCGTCGCCCAGCAGCGCGTAGCCGAGCAGCCAGAGGGTCCACACGCGGGTGCCGGCCGCCCTGTGCCACGGGACCGTGCCGGGCTCGGCTGCGAGGGGGCCGCGCCGCAGGGCGGCGCGCGTCGCGGCGGCCAGGGTGAGAAGGCCGGCGGCGGCCACCAGCGGGCGGGACTGGCCGTGGGTGAGGCGCAGTCCGGTCAGGGCGGCCGCAGCGAGCGCTCCGGGAAGGATGGTGAGCAGGACCCAGCCGGCCCGGATACGGGGTCCCCGCCCCGGCTCGGGACGGGGGTGCGGGGCGCCGTCGCGGGGCACGCGCGCGTACAGCTCCTCGGCGAGCGAGAAGACGTCGCGGTGGCGGAACCGGGCGGCGGTCCGGTCGGTGATGCCGTGCGCCTCCAGTCCGGCGGCGATCTCCAGCGGGTCCACGGCCCGCTCGCACAGCTCCCGGTGACGGTGCAACAGGGTCTTGACGGGGTCGGCGGTTCCGCGCCGGAACGGGGTCGTACGGGTCCCGCCGGGCGCGGTGTCCGCGCCCGTCCGGGCCCGGGGCGCGGAACCGGCGGCGCCCGCGTCCGCGGGGCCCCCGGCGGCCGCTCCGGCGTGCGCCACGGCACCGGTGAGCCATTCCCGCGACCGCTCGTCCCAGGCCGTGCCACCGGTCGGCATCCCGGGGCGGTCGAGTTCGCTCAGCCGGTCCATGACGTTCAGCGCGTCCGTGCCGCTCAGGACGTCCGTTCCGTTCGACCCGTCCATACCGCTCAGCGCGTCCGTGCCGTGCGGTTCGTGGATGATGTCCCTGTCACCGTCGATGCCCTCCGCCCGGCTGGAACCACTCGGGGCTCCGCCCTCCGTGCCGCTCACAGCGCCCCCTCCGATGCCGCTCCCGAGGTCGCGCGGACCGGGTCGCCGGGTTCCCGGCCGGATGCTTCCCGGGTGCGTTCCCGGGCCGTGGGGCCGGTCCAGTGGACGGGCACATGGGTCTCGGCCGGGGCGGCGAACGGCAGCGGGTCGCCGGCCTCGTCGAGGACGACCCGGCGCACCGGGCAGCGCGAGACGATCTCCAGGTAGATGCCGTTGAACGCCGCGATGTTCTGCTCGACGGTGAACAGTTCGAGTGCGCGGGCGCGTGCGGCGGCGCCGAGGCGCTCACGGCGCTCGGGGTCGCGCAGCAGCGCCACGCACGCTTCGGCGAGCGCCCGGGGGTTGCGCGGCGGTACGACGAGGCCGGTGCCGCCGATGACCTCCACCACCGCGCCGACGTCGGTGGACACCGTGGCTCGGCCGCTGAACATGGCCTCCACCAGGGTGTTCGGGAAGCCCTCCACGACGCTGGAGAGGACGATGACGGCGCCGCCCGCGTACGCGTCGGGCAGGGTCGGCACCTCGGGGCCCCCGATCTCCTCGAAGGACACCGGGTTGTCGCCGACCGCGTGCACGCCCTCCGCCTCGTCCGGGAAGAGCTGCGCGGCGAGCACCCGGCAGTGGCCCAGGTAGGCCTCGCCCTCGGGGCCCACGGGCGTGCCGACGATCCGCAGCCGGGCCTTCGGCTCCTCTTTCCGGACCTCGGCGAAGGCGTGCAGCAGCGACACGAGGTCCTTGGCGGGTTCGACGCGCCCCACCCAGCCGAGCGTGTACGGATCGGCGTGGTCCGGGGACTCGCCGACCTCGGTGAAGCAGGAGGCGTCCATGCCGGGGTGCACGGTGCGGATCCGGGCGCGGTCGGCGCCGCACCGTTCCTGCCAGCGGCGGGCGTGCGCGTTGCCGGGCGTGAGGAGGGTGGCGTGCCGGTAGACCTCGGTGGCGAGCAGACCGTGGAAGGCGGCGAGCAGGGCGCGTACGGCGGGGGCGGCGGCGTCGGGGCCGAGGGCCAGGTAGTGCGAACGGAGCTGTACGCCGTACTCGGTGACCAGCAGGGGCACTTCGCACAGGTGCCGGGCGAGCAGTCCGGGCAGGGCGGCCGTGCCGCCTGCGGTGGCGTGGCAGAGGTCGGCGGCGCCGAGGCCGTCGTCGCCGTACCAGTCCAGGGAGAGGGGGCGCAGGGCGCGTTCGAGGTGGGCGGTGACCGTGAGCAGATCGGCCACGCGCGCCCCGCGCGCCGTGCGCGGCGCGCCGGGGGCGCGGCAGGCGCGCTCCAGGGTACGCAGGGCGGTGTCGGAGCGGAGTGCGCCGACCAGTCCGCCCTCGTCACGGGCGAGTTCGGCGAGGCCGTACAGCGCGCTGCCGAAACGGTCCGCCTGGTGAGCGGGCTCGGTTCCGGCGGATGAGCCGGAGGCGGCGCCGGGCCCACTGCTCAGGGCCTCGATCAGTTCGCCGTAAGACTCGCTGAAGCGCCGGCGCGCGCGCCGGCCATAGGTGACCCCGTCGTGCTCGGCCGTCCACAGCGAAGCGGTACGCACCTGGCCGACCTGCGGCGGAAGCGGGACCCAGCCCGCGTCCTCCTCCTGTCGGCCGCGGCTGAGCGCGTAGACGTCGAACTCGTGCTGGGCGAGCCCTCGCACGAGCCGGTCGCACCAGAGCCCGGCGTCACCGCCCACATACGGGTAGCCACCCTCCGTAAGCAATCCGATGCGCACGTGTGCACCCCCGATCTCCGTGAGTGGGAAGCCGCCTTCGTCCCGGCGGCTCGCAGCGGGACGAACGTATGCGGACAGAGCGGTGGCGCGATGGACGGTTGTCCATCGCGCCACCAAAAGGGGTGAACGGGCGTGACTTTCCGGTGCGGGTAGCGTTCTGTCGCGCTATGACTGCGGAAGGTGATCCTCCACGCGTGAAACGTTACGCCGCGGCCAGCTCCCGCCGGGCGGCCCGTCGCCGGGCCGCGAGCTGCGGATCGAGCGCGGGCACGGCGGCCAGGAGCTGCTTCGTGTACGGCTCGCGCGGGGCGTCGTAGACCTCGTCCACCGGACCGGACTCCACGATCCGTCCGCGGCGCATCACCGCGACCCGATCGCTGACCTGGCGGACCACGGCGAGGTCGTGCGCGATGAACACGAGCGCGAGGCCGAGTTCCCGCTGCAGTTCGCCGAGCAGCGCGACCACCTGCGCCTGCGTGGTGACGTCGAGCGCGGAGACCGGCTCGTCCAGGACGATGACCCGCGGGTCGGCGGCGAGCGCCCGTGCGATGCCCACGCGCTGGCGCTGGCCACCGCTGAACTCGTGCGGGTAGCGGTCGTAGTGCGCCGCCTCGAGCCCCACGCGCTTCAGCAGTTCGCTCACCCGCCCCCGGATGCGCCGCTCGTCGCGCTCTCCGCGCGCGCGGAGCGGGTCGGCGATGGACTCGCCCACGCTGCGGCGGGGGTTGAGGGAGGAGACCGGGTCCTGGAAGACCATCTGGACGGCCCGGTCCACGCCGGTGTGCGGGCGTCCCGCGTAGCGGATCCCGCCGGCGGTCGGCTCCAGCAGCCCGACCAGCATGCGGCCCAGCGTCGTCTTGCCGCTGCCGCTCTCCCCCACGACGCCCAGGGTCTCGCCCCGGTTGACGGTCAGCGAGACGTCGTCTACGGCCCTGAACGCGCTTTTGCCGCGCCCGAACTCGCGGCGAAGGCCGGTGGCCTCCAGCACGGCCTCCTCGGACGCCCGTGCGGCGGCTCGTGGCGCGTCCACGCGCGGGACGGCGTCGAGCAGCTCGCGGGTGTACGCCTGCCCGGGCGACGCCAGGACCGTGCCGACCGGGCCGTGTTCGACGGCCCTGCCGTGCCGCATGACCAGCACCTCGTCGACGCTCTCGGCGGCGACCCCGACGTCGTGGGTGACGAGCAGCAGGCCCATGCCGGTCTCCTCGCGCAGCGTGTGCAGCAGGTCGAGGATCTGGGCCTGGACGGTGACGTCGAGGGCCGTGGTGGGCTCGTCGGCGATCAGCAGGTCCGGCTCGCAGGCGAGCGCCATGGCGATCAGGGCGCGCTGGCGCATGCCGCCGCTGAACTCGTGCGGGCGGGAGCGGGACCGCCGCACGGCGTCCGGGATGCCGACCCGCTCCAGTACCTCGACGGCCCGCACGCGTGCGGCGCGGCGCGACACGCGTGTGTGCACGCGGTGCACCTCGGCGATCTGGTCGCCGATCGCGTAGTACGGGTCGAGCGAGGACAGCGGGTCCTGGAAGACCATGGCCGCCTTGGCGCCGCGCAGCCTGCGCAGCTCCTCGTCCGAGGCCTGCCGTACATCGGTGCCCGCGACGCGGACCGAGCCGCCGACCCGCGCCCCGGTGCCCCGGTGCAGACCCAGCAGGGCGCCGGCGACGGTGGACTTGCCGGAACCGGACTCGCCGACCAGCGCGAGGGCCTCGCCCCGCGCCAGCCGGAAGGAGAGGCCGTCCACGGCGCGCAGGGACCCGAACTCCACGGTCAGGTCCGTGACTTCGACCAGGCTCATGCGAGTACCACCCGTCGGTCGGCCACCGCGTACAGGACGTCCGCGACGGCGTTGGCGATGACCACGAAGAAGCCGATGACCAGGACCATGCCGACGACGACCGGCAGGTCGACCACCTTGACCGCGTGGACCAGTTCCTGTCCGATGCCGGGGAGGCCGAAGAGGGTCTCGGTGAGGACGGCCCCGCCGACGGCTCCGCCGAAGTTGTTGGCGTTCAGCGCGATGACCGGCGCGAGCGCCCCGCGCAGGGCGTGCCGCCCGACGACCGAGCGTTCGGAGACGCCGTAGGCGCGGAACGTCCGTACGTGGTCCTCGGCGAGGGTCTCCAGCATGGCCGCCCGGGTCAGGCGGGCGAACGCGGCCGCCTCGATGAGGGCGAGCGAGAGCCAGGGCAGCAGCAGGTTCCACGCCCACTGCTCGGGATCGTCGGTGAACTTCACGTACTGCGGGAAGGGCAGCAGCCGCAGCTCCCCGCAGACCACGATCATCAGGACCAGGCCGATGACGAAGACGGGCGTGGCCGTGCCCGCGAGGGTGACCGCGGTCAGCGCCCGCTCGGTGAACCGGCCGCGCCGCCAGGCGGAGAGCACTCCGGTGCCGACGCCGAGGACCAGCCAGATCACCATCGCGCCGGACACCAGCGACAGGCTGACCGGGAGCTTGGTCAGGATGATGTCCGTCACCTGCCGGTCGCTCTGGTAGGAGAGCCCGAGGCAGGGCGCCGGGCAGTGTGCCACCGAGGTGCCGGTCGAGTAGTCCTGGCCGGCGAAGAGGCCTTCCAGGAAGTGCCAGTAGCGCTGGTACAGGGGGTCGTCCAGGTGGAGTTGCTGGGCGACCTGGTGGACCTGGGCCGGCGAGCAGCGCGGGCCGCAGCTGATCTGGGCGACGTTGCCGGGGGTGACGTAGAAGACGACGTAGATGATCACCGAGATGGCGAGCAGGGTGACCAGGGCGCCGACGGTGCGGCGCAGCACGAAACCGCCGAACCCGCTCATGCGGCGCCCTCCTTGCCGGCTCCGGGCGTGCCGTCGTCGCCCTTGGCGGCCCCGGCCGCCCTGCCCTCGCCCTTGGCGCCCGTGCCGACGCGCAGCCGCGAGGCCGCGCGCGGGTCCAGTGCGGTGCGCACCCCGTCGCCGAGGACGGTCAGCGCGACGACGGTGACGAAGAGGGCTCCGGCGGGCAGCAGCAGGTACTGCGGCGCCGCCTGGTACCAGACGTCGGCGGCGGTGAGCATCTGTCCCCAGGACGGCGTGGGCGGCTTCACGCCCACGCCGAGGAACGACAGGGCCGCCTCGATCGAGATGTTGATGGGGACGAGCAGGGCGGCGTAGGTGATGACGGGTGCGGCGAGCCCGGGCAGCAGCTCACGGCGGGCGATCCGCCAGGTGCCCCAGCCGCTGAGCCGGGCGGCGGCCACGTGGTCGAGCCCCTTGAGGGTGAGCGTCTGCGCGCGCGTGATCTTGGCGATGTTGCCCCAGGCGATCAGGCCGATCACGAAGGTGACCAGGACGGGCCGGGGAAAGCTCGTGGGAACGATGGCGAGCAGCGCCAGCGCCATGATCATCAGGGGCAGGGCGATGATGATGTCCGTGATCCGGCTCAACAGTTGATCAATGAGCCGGGTGCCGAGCGCCGAGGCGACTCCGATCAGCACGCCGAGGGTCACCTGGATCGCGGTCGCGGCCAGCGCGACCCCCAGCGACACCCGCGCCCCGTACACCAGCCGGGCGAACAGGTCGCGCCCGGTCTGCGGCTCGACGCCCAGCCAGTGGCCGCCGCCGGCGCCGCCGAACGAGCCGATGGGGACGCCCCCGCGCGCGGAGTCGATCAGGGACGGGTGGTAGGTGGTGGGGTCCTGGCCCTCCAGGGCGGTGAGCAGCGGCGCGGCGAGCGCGACCAGGACGAGCAGCGCGACGACGGCCGCGGCGACCAGGGCGGCGCGCTGCGCCCGCAGCCGCCGCCAGAACTGACGGGCCCCCGACGCCCCCGGGACGGTGGTGTCCGTCCCGGGGGCCTGGGTGGCGACAAGTGCCTCGCTCACGGCCTTACTTCACCGCGACCTGGGAGATGTCGAGAACGCCGGTCCAGTCGCTGATGACGATGTTCCGGACGTCCTCGCCGTACAGGCGCTTGTAGACCGGGTGGAACAGCGGGACCACGAGGGCCTGCTCGCCGATCTTCTTGTCCAGCGCGCCCCAGCGCTCGGCGGCCGCGTCGAGGTCGGTCAACTTGTTGATCGCGTCAATCTCGTCATTGACCGACTTGTCGTCGAGCAGGCCCGTGTTGAAGTTCGCGCCGTCCTTGACGATCTGCCGGCCGTCGAAGATCGGGGCGAGGAAGGGGCCGCCGGAGGGCCAGTCGGCACCCCAGTGGGCGAGGAAGAAACCGGGCTCGGTCTTCACATCGTGGATCTTGTCCGAGTAGTCGTTCTCCTCCAGGCCCTGCAGCTTGACCGTGATGCCGGCCTTCTTGAGGGCGTCCTGGACCGCGGTCGCGATCTCGGGGCTGGTCTCGAAGTCCTTGCTGTTGGAGTGGGTCAGCGTGACGGTGAGGCCGTTCCTGTGGCCGGCCCGCGCCAGCAGTTCCCTGGCCTTGGCCGCGTTGCCGGACCTGCCCGCCGGGAACGGGTCGTAGGGCGTGTGTCCAAAGGACTTCTGGTCGGGCAGGAAGGTGGTGGCGGGTTCGGCGAGCGCGCTGCCGCCGGCCGCGTTGACCACCGAGGACCGGTCGACGGCGTAGGAGATCGCCTGCCGGACCTTGGGATCGTCGAACGGCTTCACCTTCGGGTTGAAGGCGATGTAGTTCGTGTAGCCGAAGTGGCCGGTGCCCACGCGCGCGGCCAGCTCCTTGTCACCGGTGACCTTGGCGAGTTCGGCCGGGCCGAGGTTGGTGTCCGTGGTGACCGCGGCGGCGTCCGCTCCCTGGGACGCGGACAGCCGCTGGTTGATCACGGAGGAGTCGAGGCCGGAGCGGACGTCGATGGTGTCCGGGTAGGCCCTGCGCTCGGCGTCGACGGCCGTGGACCAGTACGTGTTGCGCTTCAGGACGAGGTGCTCGCCGTCGTTCTCGTTGCCGACCACCTTGTAGGGGCCGGACGAGACCGGATGCTCCTCGTACTTCGTGCCCGTGTCCTTGGCCTTGGGCACGGGCGCGAACTGGGTCTGGGTGGCCAGGTACGGGAACTCGCCCTCGGGCTTGTTCAGATGGAAGACGATGGTCCGCTCGTCCGGCGTCTCGATCGCCGACAGGCCCTTCTTGTCCTTGTACGGACCCTGGTAGTCGGCGGCGCCGACCAGCCAGTCCCGCAGGTAGGGCGCACCGCCCGACAGTTCGGGCGCGAAGGAGCGCTCGATGCCGTACTTGATGTCGGCGGACGTGATCGGGGTGCCCTCCTCGTACTTGAGGCCCTTGCGCAGGGTGTACGTCCATACGGTCGCGTCCTTGCTGGGACGCCCGGTGTCGGTGGCGAGGTCGGGGACGACCTCGGCGCCGGCCGCTCCGTTCTCGCGGTTGCGGGTGGTGAGGGTGCGGAAGACGAGCGAGGGGACGTTGCCGCCGCCGGAGGTGTACAGGCGGGCGGGGTCGAAGTCCTGCTGCGGGTTGGAGTTCAGCACCGTGAGCGTGCCGCCCTTGTGCGGCGCGGAGTCGCCGGCTGAGCCCTTGGCATCGTTGTCCTTCGGACCGCAGGCGGCGGCGCCCGCTGCCACGACCAGGCTGACGGATGCCGCTGCCACGCGGCGCGCTATGACGGACGGTTGACGCATCGGAATGACGACCTCTCGGGACTGATCGAGGATTTCTCGACAAGTGAGACAGATGGACGAGGAGTGAGACGGCTGCGGACAGACGTCGGCCCCGGCGTCGGGTCGTCGAAAACACCCGTGACACGGTCACGGACGAAAAAGAGGGAAGAAGTCGCGACGCGAACGCCAGGGAGGCGGCGTCAGCGACAGTGGATGTCGGCCACGCAGAGCGCGGTCACACCGAACAGCGCCAGCTCGATGGCGGCGCTGTGCGAGACGGTATGACGGGACCACATGCTGAGAAATATGAACGAACATACGACTCATGTCAATGTGACATAAGCGCCACCTGTCAACTCCTGGGATACGGCCAGGGGTTGGGCCGGCAGTGGATTCCGTCGTGGTCGAGGAACTTGGTCTGCTGCTGCATGACCGGGGCGAGTTCGCCGTCCTTGTCACAGGTCACATGGCCGTGGCCGAGCCGGTGACCCACTTCGTGATTGATCAGCATTTGCCGGTACGCATGGATTTTGTCGCCGTATGTCTCGCTGCCCTGCGCCCACCGGTAGGCGTTGATCATCACGCGTTCGGTGGCCGCCGAGTCGCAGGAGACGTTGTCCTCCGTGGTGTCCAGGCCGGACTTGGCACACCACTTGGCGGTGGTGCCCGGACTGGCGAGCGTGATCACGAAGTCCGGCTTGCCGGAGGAGATCCGCTCGAAGGTACGGGCGTCGTCATGGGCCCAACTGCGGTCGTCGTTCAGCGTCTTCTGCACGGCTTCGGCGAACAGCTCGCCGTCCAGGCCGAGTCCCTGCTCGACGTCCACCCGGTAGGTGTACTTCTGCCCCTTGCCGGGCGCCTTGTCGAGGCCCGGAACCGCGTCGAACTTCCCGGAGCCCTTCAGTTCGGCGCCGAGCGGGTACGTCCGAGCCATCTTCTGGTCGTACGTCAGCGCCGCCACGCTGGGTGCGGTGCCGCCGGGGGCGAGGGCGTCGCCCGCCCGGCCGGGGGCGGACTGCGCCTGGACGCCGCTGCCGTCGTGGCCGTCGGCGACCTGCCCGGCGACGACGATCGCCAGGGCGGTGGTCACGGCGGCGGCCGCGATACCGGTGAAGGCCCGGCTCCTGCCGCCGGAGCGCTGTGCGGGCACAGCGGCCTCGGGCCCGTCGCCGCCGAGCCCGGAACCGGCTCCGGTGGCGGCCGAGTCCGCGTCGGGGTTGTGCGGCTCCTGCCCGCCGCCTGGTTCGGCGCGGCGGCCGGAGCCGGGCTCGAAGACGTCGATGTCCTCGTCGAAGGCGTCCAGGTAGTCCTGCCGGGGGCCGCCCTGCCGCCGCCGGCGCTGCCGCGGGAGGGCCGTGCCCGGGCCGCCCGCGCCCTGCCTGGCACCGGGAGCCGCGGGCGCCGCCGGTCCCCCGGGCGCCCCGGGCCCACTGGGAGCGATCCCGGCGCCGCCGCCGGCCGCCCCCTTGAACTCACCCCAGCCGCCCCCGGCCTCACGCTGCTCGGGATGCCCGCCACGGGCCCTGGAGGCACCACCACCGACCCGCGGCACACCCTGCGCGGGCGTGCCGTCGGGCAGTCGTGGAACGCCACGAGCCGGCGTGCCGTTCGCGAGACCCGGCACACCACGAGCGGGCGTGCCGTCCGGAAGCCTGGGCACCCCAGGAGCCGGCGTGCCGCCCAGAAAACGCGGCACCCCACGAGCCGGCGTGCCGGGCGGGAAGCCGGGTACCCCCGGCGCCGGGCGCGGCGCCGTCCCCTGGGTACCCGGGCCGCCCGCCGGGGCCTGCCGCTGGCCGGGCAGCCGGACCTCGCGTCCGGCGGTCTCGCGTCCGGCCCCGGGGGCCGCGCCCCGTGCCTCTCCCTGTGCGTTTATGTCCGCGGAGTCGCCCTTGGGGGCGGCCCCTCGGCGACTGTGGCGTCCCACCGGCCCTCAGCTCTCCGTGTCCGTGTCCGCGTCCGGATCGCCGTCCGGCGTCCCGGCCTGCGCGAGGAGTTCCCGGAACGCCCCCGCCACCACCTCCGGGTACTCCATCATCGCCACGTGCCCCGCCTCCGGCAGCGACAGCAGACGCGAGTCGCGGAAGGAGCGGGCGGCCTTGCGGGCCATGCGGAAGCCGACCAGCTGGTCGCGACCGCCGTAGATCAGGAGGGTCGGGGCGAGCACGCGCTCGGCCTGGCGCCACAGCCCGTGCTGTCCGCCCAAGGTGTAGGCGTTGACGATACCGCGCGCGGAGCGTGCCATCGCGTCCCAGAAGTACGGCAGTTGCTGCCGGCGCTCCAGCTCCTCCACGGCGTGCCCCAACGCCTCGGCCGACACGCGTCCCGGGTCGCCGTAGCAGAGCGCCATGACCCCACGCACCCGCTGTTCGGCCGTCCACTCCCGGGTGAGCCGGGTGAACAGCGCGGCGATGCCGGGGACGCCCAGCAGCCCCGTCGGCACCGCGGTCCGCTGGATCCGCAGCTCGGGCAGGGCGGGCGACACCAGGGTGAGCGTCCGGACGAGATCCGGCCGAACGGCGGCCACGCGCGTGGCGACCGCGCCGCCGAGGGAGTTTCCGAAGAGGTGCACCGGGCCGCGATCGGCCGCGTCGAGACAGCGGATGACCGCGCGCGCGTGCCCGGTGATGGAGTAGTCACCGTCGTCCGGCGGCGGGGAGTCGCCGAAGCCGGGCAGGTCCACCGCCTCACCGTCGACGACGCCGTCCAGTTCCGCCATCAACGACGACCAGTTCTGCGAGGAACCGCCGAGCCCGTGGACGTAGAACGCGGGCGGCAGCCCCTCGCGCGCGGGAGGCCGCGAACGCAGCGACAGGGTGACCCCCGGCAGCCCCACCGTCCTCAGCCGCTCGCCCTCACCGACCCGGACGGGCGCGACCCTGGGAAGGACACTTGCGGCCGGTACGGACGGGGACTCGGTCGAAGACATGCGGCAATGTTACGAGACGATCACGTAGCGGCTCATGTGTTCGCCGTCACAGATTGCGTCGGTCCGTGACGGACACAGGACCGGGAACGCGGCGCGGACGGACGGGGCCGCGCCCCCCGCGAACCGCGCAACCACAAGGCCGGCGGGCGTCCATGGCATGGCACCGGGACCGGGTGTCTCCTAGGCTCATACAGAGGGCACCCGAATGTGGCCCCTGCTGGTTCCAGGGACGTTCGTAGGAAGGGAGCCCACCATGACCCACGACTCCATCGAGGACCCCATCGAACCCGACGCGATCGAGGACCGGGAGAACGACAGCGCCCCGGAGATCGACGTCGAGGCCCCCGAGGCGGACACCACCGAGCAGCACACGGACGTCACCCCGGAGCGCGACGAGCCCCTGACGAACGTGGACCCGGCCCGCGGCAACGAGGCCGATCTCCTCGAACAGAGGCGCGTCGTCTCCCTCGACGAGGACGACTACCGCTGAACTCGCGGCCACCACGCGGAACCCGTTCGGCCGCGCCAGGGGGGCGTCAACCGCTTTCATCGCCGTCCGGTACGTGAAATTCTGCGCTCGCACCGCGCACAGCACGGTTACCGAAAAGTACGATGGCCGCGCGGCCTACACCGCACGTGGACGACTTTGGGAGGCGGCGTGACAGCCATCGAGCAGACTGAGGCAGCACGCCCGCGTGGCACACGGCTGCCACGCCGAGCCCGACGGAACCAGCTTCTGGGCGCCGCCCAGGAGGTCTTCGTCGCACAGGGCTATCACGCCGCGGCGATGGACGACATCGCCGAACGGGCCGGGGTCAGCAAGCCGGTGCTCTACCAGCACTTCCCCGGCAAGCTGGACCTCTACCTCGCGTTGCTGGACCAGCACTGCGAGGCGCTGATCCACTCGGTGCGCAACGCGCTCGCCTCGACGACCGACAACAAGCAGCGCGTCCGCGCCACCATGGACGCCTACTTCGCCTACGTGGAGGACGACGGCGGCGCCTTCCGTCTGGTCTTCGAGTCCGACCTGACGAACGAGCCCGCGGTGCGCGAGCGCGTCGACAAGGTCACCAACGAATGCGCCGAGGCCATCTGCGACGTCATCGCCGAGGACACCGGTCTCTCGCGCGCGGAGTCGATGCTGCTCGCCTCCGGCCTCGGCGGTCTCGCCCAGGTGGTGGCGCGCTCCTGGCTGCACAGCGACCGCAGCGTGCCGCGCGACCAGGCGGTGCAGCTGCTGACCTCGCTGGCCTGGCGGGGCATCGCCGGCTTCCCGCTGCACGGCATCGACCACCACTGACGGTCATTTGTTCCCCCGCGGTGTTCGCTGATGGCGTTCCGGCCCGCAACGTGTACGTCCCCTCACCGGGCTAATGTGTGCTGGTACGGCGCGGAAGATCGCGCACAGCACTGACCGTCGGAGGGACATAGCCGTGGAGGTCAAGATCGGCGTGCAGCACGCGCCCCGCGAGATCGTTCTGGAGAGCGGTCAGAGCGTCGCCGAGGTCGAGCGCGTGGTGGCTGAGGCCCTGGCCGGAAAGACGCCGCTGCTCAGCCTCGAGGATGAGAAGGGTCGCAAGATCCTGGTGCCGGCGGACCGTCTGGCGTACGTGGAGATCGGCGAGCCGACCGTCCGCAAGGTCGGCTTCGGCACTCTGTAGGTCCCGCTTCAACGGAAGGGGCCCGGCGGCACTGTGCCGCCGGGCCCCTTCCGTCTTCCGCGCCCGTGCTGCCGAGGTGCCCGTGCCTGCGTGGTGTCCGTCGGCGCACGCGCACAGACGCGGCACAAGTCGTCCACAGGGGAGGATTGCACTCCGCAGGTCACGGGTAGGACGGGCTACGACCGTGAAGCACCGGCCGGCCGTGGGAGGGACCCCGACATGATCCTGGAAGCACTCGGATCCGCATTGGTCGGTCTGCTCCTCGCCTGGGCGGCGACACAGCGGCTGGCACACCGCCTGCCCACCCCTGCCCTGGTCTTCGCGACGGGCGTCGCCGGTGCCCTCTTCGGTGACTTCGTCACCCACAGCGCACTCGGTCCCGGCACCGCACTGCTGAGCCTGCTGGGCGCCGCGGTCGTCTCGGCGGCCTCCCTGTCCCTGCTGCTCCGCCCGGCCGGCCGCCGGCTGCGCCGACGATCGATCCCGGCGTAGCGAGCGACGCCGTCAAGGGGGCGCGTATCGCCCCCCGGACGCCGGGGCCTCGGCCTCAGGCCGCGAGGCCCAGCGCGGCCATCCGCTTGGTGTGCGCCTCGGTGATGCGGGAGAACATCCGGCCCACCTCGGCGAGGTCGAACCCGTCGGCCACACCGCCCACGAGCATCGTGGACAGCGCGTCCCGGTCGGCGACCACGCGCTGCGACTGCGACAGCGCCTCGCCCATCAGCCGCCGCGCCCACAGCGCCAGCCGCCCGCCCACGCGCGGGTCCGCGTCGATCGCCGCGCGCACCTTCTCCACCGCGAAGCCGGCGTGCCCGGTGTCGTCGAGAACGGCCAGGACCAGCTCGCGTGTGTCGGCGTCCAGGCGGGCCGCGACCTCCCGGTAGAAGTCGCTGGCGATCGAGTCGCCGACGTACGCCTTGACCAGGCCCTCCAGCCAGTCCGAGGGCGCCGTCTGCTTGTGGAAGCCGTCCAGGGCCGCGACGAACGGCTCCATCGCCGCGGTCGGCTCCTCACCGATCTCGGTCAGCCGGTCGCGCAGCCGCTCGAAGTGGTGGAACTCGGCCGAGGCCATCTTGGCCAGCTCCGCCTTGTCCGCGAGCGTCGGCGCCAGCTTGGCGTCCTCCGCGAGCCGCTCGAACGCCGCGAGCTCGCCGTACGCGAGCGCTCCGAGCAGGTCCACGACCGCGGCGCGGTACTGCGGGTCGGCGGAGGCCCGGGTCCAGTCCTGGGCAGCGACACCGGTGGGTCCGGCAGCGGCGGCGGGCGCGTTCTCAGGCTTGTCAGAGCTAGTCATGAGGCGCACAATAGTCCGCTCACCCTGCCCCGGAAGCCCCTGGCCAACCAGTGTGACCACGACTACGTGAGCAAATCGGCCATCGCATGTGCGCGAATCCGGGGTATGGTGGTAATGCGCCTGGCTGAGTGCGTCGACGGTGATCGACGCGTCCCGACAGGCCGCACGCATGAGGATGCCCGGTCGGTGGCCCGATCGGCTCCGACCCGACAGCCCTCCCCGGCCGTACGGCACATACGTACGTCGACCGGAGGGACACCCTCAGCGGTACGAGCGCTAGAGCGTCGGCAGAGGTCCCGTGCTTTACGGCTGACCCGAGTGGTTCGCCCGTATGGCAGCCGACGTCCCCGGCACGGTCCGTCAAAGACCCCCGCGCTCGCCTCGCGCCGCGCCACACAGAAGAGGCAGCACCCTGACTACGACGTTTCGAGACCTCGGAATCCTTCCCGAGACGGCCGAGGCCCTGGAGGCCGTCGGCATCGTCACCCCCTTCCCCATCCAGGAGATGACGCTCCCCGTCGCCCTTTCCGGCACGGATGTCATCGGCCAGGCCAAGACCGGCACCGGCAAGACGCTGGGCTTCGGCCTCCCGCTCCTCGAGCGCGTGACGGTCCCCGCCGACGTGGAGGCCGGCCGCGCCGCCCCCGAGGCCCTGACCGACGCCCCGCAGGCGCTCGTCGTCGTCCCCACGCGCGAGCTGTGCCAGCAGGTCACCAACGACCTGCTGACCGCGGGCAAGGTGCGCAACGTGCGCGTCACCGCGATCTACGGCGGCCGGGCCTACGAGCCCCAGGTCGAGACCCTCAAGAAGGGCGTCGACGTGGTCGTCGGCACCCCGGGCCGACTGCTCGACCTCGCGGGCCAGAAGAAGCTGAACCTGAAGCACATCAAGTCCCTGGTCCTCGACGAGGCCGACGAGATGCTCGACCTGGGCTTCCTGCCCGACGTCGAGAAGATCATCGCCATGCTCCCGGTGAGCCGCCAGACCATGCTGTTCTCGGCGACCATGCCGGGCGCGGTCATCGGCCTCGCGCGCCGCTACATGTCGCGGCCCACGCACATCCGCGCCACCGCGCCGGACGACGAGGGCGCGACGGTCGCGAACATCAAGCAGTTCGTCTACCGCGGTCACTCGATGGACAAGCCGGAGATGATCGCCCGCATCCTGCAGGCCGACGGCCGCGGGCTCGCGATGATCTTCTGCCGCACCAAGCGCACCGCCGCCGACATCGCCGAGCAGCTCGAGCGGCGCGGCTTCGCCTCCGGCGCGGTCCACGGCGACCTGGGCCAGGGCGCCCGCGAGCAGGCCCTGCGGGCCTTCCGCAACGGCAAGGTCGATGTCCTCGTGTGCACCGACGTCGCCGCGCGCGGCATCGACGTCGAGGGCGTGACCCACGTCATCAACTACCAGTCCCCCGAGGACGAGAAGACGTACCTGCACCGCGTCGGCCGCACCGGCCGCGCGGGCGCCAAGGGTACGGCGATCACGTTCGTCGACTGGGACGACATCCCGCGCTGGCAGCTGATCAACAAGGCGCTGGAGCTGAACTTCGGCGACCCGGTGGAGACGTACTCCACGTCCCCGCACCTGTTCTCCGACCTCGGCATCCCCGAGGGCACCAAGGGCATACTGCCGCGCTCGGAGCGGACCCGCGCCGGGCTCGACGCGGAGGAAGTGGAGGACCTGGGCGAGACCGGTGGCCGCGGAGCACGCGGCCGTGGCCGGGGCGGCCATGGTGGCCGCGCCGAGTCCGGTGCCGCCCCGTCGGCCGAGCGTGAGCGCCCGGCCGGCACCTCGCGCCGTCGCCGCCGCACGCGCGGCGGGGCCGGGATGGACGCCTCCACCGCCCCGGCGCCGGCCGCCGAGTCCGGCACCGCCGAGGAGCCCACGGGGACCCGTACCCCGCGCCGTCGCCGCCGCACGCGCGGCGGGGCCGCGGCTGAGCCGGTGACGGCCGCTGCCGCGCCGGTGACCGTCGAGACGGCGGCCGTGGAGACGGTGGACACGGCGGAGGGCCCGGCCACGCTGGACACTCCGGAGAAGCCGCGCCGCCGCCGCACGCGGAAGGCGGCCCAGGCCCCCGAGGCCCAGCCGGCCGAGACCGCCGTGGCCGAGGCACCGGTGACCGAGGCACCCGTGGCCGAGGCACCCGTGGCCGAGTCCGTGCCCGTGGCGGCAGCGCCCGAGGCCGTGGTGGAGGCCGTCGAGCCGAAGCCGCGCCGCCGGACCCGCAAGACGGCCGAACCGGCCGCCGAGGCCTCGGTCGACACCGCGGAAGCCACGGAGACCAAGCCGCGCCGGACCCGCAAGACCGCCGCCGCCCCGGAGGCGACGGAGGCGGAGGCCGAGGCCAAGCCGCGCCGGACCCGGAAGACCGCTGCCGCCGCCGAGGCCGCCGTGGACACCGCGGAAGCCACCGAGGCCAAGCCCCGCCGCACCCGCAAGAAGGCCGCCGCCGCCCCGGAGGCGACGGAGGCGGAGGCCGAGGCCAAGCCGCGCCGGACCCGGAAGACCGCTGCCGCCGCCGAGGCAGCCGAGGCCGCCGTGGACACCGCGGAAGCCACCGAGGCCAAGCCCCGCCGCACCCGCAAGAAGGCCGTCGCCGCACCGGAGACCGTCGAGGCACCCGAGGCCGAGGCCAAGCCGCGTCGCACCCGCAAGACCGCTGCCGCCGCCGAGGCCGCCGTGGACGGGGCCGAGGTGGCCGCGCCCAAGGCACGGCGGACCCGTAAGGCCGTCGCCGAGGCGGTCGTCCCGGAGATTCCGGCGCAGGCCACCGAGGAGCCGGAGGCCAAGCCGCGCCGCCGGACCACCCGCAAGGCGACGGCGCCCGCCGCCGAGTCCGCCGAGGCGGCTCCGAAGGCACGCCGTACCCGGAAGGCGACGGCGTCCGTGGAGGCTCCCGAAGCCTGATCGGCGCATCGGCGTATCAGCCGGACAGCACGACGGCGTCAACCTGATGGCCCGGCCCACCTCGGTGGGCCGGGCCATCGGCGTTCCCTCCCCGTCTCCGCCCGGTGCACGGCCCGTCACCCGCCGCCCGGCCACGCCCGATAGCCTCTCCCCATGAGCAGGCCTGCCACCTTCGTTCCGCCCGCCGGTGCCCGTGCGTACTCCCTGCGGACCGCGCGCGGTGAGTTCGCCGTGGTCGACGCGCCCGTCGCCGACGGGGTCGAGCCCAGAGGGGTCGCGCTGCTGCTGCCGGGATTCACGGGCAGCAAGGAGGACTTCAACCCGCTGCACGTGCCGCTGGCCGAGCGCGGATACCGGACCGTGGCCGTGGACGGGCGTGGGCAGTTCGAGTCGGATGGGCCCGAGCACGACGAATCCGCCTACGCTCAGGAGGAGTTGGCCAGGGACGTGCTCGCGCAGGTGGCGGCCGTCGAGACGGCGCGGGTGCATCTGCTGGGACACTCGCTGGGCGGGCAGGTCTCGCGCGCGGCCGTACTGCTCGACCACTCCCCCTTCGCGTCGCTCACCCTGATGGCCTCGGGCCCGGCGCAGATCTCGGTCTCCCAGCAGCAGCGCGTGAAGCTGCTGCGGGACGCGCTCGCGGTGATGACGATGGCCGAGGTGTGGGACGCGATCCAGGCGATGGAGGCACCGGAGGAGACCGCCACCGGCGGGCTGGACGGCGGCCTCGACAACCGGGACGACCTGCGGCGCCGCTGGATGGGCAACAGGCCCGCCCAACTCCTGGCCACTGGACGCCAGTTGTGCTCGGAGCCGGACCGCGTCGCCGGCCTCGCCGCCGTGCCGCTGCCGTTCCACGTGCTGTCGGGCGCGCTGGACGACACCTGGCCGCTGGCGCTGCTCGACGACATGGCGGCGCGGCTGGGGGCCCGGCGGACGGTAGTCGAGGGCGCCGAGCACTCCCCCAACACCGACCGGCCCCTCGCCACGGCCCGTGCCCTCGCCGACTTCTGGGACGCCCACCCCGCGCCCACCGACTGACGGGTCAGGCGCCCCGGCCGGTTCTAGTACTGCGTCCGCAGGTGCTCCCAGAAGCCGTCTCTGAGGGCGCGGCGGAGGTCGGCCTGGCCGCGTAGGGAGTACTGGAGCATGCCCTCGGCCTCGATCAGCAGGTCCTGGTCGACGGAGCCGGGGAGGTAGGGGTGGCCGGGCAGCAGCTCGACCAGTGCCTCGCGGCCCCGCGCGGAGAGCCACTTGGCCGCGATCCGGGCGCCGACGAAGCGGACGTCCTCGCGGGTGGGCCGGGTCCCGGCGGCGGGCTCGTAGGCGGCGGCCGTGCGCCGGGAGACGTAGGGCTTGAAGAACTCCAGGTCGAGGGTGCGCTGGCTGTCGACCTCCCAGAGCAGCGGCTCGGCCTGGTTGCGGCCCTCGGCCGCCTCGATGCCCCAGAGGTGGACGCGGGCGCCGTAGCCCTGGGCCGCCTCCACCGCCGACACCAGGTCCTCGTCGCCACCCAGCAGGGCCGCGTCGCTGATGGCACGGTGCCGGGCCAGTGACTCCAGGTCGCTGCGGATGAGGGAATCGACGCCCTTCTGCTGGTTGTTGGCGTTGAGGTTGCCGAGGCGGACCTTGACGTCGGGCAGCTCGGCGATGGTCTGCTGCTCGGCGGTGTGGATGCGGCGGCGGGCGCCGTCGTACCAGTAGACGCGCAGCAGCCGGCTGTCGGCGAAGATCGTGCGGGCCTTGTCGATGAGTGCGTCGATCAGGCCCTCGGCGTCGAGGTCGAATGCGCGCCGGTCCTCCGTCCCGGCGACGAGCCGGCCCGCGGCCGCGTAGAGGTACCCCGCGTCGACGAAGATCGCGTGGGTCGAGGGCGTCTTCGCCACCTCGGCGAGCATGCGCTGCAGCAGCTCGTTGGTGTGGTCGATGCGGGCGGCGAGGGCCGCCAGGTCGTCGTTCATCGCCTTCATTGTCCTGGCGATCACGCTGCGAACACAACCGCTCTCGGTCAGTCCCACGGATGCCGCTTACCGGTCAGTATTTAGCCGTTCGAAAAATTTATTTAGCGTAGGGAATGTTTGTAACACGCAGCTCGTTGGATACCTACGACAGCACGTCACACCAGTAGTTCTCCGCAGGAGGATGACCAGACGAAGGGAGAAGCCATGCGCTTCGAAATCATGCGACTCGACGAGGTCGACGGCACCACCGTGGACAGCACTGTCGTGGACGCCGCCTCCGTCAACCGGATCGTTCAGCAGGCCGCAGCCGTAGGACAGCGCCTCTGGATCCGCCCGGCCGAGAGCCGGGCCTCGTAACACCCGGCGCTCACTCAAGCTTTCCGGGGGAGCCGAGGCCCGCTTCTCAGCTCCCCCGGATCACCTGAGTGACCCCGTTGATGATCTGCTGCACGGCGATCGCGGAGAGCATCATGCCCGCGAGCCGTGTCACCAGGACCACGCCGCCGTCCTTGATCACCCGGATGATCAGCAGCGAGTAACGCATCACCAGCCACAGCACGACATGGATCGCGACGATCGCGGCCCACACCGAGACCTGCGTGGCCACACTGCCGGCCTTCTGTACGGCGAGGATCACGGACACGATGGCACCAGGCCCCGCCAGCAGCGGCATGCCCAGCGGCACGAGGGCGACGTTCACGTCCTTGGTCTGCTTCGGCTCGTCGGTCTTGCCGGTGAGCAGGTCCAGCGCGATCAGCAGAAGCAGCAGACCGCCCGCGATCATCAGCGGGGGGACGGAGACGTGCAGGTAGTCGAGGATCTGGTGGCCCAGGACGCCGAAGGTGGCGATGACCCCGCCCGCCACGCACACGGCCTGGAAGGCCATGCGCTTCTGCACCTTGGCCGGACGGCCGGCGGTCAGGGCGAGGAAGATCGGGGTGATCCCGGGGGGATCCATGATGACAAAAAGGGTCAGGAACAGAGAGCCGAAGACGGCGAGGTCGAACATGGTGGTGCTACAGGCCTTGCTGGGAGAGAGATACGGGGACGATCGGGTGAGGCGGGCCGGCCGCCTCAGGCTCCGCCGGTCCCCGGCACCGGGAACGCCCCGGTGGCCCGCCGGGTGATCTCGCCGTAGACCTCGGGGTCGGTCGTGTACGCGCCCAGCGAGACGGTCTTGCGGCTGCCGTGGTAGTCCGAGGACCCCGTGACCAGCAGCCCCAGATCCCCGGCGAGGCCGCGCAGCCGGGCCCGCGCGTCGGCGTCGTGGTCCATGTGGTCGACCTCGATGCCGTCCAGACCGGCCGCGGCCAGCTCGGCGATCACGGACTCCGGCACCGTGCGGCCGCGCTTGGCGGCGGCCGGGTGCGCGAAGACGGTCACCCCGCCCGCGCCCTTGACCAGCCGGATCGCCTCGAAGGGGTCGGTCTCGTGCTTCTCCACGAACGCCCGGCCGCCGTCGGCAAGCCACTCCTCGGTGAACGCGTCACCGACGGTCGGCACCACGCCCAGCTCGACGAGTGCGGTGGCGACGTGCGGCCGCCCCACGGAACCGCCGGCGGCGATCCGCTCCACCTGTTCCCAGGTGACCGGCACACCCAGCCCGTTCAGCTTGGCGACCATGCCCTGGGCCCGCGGCACCCGGTCGTCCCGGACCAGCTCGCGCTCGGCGAGCAGCGCGGGCTCCTCGGGGTCGAAGAGGTAGGCCAGCATGTGCATGGAGATGCCGTCGACACGGCAGGACAGCTCGGCGCCGGTGACCAGGGTCAGCCCCTCGGGCAGCGCGGCGATCGCCTCGGCGTATCCACGGGTCGTGTCGTGGTCGGTCAGCGCGACGACGTCCAGACCGGCCGCGGCGGCGTTGCGCACCAGCTCGGCCGGGGTGTCCGTACCGTCGGAGGCCGTGGAGTGACAGTGCAGGTCGATGCGCACGGCTGCTCCAGGCGGTGACGGGACGGTGGGGACACCTAAGGATAGCGGCAGGAACCGGATGCCCTGTCACACCCGCAACCGCCCAGCGCCCCCTACAGCCGGCACTCAGGGTTTCAACAGCCTCGGCGACAGCGCGCCGCACGGCACCAGGTCTATCTCGGCGCCCGCGTCCCGCAGATCGGCCAGCACCAGCTCGTCGTACATGAGCAGACCGGACTGCTCGGGCCACACCACCGCCCACAGCCACAGCCCCAGCGCCTCGCCGGCGAAGACCGCGCGGTCGTCGGGACCGCCGGAGACATGCCAGAGCGGGGTGGGTCGCCCGGCGGCCAGAACCTTGGCCTGGGGCGGCTTCTCGACGTTCATGTACGGCCCCGGGTCCGGGCCGTCGAGGCCCGCGTAGTGCGCGCCGAGACCGACACCCAGCTCCTCGGCGACGAGGATCAGCTCGCCCACGCCGCCCAGCGGGCCGGGACCGGAACACGCCACGGCGGTGGCACGGCCGCCGCTGCGGTCGTCCCCCGCGTAGACCACGCCCGTGAACAGCCACCCGACCGGCAGCGGCCACGGCATCCACACCGGGACCTGCGTGCGATGCACGACGACGTTGAGCGCCTCGACGCTGGGCGGGATCACGGGCTGCAGCGGATACACCGTCCCGTGCGCGTCGCACTGCCAGGAATCGGCGAAGAGGCCGGGAGCCCTGACCCGGCCACCACACTTCGGGCAACTGGGTTCGCCCCTCATAGGGCTCCACGGTCCTACCCCGACCGGCCCGCGTCAAGGACGATCACCCGTCCGGGCGGAAGTCGCGCGGCCCGCCCCACCAGGAGGAATTAGATGCATCTTGCATTAATTAGCTCCGCTAACTTAGTATGTGCATAAACCAACTATCTACGCAGACGGGAGCAGCGCATGGACCCCTTCGACGCGGGAGCCGGTGGCATCCTGCGACAGCCCAGGGCGGTGTGGGCCACGGCGGGCGCCTCGGTCGTCGCCTTCATGGGCATCGGCCTGGTCGACCCGATCCTGCCGTCCATCGCACAGGGCCTGCGTGCCACACCCAGCCAGGTGTCCCTGCTCTTCACCTCGTACTTCCTGATCACCGCGGTGGCGATGCTGCTGACCGGCTTCATCTCCAGCCGCATCGGCGGCCGCCGGACCCTGCTGCTCGGCCTCGCGTTCGTGGTCGTCTTCGCGGGCCTGGCCGGCACCTCAGGATCGGTCGGCCAGCTCGTCGGCTTCCGCGCGGGCTGGGGCCTCGGCAACGCGCTGTTCGTCTCCACCGCGCTCGCGGTGATCGTGGGCGCGGCGGCCGGCGGCAGCGCGGCGGCGATCCTGCTCTACGAGTCCGCCCTCGGCCTCGGCATGGCCTGCGGCCCGCTGCTCGGCGCGCTCCTCGGCAACGCGAGCTGGCGCTACCCCTTCTTCGGCACGGCCTCGCTGATGGCGATCGGCTTCCTGTGCATCACGGCGTTCCTGAAGGAACAGCCGAAGCCGGCCCGGAAGACCTCGATACTGGACCCGATCAAGGCGCTCGGCCACGGCGGCCTGGCCTCGGCGGCCGTCTCGGCGTTCTTCTACAACTACACGTTCTTCACCGTGCTGGCCTTCACGCCGTTCGTGCTGAACATGACCCCGTACCGCTCCGGCGCGGTGTTCTTCGCCTGGGGCCTGCTGCTCGCGGTCTTCTCGGTGATCGTGGCCCCGCGCATGCAGAAGCGGTTCGGTTCCCTGAAGGTGCTCGGCGGCTCGCTGGTGCTGCTCGCTGTGGACGTGCTCGTGCTCGGCTACGGCGACCACACCACGGCCGTCGTCTGCACGATCCTGTCCGGCGCCTTCATCGGCGTGAACAACACGGTCTACACCGAACTGGCCCTCGGCGTGTCGGACGCACCGCGCCCGGTGGCGAGCGCGGGCTACAACTTCGTCCGCTGGTTCGCGGCCGCCGCCGCGCCCTACTTCGCGCCGAAGATCGAGGAGTGGACCGACATCCACATCCCGTTCGTGGTCGCGGCGGTCACCGCCGTGCTCGGCGCGGTCGTGGTGCTCGTCCGGCGCAAGGCCCTCACCAACGAGGCCGAGGAACTCGAGCCGCGGCACGCCACCGAGGACGGTGTCGGCGTCTTCGCCAACTGACCGTTCAGGAAAGGGCCTTGGTGAGCTTGCTCACTCGGGTGCGGCATCCAGCGGGACGGACCTGCGGGCGGGATCCCTCAGGTCCGTCCCGTTCGCCAGCCAGCGCTCCTGAAGGGCCTGGGCGCCGTGCACCCGCTTCCAGGCGGCCTCGTTGGGGGTCATCGGCAGCAGCGGCAGGAACCGCACCGGGTCCATCGGGTCGTCGAGCGCCAGGTCCTCGACGAGTCCGCCCGGCTCACCCACCAGCACGGAGCTGAACGGGGCGCCGGGCCACAGCGGCTCACCGACGTCCAGGGAGGCGCCGGGTGCCACGACCACACCCTCCACCTGTGGGGACGCGGCGAGCACGGCGAGCGGACGGAGCACCTTGTCGGTGTCGGCGAGGCCGGCGCGGACCGACAGGACCAGCTCGACGCGCGGGCCCTTGACGGGGTCGGCGAGCATCGCCGTCGGGTCGGTCATGGGGTGCGCGGACATGCCGAGCGTGGCGTAACGGACCACGTCCCCCTCGTGGAACCGGAGCACCTCGATGCGGTCGGTACCGAGGAAGGTGACCGCGGCGCGTGCGTCCGGTTCGCCCAGCGCGGTGCTCAACCGTGCCTCGACCAGAGGAAGAACATCAACCATGCGGTGAGCATAGAACTCGTCAGCACCGGGCAAAGCGGCGCCTTGACACCACACGCTGCTGCTACGCTGAGCCGGTGGTTCGGGGCAGCACGCAGAAGCGTCGCTATCGAGTCCCGACGCTGAGACTCCCTTACGAGGGACCGGCCGGAGGAGGTGGGGCTGTCATGGATCGAAGTCGACCGTGCAGTACCACTCGCTCTTCCGGCTGCTGATCTAGTTACCGGCTGGCCGCCGCCTTCCCTTTCGCGTCGTCGTTCGGAAGAGCACTTCGTCTCGCTTTGCCTGATCTGCCTGACCTGAATCAGTTCTGCATCAGTAGCGAAGTCGCCACCGCGACGGTGCGGTGCTCCCCGCTTTGTGGACGTGCCAAACATCCTTCCCCGCCCGAGGCCGGGAAGACTTACGCAGGACGTCCCCATTCCGGGTAGTTCCACCCGTCGACGCGCGCTTTCGCTGCCCGCCCGCGAAGGAGCCTGCCCATGTCGATGATCCGCGACCTGCGCGCCGTGGTCCGCCCGTCGTCCCGTGTCTCGCTGCGCAAGGAGCAGAGCGCGCCGTACGACACCACGCGCGACCCCGCGACGCCCTCGGCCGTCGTCGACTGCGCCGTCTACCGCGACGGCGCCCGGGTGCGCAGCGCGGAGCCGCTGAGCCCGCAGGAGGCGATGCGGCTGGTGCGCCGCGACGGCGGGTTCGTGTGGATGGGCCTGCACGAGCCGACCGAGTCCGAATTCGCCGGTATCGCACGCGAGTTCGGGCTGCACCCACTGGCCGTGGAGGACGCGGTGCAGGCCCACCAGCGGCCCAAGCTGGAGCGGTACGACGACTCGCTGTTCACCGTCTTCAAGACCATCCACTACGTCGAGCACGACCGGCTCACCGCGACCAGCGAGGTGGTGGAGACCGGCGAGGTCATGTGCTTCACCGGCCGGGACTTCTTCATCACCGTCCGGCACGGCGGCCAGGGCTCGCTGCGGGCGCTGCGGCACCGGCTGCAGGACGACCCCGAACTGCTCGCCAAGGGCCCTTCGGCCGTGCTGCACGCGATCGCCGACCACGTGGTGGACGGCTACATCGCGGTGGCCGACGCGGTGCAGGTCGACATCGACGAGGTGGAGACCGAGGTCTTCTCGCCGGGCCGCCGGGGCGGTGTCTCGCGTGGTGTGGACTCGGCGCGGATCTACCAGCTCAAGCGTGAGGTGCTGGAGTTCAAGCGGGCGGTGGCCCCGCTGCTGCGGCCCATGCAGCTGCTGAGCGAGCGGCCGATGCGGCTGGTCGACCCGGACATCCAGAAGTACTTCCGGGACGTCGCCGACCACCTCGCCCGGGTCCAGGAGCAGGTGCTGGCCTTCGACGAACTGCTCAACTCCATCCTCCAGGCCAACCTGGCGCAGGCGTCCGTCGCGCAGAACGAGGACATGCGCAAGATCACCGCCTGGGCCGCGATCATCGCCGTGCCGACGATGGTGTGCGGGGTGTACGGCATGAACTTCAAGTACATGCCCGAGCTGCACTGGCGGTACGGCTACCCGGTGATCATGGGCATCACGGTCGCCCTCTGTCTGGGCATCCACCGCACCCTGAAGCGCAACGGCTGGCTCTAGGCCGCCCTGGTTAGGCTGGGCGCATGACAAGCGAGCTGCTCGACCAGGCCCTCGTCGAGGAGGCCACCAAGAAGTCCGGCCTCATCTGGGTCAAGGGCGCCGGGGCCCCGGCGGCGCGTGCGCTGTGGCACGTGTGGCACGAGGGCGCGGTGTACCTGGTCGGCGACGGGCCCGGGGAGCAGCCGCTGACCGGCCTCGCCGACGGCGGCTCGGCCGAGGTGAGCGTGCGCAGCAAGGACAAGGGCGGCCGGCTGGTGACCTGGCGGGCCACCGTGTCCGAGCTGAACTCCGGCTCACCGGAGTGGGAGGCCGCGGTGGCCGAGCTGAAGGGCAAGCGGCTGAACGCCCCCGACGGTGAGGAGATGCCCGCGCGGTGGGCCCGCGAGTGCAGGGTGCTCCGTCTGGTGCCGGCCGGGTCCTCGCTTCCGTTGCCCGCCGGGAGTCTGGCGGAGCGTCCGGTGCCCTCCCCGGCGACCACGCGCCGGCCGGTCCCGGCCGCTCTGCCCCGGCTGCTGGCCCGGCGCCGGAAGAGAAAGTAGCGGCCGGCTACGACGCCGGAAGCTGCTTGCCGTAGTCGACCGTCTCACCCTTCGCGGGCCGGGTGACGGTGAAGTCCTTGCCCCAGTCCGAGAAGGTGAGCGTGCCCGCGGAACCGGCGCGCTCCAGGCGGAGCGGGTACGGCCGGCCCTCCAGGGAGACCTCCAGGGTGCCGCCGTCGCCGCCGTCGCCGGTGATCCGGATGGTGCGGGTACCCGCCGCCTCGTGGTGGCCGTCGGTCGCCAGCGAACCGTGCAGGGTCAGCAGACCGTCGAGGAGGAGGTCCTTGTCCGTGAAGCCGCTGAACTTCTTGTACGCCGGGTCTCCTTGGGGCACCTTCACGTACTTGCCGTCGAGCTTGCCCGCCGCGGACTTGTCGCCGCCGTTCCAGAATTCCGCGTCTGCCTTCAGATACAGCTGGGCGCCGATCCGCAGCAGTCCGAAGGTCGCGCCCTGGGAGGTGACCGAGCCGGTGCCGCCGTCATCCTTCAGCCGCATGTCCAGCCGGTACGTACGGCCGCTGGTGACCACGGTCCCGGCCAGCCGCACCGTGGGGGCGGCGTCCGCGGCGGCGCGGGTCTTCGCCTGGATCCGGCCGGCGGGCAGCTTGCCCACCCCGTTGGTCCCGGCGTCCGGATCGTCGCTGCACCCCGTCAGCACCGTCGCTCCCGTCACGGCCAGCGCGCATGTCGCGGTCACCAGCGCGGCCCGGCGAACACGGCCCAGGGGCATAGCAGTCACAGGTGGGGCTGCCTTTCTGACGGTTTCCGAGCGGCGTACGGCAGCGTACCGGGGCCCCGCCCGCCCGGCGGAGCCAGTCCGTCCGGACCGCCCACCAGGGCGTATCGGATCGGGACGGGCTAGCCTGAAGCGCACGCGAGCGGGCAGAGAACAGCAATCCCACGCAAGGCGAGCAAAGGAAGCACAGCCATGGCAGCCGGCGCCCCCCGGATCTTCGTCTCGCACCTCTCCGGGGTCCCCGTCTTCGATCCGACCGGCGACCAGGTCGGTCGCGTCCGCGACCTGGTGGTCATGCTGCGCGTCGGGCGACGGCCCCCGCGCGTCCTCGGGCTGGTCGTCGAGCTGTCCACCCGGCGCCGGATCTTCCTGCCCATGACCCGGGTGACCGGCATCGAGTCCGGCCAGGTCATCACCACCGGCGTGCTCAACGTGCGCCGCTTCGAACAGCGGCCCACCGAGCGGCTGGTCTTCGGCGAGCTGCTGGACCGTCGGGTGCACATGGTGGAGAGCGACGAGGAGGTCACCGTCCTCGACCTGTCCGTGCAGCAGCTTCCCGCCCGCCGGGACTGGGAGATCGACCGTGTCTTCGTCCGCAGGGGGAAGAAGGGCGGTGCCTTCCGCCGGGCCAAGGGCGAGACCCTGACCGTCGAGTGGTCGGCCGTCACCGGCTTCTCCCTGGAGGAGCACGGACAGGGCGCCGAGAGCCTGCTCGCCACGTTCGAGCAACTGCGCCCCGCGGACCTGGCCAACGTGCTGCACCACCTGTCCGCCAAGCGCCGCGCCGAGGTCGCCGCGGCCCTGGACGACGACCGTCTGGCCGACGTCCTCGAGGAGCTGCCGGAGGACGACCAGATCGAGATCCTCGGCAAGCTGGCCGAGGAGCGCGCGGCGGACGTCCTGGAGGCCATGGACCCGGACGACGCGGCCGACCTGCTGGCCGAGCTGCCGGAGGCGGACAAGGAACGGCTGCTGAGCCTGATGAAACCCGCCGACGCGGCCGACATGCGGCGCCTGATGTCGTACGAGGAGCACACCGCGGGCGGTCTGATGACCACCGAGCCGATCGTGCTGCGCCCGGACGCCACCGTCGCCGACGCGCTCGCCCGGGTCCGCAACCAGGACCTCTCCCCCGCGCTCGCCGCCCAGGTCTACGTCTGCCGCCCGCCCGACGAGACCCCGACCGGCAAGTACCTGGGCACCGTCCACTTCCAGCGGCTGCTGCGCGATCCTCCGTACACCCTGGTCAGCTCGCTGCTCGACGACGACCTGCAGCCCCTGGAGCCCGACGCCGCCCTGCCGGTCGTCGCCGGGTTCTTCGCCGCGTACGACATGGTGGCCGCTCCCGTGGTGGACGAGTCCGGCTCGCTCCTCGGCGCGGTGACCGTGGACGACGTCCTCGACCACATGCTGCCCGACGACTGGCGGGAGACGGAGTTCCACCTGGACGAGGGAGAGGAGGCGGCCACTCATGGTTCCTGAGCGCGACACCGCGACCCGCGAGCGCAACCCGGTGGGCGCCACGGCCGCCACCCGGCCCCGCGCCCCGCGTCTGGACCAGCCGCGCCCGCCGAGGCGCCGGATCCTGCCCGAGTGGGACCCGGAGGCGTTCGGCCGGCTGTCGGAGCGGATCGCCCGCTTCCTCGGCACGGGACGCTTCATCGTCTGGATGACGATCGTCATCATCCTGTGGGTGCTGTGGAACATCGCCGCGCCCGCGGGGCTGCGCTTCGACCAGTACCCGTTCATCTTCCTGACCCTGATGCTGTCCCTGCAGGCCTCCTACGCGGCCCCGCTGATCCTGCTGGCGCAGAACAGGCAGGACGACCGCGACCGGGTCAACCTCGAGCAGGACCGCAAGCAGAACGAGCGTTCCATCGCCGACACCGAGTACCTGACCAGGGAGGTCGCCGCGCTGCGCACCGGCCTCGGCGAGGTGGCCACCCGCGACTGGATCCGCTCGGAGCTGCAGGACGTGATGAAGGAACTGGAGGAACGGCGGCGCCACGACGGGCATGTCCTATTCCCGGCAGAGCGGGCGGAACGGTCGCCCGGACGTGACGCAGACGACCGCTGAGGGGCTACCCGCAGGCCCCTCGGGGCGCCGTACCATCGTCTCTATGGCTACGGAAGACGCGGTGCGCGAGGCACTGGCGACGGTGAACGACCCCGAGATCAACCGACCCATCACCGAGCTGGGGATGGTCAAATCGGTGGAGATCGGGGAGGACGGCGCGGTTGCGGTCACCGTGTACCTGACGGTCTCCGGCTGCCCGATGCGCGAGACGATCACCCAGCGGGTGACCGAGGCGGTCTCCCGGCTCGAGGGCGTCACCCGCGTCGACGTGTCGCTGGACGTGATGAGCGACGAGCAGCGCAAGGAGCTGGCGAACGCCCTGCGCGGCGGCCAGGCCGAGCGTGAGGTCCCGTTCGCCAAGCCGGGCAGCCTCACCCGGGTCTACGCGGTCGCCTCCGGCAAGGGCGGCGTCGGCAAGTCCTCGGTGACGGTGAACCTGGCCGCGGCGATGGCGGCCGACGGTATGAAGGTCGGTGTCGTGGACGCCGACATCTACGGCCACAGCGTGCCGCGCATGCTGGGCGCCGACGGCCGTCCGACCCAGGTCGAGAACATGATCATGCCGCCGTCCGCGAACGGCGTGAAGGTCATCTCCATCGGCATGTTCACCCCGGGCAACGCGCCGGTCGTCTGGCGTGGCCCGATGCTGCACCGCGCGCTGCAGCAGTTCCTCGCGGACGTGTACTGGGGCGACCTGGACGTCCTGCTGCTGGACCTGCCGCCCGGCACCGGTGACATCGCGATCTCGGTCGCGCAGCTTGTCCCGAACGCCGAGATCCTTATCGTGACGACGCCTCAGCAGGCGGCGGCCGAGGTCGCCGAACGGGCCGGCTCCATCGCCGTGCAGACCCACCAGAAGATCGTCGGCGTGGTGGAGAACATGTCCGGCCTGCCCTGCCCGCACTGCGGCGAGATGGTCGACGTCTTCGGCACGGGCGGTGGCCAGATGGTCGCGGACGGCCTCACCCGCACCACGGGCGCGACGGTCCCGGTGCTCGGCAGCATCCCGATCGACGTCCGGCTGCGCGAGGGCGGCGACGAGGGCAAGCCGGTGGTCCTGACCGACCCGGCCTCCCCGGCGGGTTCGGCCCTGCGGGCGATCGCGGGGAAGCTGGGCGGCCGTCAGCGTGGCCTGTCGGGCCTGTCGCTGGGGCTGACCCCCAGGAACAAGTTCTGAGGGCTCTCGCGGCCGCACGGCCCGGGACGAAGGGGCGCCGGGAGGTACTGGCGCCCCTTTCTCATGTGCATGGGGGTCCGTCAGGCGTACGCGGCGATTCCTCGTACGTACGCCGCCGGGGTCCTCAGGCGTACGCGGCGACGTCCTTGACGATCGCGAAGCCGAGTCCGTACGCGCTCATCCCCCGCCCGTAGGCGCCGACGTGCACGCCGGACCCGGTGGAGCCGGCCAGCACCCAGCCGAACTCGGACTCCCGGTAGTAGAAGGGCATGGGCACCCCGTCCACCGGCAGCGAGAGTTTCGACCACTCCGGTCCCTCGAGATCGTCGGCCAAGGCCCACGCGGTCTCGGTCTGCTGGTCCAGCCAGTCGTCGCGCAGGCTGTGGTCCATCTGGCCGGGCCAGGTGAAGGACAGCAGTCCCACGCCCGCCAGCCAGGCCGCCGAGGAGACCGACGTCGCCTCCAGCAGTCCCGTGCCGTCGGCGCTCCTGCGGGACGGGTTCGCGGCCACGGTGACGACGACCGCGAACTTCTCCCTCGGCTCGTCCGTGGCCGCGGCCATGTGCTCGTTGCGCACGGACGGCTCGTCACCGTGCCCGATCGACCCGTGCTCGACGGCGCCGTCGGCCGCCGTACCGACCTGCATCAGCCAACGCGGCCCCGTGAAGGCCTCGTCGAGGCCGTACCAGGGGAAGGGCGCCCGCAGGTACCCGTCGATGGTGCGCGGGGCGGAGGGGGCCCGTTGCCCGCTCTCCGCGGCCGGCGTCTGCGCGCCCACCCGACTTGTCGTCTCCATCTGCCCGGACGCCTCCTCGTTCTCGTCGGACCGGGAGGCCCGCCCCCCTTCGGGCGTACTCGTCCGGTCCGCACAACAACTCGGCAGCATATCCACACCGGTGAGGGCAGCAGGGAAACCACCCGGCGCGCGGGTCGCGCGGAGGGCCCGCCGGGGGCCTGTGCGACGCGAGCGGGCTGTGAGGTGCGTCACTCGAGCCCGGTTCGGATCAGGTGGCGTCCGCGTCGAACGGCGGGGGGCCGTCCTTGCCGGGATCCCCGGGCTTCTTGGTCATGTCGATGCGCCCGCCCGACGAGGAGGAGGACGAGGCCTGGTTGTCGCGGTGGTGGACCGCGTCCGTGACCTCGGCCATCTCCTTCTTCAGGTCGAAGCCGTTGCGGATCTCCTTCAGCCCCAGGTCCTCGTTGTCCAGCTGCTTGCGCATGAAGGTCTTGGGGTTGAGGTCCTCGAACTCGAAGTCCTTGAACTCCGGGCCGAGCTCGGTGCGGATGTCCTGCTTGGCGCTCTCCGAGAACTCGCGGATCTTCCGGATCGTCCGCGTCACGTCCTGGATGACCTTGGGGAGCTTGTCCGGACCGAAGACGAGCACGGCGAGAACAATGATGGTCACCAGCTCGAGTGGTCCTATGTCATTGAACACCTGACGCTCCTTGCGATCCTAGGTCGCTCAACGGTACCCGGCTCACCTGTCGGACGGGTACCGCCCGGTGGTGAGACTTGCGTCAGTTCCGTCCGGACGGGTACGGAGGGGCGGCCGAGGGGGTGTTGGAGGCCGAGGGCGTGTCGGGAACGGGGGCGGACAGCGTGTCCGGTCCGTTCAGCCGGGGCGGGGCGGGCCAGGAGGTCAGGGGCAGCGGCGTGATGTCGTCCAGCGGGCGTATCAGCGGGGAGACGGCGGCCGCGCCGGCCATCACCGGCGTCGTCAGGTCGCGCATAACGTCCTGGACCTGCCCGGCGAGGGGCGGTTGGGCGCCGGGCAGCAGCGGGGCCGACAGGGAGGTCGGCGCCGCCGGGCTCGGGCCGAGCAGGCTGCTGCCCTGGGCGAGCAGCGGTCCCACCGCACGGCGGCGCTGCCCGTCCGGCGTCGCCGCACCCGTGACCGTGCCCGCGGCCGCGCCGGCCGAGCGGGCCGGGACCACGTTGCCGGTGCCGGAGCCGCCGCGGGCGTCCGCGGCCAGGTCGCCGGGGATGGCGGTGGTGACGCCGCCGAGGGCGACCGCGGCCAGCGACACCGCCCCGGCGGCGGCGGCCGCGAACCGCAGTCCGCGCGAGGCGGAGCGGTCGGCGTCCGGGCGGCCGACGGGATGGATGCGGAAACCGCGCTCGTAGCCGAACTCGAAACGCTCCTCGCGCCTCACGCCGAAGACCCCGGTGTCGGAACCTCGCCCGAGGAAGCCTCCCCCGGGCGCCGGCGTGCCGCCGCCGTCGAGGTCACCTCCCCCGGGAAGGCCCTGGAGACGGGCCAGGAAGCTCTCGGAGGGGGGCGGCGGGGCCGCCTCGGCGAACACGTTCTTCAGCCGGCGCTGGGCGTCCGCCTCCGCCTTGCACCGGGCGCAGGTGGCCAGGTGGGCGAGGACGCGCTCGCGCGACTCATGACCCAGCTCCCCGTCCACCAGGGCGGACAGCCGGTCTCCCAGGTGCTGCTCGGCGAGGTGCGACTGAGCGGGTTTCGGACGGGATCCGTTCACGCGGTCGCGCCCCCTCCCCCCAGAGCGGGGACACGGGCCACGAAGGAGCGCCGCTCGGCCCTGCGGGCCTCGGGCGACCGGTGGGCGAGGGCCTTGCGCAGCTGGGATCGGCCACGGTGGATGCGGGAACGGACCGTGCCGAGCTTCACGCCGAGGGTCGCGGCGATCTCCTCGTACGACAGCCCCTCGATGTCGCAGAGCACGACGGCGGCGCGGAACTCGGGCGCGAGGGTGTCCAGCGCCTGCTGCACGTCGGCGTCGAAGTGCGCGTCGTTGAAGACCTGCTGCGGGGTCGGCTCCTTGCTGGGCAGGCGCTCGGCCGCGTCATCGCCGAGGGCGTCGAAGCGGATGCGCTGCTTGCGCCGGACCATGTCCAGGAACAGGTTGGTGGTGATGCGGTGCAGCCAGCCCTCGAAGGTGCCCGGCGAGTACGTCGACAGGGAACGGAAGACACGGACGAAGACCTCCTGGGTGAGGTCCTCCGCGTCGTGCTGGTTGCCCGTGAGGCGGTAGGCCAGGCGGTAGACCCGGCCGCTGTGCGTGCTGACGATCTCCTCCCAGGTGGGCGGAGTCCACGCCTGCCCGTCCGCGTCGGTGGAGAAGGTCGCGGTCGGGGCGTCGCCGGCGGTCCGGCTGTGGTCAGCAGCAGTGTCGGTCACGGATTTCGGCTTCCCCACCGACCCGAGAAGACGCCTCAGCATCCCTCTCCGGTCAACAGGCGCAGCCGCACCTCCCCTGTCAGCTCTGGTGGTGTCCAGTGGAGCCCCTACCATAGCCACCTCGCCCGTTAGGACCGGATAAGCGGTTTTACGAGAAATTGATCTGGGCTGATACGGCTGCGTCAGCATGTGCTCGGCGTCCCGATCCACCGCTCGCCCCCCATCGCGTCCGGGCCCTTCGTCTCAACCCTGTAAACGCGCGGTCCCATCTGCGGGTTCCCGACGCCAACGGATACAGTCACGCCCAGGCACCCACGGGGACAGGAGAGCGTCATTACCGGCAACCGGCAGACGAGCTGGGCGTTCGCCGACGCCTATGTCGCCGAGGACGAAGCGCTGCACTGGGCCCGTGACCGGGCCCGCGAGGCAGGGCTGCGCTCGGTGTCGCCCGGCACGGGTGCCGCGCTCCGCCTGCTCGCCGCCTCCGTGGACGCGAAGGCGGTCGCGGAGATCGGCACCGGCTGCGGGGTGTCCGGAATCCATCTGCTGCACGGCATGCGCCCGGACGGGGTGCTCACCACGGTCGACCCGGAGCCGGAGCACCAGCAGTTCGCCCGGCAGGCCTTCCGGGCCTGCGGCTTCGCCAGCAACCGGGCCCGGTTCATCCCGGGCCGCGCGCTGGACGTGCTGCCCCGTCTCGCGGACGCCGGCTACGACCTCGTCTTCTGCGACGGGGACCGGCAGGAGTACTCGGACTACCTAGGTGAATCGTTGCGCCTGCTGCGGCCGGGCGGCCTGGTGGTCTTCGAGGGCGTCTTCGCCAACGGCCGTACGGTCGACTCGGGACCGCAGCCCTCGGAGGTGCTGCGGCTGCGAGAGCTGCTGCGCACGGTGCGGGAGAGCCAGGAGCTGGTGACGTCGCTGCTGCCGGTGGGCGACGGACTGCTGTGCGCCGTCAAGCGGTGACCCGGGCACCCGGAGGGCCCGGACACACGTCCGCCCCGGCACCGCTTACGATGCCGGGGCGGACGGAAGGACAGGATCGCCGTCTCGTCAGACGACGACCTTCTTGAGGGCGTCGCCGAGCGCCTCGGCCTCGTCAGGGGTCAGCTCGACGACGAGTCGACCGCCGCCTTCGAGCGGAACGCGCATGACGATGCCCCGCCCCTCCTTGGTCACCTCGAGCGGGCCATCACCCGTCCGCGGCTTCATGGCCGCCATGCTCGTTCCCCTTCCTGAAACCAGGCTCATCGTCTGCCGAAGCCCCAACGAAGGGCACCCCGCGGTCCTAGTACCGGACACGCGACACCGGCATCGAACACATTGCTTCCAGGCCATTATCCCGCATCGCAGGACCCGATGACCAACATCAGTCGGCATCGCTTGCGCAACGCGCGCGAGCAAAACCACTCAATTCGGCGATGTGGCTGCGATACTGCGCCACCACCCGGAGGCCCCGCGAGCGGCCTCGCTCCGTTTTCGTTTGACGCAGGTCACACGTCCGGTCCGGCCCCCGGGCGGCGATCTCCGCCATGCTGTCCTTCGGACCGTGGCGTACCGAGCGGTACGTCACCATTTCTGACCGGAGGGGATGCCCCATGGCCGACACCGTTCTCTACGAGGTGACCGACGGACTCGCGACGATCACGCTGAACCGCCCGGAGGCGATGAACGCGCTGAACGTCGCGACCAAGGTCGCCCTCCGGGAGGCGGCGGAATCCGCGGCCGGGGACAGCGCCGTACGGGCGATCCTGCTGACCGCGGCCGGGGACCGGGCGTTCTGCGTGGGCCAGGACCTCAAGGAGCACATCGGGCTGCTGATGTCGGACCGCGAGACCGGGTCCGGGCAGACGATGACCACGGTCAGGGAGCACTACAACCCGATCGTGCGGGCGCTGGCCGGAGCGGCGAAGCCGGTGGTCGCGGCGGTGAACGGGGTCGCCGCCGGGGCCGGGTTCGGCTTCGCGCTGGCCGCCGACTACCGGGTGGTGGCCGACACGGCGGCCTTCAACACCTCGTTCGCGGGCGTCGCGCTGACCGCCGACTCCGGCATCTCCTGGACGCTGCCCCGGGTGGTCGGCCCGGGTCGCGCCGCCGACCTGCTGCTCTTCCCGCGCAACATCAGCGCGCAGGACGCCCTGGAGCTGGGCATCGCCAACCGGCTCGTGCCCGCCGCCGAGCTGCGGGCCGAGGCCGAGAAGGTGGCCCGGGCCCTGGCCGAGGGCCCGACGGTGGCGTACTCGGCGCTCAAGGAAGCGGTGGCCTACGGCCTGACGCACTCCCTCGCCGAGACCCTGGAGAAGGAGGACGAGCTGCAGACCCGCGCCGGCAGCTCCGAGGACCACGCGATCGCGGTGCAGGCCTTCGTGAACAAGGAGAAGCCGAAGTACCTGGGCCGCTGAGCCGCTGGGTCCGTCGTCGAATTCCCGTCTGCCTCGCGGGCGGATCACGGGAACTCGACGACAGGCCCTAGACCGCCGGAGCGGTGCGGCTCACGCACCCCTCCAGGTGGTCGTCGACCAGCCCGCAGGCCTGCATCAGCGCGTACGCCGTCGTGGGGCCGACGAACTTCAGGCCCCGCTTCTTCAGCGCCTTGGACAGGGCCGTGGACTCGGGAGTGACGGCGGCGACGTCGGCCAGGGTCCGCGGCACCGGGCGGCCCGCAGGGTCGGGGGCGTGCGACCAGATCAGCTCGTCCAGCTCGCCCTCGGCCCAGCCGGCGAGCACACGCGCGTTGGCGAGGGTCGCGTCGACCTTGGCGCGGTTGCGGATGATGCCCGGGTCGGCCAGCAGCCGCTCGCGGTCCTCGTCCGTGAACGCGGCGACCTTCTCGATGTGGAAGCCCGCGAACGCGGCGCGGAAGCCCGGGCGGCGGCGCAGGATCGTGATCCAGGACAGGCCCGACTGGAAGGCCTCCAGGCTGACCCGCTCGAAGAGGGCGTCGTCGCCGTGGACCGGTCGGCCCCACTCCTCGTCGTGGTACGAGACGTAGTCCTCGGCGGACAGGGCCCACGGGCAACGCGCCCTGCCGTCGGGACCGGCGAGGGCGGCTCCGGCGCTCATCGCTGGTCCTCCCGGCCCGGCTTGTCCAGCCGGGCGTGCGCGGCGGCGCGGGCGCCGGCCAGCGCGGACTCCAGGTCGGCGATACGGGCGTCCCGCTCGGCGAGTTCGGCGGCGAGCCGGCCGAGGGCGTCGTCCACGTCGGACATGCGGTAGCCGCGCGGCGCGAGCGGGAAGCGCAGGTTCTCCACGTCCTGGCCGCCCACCGGGCGGTCCGGGGGCAGGGGGTCGCGCAGCCGCTCCGGGGCGGCCTCCGGCAACGGGCCGCGCTCACCGCCGCTCACCACGGCGAGGGTCACCGCGGCCACCACGACGGCCAGGGCGACGACCAGGAACAAGAACATAACCATCGCCAGGGGTCCCCACGCTCGGTACCGGACGCTGTGCCGGAAGACGAAACTGTCAGGCTCCGATCGTGCCATGCGAGTCGGACGGTTAGGGTCGCAGGCGGCTGTACCGAGGGACGTACTAGGAGAGGTCACAGCGGATGCTCAGGCTGGGCAAGCGGGAATTCGGGTCGCACGAGCCCGTGATCATGGCGATCGTGAACCGGACCCCGGACTCCTTCTACGACCAGGGAGCCACCTTCCACGACGAGGCGGCCCTCGCGCGCGTGGAGCGGGCGGTGGCCGAGGGCGCCGCGATCGTCGACATCGGCGGGGTGAAGGCGGGGCCCGGCGAGGAGGTCACGGCGGAGGAGGAGGCACGGCGGACGGTGGGGTTCGTCGCCGAGGTACGCCGCCGCTTCCCGGATGTGATCATCAGCGTGGACACCTGGCGGGCCGAGGTCGGCGAGGCGGTGTGCGAGGCGGGCGCGGATCTGCTGAACGACGCGTGGGGCGGCGTCGATCCCGCCCTCGCGGAGGTCGCCGCGCGTCACGGGGCGGGGCTGGTGTGCACGCACGCGGGCGGGGCCGAGCCCCGGACCCGCCCGCACCGGGTGACCTACGACGACGTCGTCGCCGACATCCTGGAGGTGACCGTGGGGCTGGCGGAGCGCGCCGTCGCCCTGGGGGTGCCCCGGGAGTCGGTGCTGATCGATCCCGGGCACGACTTCGGCAAGAACACGCGGCACAGCCTGGAGGCGACGCGGCGGCTGGACGAGATGGTCGCCACCGGGTGGCCCGTGCTGGTGTCCCTGTCCAACAAGGACTTCGTGGGCGAGACGCTGGACCGGCCGGTGAAGGAACGGCTGATCGGCACGCTGGCGACGACCGCGGTGTCGGCGTGGCTCGGGGCACAGGTGTACCGCGTGCACGAGGTCGCCGAGACCCGTCAGGTGCTGGACATGGTCGCGTCCATCGCGGGCCATCGCCCACCGGCGGTGGCCCGCCGCGGCCTGGCCTGACCACCCGGACCGGAATGCCGCCGCCGGCCCCCGCTTCTCGCCTCCCGGCCGACCGGGACGGGTGGGCGGGCGGGTGAGAAAAAGGGGGCCGGGGCGCGGCCCCGGGCCCCGAGCGTCTAGCGCCCCGCCTCCTTGGACACCAGTGCCACCGCTTCCTCCACGTCGTCGGTCACGTGGAACAGCAGCAGGTCCTTCTCCGTCGCCTTCCCCTGGGCCACCAGCGTGTTCTGCAGCCAGGACACCAGACCGCCCCAGTACTCGGTGCCGAACAGGACGATCGGGAAGCGGGTCACCTTCTGGGTCTGGACCAGGGTGAGGGCCTCGAAGAGCTCGTCCAGGGTGCCGAGGCCGCCCGGCAGCACCACGAACCCCTGCGCGTACTTGACGAACATCATCTTGCGGACGAAGAAGTAGCGGAAGTTCAGGCCGATGTCGACGTAGGGGTTCAGCCCCTGCTCGAAGGGCAGCTCGATGCCGAGCCCGACCGAGGTGCCGCCGGCCTCGCACGCGCCCTTGTTGGCCGCCTCCATGGCGCCCGGGCCACCGCCGGTGATCACGGCCCAGCCGGCCTCGACCAGCCCGCGTCCGAGCCGCACGCCCGCGTCGTACTCCGCGGAGTCCGCCGGGGTCCGCGCGGAGCCGAACACGCTGATCGCGGGCGGGAGCTCGGCCAGGGTGCCGAAGCCCTCGATGAACTCCGACTGGATCCGCAGGACCCGCCAGGGGTCGGTGTGGACCCAGTCCGTGGGGGCGCGCTCGTCCAGCAGCCGCTGGTCGGTCGTGCTGGCCGTCACCTGTCCCCGCCGCCGGAGCACCGGTCCGAGCCGCTGCTCGTCCGGCGGCTGCTTCTTCCCCAGGGGGTTGCCGGTCGCCATGTGCGCTCCCTCCACTTGCGGGTAGTACGGCCTCAGCCTAGATCCACGCGGGTTTCGGACGGGGGACGTGAGCATGTCCGGCGCCCGGCGGCCCCCGCTATGCGGTGAGCCAGGACCGCAGCCGCTCCTCGCCCGCGAGGATCTTCGCCACTTCTACCCGCTCGTCCCGCTTGTGTGCCAGGTGCGGGTTGCCGGGGCCGTAGTTGACGGCGGGCACGCCGAGCGCGGAGAAGCGGGAGACGTCCGTCCAGCCGTACTTCGGCTGCGGGGTGCCGCCCACCGCCTCGATGAAGGCCGCCGCGGCCGGGTGGGAGAGGCCGGGCAGCGCGCCGGGGCTGTGGTCGTCGATCACGAACTCCTCCACCCCGCAGTCCGCGAACACCTCACGGACGTGCGCGATCGCCTCCTCCTCGGTGCGGTCGGGGGCGTAGCGGAAGTTGACCGTCACCACGCACTCGTCGGGGATGACGTTGCCCGCCACTCCCCCGGAGATCCCCACGGCGTTCAGGCCCTCGCGGTACTCCAGGCCGTCGATGACCGGCCACCGGGGCTCGTAGGAGGCGAGCCGGGCCAGGATCGGGGCGGCCGCGTGGATGGCGTTGGAGCCCATCCAGCCGCGCGCCGAGTGCGCCCGCTCGCCCCGGGTCTTCAGCAGCACCCGCAGCGTGCCCTGGCAGCCGCCCTCGACCTGGGCGTCGGAGGGTTCCAGCAGGACCGCGAAGTCACCGCGCAGCCAGTCCGGGTGGGCTTCGGCGACGTGCCGGAGGCCGTTGAGCTCGGCGGCGACCTCCTCGTTGTCGTAGAAGACGAAGGTCAGGTCGCGGTTGGGGGCGGGGACCGTCGCCGCGATGCGGAGCTGCACCGCCACGCCCGACTTCATGTCGCAGGTGCCGCAGCCCCACAGCACGCCGTCCTCGTCCAGCCGGGACGGCACGTTGCCGGCGATCGGGACGGTGTCGATGTGGCCGGCCAGCACGACCCGCTCCGCGCGGCCCAGGTCGGTGCGGGCGATCACGTTGTTGCCGTGGCGGTCGACCCTCAGGTGCGGCAGGGCGCGCAGGGCGGTCTCGATCACGTCCGCGAGGGGCTTCTCGGTGCCGCTCTCGGAGGAGAAGTCCACGAGCCGGGCGGTGAGCTCGGCGGCGTCCAGCGTGAGGTCAAGCGAGGTGTCGGCCATGGTTCCGACCCTAGGCCATGGCGTTGCGGGGAGACCGCGCCGCGCTGCGCGGACCCGCCGCCCGGGGCGGGAGGCCCTCCAGTACCTTGTACGCGTGCCAGAGCCGTCCCCCACCCGTCCCAAGCGTCGCGGCCGCCTCCTGCGTTTCGGGGCGGCGCTGTTGGTCCTGTGCGGTGTCGCCGCCTACCTCGTGGTGCAGTACGTCACCGGGGGCGGGGGCGCGCGCGGCTGCAAGGTGGTCCCCGTCGGCGGTGACGGGGCGTCCTACGAGTTCACGCCCGAGCAGGCGGTGAACGCGGCGACGATCGCCGCCGTGGGCACCGGGCGGAACATGCCCGAGCGGGCCATAACGATCGCGCTGGCGACCGCCCTCCAGGAGTCGGGGCTGCGCAACCTCGAGCACGGCGACCGGGACTCCATCGGCCTGTTCCAGCAGCGGCCCTCGCAGGGCTGGGGCACCGAACGGCAGATCATGGACCCGGCCTACGCGGCGGGCATCTTCTACGCCCACCTGGCCAAGGTGCCGGACTACGCCGGTCTGCCGCTGACGGTGGCCGCGCAGCGGGTGCAGCGCAGCGGCTACCCGGAGGCGTACGCCAAGCACGAGCCGGACGCCGAGCTGCTTGCGGCCGCGCTGACCGGACGCACGGCGGCCACACTGACCTGCGCCGGGCGCCCGGCGCGCACCGCGAAGGCGACGGGTCCGGACGCGGTACGGGCGGCGCTGGTACGGGACTTCGGGCGGGACGCGCTGCAGGAGACGAACGCCGTGGTGGGCGGTACGCCGGTGCCCTCGCCGTCGCCGTCGCCGAGCGTGACCGCGACCGCGCACGGGCGGACGGTGACCGTGCCGGTGTCCGAGGGCGCGCGCAGGGACGCGGGCGCGGCGGGCGAGCGGGAGCGTGAGCGGGGCTGGCAGCTGGCGCACTGGGCGGTGGCCAACTCCTCGGCGCTGCACATCCAGCGGGTGTTCTACGCGGACCGGGAGTGGACCGCGAGGGACGGCGGCGGCACCTGGCACCGGGTCGGCACGGACGGTGCAGGGGGTGCGGAGAACTCCGCCGGGGCGGTCCGGATCGTGGCCGGACAGTAGTACGGGGGCTCACCCGGCCGGGTTGTGCGGCTGTGAAGCGGGCGCGTTTCCCGCCGGGGGCGGACGGCGCTTCGACAGCCCTTGAAAATCAAGGGCCGTAAGGATTCTGCACCACCCCCAACAGACTCCCTTTGCCCGTTTTTATCCACAAACGATAATGCGATGCGTTGCCCATTCTTTACCTTCGGCGTCCGCAACCTTCATCGGCCTCGAGCGGTAAGCACGGCGTCCGGGCCCGGACACACCACCGTTCCTCCCGTCGAATGGAGCACCATGTCCCTCCCCCTGACCCGCCGGATCGCCCGTGCCGCGCTGCTCGTCGCAGCGGGAGCGGCCGCCGGGGTCGGTGCGGCCGGCTCTGCCGGCGCGGCCACGAACCTGCCGGCGGCCACCCCTGAGCTGGGCGGCCTGACCGCGCTGGACAGCGCGGCCAACGTCGGCAGCACCGTCGACGGTGCGACGCAGCATGTCACCGGTATGGCCGGCAACACGGGCGGCAAGGCGGCCAAGAAGGCGGCCCCGTCCGTGGCCGGGACCGGCGCCGGTGCCGGTGCCGTGAAGAAGGCGGCGCCCGCGGCGAAGAACGCGGCCGGGAACGCGGCCCGGATGGCGGGCGGTGTCATCGGCCGCGCCGCGACCGGCGCGGCGCAGGGCGGGCTGTCCACGGGCTCGCTCACCGAGGGCGGGCTGCCGACGTCGTCCCTGCCGGCCGCGCAGCTCCCGATCGGCGGCTGAGCTCCGCCGTCACCGGCGGACGGCCGACGGGGTCCGGGGAACGCTCCCCGGACCCCGTTCGCGTGTGTGGAGCCGCTACACGGCCAGGCGCTCCACCGCCGCGCGCACCCGCTCGTCCGTCGCGGTCAGGGCCACGCGTACGAACCGGTCGCCGGCCGCGCCGTAGAAGTCGCCCGGCGCGACCAGGATGCCCAGGCCGGCCAGGTGGGCGACGGTGTCCCAGCAGGACTCGTCGCGGGTGGCCCACAGGTAGAGGCTGGCCTCGCTGTGCTCGATGCGGAAGCCGTGGCCGAGCAGGGCCTCGCGCAGCAGCGCGCGACGGGCGGCGTAGCGCTCGCGCTGGACGCGGACGTGCTCGTCGTCGCCCAGGGCCGCCACCGCCGCGGCCTGCGTGGGCGCCGAGGTCATCATGCCGCCGTGCTTGCGGATCTCCAGCAGCGGGCCCAGGACGGCCGGGTCGCCCGCCAGGAAGGCGGCGCGGTAGCCGGCCAGGTTGGACCGCTTGGAGAGCGAGTGGACGGCCACGATGCCGTCGTGGGAACCGCCGTTGACGTCCGGGTGCAGGACCGAGACCGGGTCGGCCTCCCAGCCCAGTTCGAGGTAGCACTCGTCGGACACGAGGAGCACGCCGTGGGCGCGGGCCCAGGCGACGATCGCCGTCAGCTCGTCCTTGGACAGGACCTTGCCGGTCGGATTCGACGGGGAGTTGAGCCACAGGAGCCTGAGGTTCGCCGGGTCCAGGTCGCGCGGGTCGTCGTAGACCTCGTACTCGGCGCGGGCGAGGCGGGCGCCGACCTCGTACGTCGGGTAGGCCAGGCGCGGGTACGCGACCTTGTCGCCGGGGCCGAGGCCGAGCTGGGTCGGGAGCCAGGCCACCAGTTCCTTGGAGCCGACGATCGGCAGGACGTGGCGGTGGGTGACGTCCCGGGCGCCCAGACGGCGCTCCAGCCAGCCGGTGATCGCGTCGCGCAGCGCCGGGGTGCCCCAGACCGTCGGATAGCCCGGCGAGTCGGCCGCGTCGACCAGCGCCTTCTGGATCAGTTCGGGGACCGGGTCGACGGGGGTGCCGACGGACAGGTCGACGATGCCGCCGGGGTGGGCCGCGGCCGTCTTCTTGTACGGCTCCAGCTTGTCCCAGGGGAAGGTCGGAAGCCGGTCGGAGACTGCGGACACGGGTGCTGGCTCACTTTCTGCTTCGGCGAACGCCACGGTCCCGTACGGCGCTGATCGGGGCGATCGGCCGTACGGGACCGGGGCGGCGCGCTGCGGGCCGCTGGGCCGCCGCCCAGCGGGTCACTAGGCCTGCGGCGGCAGCGCGGCGATGAAGGGGTGGTCCCGCTCGATCAGGCCCAGCTTGCTGGCCCCGCCGGGGGAACCCAGCTCGTCGAAGAACTCGACGTTCGCCTTGTAGTAGTCCTTCCACTCCTCCGGAGTGTCGTCCTCGTAGAAGATCGCCTCGACCGGGCAGACCGGCTCACAGGCACCACAGTCGACGCATTCGTCCGGGTGGATGTACAAGGACCGCTGGCCCTCGTAGATGCAGTCGACCGGGCACTCCTCGATGCACGCCTTGTCCTTCACGTCGACACAAGGCTGCGCGATGACGTAGGTCACGCTGTCGTTCCTCCTCGATAGGGCGCTGGCGGGCCTCCGTAGGCTCCGCCGCCTGGCGCGCGGGAGCGCGGCGTCGTCGATGCCCGCCCCTAGTATCTCCGTTCTGGGGCAAGATCCGAACAGGAGGGGTGAACTGACCAGTGGAAATCTCGGCGCACGGACGCCTCGAGGTCCGTATCACCGCTGCTGACGTGGGCAAACGCGTCTCCGTACGGCGCTTGAGCGAGCCCGGGGCGGGGCCGGAGAAGTTCACCGACACGGTCGGTGTTCTCACATCATGGGACGACGGCGTGCTCATGATCACATCCCGGGACGGGCGGAGTGTCCGGATCGCGGAGTCCGCGCTGGTGGCGGGCAAGGTGATCCCGGCCGCGCCGGCCCGCCGCCGGGGCCCCGCCGCCACCTACACGGAGCTGGCCCGGGTCGCCGCACGGGCGTGGCGACCGGTGGAGAGCGAGCGGCTGGGCGAGTGGGAGCTGCGCGCGGCCGAGGGGTTCACCCGGCGCGCCAACAGCGTGCTGCCGCTCGGAGATCCGGGGCTCGGTCTCGACGCCGCCCTGGAGGCCGTACGGCGCTGGTACGGCGAGCGGGGCCTGCCCGCCTATGTGCAGACCGCCACCGGCGCCGAGGGCACGCAGGAGCTGCTGTGCGCGGAGCTGGAGCGGCGCGGCTGGGTGCGCGAGGTGACCGCCGAGCTGTGGACCGGGGCGTTGGCGCCGATCGCGGACGCCGCCGAGGGGGCCGGGGTGGTGCTGTCCCGGGAGGCGGACGAGGCGTGGCTCGCCCGTTACCAGCGCAAGGGGGTGAGCGAGGTGGCCCTGCGAGTGCTCGGGTCGAGGTCCCCCCGCTCGAGCGAGGCCGGGAGTGGGGGCGGCCCCTCGGTGTGGTTCGCGACCGTGCCCGGTGCCGTCGGCGAGGCCCCGGCGGCGATCGGGCGGTGCGTGGTGGACGGGCGCTGGGCCGGCTTCGCCGCCGTGGAGGTCGATCCCGCCCGCCGCCGGCAGGGTCTGGCCACCGAGGTGATGGCCGCGCTGGCCCGGCGGGCCCTGGACGAGGGCGCCTCGGCTGCCTGGCTGCAGGTGGAGAGCGACAACGAGGGGGCCCGGGGACTGTACGCCCGGCTGGGCCTCGCACCCCACCACGCGTACCACCACTACCGCCGGCCGGACACCGGTGGCACCGGAGGGTCGTAGCGATCGCCGTGGAAGGGCATGACCCAGACATGCGGCCCCCTCGGCTCCCGCCCCCGTACCCGCCCCCGCCGGAGCGGTCCACGGAGCTGCGGCGGCGGTTCGGCGCCGAGGCCCGGTCCGAGCGGCCGGATCTGTCGGCGCTGTGCCTGCTGATCGGCGCGGAGGCGGACGGCTCGCTGGACGAGGCCGGCATCGACGCGGCCCAGCAGGAGCTGGACCGGCTGGCCGGGCGGATGCCGTACCGGCCGGGCGGGCCGCGGGCGTGGGCGGAGGCGGCGTGCCGGCTCCTGGGCGAGGGCGAGGCGTTCCACGGCGTCCCCGCCGACTACCAGCGGCTGGAGTCCTCGCTGCTGCACGAGGTGCTGCGGCGGCGGCGCGGGCTGCCGATCCTGCTGTCGGTGGTGTGGCTGGAGGTCGCCCGGCGGGCGGGGGCGCCGGTGTACGGGGTCGCGCTGCCGGGGCACTTCGTGGTCGGGTTCGGGGCGGCGCGGGAGCAGGTGCTGGCCGATCCGTTCGACGGCGGGCGGGTGCTGACCGGTACGGATGCCGAGCTGCTCGTGGCCGGGGCCACCGGGGCGCCGTTGCAGCCGTCGATGCTGGAGCCCGCGACACCACTGGAGGTCGTGCAGCGCATCCTCAACAACGTCCGGGCGTGGGCCGCCGCCCGTCCCGAGCGGTCGGACGTCGCGCTGTGGGCCGTGGAGCTGAGCCTGCTGCTGCCCGCGCATCCGGCCCGGCTGCGCTACGACCGCGGCCAACTGCTCGTGCAGCGGGGCGAGTTCGAGGACGGCGCCACGGAGCTGGACGCGTACGCGCATCTGATCGAGGTGGTCGACGAACCGGCCGCCGACCGGGTGCGCCGGCAGGCCCGGACGGCCAGGGCGATGCTCAACTAGTGCTGGGGCCGGAAGGGTTTGCCAGGACGCTCGCGGCGTCGCAGGGCGGAGCATCGCCCGCGTACTGGATGTACTCGGGTGATGCGACAACGCGGCGAGGTGCCGCGCCGGGCGTCGCGAGCCGGTGAACCTCTCCGGCCACAGCGCCAGGAAGCCGGGCCAGGCCGGGAACGCGGGCCGCGCCCGGCCGGAATCTCAGAGCCAGCCCTTCTCGCGGGCTATGCGGACCGCCTCCGCCCGGTTGCGGACCGCGAGTTTCTGGATGGCCGTGGAGAGGTAGTTGCGGACCGTGCCCTGGGACAGGTGCAGGGCCGCCGCCAGTTCCGCGTTGGTGGAGCCGTCGGCCGCCGCGCGCAGGATCTCGCGTTCGCGGTCGGTGAGGGGGTTGGCTCCCTCCGCGAGGGCCGCCGCGGCCAGGGTGGGGTCGATGACCCGTTCCCCGGCGAGCACCTTGCGCACCGCGGCGGCGAGTTGGGCGGCCGGTGCGTCCTTGACCAGGAAGGCGTCGGCGCCGGCCTCCATCGCGCTGCGCAGGTAGCCGGGGCGGCCGAAGGTGGTGAGGACGACGAGTTTCACCTCGGGGAACGCCCGGCGCACCCGGGCCGCGGCCTCGATGCCGGTGCAGCCGGGCATCTCGATGTCGAGCAGGGCCACGTCCACGCCGTGCGCGCCGACGGCCGCCTGCACCTCGTCGCCGCGCGCCACCTGGGCGACGACCTCGATGTCGTCCTCGAGGCCGAGCAGGGCGGCCAGCGCCTCACGGACCATCGACTGGTCCTCGGCGAGGAGGACCTTGATCGGGCTGCTCATGCCCGGGATCCTACGTGCCCTCAGGGCGTCAGCGGCACACGGGCGACCAGCCGGAAGCCCCGCCTGCCGCGTCCTGCCTCCAGCATGCCGCCGGCCTTCTCCAGCCGCTCCGTCAGGCCGGTCAGACCGTTGCCGGGGGCGCCGGAGCCGCCGGACCCGTCGTCCTCCACGGAGAGTTCGAGCATCGGGCCGTCCAGGGTCTGACGGTGCAGGAGCTGGACGACGCAGCGGCGGGCCCCGCTGTGCCGGACCACGTTGGTGACCGCCTCGCGCAGCGCCCAGGCGAGCGCGGCCTCGCCGTCCTCCCCGGCGCCGGCGAGGTCCGGCTCGGCGGGCAGTTCGGCGCTCACCCCGGCCGCGGTCAGCGCGACCTGGGCGCCCGCCAGCTCGGCGGACAGGCGGGGGCGCCGGTACCCGGTGACGGCCTCCCGGACGTCCACCAGGGCCTGGCGGCTGACCTGTTCGATGTCGGCGACCTGCTGGGCCGCCTTGTCGGGGTGCCCGGGCAGCATCCGCCCGGCCAGCTCGCTCTTCAGCGTGATCAGGGAGAGCGAGTGGCCGAGGAGGTCGTGCAGGTCCCGGGCGAGCCGCAGCCGCTCCTCGTTGGCGGCGAGATGGGCGACGGTGGCCCGGGCCTCGCGCAGCTCGACCGTGGTGCGGATGAGCTGGACGACGCCCGTCATCGCGAACCCGATGAGCACCACCACCAGCACCAGGTTCCTGGCCTGCGCCACGTCCGTGGCGAGGCCGACCAGCATCATCACCACGCCGGTCGCCGGGACGGCCCAGTAGGCCGCCCTGAGCGGCAGGGCGGCCCCGCAGGCGACGGAGACGTAGCAGAACAGGCCGAGCCAGGCGGCGCCGAACGTGAGGCACAGCGCGACGGCCAGCAGGCAGAGGACGACGATGAGGCCGGCGACCAGGGGCCTGCGCATCGGCTGCCCCATGTTCCGGAAGACCAGCAGCAGGTAGACCCCGGCGAACACCGCCAGGCCCAGCCAGCCGGCCGCCGTGCCGGAGGGCGTGTGGTGGCCGGCGGCCAGGTCGTGGACCGGGGAGCTCATGAAGACCAGCCACACGCCGACCCAGACGAGCTTGCGCAGCAGCTCCCGGCGGTTGCGGGGCGGTTGTCCCAGACCCGTCGGGTGCTCCGGGCCGCGCGGTCGGTCCTCGGTCGTCATGGCGCTCACGCCTTCAGCGTGTCCTTCCGGTACAGCCAGGCCGCGCCGCCCGCGAAGAGGACGAAGTAGACGGCGAGGACGGCGATGTCCGTGGTGTGCGGGGCCTCGCTCTGTTCGATCGCCCGCCCCAGTGCAGCGTACGCGTGCGTCGGGAGCCACTTGGCGATGTCCTGCAGGATCCGCGGGAAGGTGGTGGAGGGCATCCACAGGCCGCCTAGGATCGACAGACCGAAGTAGACGATCATCGTGATCGGGCGGACCGCGTCCCCGGAGGCGACGTAGCCGATGGCGACGCCGAGCGCGGCGAAGACCAGGCTGCCCGCCCAGATGACCCCGGTGAGGGCGAGCCACTGCCAGGTGTCCAGGCGCACGTCCTTGAAGACGGCGGCGACGACGAACACCACGATGATGGACGGCAGGCTCACCACGGCCGCGCTCGCGGTCTTGGCGAGGACGTAGCCGCGCCCGGGCAGCGGGGTCAGCCTGAGCTGCCGCACCCAGCCGTTCTCGCGCTCCTTGGCGATGCGCTCGCTGTTGCCCATGAGCACGGCGGTCAGGGCGCCGAAGGACGCCATGGAGACCATCAGGTAGGTGGCGACGGTCAGGCCGGTCTCGTCGACCTTCTCGCCGGAGCCGGCGCTGCTGGAGAAGATGAGGTAGATGAACGAGGGGTAGAGCACCGAGAAGAACAGGAACTTCTTGTTCCGCAGGGAGCGGGTCAGTTCCAGCTTGATCAGTGCCCGCGTAGCGGATGTGTTCAGCATGACTGCTTGGCCTCCTCGGCCTCCGTGATGGCGAAGAAGGCCTGCTCCAGGCCGAGCCCGGCGACCTCGAGGTTGCGGGGGTAGACACCGAGGCCGTACAGAGCGTGGACGGTCGCGTCGGCGTCGGAGGACTGGATGCGGACGGTCTGCCCGGAGACGTCGAACGACGTGAGGAAGGGAAGGTCGCGCAGGGCCGTCTCCTCGATGCTCCCCTCCAGGTCGAAGGAGATCCGGCGGGCTCCGGCGCGGGCCTTGATCTCGGCCGCGGTGCCGTCGGCGAGGAGCCGGCCCCGGTGCAGCACCAGCACCCGGTCGGCGATGGCGTCGGCCTCTTCGAGGTAGTGGGTGGCGAAGAGGACCGTACGGCCCTGGTCGGCCTGCTCGCGCATGGTGGCCCAGAAGGCCTGTCGGGCGGAGACGTCCATGCCCGTGGTGGGCTCGTCCAGGACGATCAGGTCGCTGTCGCCGGCGGTGGCGAGGGCGAAGCGGACGCGCTGGGCCTGGCCGCCGGAGAGCTTGTTGACCTTGCGGTCGGCTATCTGCGTGATGCCGGCGCGGGCGAGGACGTCCGCGGCCTTGTACGGCTTCGGGTGCAGTGAGCAGGCCAGCTTCACCAGCTCGGCGACGGTGACCTCGTCCATCAGCCCGCCGCTCTGCAGCATGGCTCCGACCCGCCCGGCGACGATGGCCTCGCGCGGGCTGGTGCCGAAGACGCCGACCGTGCCGCTGTCGGGGTGCTTGAGCCCGAGCAGGAGGTCGAGCGTGGTGGACTTGCCGGCGCCGTTCGGGCCGAGAAGGGCGACGGTCTCCCCCGGGTACAGCCGGAGCGAGAGGCCGTCGACGGCCCGCACGCTCCCGTACGTCTTGGTCACCTGGTCGAACCCGACCACCGGGGTGGTGGTGGCCGGTGCCGCTGTCGTTGTCATGTCCCCATGCTGGCCGGGCGGGGCGGGGGCCCGGCAGTGTCGGCGGTCCTCAGTGCCGGATGACAGATGTCATGCCGTTCCGGTGACATGACGAAAGGGGGCGCCCGGCCTGCGGACGCCCCCCCATGGCCTGTCAAGCCTCGCTAGCTCGGGTTCGTGTCGATGACCGCGACCCGGTTCGTCCGGCTCGTCAGCGCCTGGCGCAGGGCGACGTACACGTCCTGGGGCGTGACCGCCGTCTTCTTGCCGTTGCCCCGGGTGATGAGCACGCCGTCGAAGGTCTGGCCGTAGAGCTGCTTCAGGGCGTCCAGGTCCGGCTTGTCGGTGAGCTTGCCGTCGGGCGTGGCCGCGACCCGGAGGAACTTCCACAGCGACTTCTGCGGGCTCATCTGGATCGAGTGCACGGCGTCGGTCCGCACCGTCACGTTGGCCGACATCGCCGGCTCCGCGAACTCCTTCATCTCCCGGTCGACCTCGGCCTTGGACACCGTCGGCTGCTTGGTGGCGGTCGGGACCGCGACGGCGGGGGCGCTGTCGGTCTCCACCAGCGTGCGGTAGGCCTGTTCGACCGCCCGGGTGGAGCCGGCCGCGTCGATGGCCTTGCCCTCCTTGCCGTAGACGGCGACGGCCTTGCCGGCGCGGAACTGGATGCCGCCCTCGACCACGGAGCCGGAGCCGCCGCCGGTCTGCTGGAGGGCTGCCTGCAGCTTCTCCTCGTCCACCGGCATGACCGGCTCGACCTCGCGCTTCTGCCCGAAGAGGGAGCCGATCACGGAGACCGGGTTGTAGTCGCTCTTGGCAGCGTCGCTCACCGTGGCCGCGAAGTCGAACTGCAGGCCCGCGTTGTCCGGCTCGACGGAGACGGTCTTGCCGCCCACGGCCAGCTTCAGCGGCTTGTTCACCCGCCCGCCGAAGGCGTCGTCGAGCTTCTTGACGGCCTCGTCGCGGGTGCCGCCGCCGATGTCGACGCCGAGCACGGTGGTGCCCTTGGGCACGTCGGTGTGGGCCATCAGCAGCCCGGCGCCGTAGGCACCGGCCGCGACGACGACCACGCCGACGGTGAGCAGCACCAGCTTGCTGCGGCCCTTCTTCTTCGGCCGGGCCGCCGCCTTGGGCTGCGGGGCCGGGTCGGGCAGCTTGGGTGCCTGGTGCGGCACCGGTCCGTCGCTGGGGGTGCCGGGGCCGAACGGGGAGTTCCCGGCGGACGGGACGACCGGAATGCCGCTGGTGACGGTGTGCCCGGAGACGTTGCCGGCGGCGCGGTATCCGGGCGTGCCCGGTTCGGGGGCCGGCTTCTGCGGAGTGAGGATCGCGGTGTCGTCGCTGAGGCCGCCGCCGGGGCCGGCGAAGGCACCGGGGGCCAGTGGGCCGCCCTGGTGGCCCTGGCGGTTCGCACCGCCGGGCAGCGGGTGACTGCCGGTGTCGCCGGGCAGCCGGTGACTGCCGGTGTCGCCGTAGCCGCCGAAGGACTCGCCCAGATCCCGGTCCAGGTCGCTGAGCGCGCTCCGGGGAGCGGCCGGCGGGATCATCGGCCCGTCGCCGGTGACCGGTCCGCTCGTCGGGCCCGCGGGGCCCTTGGGACCGCGGCCGCCCGGGCCGTTCGGCCCGTTGAAGCCGCTGGGGCCGCCCGGGCCGCCGAGTCCGCTGGTACCGCCCGCGGGGCCGCCGCCGGGGCCGTCGAACCCGCTCGGTCCGCCCTCCGAGAAGAACGGCAGGTCGTCGCGGCTCGGCTCGTCGCCGCCGGTGCCGCCGGAGCGGGCGCCGCCGCGCGGGCCCGCGGTCAGCGCCTCGGTGACGTCGAAGGAGCCGGTGCCGCCGCCATGGCCCGGGGCCACGGGGCCGCCGGTGGCGCCGGGCAGGCCGGATCCGTTGGTGCCGCCCGGGCGGGAACCGCCCGGTGCGCCCATGGCGCCGACCACACCGCCGGGGCGGCCGCCGCCCGGGCGGGCGCCGGTGGCACCCGGCCGCGGGGCCGGTGCGGCGGGTGCGGCGGGTGCGGACGGTGCGGCCGCCGAACCGCCGTGCTGCCCGGCGCCGTTCGTGCCGCCGCCGCCCGGACCGCCCTTGGGCGCGGACGACTTACGGGGCGCGAACCAGTCGCTGGTCTTCTCCTCGGCCTGCGGCGCGGGCTCGGCGGGCGTCTCGACGGGCGCGGGCGCCGGGGCGGCCGGAGCCGGCCGCGGGTCGGACCCCGCGACGTCCTTGGCGCCCTCGGCGTCGCCGACGGGCTTGCGCACCACGACCGGCGGGATGGGCCGCGACCCGGGGATGTTGATCCGGATCCGGGTCGTCAGCGTGGTCTCGGTCTTGCGTTCCTCCGGCTGCGCGGCCGAACGACCCGCGTCCGCACCGGCTTCGGAGGCGACGGGGGTTCCGTACGGAGGCGTCCCGGAGGGGTATGCGGCTCCGCCGCGCCCGTTGGGCCCGGAGGACGGAGTGTCAGTTTCACGACTCAAGGCAGGTTCTCCCGGTTGGCTCCACCGCCCGTTACGACCTCAGCGGGCAGTTCGGCGGCGCGCACCACCATACTGGCCACCTCTGGCGCGTATCCCATGACCGCTGAGGAAATGCACACCGGACTCGCACGTGCGCCGTACGGCGAAGTGGTACGTCACTTGCCAAGTCGGGCAGCGTCGCCGCCGGGTTGCCGTCCCGGGCCAAGGGTGGCGCAGATCACAGCCACCGCCATCCCGCCGAACAGGAACAGGTAGGAGCCGAGTCCGGCGCCGAACAGGAAGTCGCCCTCCGGGCGGCTGGCGGTGAGCAGGATGACCGCGATGATCCAGCCGGCCACCGGCGCCACCGCCCCGCCCCGGCCGCGCAGCACGTAGGCGCCGCCGAGGAACAGCCCGGCCGCACCCGCGAGGGCGAGCAGCAGGCCCCCGGGGAACCAGGCGCCCTGGACCAGGGCCCCGGCGAGGGCGACGACCGCACCCAGCACGAACAGCCCGGCGTAGGCGGCCATCCGCCCGACCGAGGGGCGCCGCAACGGCTGGGCCAGCGCGGATCCGCGTCCGGCGGTGCTCATGACGCCTCCTCGGCGTTGCCGGTGACACCGGCGAACAGGTCGGTCTCCCCGGGCCCGGCGGTACCGCGCACCAACTCGTAGTACTCGGTGGTGAACAGCGGCTGCGCCAGCTCGTTGGAGAGCGCGAAGTAGGGTTCGGCCACCTCGATCTGGGTGGCGTGGGCGCGCATCGCGGCGGCCTTGGCCGAGGCGTGGGCGGAGCCGTCGACGGCGGTGGTGATCCGCTCGTCGTCGACCACTCCGGGCACGTCGGCCAGGGAGGCGCCCTTGGCGAACGACGGCGTGGGCAGTTCGTCCTGGAGGCGGGCGAAGGCGGCCTCGGCGACGGAGCGCGGGACGCGGTTCCAGTAGACCTTCTCGATCCGGTGCCCCTGTTCGGCCGCCAGTTCGACGGCGCGCATGGCGACGCGGTGGGCCTGGATGTGGTCCGGGTGGCCGTAGCCACCGTCGTCGTCGTAGGTGACCAGGACCTGCGGGCGGATCTCCAGGATCACCTCCACGAGCGACCCGGCGGCGGTGCCCGGGTCGGCCTGCCAGAAGCAGCCGGAGTCCTCGTTGTCGGGGGTGCCCATCATCCCGGAGTCGCCGTAGCGGCCCGCGCCGCCGAGCAGCCGGAAGTCCGTCACGCCCAGCTCACGCAGGGCCGCGGCCAGCTCGCCGCGGCGGTGCGCGCCCAGCGCGGCGCCGGTCAGATGCCGCAGCTCGGGCGGGATGACCTCGCCCCGCTCACCGAGGGTGCAGGTGACCAGGGTCACATGGGCGCCCTCGGCCGCGTACCGGGCCATGGTCGCGCCGTTGTTGATCGACTCGTCGTCCGGGTGCGCGTGCACCAGCAGCAGACGCCGGTCGGGCAGTTCCGTCATGGGACCACCCTACGAGGCGCCGCGGGGCGGCGTTCGGAACCGGGCTCCCCTATCGGCGATCTCCTGATTTTCCCGATTCACGCGACTCGGGGCGCCCGCTCGCCCCTACCTTGATGAGTGATCGCGCTGTAGCGCAGGGTCACTGGTAACTACGGAGGGGCGCGGATGTCGGTGGACGGTGAGGCGGTGCGGGTCCGGACCGGGGCGGCGCAGGCCGATGAGCCGGGGTGGGAGGTGGATCCGGACGACGACTGGGCGCTCGCCGTGGTGGCCACCGTGGGCCGGCAGTTGAGGCTCCGCCGGGAGGCGGCCGGGATGCGGGCCGGCGATTTCGCGGCGGCGGTCGGCTACGGCGAGGACCTCGTCTACAAGATCGAGGCGGGGAAGCGGATCCCCCGGCCCGAGTTCCTGGACACGGCGGACGAGGTGCTGGACGCCGGGGGCCTCATCGCGGCGATGAAGGAGGACGTGAAGAAGGTCCGGTACCCGAAGAAGGTCCGGGATCTGGCGGAGATGGAGGCGCGGGCGGTCGAGATCGGGGTCTACGAGTGCAGCAGCGTCGCGGGCCTGCTGCAGACGCCCGAGCACGCACGGGCGTTGCTGGAGTGCTGGCTGCCCGCCTACTCACCGGAGGATCTCGAACGGCGAGTGGCCGCACGTATGGCGAGGCAGTCCGTTTTCGACCGGTCCCCGGCCCCCTTCCTCAGCTTCGTCCTGGAGGAGTCGGTCCTCCTCCGCAGGGTCGGGGGCACAATGGTGCGGAAGCAACAATTCGAACGCCTGCTGGAAGCGGGACGGTTGAACAACGTCTCGCTCCAGGTCATGCCCATGGGCAGCGTGGCCCACCCCGGTATGGGCGGCAGGATCGAACTGCTGAAGTTCGAGGACGGGACAGCGGTGGGACGCTCCGACGGCGCGTTCAACGGCCGCCCGGCCTCCGGCCTGAGGCAACTGCGCATTCTCGAAATGCGATATGGCACGATCCGAGCCCAGGCTCTCCCACCGGGGGAGTCACTGGCCCTCATCGAGCGACTGCTTGGAGAGACATGACCCACAAGGCTTCCCCCTGGGACACCTCTGACCTGACATGGTTCAAGAGCAGCTACAGCAGCGGCCCCGACGGTGACTCCTGCGTCGAGATCGCGATAGCGCCCCCCACCGTGCACGTCCGTGACTCGAAGGACGTCGAGGGGCCGCGTCTCGCCTTCGCCCCCGCCGCGTGGTCCCGCTTCGTGCCGTACGCGGTCGAGGGCTGACCCGGCCACTGCCGCCGCCCGGTCTCGGGCGCGGTCAGAACTTGATGCTGCCGATCATGCTGGCGACGTTGGTCGTCAGCTCGCTGATCGTGGGGGCCACGGTGGAGGAGGCGAGGTAGAACCCGAGCAGCATGCAGACGACCGCATGACCGCCCTTCAGTCCCGACTTCTTGATCAGCAAGAAGACGACGATCGCCAGCAGCACCACCGCCGAAATCGAGAGTGCCACGGCGGCTCACCTCCAAAAATCCCAGGGACGCGGGGGTTCGGACTATGGGGGTTGTGACCCGGTCGTATGCCGGGCGTCGATCCGTACGGCAAGTCCATGCGGACGCCAGCGGGTTCATACCCACTCAGCGGTAGTGATCATAACTATCCGTACTCGCGCATCGCTCGGCGCACGGCCGCACAAGGGGGCGCATGGCCAATATGGTCGGGGTATGACGACCGAGGCTCACTCCTTCCCCCGTCGGCACGCCCGCACGCAGCGGTTCACACTCGGCGCGCCGCGTGCGTTCGCCGTGGCACCCGACGGTTCACGTGTCGCGTTCCTGCGTTCCAACTCCGGTACCGACCGGGCCAACTCGCTCTGGGTCCTGGACCCGGCGGACGGCTCGGAACGCCTGGCGGCCGATCCGGGCGCCCTGCTGCGGGGCGCCTCGGAGGAGCTCCCGCCCGAGGAGCGGACGCGCCGGGAGCGCAGCCGGGAGGGCGGGGCCGGCATCGTCGGCCACGCCACCGACGCCGCCGTGGAGTTGGCGGCTTTCACCTTGTCAGGGCGGCTTTTCACGGCCGAGCTACGGGCCGGCACGGCGCGCGAACTCCGGGTGCCGGGACCGGTGATCGACCCGCGCCCGTCGCCGGACGGACGGCACATCGCGTACGTGGCGCGGGGCGCGTTGCGGGTGACGGGCGCCGAGGGCGAGGGCGACCGGGCGCTCGCGGAGCCGGAGGCCGAGCAGGTGACCTACGGGCTCGCGGAGTTCATCGCGGCCGAGGAGATGAGCCGCAACAGGGGTTTCTGGTGGGCACCGGGGTCGGACCGGCTGCTGGTGGCGCGGGTGGACGACACGCCGGTGCGGCGTTGGTGGATCTCCGACCCGGCCCACCCGGAGCGTGACCCGAACCACGTCGCGTACCCGGCGGCGGGGACTCCCAACGCGGACGTACGCCTCTTCGTCCTCGGGCTCGACGGAGGGCGCACGGAGGTCGCGTGGGACCGGACGCGCTATCCGTATCTGGCGCGAGTGCACTGGTCAGAGGCGGGGGCGCCGCTGATCCTGGTGCAGGCCAGGGACCAGCGCAGCCAGCTCTTCCTGGCGGTGGACCCGGACACCGGTGCGACCCGGATGGTGCATGCCGACGAAGATCCAACATGGCTGGAACTCTTCGCCGGTGTGCCCTGCTGGAGCCCGTCCGGGCAGCTTGTCCGGATCGCGGACGAGGGCGGCGCGCGGGTGCTGGCGGTGGGCGAACGGCCGTTGACGGGACCGCAGTTGCATATCCGTTCGGTTCTCGATGTGACGGCCCACGATGTGCTGGTCACAGCCTCGGCGGGCGAGGAGGCGGCGTCGCCGGAGATCGGCGAGATCCATGTCTACCGGGTGAACGAGCTCGGCGTGGAGCGCGTGTCGCAGGAGCCCGGCGTGCACTCGGCGGTGCGGGCCGGGGACGTGACGGTGCTGGTGTCCGCCACGCCGGACAGTCCGGGGACCCGTGTCCAGGTACTCCGTGACGGAAAACGGACGGCGACTGTCACCTCGTACGCCGAAGATCCCGGTTTGTCCCCCCGCGTGACGCTCACCCAGGGGGGCGCACGCCGAATTCCGTGCGCCGTGCTTATGCCTACGGACTACCCCGGTGACACTCCCCTCCCCGTCCTCATGGACCCCTACGGTGGCCCGCACGGCCAGCGGGTGGTCGCCGGGCACAACGCGTACCTGACCTCGCAGTGGTTCGCCGATCAGGGGTTCGCGGTGATCGTGGCCGACGGGCGGGGCACACCGGGCCGCTCACCGGCGTGGGAGAAGGAGATCCGGGACGACCTCGCGGCCGTCGTGCTCCAGGACCAGGTCGACGCGCTGCACGCCCTCGCCCAGGACTTCCCGCTCGACCTCGGCCGGGTGGCCGTCCGGGGCTGGTCCTTCGGCGGCTATCTGGCCGCGCTGGCGGTACTGCGCCGCCCGGACGTCTTCCACGCCGCGGTGGTGGGCGCGCCCGTCACCGATCTGCGGCTGTACGACACCCACTACCAGGAGCGCTACCTCGGCCTGCCGGACGAGCAGCCGGAGGTCTACCGGCGCAACTCGCTGATCGACGACGCCGGCCTGGTAGACGCGGCCGAGCCGCACCGGCCGATGATGGTCATCCACGGCCTGGCGGACGACAACGTGGTCGTCGCCCACTCCCTGCGCCTGTCGTCCGCCCTGCTGGCCGCGGGCCGCCCGCACGAGGTCCTGCCGCTGTCCGGGGTGACCCACATGACCCCGCAGGAGACCGTCGCGGAGAACCTGCTGCGCCTGCAGCTCGACTTCCTCCGCCGTTCACTGAAGCTCGCGTAGGCACGGCAACGGGCCGGGGGGACATGGCGCCCCCCGGCCCGTTTCACGGCACCCGCACGGCCGTACGCTGTTCAGCGTGCCCCGTCCGTATATCGGTACCGGGTCGGCCGAGTTGCCTACGTGTTAAGGCAGTTGACGGGCGCTCACGGCGTCGCGGCGCACACCGAAGGCGGTGAGCAGCGCGGCCGCGGCCGTGATCCTCGGTCGGTCGGGAAGTCTTCTCCTGTCGGGGGCCCTTCTACGTGCCGGTGTTCTACCAGCACCTGCCAGTGACCATGACTACGGCCGTGTGACCGGGATTTGGCGCACGGCCGCACGAGGGGGCGCACGGCCGATGTGGCCGCGGTACGACGACCGGGCCCGACCGCTGCGCCCCGCTGGTACGGCTTCCGGTGGGCCGCCCGCCGCCGGGCGAGGGGGGCGTGGCCGGTACCCGGGTCAGGTCTGCCCCGCCTCCTCCGGCGGCACCCCCGGCCCCGGCGCCGGGCCTGTCACGGGCCGGGTCTCGGCGAAGTGGCAGGCCGAGTCATGGGCCGCCGGACCCGGTGCCTGACGGAAGACGGCCGGGACCGCCAGCGCCGGGACCTCCAGGGCGCACCGCTCCTGGGCCTTCCAGCAGCGGGTGCGGAAGCGGCAGCCGGAGGGGATGTCCGTGGGCGACGGCACGTCACCGGAGAGGATGATCCGCTCGCGGTCCTCCCTGGCCTCCGGGTCGGGCACCGGGACCGCCGAGAGCAGCGCCTGGGTGTACGGGTGGGTCGGGTGGTCGTAGATCTCGGTGTCCGTGCCGGTCTCCAGGATGCGGCCCAGGTACATCACCCCGACGCGGTCCGAGATGTGCCGGACGATCGACAGGTCGTGCGCGATGAACAGGTAGGACAGGTCGAACTCCGACTGGAGGCGGTCCATGAGGTTGATCACCTGGGCCTGCACGGAGACGTCCAGGGCGGAGACCGGTTCGTCGGCGACGATCACCTCCGGGCGCAGCGCCAGGCCCCGCGCGATGCCGATGCGCTGGCGCTGCCCGCCGGAGAACTGGTGCGGGTAGCGGTTGATGTGCTCCGGGTTGAGACCGACGACGTCCAGCAGTTCCCGGACCCTGCGCCGGCGGTCGCCCTTGGGGGCCGCCTCCGGGTGGATCTCGTACGGCTCCCCGATGATGTCCCCCACCGTCATACGGGGGTTGAGCGAGGTGTACGGGTCCTGGAAGACCATCTGGATGTTGCGGCGGACGGCCTTCAGGGCCCGGCCCGACAGCCTGGTGATGTCCTCGCCCTTGAACCGGATCGAGCCCGCCGTCGGCCGTTCCAGGTTGCACAGCATCTTCGCGACCGTCGACTTGCCGCAGCCCGACTCCCCGACGATGCCCAGGGTCTCGCCCCTGCACAGCGTGAAGTCGACGCCGTCGACCGCCTTCACCGCGCCGATCTGTTTCCGGAAGACGATGCCCCGGGTCAGCGGGTAGTGCTTGACGAGGCCGCCGACCTCCAGGACGGGCTCAGTGGTCGCGGTCATCCAGGCACTCCCTCCAGAAGTGGCAGGCGCTGCCGCGCTCCTCGGAGACCGGGTGGACCGGGGGCACGTCGGTGCGGCAGACGTCCCGGGCCATCGGGCAGCGGGGGTGGAAGGCGCAGCCGGGCGGGATGTGCGTCAGGCTCGGCGGCAGGCCCTTGATCGCGTACAGCTCCCGGCCCTTCAGGTCCAGGCGCGGGATGGAGTCCAGCAGGCAGCGGGTGTAGGGGTGCGCGGGCGCCTTGTAGATGTCGTACACGGGGGCCGACTCCACGATCCGCCCCGCGTACATCACCGCGATGCGGTCGGCCACGTCCGCGACGACCCCGAGGTCGTGGGTGATCAGGATCAGGCCCATCCGGTACTCGCGCCGCAGCTCGGCCAGCAGCTCCATGACCTGGGCCTGCACGGTGACGTCCAGGGCGGTGGTGGGCTCGTCGGCGATGATGAGCGCGGGTTCCAGGGCCAGCGCCATGGCGATCATGATGCGCTGGCGCATGCCGCCGGAGAACTGGTGCGGGTAGTCCCGCACCCGCTGCGCAGCGGCCGGGATGCGCACCCGGTCCATCAGCTCCACCGCCCTGGCCCGGGCGTCCTTCTTCGACATGCCCCGGTGCACCACGAACATCTCGCCGAGCTGGTCGCCCACGCAGAGCACGGGGTTGAGGGCGGACAGCGCGTCCTGGAAGATCATCGCCATCCCGGTGCCCCGGAGGCCGCGCCGCTCCTCCTCCTTCAGCCGCAGCACGTCCTGGCCCCGGAAGAGGATCTCCCCGCCCGTGATCCGGCCCGGGGGCATGTCGAGGATGCCCATCACGGCCTGCGCGGTCACCGACTTCCCCGAGCCCGACTCGCCGAGCACCGCCAGGGTCTCCCCCGCGTCGACGGCGTACGACACCCCGTTGACGGCCTTGGCGACCCCCTCCCGGGTCCGGAACTCCACGTGCAGGTCGCGTACTTCGAGCAGCATGCCGTCCGTCACCTCAGCTTCGGGTCGAGGGCGTCGCGCACCGCGTCGCCGAGCATGATGAAGGCCAGGACCGTGACGGCGAGGGCGCCCGCGGGCCACAGCAGCGCGTGCGGGGCGTTGCGGACGTAGGGCGAGGCGGCGGAGATGTCGATGCCCCAGGAGACGCTGGGCGGCTTGAGGCCGACGCCGAGGTAGGACAGGGTCGCCTCGAGCGCGATGTACGTGCCGAGCGCGATGGTCGCGACGACGATCACCGGGGCGACGGCGTTCGGGGCGATGTGCCGCAGCAGGATCCGGGAGTGGGAGGCGCCGAGGGCGCGGGCCGCCTGGACGTAGTCGTTCTGCTGGACGGTGATGACCGAGCCGCGCGCGATCCGGGAGATCTGCGGCCAGCCCAGCAGCACCATGAACCCGATGACCGGCCAGACCGTGTTGCTGGTGACCACGGAGAGCAGGACGAGACCGCCGAGGACGACCGGGATGGCGAAGAAGATGTCGGTTCCCCGGGAGAGCACCGAGTCCCACACGCCGCCGAAGAACCCGGCCAGGGCGCCCAGCACCGACCCGAGCAGCGCGACCCCGAGCGTGGCGCAGACGCCGACCGTGACGGACGTACGGGCGCCGTACACGGTCCGGGTGTAGACGTTGCAGCCCTGGCCGTCGTACCCGAAGGGGGCACCGGGGCCGGGGCCGTCCTGGGCCTTGGCCAGGTCGCAGCTCAGGGGGCTGCCGGGGGCGATCGCCGAGGGCCACAGGGAGATGAGGACCAGGAAGAGGATGACGAGGGCGGAGACCAGGAAGACCGGGTTGCGGCGCAGGTCCCGCCAGGCGTCGGACCACAGCGAGCGCGGCCTGCCGGTGTCCGTCGCGCCCCCGGGGCCGCCCGGGGTCCGTTCGAGCGTCGTCGCCTCACTTGCCGCGAGGTCCATGGCGCCGCCCATGCCGGTCGCGGCGATCGCGCCGTCCTGTTCCCGTGACTGTTCAGGCATAGCGGATCCTCGGGTCGAGTACGGCGTACAGGAGGTCCACGAGCAGGTTGGCGACCAGGAAGACCAGTACGAGCACGGTCACGAAGCCGACGACCGTCTGGGTGTTCTGCCGCAGGATGCCCTGGTAGAGCTGGTAGCCGACGCCGTGGATGTTGAAGATCCGCTCGGTGACGATGGCGCCGCCCATCAGCGCGCCGATGTCGGCGCCGATGAAGGTGACCACGGGGATGAGGGAGTTGCGCAGCAGGTGCCGGGTGATCACCCGGTGCCGGGGCAGGCCCTTGGCGACGGCCGTGCGCACGTAGTCGGCCCGCTTGTTCTCGGCGATGGAGGTGCGGGTCAGCCGGGTGACGTAGGCGAGCGAGACAGAGGCGAGGACCAGGCCGGGCACGATCAGCTCGTCGAAGGTCGCGGCCGGGGAGACGGAGGGTTTGATCCAGCCCCACTCGACGCCCAGCAGCAACTGGAGCAGCAGGCCGGTGACGAAGGTGGGCACGGCGATGACCACGAGGGTGACGACGAGCACCGAGGTGTCGACGGGCCGGCCGCGCCGCAGCCCCGTGACCACGCCCAGGACGATGCCGACGACGATCTCGAAGAGGATCGCGACGATCGTCAGCCGGATGGTGACCGGGAACGCCGCCGCCATCAGCTCGGTGACCGGCTGGCCGTTGAACGCCGTCCCGAAGTCCCCGGTGAAGAGGTTCCCCATGTAGGTCAGGTACTGCTGCCACAGGGGCTTGTCGAGGCCGAAGTCCTTCTTGAGCTGGGCCGCCGTCGCCGGGTCGCAACTCCGCTCGCCGCACAGGCCGGCGATGGGGTCGCCCATGACGTTCACCATCAGGAAGATCAGCAGCGTGGCTCCGATGAACACCGGGACCATCTGCAGCAGCCGCCTCAGCACATAGCGCCCCATGACGGCTCAGCCGACCTTGATCTCGTGGTAGACCGGGACGCTGAAGGGGTTGAGCGCCACGTGGGACAGGCGCGCGGAGTAGCCGGCGCTGCCGTTCTGGTACCACAGCGGGATGGCGGCCATGTTGTCCCTGACCACGGCCTCCGCCTGCTGGAAGAGCGCGACCGAGCGGGCGGTGTCGGTCTCGGCGTTGGCCCGGTCGACGAGACGGTCGAACTGCTTGTTCGACCACGTGCCGTCGTTGGAGGAGGCTCCCGTGTAGTACAGCGGCTGCAGGAAGTTCTGGATCAACGGGTAGTCCATCTGCCAGCCGGCCCGGAAGGGACCGGGCATCTTGTGCCGGGAGATCTGGTCGCGGAAGTCGGCGAAGGTGCCGATCGGGTTGCCGACGCAGGCCCGGTCGTCGCCGAGGGCGTTGTTGATGGAGTTGCACACGGCGTCCACCCACTGCTTGTGCGAGCCCGAGTCGGCGTTGTAGGTGATCTTCAGCTGCCCGCCGGGGATCCCGCCGCCCTCCCGGACCAGCTTCTTGGCGTCGCCGGGGTCGTAGTCGCAGGCGTGGCCGCACAGGCCGGACTGGTAGCCGCCCTTCGTGCCGAGGACCGGGGAGGTCCAGTCGGTGGCCGGGGTGCGGGTGCCGCGGAAGAGGGTCCGGGTGATCTGCGCGCGGTTGATCGCCATGGACAGGCCCGTGCGCACCTTCCGTGCCCCGTCGGTGTTCCACTCGCGGTCGTAGAACGGGAAGGCGAGGGTCTGCAGGATGCCGGCCGGGGTGTTGATGTAGCGGCCGTCGAGGTCGGTCCTCACGTTCTTGAGCTGGGTGGCGGGCACGTCGTCGACCAGGTCGAGGTTGCCGGCCAGCACGTCGGTGTAAGCGGTGTTGTTGTCCGTGTAGACCAGCAGGCTCACGCCCTCGTTGCGGGCCCGGTCCCGGCCCGGATAGGCGTCCCACTTCTCCAGGGCCATCGCGGAGCCCTTGGTGTACGACCGGATCCGGTACGGCCCGTTGCCGACCGGCTTGCCCACCCAGGCCGCGTGGTCGGTGAAGAACGCCCTCGGGAGCGGGGCGAAGGCGACGTAGCCGAGGGTGTCGGGGAAGCCGGAGAACTTCTGGTTGAGCCTGACGGTGAAGGTCAGGGGTCCGGTGACCCGGAGCCCCGACAGGGTGTCCGCGGTCTGCCTGCCGCTGTCGGGGTGGACCTTGCCGTAGCCCTCGATGTAGCCGAAGAAGTACGCGTTCTTCTGGTTGTTGCGCAGGCTCGCCCCGTAGTTCCAGGCGTCCACGAAGGACCTGGCGGTCACCTTCTCGCCGTTGGAGAAGGTCCAGCCGTCCCTGACCCTGACCGTGAAGTTCCTGGAGTCCGTGGTCTCGATGCTCTCGGCGAGCATGTCCTTCGCCTGGCCGGTCCTCGGGTCGTACCGCTTCAGGCCCCGGAAGATCATGTCGAGCACCTTGCCGCCCTGCACCTCGTTGGTGTTGGCCGGCTCCAGCGGGTTCTGCGGGTCGCCCCAGGAGGAGGTCAGCACCCCGGCGCCGCCCGCGCTGCCGGCGGCGCCCCCGCAGGCCGTCGCGGCGAGGGCCAGCACCACCGCGCCCGCGGCCCGTCGGGCGTGCCCGGCTCCGCGCATCGGCACCTCCTCCTGATACAGAATCAGACATATCACATGAAAAGACATATAAAACTCGCGCACCGCGGCGGATTCCCCGATCCCCTTACTGATCGACGGATCAGCAGGCAGACTCACGGCATGGTCGATCGCGTATTCGCCGACGTGGAACTCGCTTCGCTGTACGACAGGTTGAACGCCTGGGGCCCAGCCGACGACTTCTATCTGGGGCTCGTCATGGAGGCGGAGACGGTCCTGGACGTCGGCTGCGGGACCGGACGGCTGCTGCGCGCGGCCCGGGACGCGGGCCACCGGGGCCGGCTCACCGGCCTGGATCCGGCCGCCGCCATGCTCGTACAGGCGCGGCGGGCGGCACCGGAGGGCGAATGGGTGCTCGGGGATTTCACGACGCACCGCTGGGAGCAGGCGTTCGACCTGGTCGTGATGACCGGTCACGCCTTCCAGGAACTGCTCGGCGACGAGGACGTGCGCGGTTGTCTGCGCGGGGTGCGTCGGGCGCTGTCCGACGGCGGCCGGTTCGTCTTCGAGACGCGGAATCCGGCGGCCCGCGCCTGGGAGCGCTGGACGCCGGAGAAGGTGTACGAGATCCCCGACGGGGACGGCGGCCTCGTGAAGGTGTGGCACGACGCCGAGCCGGCCCCCGTCGGGGACCGGCTCGGGTTCACGGAGACCTATGCGGGCGCGCGGTGGGACCGGCCGCTGGTGTGCCGCAGCACCCTGCGGTTCCTCGGCACCGACGCCCTGGACGACTTCCTGGGCGAGGCCGGACTGACCGTCGCCGAGCGCTACGGGGACTGGCGGCGGGGGCCACTGACCCCCGCCGGCCCCGAGATCATCACCGTGGCCCGGGCGGCCACCTGGACCACCCGGGCGGCTTCCTAGACCTCCGGGGTGTCGCTCTCCTCCAGCGCCACCAGCGCCGGGTCCATGACGATGTCCGCGTCACGGGCCTCGGTCGTCGGGTCCTCCGGGAAGTGGCAGGCCGTCAGGTGGCCGTCACGGTTGCCGGAGAGCTGCACCAGCGGCGGCTCCTCCGTCGCGCACTTGTCCTGCGCCTTCCAGCACCGGGTGCGGAAGCGGCAGCCGGACGGCGGGTGGATCGGCGAGGGGACGTCGCCGGAGAGCCGGATCCGCTCCCGGTCGGCGCTCTCCCCGTCGACGCCGACCTCCGGCACGGCCGACAGCAGGGCGTGCGTGTAGGGGTGACGCGGCCCGTTGTAGATCGACTCACGGTCACCGACCTCGACGATCTTGCCGAGGTACATCACCGCGACGCGCTGCGAGAAGTGCCGCACCACGGCGAGGTCGTGGGCGATGAACAGGAAGGCGATGCCCAGTTCCCGCTGGACCTCCTGGAGCAGGTTCACCACCTGCGCCTGGATGGACACGTCCAGCGCGGAGACCGGCTCGTCCGCCACGATCAGCTTCGGGTTCAGGGCCAGCGCGCGGGCGACGCCGATGCGCTGACGCTGACCGCCGGAGAACTCGTGCGGGAAGCGGTTGTAGTGCTCCGGGTTCAGGCCGACGAGCTCCAGCAGCTCCCGGACCTTCTTCTCCCGGCCGCCCTCCGGCTCGATCCCGTTGACCTCCATCGGCGCCTTGATGATCGAGCCGACGGTCTGCCGCGGGTTCAGCGAGGAGTACGGGTCCTGGAAGATCATCTGGATCTCGGACCGCACGGGCGCGATCTGCCGGCGCGAGGCGTGCGTGATGTCCTGCCCGGCGTAGGTGATCGAGCCGGCGGTCGGCTCCAGCAGCCGGGTGATGAGCCGGCCCGTGGTCGACTTGCCGCAGCCGGACTCGCCGACCAGACCGACGCTCTCGCCGAAACCGACCGTCAGGTCGATGCCGTCGACGGCCTGCACCGCGCCGACCTTCCGCTTGATCGGGAAGCCGCCGTAGATCGGGAAGTGCTTCGTGAGGCCCTTGACCTCGAGCAGCGCCTCCGCCGGGGTGCCGGAGGTGCCCTGCGGTGCGGGGAGGGTGAGGTTGTCGCTCATGTCTCAGTTCTCCCTAGCGCAGCCGGGGCTGGATCTTGTCGATGAAGATGGTCTGCTTCTGCTCGGCCGTGAGGTGGCACGCGGCCGCGCGACCCTCGCCCAGCGGTGGCCGCACCTCCGAGCAGAGGTTGCCCTGCACTTCTTCCTTGAACGCGCAGCGCGGGTGGAAGCGGCACCCGGCGGGCGGGTTGAGCAGCGAGGGCGGGCTGCCGGGGATCGGCGTCAGGTGCTGGTCGAGGTCGCTGTCCAGGCGCGGCATCGAGCTGAGCAGGCCCCAGGTGTAGGGGTGCTTCGGCTCGTGCAGCACCTCGCGGACGCTGCCGCGCTCCACGGCCCGGCCCGCGTACATCACCAGCAGGTCGTCGGCCATGTGGGAGATGACGCCGAGGTCGTGGGTGATGAAGATGATCGCGGAGCCGAACTCCTGCTGGAGGTCCTTCAGCAGGTCGAGGATCTGCGCCTGCACCGTCACGTCGAGCGCGGTGGTCGGCTCGTCGGCGATCAGCAGCTCGGGGTCGCACATCAGCGCCATGGCGATCATCGCGCGCTGGCGCATACCGCCGGAGAACTGGTGCGGGTAGTCGTCGAAGCGGATCTTGGGCTGCGGGATGCCGACCTTCTCCAGCATCTGGATGGCCCGGTCCTTGGCCTCCTTCTTGGAGGCGCCGCGGTGCTTCATGAACGGCTCGGACAGCTGGCGACCCACCGTGTAGAACGGCGACAGCGCGGTCAGCGGGTCCTGGAAGATCATCGCCATCTTGTTGCCGCGGAGCCGCTCGAGCTCCCGCTCACTGGCGGTGACGAGTTCCTTGCCGTCGAGGACGATCTCGCCGTCGATGGTGGAGGTTCGCGGGTTGTGCAGGCCCAGGACCGTCAGGTTGGTGACGGACTTGCCGGAGCCGGACTCGCCGACGATGCCCAGGGTCTTGCCGCGCTCGACGTCGAAGGAGAGGCCGTCGACCGCCTTGACGATGCCGTCCTCGGTGGAGAACTGCACCTTCAGATCGCGCACCGAGAGGAAGCTCTCCGGACCGGTCGGGGCCGACGCGTCCTCGGTCTTGGTCAGTGTGGTCACGGTGGTTCGTTCTTCCTAGGAGAGCCGGACGCGCGGATCGATCCAGGCGTACGCGATGTCGGTGAGGATGTTGAAGATCAGGATGAAGAAGGCACCGAACAGCATGACGCCCATGGTCATGGGGAGGTCCTTGTGGATCGCGCCGTCCACGGCCAGGCGACCGATGCCCTGCAGGGAGAAGGTCAGCTCGGTGACGACGGCACCGCCGAGCATGCTGCTCAGGTCGATGCCGAGGACGGTGACGATCGGGATGAGCGCGCCACGCCAGGCGTAGCGGAAGAAGACGTACCTGCGCGACATGCCCTTGGCGCGGGCGGTGCGCACGTGCTCCTCGGCGAGCTGCTCGATCATGGAGGAGCGCGCCATACGGGTGTACTGGGCGGTGAAGATGCTGGCCATCACCAGCGTCGGCAGCAGCATGCCGACGAACCAGCCCCAGGGGTCCTTGGTGATGGGGACGTACGCGGGGTTCTCCATCCAGCCGGTGCTGTAGACGAAGATCCACAGGACGATCGGGCCGAGGAGGTAGATCTGGAACGAGCTCAGCACCATCGAGGCGCCGGTGGCGACCTTGTCGACCAGGGAGCCGCGCCGGTACGCGGCGATCATGCCGGCTCCCACACCGATCACGAGGAAGACGACCGCACCGCCGGCGGTGAGGGTCAGCGTGGTCGGGAAGCGGTCGGTGATCGTCGACCAGACCATGTCGCCCGAGTAGAACGACTGACCGAGGCACGGGGCGCTGCAGTGACCGGTCGGGAAGTCACGGCCGACGAAGATGCCGGACATGAAGTCCCAGAACTGCTGGGTGATGGGGAGGTCGAGACCGAGGGCCTGGCGGATGTCCTCCAGTCGCTGAGGAGAGCAGTCCTTGCCACAGGCCAGGGAGGCGTAGTCGGAGGGCGCGGCCACGAACAGGAAGAACGTGACGGCGCCGATGAGGAACAGAGTGACGACGGCACCGACCGTGCGCCGGAGGATGAACTGAAGCATGGCGGGAGGGCTGCTCTCTGCGGAGACGAAAGGGAGGTTTCACGGAGGTGCGGGGACGCGCTCCGCCTGGTGCGCGTCCCCGCGTTCAGCCGTAGAGAGTTACGACTTCTTCAGGTACAGCTGGTTGATGTCGATGAGGCTCGACACCGACCCGTAGCGGGCGCCGCCCACGTTGGAGCCCGAGAGCTGGAACTGCTTGGTGTACCACAGCGGAGCCGCCGGAACGATCTTCTCCAGCATGTAGTGCTGGGCTTCCTTCCAGGTGGCCGCGGCCTCGGTCGGCTTCTGGGTCAGAGCCTTCTGGATGAGGGCGTCGACCTTCGGGTCCTTGATGTGCGAGTAGTTCGGCGAACCGTCCGCGACCTGCGTGCCGTCGTAGACCGGGGTGATGACGGTGGAGGCACTCGGCCAGTCCTGACCCCAGCCCGTGACGTACATGTCGTACGGGTTGTCGAGCTTGCCGATCTGCTCGTAGTAGCTCGCCGCGTCGACCTCCTTGGAGACGACGTTGAAGCCGACCTTGGAGAGGGCGTCCTCGATGGCGACCTTGCGCTTCTGGCCGTTCTCGCTGTTGCCGTAGGCGAAGACGACCTTCTTGTCGGCCGCCGGGACGCCCTTGAGGAGCTCCTTGGCCTTGGCGAGGTTGCCCTGCGGCGTCTTCAGACGGCCGTAGGGGTCGTACTTGGCCTCGTAGCCCGGCAGGGTCGGGGCGAAGTAGTTCGGGGCCACGTCACCGCCGTAGACACCACCCTCACCGGCGATGAGCGACTTGGAGTTGACGGCGTAGGTGATGGCCTGGCGGACCTTCAGGTTCTTCACGCGGTCCAGGTTGAACGACAGCTGCATCACGTAGGGCTGGTAGCCCTTGACCGTGCGCTTGCTGACGGCCGGGTTCTTGATGACGTCCTGGATCTGCGTGGCCTCGACACCGCCGGTGAGCTGGATGGCGTTCTTGTCGTTGCCCTGGTCGGCGATCAGACGCTTGGTCTGGGTCGACTCGGTCACGCCGAACTGGAAGTTCCAGCCGTCGACGTACTGGTGACGCACGGAGTCGGTCTTCGGGTCCCAGTTGGTGTTCTTGACGAGCACCATGGACTTGCCGTTCTTGTACGACTGGATCTTGTACGGGCCGGTGGCGACCGGAGCCGTGTCGTACTTCTCCTTGGTGTCGTCCTTCGTGGGGACGATCGCGTAGCCGGCCATGGCCAGCGTCTGCGGCAGGTCCGGGCGGGCCTGGTCGAAGTGGAAGACGACGGTCTTGTCGTCCGGGGTGTCCAGGACGGACTTCGGCAGGTGCTTGCCGTCGAAGCCGCCGCCGGGCAGCAGCTCGCGGTACTTGCCCGTGTACTTCTTGCCGGCCAGCCAGTCGTGCAGGTAGGGCGGGCCGTCGAAGATGAACTTCGCGAACTGGCGCTCGACGGTGTGGCGGACGTCGGCGGACGTGATGGCGTTGCCCTTGGCGTCCTTGACGCCGTCCTTGAGGGTGAACGTCCAGGTCTTGCCGCCGTCCGACATCTTGCCCGCGTCGGTCGCGATGTCACCCACGACCGAGACGCCGCCCTTGCCGTCCTCCTTGAACTGGGTCAGGCGACGGAACAGCAGGTTGGCGACCTGACCGGCGTCGGAGACGTAGGTCTGGCCCGGGTCCAGGTGCGAGAGGCCCGCCTCCTGGTAGACCGTGATGGTGCCGCCGCTCTGGGCACCGGGGACGTCCTCGGCCGGACCGGTGGAGCCGGCGGCGTCGGCGTAGGTGACCGCCTTCGACTGGACGGAGGCCTGCTGCTGGTCCTTCTTGGAGTCCTGACCGCCGTTGCCCCCCTTGTTCTCGGAGCACCCGGTGAGCACGAGGGAGCCGGCCGCGAGGGCGACGACGATGGCCTGCGCTCTGCGCGAGCTGAACGACTTCATGAGGCGAATGCACCTACCTGTCGGTTTGATATTTCCTGAGTACTGCCTGACGCGGCTGGTAGGCCGAATCGGGGGTGGCAGTCATCCCCCACCGGTTGGACGAACTACCGTCCGGACTTGGGGTCGAACGCGTCCCGCACTGAGTCTCCGAGGAGGTTGAAGGCCAGGACGAAGATCACCAGCGCCAGACCGGGGAAGAAGAGGAACGCCGGGTCCTGCTCGGTGTACTTGGCACCGTTGGCGAACAGCTTTCCCCAGTCCGGGGTGGGCTCGACGAAGCCGACCCCGGCGAAGGACAGGAACGCGATGGTGAGGATGGTGCTGGGCAGCGTGTACGTGAACTGCACCAGGATGGGAGTCACCACGTTCGGCAGGATCTCCTTGCGGACGATCCGCCAGGGCGAGGCGCCGGAGACCTTGGCGGCCTCCACGAACTCCCGCTCGCGCAGTGACAGCACGGTCGAGCGCACCAGACGTGCCATGCCCATCCAGCCCAGGAGCCAGAGCACGATGAGCATCGCCACCGCACGGAGGTACGTGGGCGTCTCCTCGCGCGGGTCCACGAAGAACGCGGTCACCACGGGCATGAAGGCGATGAAGAACAGCTGCTGCGGGAAGGCGAGGAAGAAGTCGGTGACGCGGCCGATCCAGTAGTCGGTCCTGCCGCCGAAGTAGCCGCCGATCAGACCGAGGACGATACCCGTGACCATCATCAGGACCGTGATGCCCACCGCCATGTACAGCGAGGTGCGCATGCCGTACACCAGCATCGCGAACACGTCGCGGCCGTACTGCGGCTCGACGCCGAACCAGTGCGCCCCGGACAGGCCGCCGAAGTAACCGAGCGGCAGACCGAAGTCGTCGAGGACCGGGGTGCTCTGGTAGGTCGGGTCCTGGCCGTACAGGGTGTACGGGTCCGTCCCGCTGATCTTCGTCAGCAGCGGCGCGGCGACCGCCACGACGAAGTACAAAATCACTATCGCCGCACAGACGACACCGGTACGGTCACGCTTGAAGCGCTGCCACATCAACTGGCCGGGAGAGCGACCCTCGAGCGTGGTCTCGCCCTTGGCGGGCGCAGGTGCCGGCTCGAGTTCTGGCTCCAGGGCAACCGACGGCCCGGAGCCTTCAGCCTTGGCAGGACTGGACATGTGAGTTCTTCCCCCGGGGGGTTGGAGAGCTGAGCGCAGCGCAGATACCGGAGAGTTCTGCGGTTTGGGGGAACTTTCGCCAATGCGTTCAACGCGCGTCAAGGGCGGAAGACATAGGGATCTCCCTACCGTCATTATTTTGAGCAAAAATTGCAGAGATCGACACCTGTGCGCGCTTGACACGGTCAGTGGGTTCTCGGCAAATCGGACAGCTCGTTACTTTTTTTTCGTTACATGTCCGAAACTTGACGCGCTTGTCCCCGGTATCCGAACACTCGGTACCGGCGGCTGTCCGGGCGAACCGGTCACGGTGTCGCTACCCGTGCGGGGTCCGGACATACAAACCGAAAGCCCGGCCCTCCAGATGGCGGAGGGCCGGGTTCCACGGGCTTGGGGCGTCGGCGTCAGCCGTGCTTGGCGCGGCTCGCGGCGCGGGCGCGCTCGCGGGCGTCCAGGTTCACCTTGCGGATGCGAACCGCCTCGGGGGTCACCTCGACGCACTCGTCGTCGCGGCAGAACTCCAGCGACTGCTCCAGGGAGAGCTTGCGCGGCGGCACGATCGCCTCGAACGAGTCGGCCGACGAGGACCGCATGTTCGTGAGCTTCTTCTCCTTGGTGATGTTCACGTCCATGTCGTCGGAGCGCGAGTTCTCACCGACGATCATGCCCTCGTACACCTCGGTGCCCGGCTCGGTGAAGAGCACACCGCGCTCCTGGAGGTTCGTCATCGCGAAGGCGGTGACGGCACCGGCACGGTCGGCGACCAGGGAGCCGTTGTTGCGGGTCGTCAGGGCGCCGAACCAGGGCTCGAAGCCCTCGTGGATGGAGTGGCCGATGCCCGTGCCGCGGGTCTGGGTGAGGAACTCGGTGCGGAAGCCGATGAGACCGCGGGACGGCACGACGAACTCCATGCGGACCCAGCCCGAGCCGTGGTTGGACATGTTGTCCATCCGGCCCTTGCGCACGCCCATGAGCTGCGTGACGGCGCCCATGTGCTCCTCGGGCACGTCGATCGTCATGCGCTCGACCGGCTCGTAGGTCTTGCCGTCGACATCCTTGGTGACGACCTGCGGCTTGCCGACGGTCAGCTCGTAACCCTCGCGGCGCATCTGCTCGACCAGGATGGCGAGCGCCAGCTCACCACGGCCCTGGACCTCCCAGGCGTCCGGGCGCTCGGTCTCCAGCACCCGCAGCGAGACGTTGCCGATCAGCTCGCGGTCCAGGCGGTCCTTGACCTGGCGCGCGGTGACCTTGCGGTCCTTGACGGCCGCCTTCGCGTCGGCGCCCTTGCCGGTGCCGCCCCGGCCGACCAGCGGCGAGGTGTTCGTACCGATCGTCATCGAGATCGCGGGCTCGTCCACCGTGATCAGCGGCAGCGGGACCGGGTTCTCGGGGTCGGCCAGCGTCTCGCCGATCATGATGTCGGGGATGCCGGCGACGGCGCAGATGTCACCGGGGCCGGCCTTCTCGGCGGGCTTGCGGGTGAGCGCCTCGGTCATCATCAGCTCGGTGATGCGCACGTTGCTGACGGACCCGTCGCGCTTGATCCAGGCGACCGTCTGGCCCTTGCGCAGCTCGCCCTGCTCGACGCGGAGCAGCGCGATACGGCCGAGGAAGTTGTCGGCGTCGAGGTTGGTGACGTGGGCCTGGAGCGGGCCCTCCTCGTCGTACGTGGGGGCCGGGATGTGCTCCAGGATCGTGGAGAAGAACGGCTCCAGGCTGTCGCTGTCGGCCGGGACCGTGCCGTCGTCCGGCTTGGTCAGCGAGGCGATACCGTCGCGGCCGCAGGCGTAGACGATCGGGAACTCGATCTGGTCCTCGTCCGCGTCCAGGTCCAGGAAGAGGTCGTACGTCTCGTTGACGACCTCGTCGATCCGGGAGTCCGGGCGGTCCGTCTTGTTGATGCACAGGATGACGGGCAGGCGCTGCTGGAGGGCCTTGCGCAGCACGAAGCGGGTCTGCGGCAGCGGGCCCTCGGAGGCGTCGACGAGGAGCACCACGCCGTCGACCATCGACAGACCGCGCTCGACCTCACCACCGAAGTCGGCGTGGCCGGGGGTGTCGATGATGTTGATGGTGATCGGGTCCCCGCCGGCCTTCGGGTGGTACTTGACCGCCGTGTTCTTGGCCAGGATCGTGATGCCCTTCTCACGCTCCAGGTCGTTCGAGTCCATCATGCGGTCGTCGACGCCTTCGAGCTGGTGGGCGGCGAACGCGCCGGCCTGCTTCAGCATGCCGTCGACGATGGTCGTCTTGCCGTGGTCGACGTGGGCGACGATGGCGACGTTGCGGATGTCGTGACGCGTTGCAGTCACAGCCATGGTGCGGCGTACTCCCGGAGTATGAGGATTGCCCTGCGCGGACGTCTTGCTGATGCGCGGGCCCTGCCGGGCTGGACACGCCACGGCCTCACCCCATGGTACGTGGCCCCGCGGGTGAAGGCCTCCGCAGGGCCACGGGGCCGGGTGCCGGACGGCTCGGGTTCACGTTCCGGACGGGTTCCGGTTCACCGGCCGGATGGGCCGGGCCTCACTTCGTGGCGGTCGGGCCGGGTGCGATCTTCGCGCCCTTCTTCAGGAAACCCATGTCCTCGTACACCGGTGTACGGAAGCCGAACGCGCCCGCGTTGACCACGTCCTTGCGCACGCCGACCAGCTCGGGCCGCTGGTAGAGCGGGATGGAGGCGGCCGCGGCCCAGATACGGGAGTCCGCCTTGCGGATCAGGTCGCGCGCCTCGCCCTCGTCCAGCGTCGCCGCGGCCTGGTCGAAGAGCTGGTCGACCTGGTCGGTGCCGACCCGGGTGTAGTTCTGCTCGATGTTCACCGAGCCGTCGGCGGCCGGGATCGGCTTGCCGTAGATCGGCCGGGCGTCGGTGGCGGGGAAGGCGGAGGAGGGCCACGAGTACAGGGCGAGGTCGTAGTCGCCGGAGGCGATGTGGTCCTTGAAGTAGCTCTCGTCCGAGACCTTGGTGATCGTCGTGCGGATGCCGACCTTCGACAGCATCGCCGAGATCCGGGCGGCGACGGTGTCCAGCGTCTCGGATCCCGGCCCCGAGGGAAGCACGAAGCGCAGGTCGAGGGCCTTGCCGTCCTTGGCCAGCGGCGCGGTCACGGCGCCGGCCGGGGCGGCGGTGCCCTGCGGGGCGTAGGCGCCCGGCGCACCGCCCTGCTTCAGGTCCTTGTCGGAGTACTGCCTGCCGTCCTGGGCGAGGTGCCTGCCGCCCTCGTCGCCCTTCTCCCGCCGCTCCTCGGCCGACTCGTGCTGCTTGGCCTTGTCGTCCTCGCCGACGATGTACTCGCCGTCCTTGCCGCCGTCGGACTTCTTCTGCTTGTCGCCCTTGCCGGGCTCGGCGCCGGCCGCCTTCTCGGCCTGCTTCTGCTCCTTCACCGGTCCGCCGGCCACCCAGCCGGCGTCCGTGAGCAGCGCCTGTGCCTCTTTGACGTCCGGGCCGCCCAGGGCGCCGCTGCCGTCGGCGTAGGCGTCCTGCCCGGACAGGGCGAGGTGGCTGCCGACCGGCACGGCGGGCAGGCCGAGCGGGGTCAGCACGGCCTTGGCCAGTTCCTCGCGGTCGAGGGCCCGCGCGACGGCCCGGCGGACCCGCTCGTCGGCGAGCATGCCCCCGGCGCCGTTGAGAGCGAGCTGGGTGTAGGCGGGCTCCAGCGACTTGCGGACGCCGAAGGCGCGCAGTTCCTGCTGCTGTTCCAGATACCGCGTGATCGCCTTGCGCAGCTTCTTCTTGCCGACCTTCACCTGCTCGGCGTCGAAGCCGTGTGCCAGCGCCCAGGACCGCAGTTTGCTCGCGGAGGTCTTGCCGCCGCCCCGCAGCGGGGAGCCGCCCGAGCCGGAGGCCGCCTTGATCCGCTCGGCGTCGGCGGAGTCGATGTCGGCGAGCTGCACGGTTCCGTCGGCGAGCGCGGACACCCGTTTGTCGCGGTCCACCGCGTGCAGCACCAGCTCGTTCAGCTTGGCGGGACTGCCCCACCAGCGGGGGTTGCGGGTGAGGACGACGTCCTTCTTGGCGGTGTCGACCTTCTCCACCTTGAAGGGGCCCGCGGTGACGTTCAGCTTCCGGCGGGCGCCGTCGTTGAAGGCGTCCGGGGTGCCCATGACGTCCTTCGGGTACAGCGGGGAGAACAACGACTTCCAGTCGGCGTAGGGGCGGGAGAAGGTGACCCGGACCTGGAGGTCGCCGGAGCCGCGCTCGATCTTCTCGATGCGGTCGTAGCCGGCGTTGCGGGCGGTCCAGTAGGCGCTGTCCTTGCCGGACAGGGCGCGCCACTGGGCGGCGAAGTCGGCGGCGCCGATCTCCCGGCCGTCGCTCCACACCGCCTGCTGGTTCAGCTTGTACAGCACGACCTGGCGCGGCTCGGTCTCGATGACCTTGGCGGACTCCAGATAGGCCGGGTTCGCCACCGGCCGGCCGTTCGCGTCGGACCGGAACATCGACGGCAGCACCGCCTGCGCGACGCGGGTGGTGCCCGCGTCGGCGTCGGCCTGATAGGTGTTCAGGGTCTCCGGCACGGCGTCCACGGCCCACTTCAGCGTGCCGCCGTCGGTGACCTTGTCGCGGGCGACGAGGCCGATGTCCTGCCCGGCCAGGGGGCGGCTCGCCTCCTCGTCGGAACCGCAGCCGGCCAGGAGCGGCACCGCTAGGGCGCCCGCGGTGAGGAAGGCGGCCGGGCGCAGGACCGCGCGCAGGCCGACGCCGTGGTGGGACATCTCTGCTACCTCCGGGGAGCCGCGGGCGTTATGATCACTTTTGGCGGTATATGGAGCTGATCAGATCTATGCACCCACTGAAGAGGAAAGGATCCGGCAACAGCGGGCGACACGGCGGCAACGGACACGAACCCCACCCGTGCGGCGCAATACACCGAAAGTGCATCCGTACGCCTCGGCCAATCGGTGCACATCTCTTCACAGCACCAGGTGTGACGCGCAACACTCCAAGGCGCATGAACGTCGCCGCCCAGGGCCCGCAGACCCGCGGAAGTGAGGGCAAGTCATGTCCGTGCACGACGAACTGACATCCGTCCAGCGCTGCCTGGACGAACTGCACCGGTCGATCGGACGCCTGGAGCAGCAGCTCGACAGCGGTGGCCTGGAGATGCGCCGGGTCCGGATGGACGCCGACCATCTGCGCGACAGCCTCGGGCTGCTGCGCGAGGCGGCGAACCACCCGGCCGCCCCGAACCGGCCCGACCTCGTCACCATCTCCGACACGCCGTACGACATCAGCCTGTGGACGGACTCCGACGACGAGGGTCTGGGCGCTCGCGACCGGCACGCTCCCTGACACCCCCGAACCGACCGGAGTCCCGTCTTGGCTACTGGTACGGAATCCCAACCGGACAGCGGTGGCGTGCGCGGCGGTACGCGCGCCGCGATCGCCGCACCGCATCTGCGGACCGACCGCTGGTGGCTGGCGCCCGCCGTCACCGCGGCCGGTCTGCTCGCCTTCGTCGTCTACTCGACCTGGCGGGCGTTCTCGAACACGGACTACTACGCGGCGCCGTACGTCTCCCCGTTCTACTCGCCCTGCCTGGCGGAGAACTGCCACACCATGCGCGCCGGGCCGAACGCGGAGATCTTCGGGAGCTGGTGGGGCATCTCCCCGGCGATCATCATCCTGATCTTCCCGCTCGGCTTCCGCCTGACCTGCTACTACTACCGCAAGGCGTACTACCGCAGCTTCTGGGCGTCCCCGCCCGCCTGCGCGGTGGCCGAGCCGCACCGCGGGTACACCGGCGAGAGCCGCTTCCCGCTGATCCTGCAGAACGTCCACCGCTACTTCTTCTACGCCGCCCTGCTGGTCGCCGGCGTGCTGACCTACGACACCGTGCTGTCCTTCCGGGACCCGCACTACCGCTGGGGCCACATGGGCCTCGGCACCCTGGTCTTCCTGGCCAACATCTTGCTGATCTGGGCGTACACGATCTCCTGCCACTCCTGCCGGCACATCGTCGGCGGCAAGCTCAAGCACTTCTCGAGGCACCCCGTGCGCTACCGCGCGTGGCAGTTCGTCGGGCGGCTGAACGCCCACCACATGCTGCTCGCCTGGGCGTCCCTGGTGAGCGTCGCGCTCGCCGACTTCTACGTCTATCTCGTCGCGTCCGGTGTCTTCGACGATCCGCGCTTCTTCTAGTGACTCCAGTGAGGGACTGATTGATGTCCGTGGTCGACCGGCAGGAGTGGGACGTCGTCGTGGTCGGTGCCGGGGGCGCCGGGTTGCGCGCCGCGATCGAGGCGCGCGAGCGGGGCGCCCGTACGGCGGTGATCTGCAAGTCGCTGTTCGGCAAGGCGCACACGGTGATGGCCGAGGGCGGCATCGCGGCGGCGATGGCCAACGCGAACGAGCACGACACCTGGCAGGTCCACTTCCGCGACACGATGCGCGGCGGGAAGTTCCTCAACCAGTGGCGGATGGCCGAACTGCACGCCCGGGAGGCACCGGACCGGGTGTGGGAGCTGGAGACCTGGGGCGCGCTGTTCGACCGGACGAAGGACGGCCGGATCTCGCAGCGCAACTTCGGCGGCCACGAGTACCCGCGGCTCGCGCACGTCGGCGACCGTACGGGCCTCGAGCTGATCCGCACCCTTCAGCAGAAGATCGTCTCGCTCCAGCAGGAAGACGCCCGGGAGACCGGGGACCACGAGTCCCGGTTGAAGGTGTTCCAGGAGTGCACGGTCACGCGGATCCTCAAGGACACGGCATCCGACAGCGGCTCCGCCGCGGGTCAGGTCTGCGGCGTCTTCGGCTACGAGCGCGAGACCGGGCGGTTCTTCGTCCTCGAGGCCCCCGCCGTGGTCGTCGCGACCGGCGGGATCGGCAAGTCGTTCAAGGTCACCTCGAACTCGTGGGAGTACACCGGTGACGGGCACGCCCTCGCGCTGCTGGCCGGGGCGCCGCTGCTGAACATGGAGTTCGTGCAGTTCCACCCGACCGGCATGGTCTGGCCGCCGTCGGTCAAGGGCATCCTCGTCACCGAATCGGTGCGCGGGGACGGCGGGGTGCTGCGCAACTCCGAGGACAAGCGGTTCATGTTCGACTACGTCCCGGATGTGTTCAAGGAGAAGTACGCCGAGTCGGAGGAGGAAGCCGACCGGTGGTACGACGACCCCGACCACAACCGCCGGCCTCCCGAGCTGCTGCCCCGCGACGAGGTGGCCCGGGCGATCAACTCCGAGGTGAAGGAGGGCCGCGGCTCGCCGCACGGCGGGGTCTTCCTGGACGTGTCCACGCGCATGCCCGCCGAGGTCGTCCGGCGCCGGCTGCCGTCGATGTACCACCAGTTCAAGGAGCTGGCGGACGTCGACATCACGGCGGAGGCGATGGAGGTCGGGCCGACCTGTCACTACGTGATGGGCGGCATCGCCGTCGAGTCCGACACGGCGGCGGCGCGCGGGGTGCCGGGGCTGTTCGCGGCCGGTGAGGTCGCCGGCGGCATGCACGGCTCCAACCGGCTCGGCGGCAACTCGCTGTCCGACCTGCTGGTGTTCGGGCGCCGGGCCGGCTGGCACGCGGCCGAGTACGCGCAGGGACTGGCGGACCGGCGTCCGCGGGTCGACGACGCCCAGGTCAACACGGCGTCCGCGGAGGCCCTGCGCCCGTTCTCCGCGCAGACGGAAGGTGAGGCGGGCCCCCCGGAGAACCCGTACACCCTGCACCAGGAGCTCCAGCAGACGATGAACGACCTGGTCGGCATCATCCGCCGCGAGGGCGAGATGGAGCAGGCCCTGCACAAGCTGGCCGAGCTGCGGGTGCGGGCCCGGCGGGCCGGTGTCGAGGGGCACCGCCAGTTCAACCCGGGCTGGCACCTGGCCCTCGACCTCAGGAACATGCTGCTGGTCAGCGAGTGTGTGGCGCGGGCCGCCCTGGAGCGCACCGAGTCGCGCGGCGGGCACACCCGTGAGGACCACCCCGCGATGGACCGCGGCTGGCGCAACGTGAACCTGCTGTGCGCGCTCGCCGACCCCGGTGGAACCCTCGCCGGTACCGATCCCGCCCGGAGCCAGATCCGGCTCACCCGGGCGACCACCGAACCCGTCCGCCCGGACCTGCTCGCCCTCTTCGAGAAGGAGGAGCTGGTCAAGTACCTCGCCGAAGAGGAGCTGTACGAGTGAGCAGCTACGAGGCCCGCTTCAAGGTGTGGCGGGGCGATGTGAGCGGCGGTGGCCTGGCGGACTTCACGGTCGAGGTCAACGACGGCGAGGTGGTGCTCGACATCGTGCACCGCCTCCAGGCCACCCAGGCCCCGGATCTCGCGGTGCGCTGGAACTGCAAGGCGGGCAAGTGCGGTTCCTGCTCGGCGGAGATCAACGGGCGGCCCCGGCTGCTGTGCATGACCCGCATGTCGGTGTTCGACCGGGACGAGACGATCACCGTCACCCCGCTGCGGGCCTTCCCGGTGGTCCGGGACCTGGTGACGGACGTCGGCTACAACTACCGCAAGGCCAGGGAGGTCCCGGCGTTCGTGCCGCCGGCCGGGCTGGGCCCCGGCGAGTACCGCATGTCGCAGGAGGACGTGGAGCGCTCGCAGGAGTTCCGCAAGTGCATCGAGTGCTTCCTGTGCCAGGACGTCTGTCACGTCGTGCGCGACCACGAGGAGAACAAGCGGGCGTACGCCGGCCCGCGCTTCCTGATGCGCATCGCGGAACTGGACATGCACCCGCTGGACGCGGCCGCCGAGAAAGGCCTGGACCGCGGGCGCACGGCCCAGGACGAGCACGGCCTCGGCTACTGCAACATCACCAAGTGCTGCACGGAGGTCTGCCCGGAGGGCATCCGGATCACGGACAACGCCCTGATCCCGTTGAAGGAACGCGCCGTCGACCGCAAGTACGACCCGCTGGTGTGGCTCGGGTCGAAGATCAGGAGACGCTCCTCGTAGCGGGCGGCACTACCGCCGCGCCCAGTCATTCCGGTACGCGGTCCAGTCGTCCTCGGTGGCCGCGAAGTCCACGTACAGGGCGACGCCGAAGCGGGTGCGGCCGGCGTCGGTGCGGGACAGGCCGAGGCGGACGCCGCGGACGGCGGCCGGGACGGTCTCGGCGTGGGCCCAGTGGCCGAAGCGGTTCTCGTGGTAGAAGGGCAGGCCCATGAGCAGGTCGGTGGTCCTGGGTGTGACCTCCAGGGCGAGGCTGGTCTGCTGGGCCACATAGCCGCCGTACAGGCTCTGCAGCGGCTGCATGGTGTCGTACGACATCACGGCGATCTGGTCCACGCGGCGGGCCACCTGCCCGAAGTAGGCCTGCGACCACCACTTGGGGTGGCCGGTGGTCGTGCCCCAGAAGGAGTGGAACCCGGGCAGCGGGTCGATCTGGTGGGCGGCGACGGAGAGCAGGGCGTGGTGGGCGCGGGTGAGGGCGCGCAGGTCGTCGAGGAGGGAGAGGTAGTCGCGGTCGCCGGAGTGGAGGGGCTCCAGGTCGAAGTGGGCGCCCTCGAAGCCGGCGGCGAGGATGCCGCGGGTCGATTCGACGATCGCCTCGCGGGTGGCGGCGCGCTCCAGGTGCAGGCCATAGGGGCCCTCGCTGGCCAGCACGTCGCCGAGCCAGGCCTGGACCCGGACGCCGGGGAGTTCCCGGTGTACGGCCGCGATGAGCCAACCCGCCCTTTTGTACGCCGACTTCGGGAGCGTGCCGTCGTGCTCCAGGGGTCCGGAGTGGACGTACAGGTCGCGGATGCCGGTGCCCCGGAGGCGGTCGGCGAGGGCCTTGACGTCCGCGTCGGTCTTGCGACCGTCCACCCAGGCGTGGCCCAGCCAGAGGGCGTCCTTGTGGCGGGTGAGGGTACCGGGTGCCGGGGTGCCGGTGTAGTTGAGGCGGAGGGCCGTCTCGGCGGTGAGGAGGGGCAGGGTCAGGGCCAGGAGGACCGCGATCAGGACGCGGCGCAGGCGGCGGCGTCCGGGGTTTTTGCCGTCGCCGGGCGCGGGCCGGTCCTCGGGGGCCTGCCCTTGCGGTGTCTCCTGGTCCGGTTCCGTCTCCCGGTCGTGCCGTGCCGTGCTCATTCCGACCCCCTGTCATCGCGTTCCCCCAGCCGCGTCCGCCCCACTCGCGCGGGCGCCCACCTGCCCATACGCTCCGAAATGTGACGCGCTCCCCGATCCGCGGCCGGCCCCGGCGCACCCGCGCGCCCGTACGGGCGCGCCTAGCGCTCGCCGCGGCCGGTGCGCTCGTGGGAACCGGGTGGCTGGTGTTGCCGGTGATGACGGCGGGGGGCGGTGATCCGGTTCCCGCAGCTCCGGTCGGACCGGTCGCCGGCTCCGCCGCACCGCGGCAGGACGAGACCTCCACGACCGACCTCGTGCTGCCGCTCGCCGTCCTCGGCGCGGCCGGGGTGCTGGCAGGTTACGGGTATCTGCGGCGCACCCGGCGGGCCCGGACCCGCACCACACCGGGTGTGGTGCCGGCGGCGCCACCCGTGCCCACTCCGGCCGAGAGCGAGCGGCAGGCCCGCGCCGCGCTGGTGCTGGCCGACGACTGCGTGCGGGGCAGCAGGGAGGAACTCTCCTACGTCGAGGAGCTGTTGGGGGCGGAGGCGGTCGAGCCGTTCGCGCATGCCCTGCGGGCCGCGGAGACCGAGCTGTCGGCCGCGTTCGCGATGTGGCGGCGCTACGAGGAGGGTGTTCCGGCGGACGCGACGGCCCGGCGGCAGGCACTGGTGGGGGTGGTCGGGCGGTGTGCGGAGGCGGGACGGCGGCTGGACGCCGAGGCGGCGGGGCTGGACCGGCTGCGCGGGCTGGAGCAGGGGGTGAGCGCGGCCCTGGAGGTCGCGGAGGCGCGGTTTCGTGAGCTGGCCGCGCGGACGGCGGCGGCGCAGGCGACGGCGGCCGGGCTGCGGGAGCGGTACGCGCCCTCGGCGGGCGCACCCGTCACCGGGTATGTCGAACAGGCCAAGGACCGGCTGGTGTTCGCCACCGAGCGGCTCAACGAGGCGCGGCAGGCAGCCGACTCGGGCGAGCTGTCGCGGGCGGCCCGGCAGTTGCGCGCCGCCGAGGGCGGTATCACCCAGGCAGGCGTCCTGGTGGGCGGGGTGGAACGGCTCGCGGCCCGGCTGCGGGAGGCGGCCGCGCTGGTGCCGGCCGCGCTGACCGGCGCGGAGGCGGAGATCGCCGGGGTACGGAAGGAGGGCGGGCGCACCTCCCTGACCGGCGGTGAGCTGCGGGCCCGGCTCGCGCACGCCGACGCCGCGCCGGCCGCCGTGCGCGCCGAGCTGACCGGCGGCCCGTACGACCCGCTGGACGCGCTGCGCCGGATCACGCGGGCCGTGGAACGTCTGGAGGCGGGGCGGTCCGGGGTGCTGGAGGCCGCCGCGCTGCTCGTGTCGCGCGGCGCGGTCGACGCCACGGAGGACTTCGTCGCGGTGCACCGGGGGGCGGTGGGCGCACCGGCACGGGCCCGGCTGGCGCAGGCGGTGCGGGCCCTGGGCTCGGGCGCCGAGGCGGACGTGCTCGCCGGGCAGGCCCGGGAACTGGCCGAGCTGGACGTGCGCGCCCACGGCAACCCGTTCGCCGACGGCCACGCCACCGGCCTCACCGGCGCCGTCCTCGGCGGCATCCTCCTGGCCGAGGACCCGGACGGCGGCCCCCCGACAAGCTTCGGCGGCCCCCAGACCCGCTCCCGCCGCCACATGCCGTGACGCGCCTGCCGCCACCCTTCGGCAGAGGCTGAGCCCGCCAGAGGACCTCCAGCCCCGCTCCCGGCCCCGCCTGCCGTGACGCGCCCGGGTTCTCAGAAGAGGCTGAGCAGGGCCTCCGCCGGGTCGGTCAGGCCGGTTTCGCCGCCGGGGAGGGGGAGTTCGAACCACACCGTCTTTCCGCGTGGCGTGCGCCGTGAGCCCCAGGCCGCGCTGAGCAGCCCGACGAGTTGCAGGCCGCGGCCGCCCTCGTCCGTGTCCCGGGCCCGGCGTCGCCGCGGTTGCACGAGACCGGAGTCCCACACCTCGCACACCAGGGTCCGGTCCAGCAGCAACCGCAGTCTGATCTCGCCCTCACCGTAGCGCAGCGCGTTCGTCACCAGCTCGCTGACCAGCAACTCCGTCGTGTCGACCAGCGGCTCAAGGCCCCAGCCGACCAGCTGTGCCCGGGCGTACTCACGGGCCCGCCCCACGCTGCGCGGCTCGCGCGGCAGCGTCCAGTCGCCGACGGACTCGGCGGGCAGCCCCTGGACCCGGGCCATCAGCAGCGCGATGTCGTCCTCGCCGTGGTGGGTGTCGAGGGTGTTCAGGACGTGGTCGCAGACGTCCTCCAGGGGCCGGGAGGGATCGGTGAGCGCGCCCACGAAGGCCTGGAGGCCCTCGTCGAGGGGGTGGTGGCGGGACTCGACCAGGCCGTCCGTGTAGAGGGCGAGCAGCGCGCCCTCCGGCAGTTCGACCTCCACCTCCTCGAACGGCTCGCCGCCCACACCGAGCGGCATCCCGGGCGGCACGTCGAGCATCAGGGCCGCCTCGCCGGGCTCCACCAGCACCGGCGGCAGGTGCCCGGCGTTGGCGAACGTACAGCGCCTGGTGACGGAGTCGTAGACGGCGTACACACAGGTCGCGAGGTAGACCTCGGAGAGGTCGGCGTCGCGGGGCTGGCGCGCGGCGCGGGTGGCCTGCTGGACGCCCCCGGGGGTGCCGAGGCCGCGGGCGATCTCGTCCAGCGCGGAGAGCACCTCGGCCGGTTCGAGGTCCAGCAGCGCCAGGGTGCGTACGGCCGTGCGCAGTTCGCCCATCGCGACCGCCGCGCGCAGCCCGCGCCCCATGACGTCGCCGACGACCAGCGCGGTGCGGTGACCGGGGAGTTCTATGACGTCGAACCAGTCACCGCCGACCTCGGTGGCCGCGTTTCCGGGCAGGTAGCGGCAGGCGATGTCGAGGCCGGAGGCCTCCGGGTCGCCGGGCGGGAGCAGGGAGCGCTGGAGTATCAGCGCCCGCTCGTGCTCGCGGCGGTACAGGCGGGCGTTGTCGATGCAGACGGCGGCGCGTGCGGCCAGTTCGACCGCGAGGTCCCGGTCCCGGTCGCCGAACGGCTCGCTGCCCTTCGTACGGGCGAACCGCGCGAGTCCGACGACGGTGTCGTGGGCGACCATCGGCACGGCCAGCGTGGACTGCACGAGTCCCCCGTCCTCCGGCGGCACACGCTGTGGCCGGGCGGTGCGCAGGGCGTCCGCACACGGCGAGTTGAAGGGGAAGTGGTGGACCGCGCCGACCGCGACGGCGTCACCGGAGCCGCTGAGGGGCGCGTCGGAGACGGCGCTGGCGAAGGCGACGCGGCGCAGTTCGGCGCTGCCGTCGGCTAGGCCGGGCGGGGTCTCGTCGCCGATGAGCAGCCCCTGGTAGAGGTCGACGGTGGCGAGGTCGCAGAAGCCGGGGACGACGACGTCGAGGAGTTCGCGGGCCGTGGTCTCCAGGTCGAGGGAGTTGCCTATGCGGGCGCCGGCCTCGTTGAGCAGGGCGAGGTTGCGCCGGGCCGCCGCCGCCTCCCGGGCGGCCGCGCGGCGGGCGGTGATGTCGGTGCCGAGCCAGGCGATGCCGATGGGGCGTCCGCTGCCGCTGTGCACCCGGTAGAGGTTGATGGACCAGTGCCGACGCTCCTGGGAGCCCGGGACGAACCCGGTCACATGCATGTCGGTGATGGAGTCACCGGTCTCCAGCACGCGCCGCAGCGTGGCCGAAACCCGATCCGCCTCGGCGCGCGGCAGATAGTCGTGAACTCCCTTGCCCCGGTGGTCGTCCGGGGATCCGCCGAAGATGGAGGCGAAACGCATGTTGGCCCGACGAACCCTCAGATCTATGTCGATCAGCAGGAATCCGAACGGTGATTGACCGAAAATCGCCTGCGAGGCCGCGAGGTCCGTCTCGATGCTGCGCAGGGTGCGGACGTCCACCACGATGCAGACGGCGGCCCGCTCGCCCTCGGCGGTCCGGGTGGGCATGACGTAGACCTCGGCGAGCCCTTCGTCGCCCCGGGTTCCGTCCGGCCCGTCCGGCATCCGGAAGGGCACCACCCCGGTCCACTCCCGCCCGTCGAGGATCTCGGCCATCTTGCGCTGGCTTCGCTCGCGCAGGTCGGAGTCGACGAAGGCCTCGATCGGGTCCATTCCGACGGCGCGTTCGGCGGGGATGCCGAAGAGCTGCTCGGCGCGCAGGCTCCACTGCTCGACCAGTCCACCGGCACCGATGGAGAAGGACGCGACCCTGATGTAGTCGTAGATGGAGCCGGGCGGGCTGCTCTGCCACATGGCGTCGCCCGGCCCGCCCGCGTTGCGTGCGGCCTGGTCACTCGCGCCGTCCGACGGGTCCTCGGACTCCGTGGCCTTCGCTGGTATCTCGCTCACGCGAACCGTCCCCTCCAGCTCACCGCACCCGGCACCGGTCACCGGGGGCGGCTGCCCGCAGTATCCAGCACTACGGCGCCGCACAACACGGTGTTCACGATCACAGCTCGGTCGAGGTGCTTTTCGGACCGGGCCGCGACAACACTCCCAGTCTTCTAACCAGGTAACACGGCCTCGAATCACGCACCCCCGCCCCGGTCGTCGGGCGCCCCCGCAGGATGGACGTCGCGCGCCGGGATGTACACCGCGCTCAGCCGGGCACCGCCAGCTCGAACCAGACGGTCTTTCCGCCACCGCCGGGCCGGGTTCCCCAGCGGCGCGCGGCGCCGGCCACCAGCTGCAGGCCGCGGCCGCTCTCGTCCTCGGGCTGGGCGACACGCTCGCGCGGCGGGTCGGGGAGCGGGTCGGAGACCTCGACGAGCAGTGTGTCGCCGAACCGCGCGGGCCGCACCAGCCGTACGCCGATGGGGCCGGTGGCGTGCCGCAGGGAGTTGGTCACCAGCTCGCTCACCAGCAGCGCGGCGAGGTCGGCGACACAGTCGAGGTCCCAGCCGCGCAGTTGGCCGCGGACCGCGCCACGGGCGGTCCGAACGACGCCCGGCTCCGCGGGGAAAATCCACTCGGCGCAGTCGCCATCGGTGTCGATCACGCCGATCACTTCCCAGGCCAGCGAGCCCACCCATGTCCGTTTTCATGGGGTTAATGGGCACATACCCGGTATTCAGGGGGCAGTACCGCGCGGGACGGCGCACTGTGGTGCGAACGGCGTAGGGGCCCCGCTCCGCCGCGCCCCGCCCGGCAGTCGTGGGCTCCGCTCAGCGCGTTTCCGCGGCGAGGCGGGCGGCGACCTCGCGGACCGCCGGGACGTCCTGCTCGAGCCAGGGCACCTCCCAGAGCCGGTCGGGGGTGAGCCAGCGCAGTTCGTCGTGGTCCTGAAGGGGCCGGGGCTCGGCGGAGCCGGCGCGCAGCCGGGCGGTCCACACCCGTAGCACGTAGGGGGACTTGAGGGGCCACTCCCCCGGCACCCGCTCGACGGGCTCGGCGTCGATGCCGAGTTCCTCGGCCAGTTCACGCGTCAGGGCGTCCTCGGGCCGCTCGCCCGGCTCGACCTTGCCACCGGGCAGCTCCCAGCGTCCGGCCAGCTCGGGGGGTGCGCTGCGGCGCGCGGCGAGCAGTCGGCCGGTGTCGAGCAGGGCGGCTCCCACCACCACGATGCGGTCCGTCACGGGGCGATCCGTCATGGAGCGGAGCCTACGGGAAGGCGGAGAAGGTCAGTTGTGGACGCCGTTCCCGTTCTGAGCGATGCGCTCGACCCAGTAGAGCTGCTTGTGTCCGTGGTCGTCGAGGCTGTCGGCGATCTTCTGGGCCTCGGCCCGGGTCGCGTACCGTCCCACGCGGTAGCGATTGCCGTTGTCGTCCTGCCGTATCACGATCCAGGGCAGGGAGACGCCCGTGCCCTCACTCATGGCCCCCACCGTTCCTTCTCGCACCGCCCCGCCCTCCCTCGCACTCGGGCGCCCGCCGAGCCCCGCCCAAGGAAACCGCAGTCCGCATATGCCCGAGCGTACGCCCAACCTTCACGGAGCGAATACGTCTTTTCACAAAGAGGTACGCAACCAGCCAGAACGCAGGGGGCGCGCAACCGTGAACGCGCCACCCCCTGTGCCGTTGTCGTGGGGCGGGGGCATTTCGGCCGCACCCACGATCACCTGGGAGAACGGCCGGATTGCAGCGGCGGGCGCGGCACCGGGTGCCAGTGTGGGCGACGGATCGCCGGCCTTCGGCGTGTGCCGGTGTGTGCGCTACTTCACGGGCAGGTGGTACGCGGCCCGGTACCGGTCGGCCGGGATGACGACGTCGGCGGTCTCGACGGGGCGGCCGGAGGCGAAGTAGGTGCGCTGGATGACGAGGACCACATGACCGGGGACGCCACCGAGGACATGCAGTTCCTCGGCGAGGCCGGGGCGGGCGCCGACCTCCTCGGTGACGTTGTCCACGATGACGTCGATGGCCCGCATCCGCTCGACCACTCCCATGCCGCCGAGCGGCCCCTCCTCGGGCAGCATCACCGGGGTGCGGCCGGTGACGGCGAGGGGCTCCCAGGAGGTGGAGAGCATCATGGGCTCCCCCGCCTCCCTGAACAGGTACTTCGTGCGCATGACGCGGGCGCCGGGCTCGACGCCGAGCCGCTCGGCGATGACGGCCCCGGCCGTGGTCTGCGCGCTGCTGGACTCCCAGGTGCCGCGTACCGAGGCGTCGGTCTGCTCCTGCCGGAAGGGCGTGGCACCCGAGGAGGGACGGAAGCCGGAGCGTGCCACGCTCCTGGGCACCAGCCGCTCGCGCACATACGTCCCCGAGCCGGAGCGCCCCTCCACCAGACCCTCGGCCATCAGGACCTTGCGGGCCTCCAGCGCGACGGTGTCCGAGACGCCGTACTCCTCACGGATGCGGGCCTGGGAGGGGAGCCGGGTATGAGGAGGCAGTGAACCGTCGACGATCTTCTTGCGGAGATCACCCGCGACACGCAAGTACGCCGGCTGCTCACCGAAAGTCACTGGCCACTCCCATCAGGTTGTACAGACAGCAACAGCCTGGCAACCGTGGGTTGTCCCGTGCAAGCAAAGGCCAGAGAATCACTCGATGTGATGACAAGGGGCCGGGGAGGGCTTTACCCAGGCACTTTCTCCCCGCTATGGGCGAAGCCACACCTCCGCACGGTCATCACGTCCGCAGCCCGGCTCATACCGCCATGCCGCTGCCGCCGTCCGAGCCGCCGTCCCCCGTGTCACCCCTGGCATGACCGCCACCGGCCGGCGGGGTGGTCCGCAGTCCCAGGGCCCTCCGTACGGGAACCCCTTCCTTCGGGTCGAGCAGTCGCAGACCGGTGTCGTAGTGCTCGTAGAACGCGTCGGCGTCCTCCGCCTTCGCGGCCTTCGCCCACTCGGCACGCGCCCGGTCCAGATCGGCGGCCAGGGCGGCGACCGGCTTCCGGGCACCGGCGGGCCACTCGTGTCCGCGCAGCGACCGGGCCTGTTCGTCCAGGGCCGTGGAGATCCGCCCGGCCCACGCCTGGTGCCCCGGCAGGTCGTCCTCGACGTACTCCGCCTCCGGGGCCGACTCCACGGCGGCGTTCAGGATGTGAGCGGCCCTCAGATAGGCGATCTGGTCGGCGTCGAGGACGGTCGCGTCGTTGCGCAGCGAGCCGGTGAGGTTCGCGCCCTCGGTCACGTTGCCGAAGACGCAGGTGACCTCCCGGTCCCCGGCCGACCAACGGCGCTCGGTCGGCGTGAGGTAGTAGACGTCGACGTCGTCTGGGACGGCCCAGGCGTCCATCGCGTAGGTGTCCCGCAGTCCATAGCAGCGCTCGTCGGCGGTACCGGTCACCGAGTCGTCGCCGGGGTAGCCGCCGTCCCGCAGCCGGAACGAGGCGAACACCTCGCCGTCGTGCTCCCCGGGGCAGGGCACCCCGGTCACGGCGCCGGTCCCGCCGCTCAGCATCCCGCCGGGCGCGTCGAAGCACTCCCCTTTCACCAGCGAGGAGTTGGCGCCGTCACGCGCCCCTTCCCTCACTCCCTCCCAGACGCTGGACGCGCCACCCGTGGCCAGCATCAGGGCCCCCAGCACGAGCCCGATCCCGGACAGCACCGAGCCGCCCACCGCAAGCCCCGCCCCGCGCTCACCCCGCCGCCGGATCTGCCGCAGCGCGATCAGCCCGAACACCAGCCCCACGCCCGGCAGACAGCACAGCACGCCGAACACCAGGGAGGTGATGGCGAGGCCGTTCACGGGGGCGGGCCGGTTGTAGGGGCTGTAGCCCTGCGCCCACGGCTGGTACGCCGGCCCCTGCGGATGCGTGGGCGGCCCGTACGGCCCCTGCGGGTAGTGCCGCTGCGGCGGCTGATACGGCCCGTGCGGCTGCTGGGGGCCGGGGGGCGGGGGTATGGACACCGGTGCATGTTAAGCCAGGTCAACTGATGCTTGGAGGTATACGCCAGTGACGCGCAATCCGCGGGCCTTGCGGGTTGCGCGCCACCGGGTGGGCACAGTGTGTCCGTCGGACAGCTCGGCCAAGCGACTCAGGCGGCCTGCTGTTGCTGCTGCTGTTGCTGCTGCTGTTGTTGCTGCTGCTGTTGCTGCTGTTGCTGCTGCTGTTGCTGCTGGCCCTGCTGTTGCTGTTGTTGTTGCTGCTGCTGCTGTTGCTGCTGCTGTTGCTGCTGTTGCTGCTGTTGTTGCTGCTGCTGCTGGCCCTGCTGCTGTTGCTGCTGCTGTTGCTGTTGCTGCTGGCCCTGCTGCTGCTGTTGCTGCTGTTGCTGCTGCTGTTGCTGCTGTTGCTGCTGCTGCTGTTGCTGCTGCTGCTGTTGTTGCTGCTGCTGCTGCTGCTGTTGCTGCTGCTGCTGTTGCTGCTGCTGCTGTTGCTGCTGCTGCTGTTGCTGCTGCTGTTGCTGCTGCTGGCCCCGCTGCTGCTGTTGCTGCTGCTGTTGCTGCTGCTGGCCCCGCTGCTGCTGCTGTTGCTGCTGTTGCTGCTGCTGCTGTTGCTGCTGCTGCTGCTGTTGTTGTTGCTGCTGCTGCTGTTGCTGCTGGCCCCGCTGCTGCTGCTGTTGCTGCTGCTGTTGCTGCTGCTGTTGTTGCTGCTGCTGTTGCTGCTGTTGCTGCTGCTGCTGTTGTTGTTGCTGCTGCTGCTGTTGCTGCTGTTGCTGCTGTTGCTGTTGCTGCTGGCCCCGCTGCTGCTGTTGCTGCTGCTGGCCCCGCTGCTGCTGTTGCTGCTGCTGGCCCCGCTGCTGCTGTTGCTGCTGCTGCCGCACCACCGGCTTGCACGGGCGCTGCTTGCACGGGCGATCCGGGGCGAGGTCCGTGGTCGCGGGCGCCTTCTGGTGGGCCGATGCCACCACAGCGGCTGGAGGTGCAGCACCGACCGCTTCACCGGCGAAGCCCGCCGGGAACGCCAGAGCGGCAGCGATGAGCGCTGGGCTAAGCCGGGTGAGGTACCGCTTGCCACGCATAACCTTTCTCCCTTCGACCCGCGGAACGAAAGACAGTCGTTCTGTCGTGGCCGGCGCCTGCAATCGGCACCACGCAACGGTCGAACGCCGCCTCCAACAGCAGGATCACACGCGCCACAACACCCATCAAGAAACCGCTCATCCTAGGACTCGGGGTTATCGGCAACAGCCGTCCGCAATAAGCCCCGACCAGTGAGACGGCGACGGAATGCGCTCAACAACGTTTTCGGGCCGGACTCTTGAGGAGTCACACGCATTGACACCGTAGCGAACCGGGGCTGGATTGCCGGATGCCGCCCCCAGCGGGCCCATCGGGCGCGGAACACAGAAACCGACTATCCTAGGAGTAGGGGTATTTGGATGGAAAAGCATCCGCACCAGTCGCCCAACAGGGGGAACGCCGGATGAATGACGACCCACGGCGAGCGGAGCTCGCGGACTTCCTCAGAACACGCCGGCTGGCCCTCCAACCCGAAGAGGTCGGTCTCCCCTCACGCCCCTCGCGGCGAACGCCCGGCCTGCGACGGGAAGATGTCGCGGACCTGGCGGGCATCAGCTCGTGCTGGTACTCCCAGCTCGAGCAGGCCCGTAAGATCCGGGTCTCCGACCAGGTCCTCAACTCGCTCGCCGGCGCCCTTCGTCTCACCGGCGAAGAGCACGACTACCTTCTGACCCTGGCGAGCGGGGACGCCCGTTCCAGCGCCACCGTACCCGCGAATGGTGTGCCGCCGACGCTCCAGCGCATCCTCGACAGCCAACTCCCGCATCCCGCATTCGCCCTCGGCCCCCGGTTCGACATTCTCGCCTGGAACCAGGCGCGGACCGATGTATATGGCGATCTGGCCGCGACAACCCCGGCACACCGTCATCTGCTGTGGCTCTTCTTCAGCGACCACATGCGCGAACTGATGCGCAACTGGGAGCCGAGCGCCCGCTCGATACTAGCCGAGTTCCGTGCGGCGACCGGACTTTATGTGCACGAGCCGTGGTTCACCGCACTCGTCCACGAATTGAGCGAAAGCAGCGCGGATTTCCGCGCCTGGTGGCGGCGGCACGAAATCGGAAGGCAGCGCGTCACCACCCGCGAGGTCCGGCATCCTCTGGTCGGGCCCATGATGCTGGAGGAGACCGCGCTCGTCGTCGACGACCGCTCCGGCCGGCGGGTCATTCTGGAGACTCCCCAGCCCGACACCGGCACCGAGGACAAACTGACGGCGCTCGCCTGGCGATACGACCGGATGCAGGCTCCGCCGCACCGCGCGCTGGGACAGGCCTGGAGGTGACGGCGAGGGGCCTGCGGAAACGAACCGCCGTTCACGCCGCCGTTCACGCCGACAGCACGAGGACGAAGCCCCATAGCCATAAAGCCCAGTTCGGGCTCGGTCCGCCGTTCGCGCTCGGTTCGCCGAGTCCGGTGATCACCACGAGCGCGGCGGCGAGGAACGCGCACAGGGCGATCCCGACGACATCCGCTCCGGCGTTCCGGTCGTGCGGCGCGCTCCGGGCGTCCAGGGACCGGACCCGGCCGAGGCCGTGGCGGTGCACCCGCTTCCGCAGCAGCACGGCCAGCCAGGTGGGCGGGAGACCGATCCGGATGACGGCCGCCCGATCCGGTTCGACGGGGCCTCTCGTGCACACGTTCCAGGCCTTGGCGGACACCGTTGCCGACGCGGAAGTTGTCCCAGGCGTCGCGCAGTTGCTTCTGCCGCGCCTGGCTGGGGGGCGGGGTGTGCCTGCTCCACCCCTCGTCCGTGGCGGTCGCGCCACCGTGATCATCAGGCGGGTGCATGGTGTTGTGGTTTCAGCGTCTTCATGATCATCCTCGCGGACATGAGCGCTTCGACACGCTGCCGCCGCACGGCGCGGCCCACATACCCTCGGTGCGGTTTCCTCCCGTTGCGACGGACACCGCTCGTGCCGTCGTCGACTCGGACGAGCGGGGGAAGAAGCGACCGGAATCCTGTGCGACGGACCCGGCCCCACGGGCGACTGCTTCCAGGCGGACTCTCGATCGAGTCGGTCGCCGGTCGAACCGCAGGCGGTCCACTTACGAATCTACGTCGTTTCCAGGGATGTTCAACTCGGCGGGGCCCTCGGTCCGCCGCCGGGCGGAAAACGAGGAGGGGCCGGGCTCTGACGAGCCCGGCCCCTCACGCGCGCGATCAGACGTTGAAGCGGAACTCCACCACGTCGCCGTCCTGCATCACGTAGTCCTTGCCCTCCATGCGGGCCTTGCCCTTGGCGCGGGCCTCGGCGACGGAGCCCGTCTCGACCAGGTCGCCGAAGGAGATGACCTCGGCCTTGATGAAGCCCTTCTGGAAGTCGGTGTGGATCACACCGGCCGCCTCGGGGGCCGTCGCGCCCTTCTTGATCGTCCAGGCGCGGGACTCCTTGGGACCGGCCGTGAGGTAGGTCTGCAGCCCGAGGGTGTTGAAGCCGACGCGGGCGAGGGTGGCCAGGCCCGGCTCCTCGGCGCCGACCGACTCCAGGAGCTCCAGCGCGTCCTCCTCGTCCAGCTCGGCGAGGTCCTGCTCCAGCTTGGCGTTGAGGAAGATCGCCTCGGCGGGGGCCACCAGGGCGCGCTGCTCGTTCTTGAAGTCCTCGTCGACCAGTTCGTCCTCGTCGACGTTGAAGACGTAGAGGAACGGCTTGCTGGTGAGCAGGTGCAGGTCGTGCAGAGGTTCGTTGCGCTCGGTGCCCTGGACGATGCCGTGCGCGAAGAGCGTGTCGCCCTTCTCCAGTATCTCCTTGGCCTCCTCGATGGCCTTGACCTTCGGGGCCACGTCCTTCTTGATCCGCGACTCCTTCTGGAGCCGGGGCAGGACCTTCTCGATGGTCTGGAGGTCGGCGAGGATCAGCTCGGTGTTGATCGTCTCGATGTCGTCCTTCGGCGAGACCTTGCCGTCGACGTGGACGACGTTCTCGTCCTTGAAGGCGCGGATGACCTGGCAGATCGCGTCGGACTCGCGGATGTTCGCGAGGAACTTGTTACCCAGGCCCTCGCCCTCGGAAGCGCCGCGCACGATGCCGGCGATGTCGACGAAGTCGACCGTGGCCGGCAGGATACGCTCCGACTTGAAGATCGACGCCAGCTTGGCGAGGCGGCCGTCCGGGACGCCGACCACGCCGACGTTCGGCTCGATCGTGGCGAACGGGTAGTTGGCCGCCAGCACGTCGTTCTTGGTCAGGGCGTTGAACAGGGTCGACTTGCCGACATTGGGCAGGCCGACGATTCCGATCGTGAGCGACACGTTGCGACTTCCCGTAGATGAGAGGGGCCAGGGGCTGCCAGGGGCCAGAGACACTGGCCGATCCACCAGTCTACGGCGTCCGCGATGGCGGGCTCGCGGGAGCGCGGGACGTCCGGCCGAGCCGCGCCCACCGGCGTGTCTGAGGGCCGATTGGGCACATAAGCAGACCTAAGTTAGTCCGATGGAGCAGCGCAGAGGCCGACCCCCGAACAACGGACGGCGACGCGGCACACCGCCCGCGTCGCTGCCGCCGCAGGTACGTCGGCCGGTGCCGCGCGGGGCACGGCCTGCGGACGGAAGGCCGGCGAGTGCCGGGCCGTCGGACGGGCAGCCGGCGGGGCTGCGACTCACCGGGCTCGGCGGGGGGCTGTTCTGCGCGGCGGTGATGCTCCTGCTCGGTGCGCTGGACCAGCTGATGTTCGGTGCGTCCCTGACGCTGTACGGCGTGCTGTTCCTGCCGGTGTGCGTGCTGACCGCGCTGTGGGTCCGCGGCGGTGACGTGCTCACCGCGCCGGTCGTCGTGCCGATCGCCTTCGCGGCGGGCCTGTTCCCCGTGACGGACGGCGGCGGGGGGCTGCTCGGGCGGCTGATGGGGCTGGTCACCGGACTCGCCACGCAGGCGGGCTGGCTGTACGGGGGGACGCTGCTCGCGGGGGTGATCGTGCTGGTACGCCGGGTGCTGTGGGTACGGGCCCGCCGGAGCCGTGCCTGACCGGCGGGTCCCGCGCCGTCCTTCCCGGGCCTGAACCCGTGCCCTTCTAGTCCCCGACCCGCGCCTGCGCCTGCGCCGCGTGCATCGCCGCCCCGACGATGCCCGCGTTGTTCTGGAGCTGGGCCGGCACGATCTCGGCCTTCACGCCCTCGATGAGGTGCAGGAACTTGTCCGCCTTGCGGCTGACCCCGCCGCCGACGATGAACAGCTCGGGCGAGAAGAGCATCTCGACGTGGGCGAGGTACTTCCCGATCCGGCGCGCCCACTGCTCCCAGCTCAGGTCGTGGTCCTCCTTGGCCTTGCTGGAGGCCCGCTTCTCGGCCTCGTGGCCGTTCAGCTCGAGGTGGCCCAGCTCGGTGTTGGGGACCAGGACGCCGTCCACGAAGACGGCGCTGCCGATGCCGGTGCCGAAGGTGAGCAGGATGACCGTGCCGTGCCGGTCCCGGCCGGCGCCGAACTGCATCTCGGCGACGCCCGCCGCGTCCGCGTCGTTGACCACGGTCACCGGCAGGCCGCCCAGCCGGCCGCCGAACAACGCGCGCGCGTCCGTGTCGACCCAGCTCTTGTCGACGTTGGCCGCCGTACGGACCGTGGCGCCGCCCGTGACCACTCCGGGGAAGGTCAGACCCACCGGGCCCGTCCAGCCGAAGTGGTCGATGACCTGCTTCACCCCGTCGGCGACGCCGTCGGGCGTCGCCGGCTGCGGGGTGAGCACCTTGCAGCGCTCCTGGGCCAGGTCTCCCTTGTCCAGGTCCACAGGGGCGCCCTTGATCCCGGATCCACCGATGTCCACGCCGAAGATCTGCATGGCACCACGTTACGACGTGCGACTGACGGTCACGCCAGGGAGATGCCGGTCACGCCCCGGCCGTGCCGGTCACGCCCCGGAGGTGCCGGTCCCGCCGCGCTCGGCGGCCAGGGTCGCCGCCTCGTCGCGCAGGTCGCGGCGCAGCTCCTTGGGCAGCGAGAAGGTGATGGACTCCTCGGCGGCCTTGACGATCTCCACGTCCCCGTAGCCGCGCTCGGCGAGCCACTCCAGGACCTGCTCGACCAGTACCTCCGGGACGGAGGCGCCGGAGGTGACGCCCACGGCCGTCACGTCCTCCAGCCAGGCCTCGTCGATCTCGTCGGCGAAGTCCACCAGGTAGGCGGCGCGGGCACCGGCGAGCTTGGCGACCTCGACCAGCCGCTTGGAGTTCGAGGAGTTGCGCGAGCCGACCACGATGACCAGCTCGGCCTCGGCACCCATCTGCTTCACGGCGAGCTGGCGGTTCTGCGTGGCGTAGCAGATGTCGTCGCTCGGCGGGGAGACGAGGCCCGGGAACTTCGTCTTCAGGGCGTCGACGGTCTCCATGGTCTCGTCCACGGAGAGGGTGGTCTGGGACAGCCAGACGACCTTCGAGGGGTCGCGCACCTCGACCTTGGCGACGTCCTCGGGGCCGTCGACCAGCTGGATGTGCTCGGGGGCCTCGCCGGAGGTGCCGATGACCTCCTCGTGGCCCTCGTGCCCGATCAGGAGGATGTCGTAGTCCTCCTTGGCGTACCGCACGGCCTCCTTGTGGACCTTGGTGACCAGCGGGCAGGTCGCGTCGATCGTGGCCAGCCGGCCACGCTCGGCCTCCTCGTGCACGACCGGGGCGACGCCGTGCGCGGAGAACATCACGATGTTGCCCGGCGGCACCTCCTCCGTCCGCTCGACGAAGACGGCGCCCTTCCTCTCCAGGGTCTGCACGACGTACTTGTTGTGGACGATCTCGTGCCGGACGTAGATCGGGGCCCCGTACTGCTCCAGGGCCTTCTCGACGGCGATCACGGCGCGGTCCACACCGGCGCAGTAGCCCCGGGGGGCGGCGAGCAGGACACGGCGGCCAGACGAAGCGGTCATGGGACCCATCGTAAGGGTGTGTTCACGGGCTCCGGGATCGCGTGCCCGCGCGGCCCGTCATACGGGTCCGCCGCGGGCGCGCGTGCGGGCGGGGCCTTTTGTCGGTGCCCGCCGTTACGCTCGCGGCATGGCTGTGAACACGTCGCCCGAGACGCCCCTGCCCGTCGGTGAGGTCTCGCGGCTCATCGGGAGGTGGATCGACCGGCTGGGCGCGGTGTGGGTCGAGGGGCAGATCACGCAGCTCTCGCGGCGGCCGGGCGCCGGGGTGGTGTTCCTGACCCTGCGGGACCCCTCGCACGACATCTCGGTCAGCGTGACGTGCTACCGGCAGGTGTTCGACGCCGTGGCCGACGTGGTCGGTGAGGGCGCCCGGGTCGTCGTCCTGGCGAAGCCGGAGTGGTACGCGCCGCGTGGGCAGCTCTCGCTGCGGGCCGCCGAGATACGGCCCGTAGGCGTCGGTGAGTTGCTGGCCCGGCTGGAGCAGCTCAAGAAGGCGCTCACGGCCGAGGGGCTGTTCGCGCCCGAGCGGAAGAAGCCGCTGCCGTTCCTGCCGCAGCTCATCGGGCTGGTCTGCGGGCGGGCCTCCGCCGCGGAGCGGGACGTGCTGGAGAACGCCCGCCACCGCTGGCCCGCCGTCCGCTTCGAGGTGCGCAACGTGGCCGTGCAGGGTGTGCACGCCGTTCCGCAGGTCGTGCAGGCGGTCAAGGAGCTGGACGGGCTGGACGACGTGGACGTCATCGTCGTGGCGCGTGGCGGCGGCAGCGTGGAGGATCTGCTGCCCTTCTCCGACGAGCAGCTCGTGCGCGCGGTGGCCCAGTGCCGTACGCCCGTGGTGTCGGCCATCGGGCACGAGCCGGACAATCCGCTGCTGGACCATGTGGCCGACCTGCGCGCCTCCACCCCGACCGACGCCGCCAAGAAGGTCGTGCCGGACGTGGGCGAGGAGTTCGAGCGGGTGCGGATGCTGCGGGACCGTGCCCGGCGGTGCGTGTCGGCGTCCGTGGAGCGCGAGGAGCGGGGGCTGGCGCACGCGCTGGGGCGGCCCTCGATGGAGGATCCGCACCGGATGGTGGACGAGCGCGCCGACCATGTGACGTCGCTGCTGGACCGCGGCCGGCGCACCCTCGGCCACCTCCTGGACCGTGCCGATTCCGAGCTCACTCACACGCACGCGCGCGTGGTGGCCCTCTCGCCGGCCGCCACCCTCAAGCGCGGCTACGCGGTGCTGCAGCGGGCGGACGGGCATGTGGTGCGCGACCCGGAGGAAGTGGCCGGGGGCGAGGCGCTGCGGGCGCGGGTCGCCGAGGGCGAGTTCGGTGTCCGAGTCGATGTCTAGGTCCTCTCGTTTGGATCAGCCGGATCAGGGAGCGGGGTCTGGTGCCGTGCCTCGCAAGGCGGAGGAGGGCGACATGGCGGAGCCATGGCAACCGACGACAACGCGGCGAGGGGCGGCACCAGGGCCCGCGAGCCCGGCCTGATCCAAACGAGAGGACCTAGGGTGGGTGGATGACCAGCAAGGTGGACGAGGCGCTCTCGTACGAGCAGGCCCGGGACGAGTTGATCGAGGTCGTACGGCGGCTGGAGGCGGGCGGTACGACGCTCGAGGAGTCCCTGGCACTGTGGGAGCGGGGCGAGGAGCTGGCCAAGGTGTGCCGGCGCTGGCTGGAGGGGGCGCGGGCCCGGCTGGACGCGGCGCTGGCCGAGGAGGCCGAGGAGGAGGACGCCGAGTAGGGCGGCGGGACGGCACGCGAGACTGTGCCGGGGCTCACCGCACACCCGGTTTGGTTGAAGGTTGAACTTTGCCGTAGGGTCGTACGCGTCAGCCGGTCCGGCGCCCCGGACCGGACGCGCACCCGAGGAAGTCACGCATGTCTCTCGTTCTTGACCCCGCCGCCCAGGACCTGCTGTTCCGTGAGGCCCGCACCGCGAACACCTTCACCGACGAGCCGGTGACCGAGGAGCAGCTCCAGGCGATCTACGACCTGGTCAAGTACGGCCCCACCGCCTTCAACCAGACCCCGCTGCGCATCACTCTGGTCCGCTCCCCGGAGGCCCGCGAGCGCCTGGTGAAGCACATGTCCGAGGGCAACCAGGCCAAGACCGCCGCCGCCCCGCTGGTCGCGATCCTCTCCGCGGACAACGAGTTCCACGAGGAGCTGCCGGCCCTGTTCCCGGCCTTCCCGCAGGCCAAGGACCTCTTCTTCGCCGAGCGCCCGGTCCGTGAGGGCTCCGCCGCGATGAACGCCGCCCTCCAGGCCGGCTACTTCATCGTCGGCGTCCGCGCCGCGGGGCTCGCCGCCGGCCCGATGACCGGCCTCGACTTCGAGGGCATCCGCAAGGAGTTCCTGGACGACGACCACACCCCGCTGATGGTCGTCAACATCGGCCGGCCGGGCCCGGACGCCTGGTACCCGCGCTCGCCGCGCCTGGCGTACGAGGACGTCGTCACGACCGTCTGACCTCCGTACACGCGAAGAGGCCCCCGGCATCGCCGGGGGCCTCTTCGCGCGTACGGGCGGGGCGCTCAGGACATCTTCAGGGCCGCCGCCATCTTCGTCAGCCGGTCGAAGGGGGCCGTGCCGGCCACCACCGTGGTGGAGCCGGGGGTGTCCTCCAGGACCAGGGCGTCGTAGCGGCCGCCGGTGTAGCGGGTCCAGGTGCGGTCGCCGATCCGCTCGGTCCGCTTCGTCGCCTTCGAGCCCTGGCTGGCCTGCTGGATGAAGTCGGACCGCTTCTGAGCCGACTGCTCGACCTGCACGTACTGACCCTCGGGATCCTGGAAGCCGAGGTGCCAGCGGTCGGAGTTCTCGCCCTGGAAGCGCACCGAGGTCGCCTTCCAGGCGCCGGGCAGGCCCTCGGGGGCGGCCACCGGGTAGCTCGCGGCACGCCGCGCCGTGTCCAGCTCGACCCGGTAGTCGACCCGCTTGATGTCGGGAGCGTGATCGTCGTGCGGGACGAAGACGTAGATGACCGCCGCCGCGATCCCGATGAGGCCCAGGGAGAGAATCATGTCCCGGACCGTCTTCTGCTTGCCGTTGGAACCTGCCACGCCCTCTATCGTCGCAGGTGCCGGGAGCGCTCATCCGTGGGGTCCCCTGCTCGTTTTGTCTGCTCAACGATAGAGTCGGACCAACACCCTCATCCGGCCGTCGTCGTATCAGAAAGGTGCGCTCCGATGACCGAGAATCATCATCTGCCGTCCGAGCTCGATGTGCCCTCCGAGGCACCCGACCGCAACCTCGCCCTGGAGCTCGTCCGGGTGACCGAAGCCGCCGCCATGGCCGCCGGCCGCTGGGTCGGGCGCGGTGACAAGAACGGCGCCGACGGCGCCGCTGTGCGCGCCATGCGCACCCTCGTCTCGACCGTCTCGATGAACGGCGTCGTCGTCATCGGTGAGGGCGAGAAGGACGAAGCCCCGATGCTCTTCAACGGGGAGCACGTGGGCGACGGCACCGGTCCCGAGGTGGACATCGCCGTCGACCCGATCGACGGCACCACCCTGACCGCCAAGGGCATGCCCAACGCGATCGCGGTCCTCGCCGCCGCCGAGCGCGGGGCCATGTTCGACCCGTCCGCCGTGTTCTACATGGACAAGCTGGTCACCGGCCCCGAGGCCGCCGACTTCGTCGACATCAACGCACCCGTGTCGGTCAACATCCGCCGGGTCGCCAAGGCCAAGCACCGCACGCCCGAGGACGTCACGGTCGTCATCCTGGACCGGCCCCGGCACGAAGGCATCATCAAGGAGATCCGCGACACCGGTGCGCGCATCAAGCTGATCTCCGACGGTGACGTGGCCGGCTCGATCCTGGCCCTGCGCGAGGGCACCGGCATCGATCTGCTGCTCGGCATCGGCGGCACCCCGGAGGGCATCATCTCGGCCTGCGCCGTGAAATGCCTGGGCGGGACCATCCAGGGCAAGCTGTGGCCCAAGGACGACGAGGAGCGGGCGCGGGCCGTCGACGCCGGGCACGACCTGGACCGCGTCCTGACCACGGAGGACCTGGTCACCGGCGAGAACGTGTTCTTCGTCGCCACCGGCATCACCGACGGCGAACTGATGCGCGGGGTGCGGTACCGGTCGGAGACCGCCACCACCGACTCGATCGTGATGCGGTCGAAGTCCGGCACCGTGCGGCGGATCGACTCCGAGCACCGGCTGAGCAAGCTGCGGGCCTACAGCGCGATCGACTTCGACCGGGCGAAGTGACCCGACCGGGGTGAGCCCCGCTCCCCCCGAAAGCCAATGGGCGCCCTCTGTGCGGAGAGGGCGCCCATTCGCGCATCCAGGACCTGTCCGGCCTGATCCGCCGGACAGGCCCTAGCCGGCTATGCGGTCCGTCGTCGTCCGTGCCGAGTTCTTCAGCTCCAGCTCCCGTCGGCGGCGACGCGCCAGCACCACGCGGCGTTCGGCCGCCGTGAGGCCGCCCCAGACGCCGTACGGCTCGGGCTGGAGCAGGGCGTGCTCGCGGCACTCCACCATGACGGGGCAGCGCGCGCAGACGCGCTTGGCCGCCTCCTCGCGGGACAGCCGGGCGGCCGTCGGCTCCTTGGACGGGGCGAAGAACAGGCCGGCCTCGTCACGCCGGCACACCGCCTCGGTGTGCCAGGGGGCGTCTTGGTCCCTGTCTGGCACTGGCACCCGCTGGGCCGGAACGGCAGCTACCTGCAGGGACGAATGCGGCGGTTGCAGCACGGTCTACTCCTGACGACGGCTTCGCGAGCGAGCGACGATGCAGCAAGGCCTACCCGCTGTGCGCGCGCCTATGCACAGCGTTTCCAACCGCGGGCGCACGTCGTCCTGTTCACGCCCCCACGCGCCCGCCGTCGACCGGACGGCACCCTTCCGGTCACCGGCGGATTCGCGACCGTCAACGGTCCAGGTGTTTGCGCAGCTTCCGGTCGACCTTGTCCTGGACGCGGTCGAGGATGTCCGCCACAAGCCTGCCGCGCTTGGGCCGCGCCTCCACGTTGCCGAGCACGGCCCAGCCGTCGACGTAGATCACGGGCGCCTCCGACTCGACCGAATCGAGCGGGGCCACCTCGAAGTTGCCCAGCACGCCGCCCCCCGTGCCGCGCAGCGAGACGTTCTCCGGGACGCGGATCTGCACGTCGCCGAAGACCGAGACGGCCTTGATGACGACCTGCTGGTACTCGAAGATCGCCTCGCTCAGATCGATCTCGACGCTGCCGAAGACCGCGTAGGCGTGCAGCCGGCGCCCGGCCCGCCAGCGGCCCCGCCGCATGGCACTGCTGAAGACGGCCACCACATTGGCGTCCGCCTCGGCCGGTATCGCGCCGGGAGCCGGACGGGGCGGCACGGACGCGTAGGCGGGCGCCGCGGGCCCCTGATGGGCCGCGGGCAGGTCGCGGATGAAGACCTCCAGCTCACCGACCGTCTTGGCGTGCAGCACCCCCTCGACGCGCTCGGCGTGCTCGTCCGCGGTCAGCCTGCCCTCGGCCAGGGCCTCACGGAGGATGTCGGCGACGCGGTCACGGTCCGCGTCCGAGGCGCGCAGATCGGCGGGGGCCGGCGCCCCTTCCTGGGCTTGGGCGTGCTTCTGAAGGTCCACGGCAGCAGCGTACCGAAACGCGATAGATCGCGACTAGGGTTGTGGACAACCCCGGGCGTGTCGAACTGAGCCCCACCTCACAGGTTCCGCGCCGAGGGCAGGTTCTACGCTGGTGGGGCCCGCCAACGTCGGCGGGCAGCCGTCCGTCAGAGTGAGGAATGGGCTGAGATGCCTGAGTTCGCGTACACCGATCTGCTTCCCCAGGGCGAGGACACCACCCCGTACCGGCTGGTGACCTCGGAAGGCGTGTCCACCGTCGAGGGGCCGGACGGGCGGACGTTCCTCAAGGTGGAGCCGGAGGCGCTGCGCAAGCTCGCCGAGGAGGCCATCCACGACATCCAGCACTACCTGCGCCCGGCCCACCTCGCCCAGCTGCGCCGCATCATCGACGACCCCGAGGCCTCGAGCAACGACAAGTTCGTCGCCCTGGACCTGCTGAAGAACGCGAACATCGCGGCGGCCGGCGTGCTCCCGATGTGCCAGGACACCGGCACCGCGATCGTCATGGGCAAGCGCGGCCAGAACGTCCTCACCGAGGGCGAGGACGAGAAGGCCCTCTCCCACGGCATCTTCGACGCCTACACCAAGCTGAACCTGCGCTACTCGCAGATGGCTCCGCTCACCATGTGGGAGGAGAAGAACACCGGCTCCAACCTCCCCGCGCAGATCGAGCTGTACGCCACCGACGGCGGCGCCTACAAGTTCCTCTTCATGGCCAAGGGCGGCGGCAGCGCCAACAAGTCCTTCCTCTACCAGGAGACCAAGGCCGTCCTGAACGAGGCCTCCATGATGAAGTTCCTGGAGGAGAAGATCCGCTCGCTCGGCACGGCCGCCTGCCCGCCGTACCACCTGGCGATCGTCGTCGGCGGCACGAGCGCCGAGTACGCGCTGAAGACCGCGAAGTACGCCTCCGCGCACTACCTGGACAACATGCCGGCCGAGGGCTCGCCGCTCGGCCACGGCTTCCGGGACAAGGAGCTGGAGGACAAGGTCTTCGAGCTGACCCAGCGGATCGGCATCGGCGCGCAGTTCGGCGGCAAGTACTTCTGCCACGACGTGCGCGTGGTGCGGCTGCCGCGGCACGGCGCGTCCTGCCCGGTCGCGATCGCCGTCTCCTGCTCGGCGGACCGCCAGGCGGTCGCCAAGATCACCGCCGAGGGCGTCTTCCTGGAGCGGCTCGAGACGGACCCGGCGCGGTTCCTGCCGGAGACCACGGAGGAGCACCTGGAGCAGGACGGGGATGTCGTCAACATCGACCTGAACCAGCCGATGGACGAGATCCTCGCCGAGCTCACCAAGTACCCGGTCAAGACGCGGCTGTCCCTCACCGGCCCGCTGGTCGTCGCCCGCGACATCGCGCACGCCAAGATCAAGGAGCGGCTGGACGCGGGTGAGGACATGCCGCAGTACCTGAAGGACCACCCGGTGTACTACGCGGGCCCGGCGAAGACGCCCGAGGGCTACGCGTCCGGCTCCTTCGGCCCGACGACGGCCGGCCGCATGGACTCCTACGTGGAGCAGTTCCAGGCGGCGGGCGGCTCCAAGGTGATGCTCGCCAAGGGCAACCGCAGCAAGCAGGTCACCGACGCGTGCGACGCGCACGGCGGCTTCTACCTCGGCTCCATCGGCGGCCCGGCCGCCCGCCTCGCCCAGGACTGCATCAAGAAGGTCGAGGTGCTGGAGTACGAGGAGCTGGGGATGGAGGCCGTCTGGAAGATCGAGGTGGAGGACTTCCCGGCGTTCATCGTCGTGGACGACAAGGGCAACGACTTCTTCCAGGACCCGGCTCCGCAGCCGACGTTCACCAGCATCCCGGTGCGGGGTCCGGGCCTGGGCTGATCCGGCGGCGACACCCGTGGGGAGCCCCTGGCACGGCGCCGGGGGCTCTGCCGTTCCCCCGGCACGGGATGACCGCGTCGAGACCCGGGATCACCGCGTCAGGAAGGTCGGCGGACCGGACTCGCCGTGGAGCAACGCCGCCCCCGGCGCCGTGACCGGGCCGCGTGTCAGTGCGGCACGCAGCCGAACCAGTTCACCGTGGCGCCGTCGGCGGTGAAGCCCATGCACCTGATGGTCCTGTCGTGCAGCTTCTCGGCCCGGTCGACCGGGCCGTTCAGGTAGTCCGTCGTGTGGTGGGCCTCCACCAGGTCGTCGACCTCGACGCGGTACCAGCGGCGTTCGCCGGACGGCAGGCTGCATCCGTGGGCCGTCAGATTGCGGCTGGGATCGCCGCTCCAGACGGGCCGTTCGGCGCGGTCGCAGTGGGCTCTGCCCGCGGCGCCGGCGGTGCCGGCTCCCGCGCCCAGCAGGGTCGCCGTGCCTATGGACACCGCCGCGATGGCGCCGAGCAGACCCTTGGGAGTGAAATGCATCGATCGGTCCTCCTGCCAGCCGTGGTGACGGCGGGAATCGCCCACCACCTTGGGCTGATAGTTACATTTATCCGTGATGTCCCGCCCGGTGGCCGGGAGCCCGGTCCCCCGACCCGGTGACGCCGGTGGTGCCAATGGGCCCACGGTCCGGAACAACCACCGCGCCCCGATCGCTGACAAGGGCATGAGCAACTACCGCATCGAGCACGACTCCATGGGCGAGGTCCGGGTGCCCGCCCATGCCAAGTGGCGGGCGCAGACGCAGCGTGCCGTCGAGAACTTCCCGGTGTCCGGGCAGCGGATCGAGCGGGCGCACATCGAGGCGCTGGCGCGGATCAAGGGCGCCGCGGCGAAGGTGAACGCCGAGCTGGGCGTGCTGGACAAGGATGTCGCGGCGGCGATCCAGGACGCGGCCGGGGAGGTCGCCGAGGGGAAGTGGGACGAGCACTTCCCGGTGGACGTGTTCCAGACCGGGTCCGGGACCTCGTCCAACATGAACACCAACGAGGTCATCGCCACCCTGGCCGGTGAGCGGCTCGGCCGGGACGTGCACCCCAACGACCACGTCAACGCCTCGCAGTCCTCGAACGACGTCTTCCCCTCGTCCCTGCACATCGCCGCCACCGCCGCCGTCACCCACGACCTGATCCCGGCCCTGGAACACCTCGCCGCCGCTCTCGGGCGCAAGTCCGAGGAGTTCGCGGACGTCGTCAAGGCCGGGCGAACGCATCTGATGGACGCGACGCCGGTGACCCTGGGGCAGGAGTTCGGCGGGTACGCGGCCCAGGTCCGGTACGGCGTGGAGCGACTGCGGGCCTCGCTGCCCCGGCTGGCGGAACTGCCGCTGGGCGGGACGGCGGTCGGCACCGGGATCAACACGCCGCCCGGGTTCTCCGCCGCGGTGATCGAGGAGGTCGCGCGGGCCACCGGGCTGCCGCTCACCGAGGCCCGCGACCACTTCGAGGCGCAGGGCGCCCGGGACGCGGTCGTGGAGACCAGCGGACAGCTCCGGACCATCGCGGTGGGGCTGACGAAGATCGCGAACGATCTGCGCTGGATGGCGTCCGGGCCGCGCACCGGGCTGGCCGAGATCCGGCTGCCCGATCTGCAGCCGGGCTCCTCGATCATGCCGGGCAAGGTCAACCCGGTCATCCCCGAGGCCGTGCTCATGGTCGCCGCCCAGGTGATCGGCAACGACGCGACCATCGCCACCGCCGGCGCCGCCGGGAACTTCGAGCTGAACGTGATGCTCCCGGTCATCGCCAAGAACGTGCTGGAGTCGGTCCGGCTGCTCGCGAACGTCTCCCGGCTGCTGGCCGACCGGACCGTGGACGGCGTCACCGCCGACCGCGAACGCGCCCGCGAGTACGCCGAGTCCTCGCCTTCGGTGGTGACGCCGCTGAACAAGTACATCGGCTACGAGGAGGCCGCGAAGGTCGCGAAGAGGTCGCTGGCCGAGCGCAGGACCATCCGCGAGGTCGTGCTGGAGGGCGGCTATGTGGAGCGTGGCGACCTCACCCTGGAGCAGCTCGACGAGGCGCTGGATGTCCTGCGGATGACACGGCCGTGACAACCGGCCCCGCCGCGTAGGACCGTGACGCGTATCGCAGCGTCGAATGTGTACGGCACCTAATATCTGTTCATGGCGGACGACGGAGCGGTGAGACGAGTGTCGGCGGGGCCTGCGACCTACTGGACCCCCGGGAGCCAGATCCTGTGGCGGTACCGGGAGAACGCCGGCGCGCGCTTCCACATCGCACGGCCCGTCACCGTCGTCCGGGACGACGCGGAACTGCTCGCCGTGTGGATGGCGCCCGGTACCGAGTGTGTGAAGCCGGTGCTCGCCGACGGTACGCCGGTGCACGTGGAGCCGCTGGAGACCCGCTACACCAGGCCGCGTTCGGTGCAGCGGGACCGGTGGTTCGGCACGGGTGTGCTGAAGCTGGCCCGGCCCGCCGAGCCCTGGTCGGTGTGGCTGTTCTGGGATCCGGGCTGGCGGTTCAAGAACTGGTACGTCAATCTCGAGCAGCCGCTGACCCGTTGGGCGGGCGGAGTCGACTCCGAGGACCACTTCCTGGACATCTCCGTCCACCCGGACCGCAGTTGGCACTGGCGGGACGAGGACGAGTTCACGCAGGCTCAGCGGGACGGGCTGATGGACGAGGGGACCGCCGAGCGGGTGCGGGCGGCCGGCCGGGCCGCGGTGGAGGTGATCGACGCCTGGGGCCCGCCGTTCTCCGACGGCTGGCAGCACTGGCGCCCGGATCCGTCCTGGGCGGTACCGTCACTCCCCGAGGACTGGGACCGTACGCCCGCGCACGTGTCCTCATGAGACCCTTGATGCGCCCCCGGCCCACAACCGTAGGATCGTCCTCCGCAAGAATCCGCAAGGCAACTCCCGGGGTGCGAACCGGGCCTGACCAGACGTCACCGAGGGGCGGCAGGAGTGAGCGAGGGGTACGAGGGCAACACCCCGGCGGGCCCGGCAGGGTTCACCGGCGGCACAGGCACGACCTCTGACCACGCGGGAATTCCGTTCCTGGGGCACGTATTCCGGGTATCGGACTTTCGGCGGGACCATGTGCGCGCCCGGCGCGCAGCCCCGGACGGATGGATTCGACGCGCGTGACGGAGCACCCCACGTTCTACGACCGCCCGCAGTCGGGCGCCGACCCCGCGGAGTCCCGCGGGGCGCTCCTGCGTACCCCGGAGCAGCTCGGCAGCCCCGCCTTACCGGCACAGGCCCGGGCCGACGGACCGCCCTCCGCACCGGGGGCGACCACGCCCCGCGGCCAGGGGAACAAGGGGAAGGAGCCCCCAGTCAACGGCCCCGAGCACTCCCAGCCCGCCACCGCGCCGACGGACACGGGACGCCCGCGTCCCGCGCCGGAGGCCATTCCGCCGCAGCCGGGCGCCGAGCAGGAGCGGGGGCCCGGCGGCCAGGACCGCCGTACCGGGCGGGGGCTGCCGCCGGGGCGGCCGATGCCGATGCGGCGCGACGGGGACCGGCTCAGGTTCGTGGGCGCGGCGACCCGGCGGATCGCGCGCGGCCTCGATCTGGACGAGATCGTGATGGGGCTGTGCCGGGCCACCGTGCCGACGTTCTCCGACGCGATCCTGGTCTATCTGCGCGACCCGCTGCCGGTGGGTGACGAGCGCCCGACCGGGCCTGTGGTGCTGCGGCTGCGCCGCACGGACCGGATTCCGGACGAGCGGGACACGGAGGGCCTGGCGCTGCCGCCGTTCCCCGAGCCGGAACCGGAGGCCTCGGCCCTCTCCGAGCTGTCGTCGCTGACCACCGAGCTGTGCGAGGTGCGTCCGGGCGGTGCCCTGAACGAGGTGCTGCGCGGGGTGCGCCCGGTGTTCGCCGACGCCCCCGCGGCCCGGGCCGCGCTGCCCGAGCTGCTCGGCGAGGGCGGGGAGGTGGCCGTACCGGGCGGGCGGCACGCGATCCTCGCGCCGCTGCGCGGCCGGCGCCGGGTGATCGGTGCCGCGCTGTTCCTGCGGCGCCCGGAGCGGCCGGCGTTCGAGGCGGACGATCTGCTGGTGGCGGCGCAGCTGGCCACGCACAGCGCGCTCGGCATCGACAAGGCGGTGCTGTACGGCCGGGAGGCGTACATCGCCGACGAACTTCAGCGCACCATGCTGCCGGAGACGCTGCCCCGGCCGACCGGGGTGCGGCTGGCGTCGCGCTACCTTCCGGCGGCGGAGACGGCGCGGGTGGGCGGCGACTGGTACGACGCGATCCCGCTGCCCGGCAGCCGGGTGGCGCTGGTGGTCGGGGATGTCATGGGGCACTCCATGACCTCGGCGGCGATCATGGGTCAGCTGCGTACGACGGCGCAGACGCTGGCCGGTCTCGACCTGCCTCCGCAGGAGGTGCTGCACCATCTGGACGAACAGGCGCAGCGGCTGGGCACCGACCGCATGGCGACCTGCCTGTACGCCGTGTACGACCCGGTGACGCATCGCATCACGATCGCCAACGCGGGTCATCCGCCGCCCGTGCTGCTGCATCTGGGCGGCCGGGCGGAGGTGCTGCGGGTGCCTTCGGGCGCGCCTATCGGCGTGGGCGGGGTGGACTTCGAGGCGGTCGAGCTGGACGCGCCGGCCGGGGCCACGCTACTGCTGTACACCGACGGGCTGGTGGAGTCCCGGCTGCGGGACGTGTGGACCGGCATAGAGCAGTTGCGCGAGAAGCTCGCCGCGACCGCGCGGCTGACCGGTCCGGACCATCCGCCGCCGCTCGAGGCGCTGTGCGACGAGGTGCTGGACATGCTCGGCCCGGGTGACCGGGACGACGACATCGCCCTGCTCGCGGCCCGTTTCGACGGGATCGCACCGAGCGATGTGGCGTACTGGACGCTGGAGCCGGAGGACGCGGCGCCCGGCCAGGCCCGCCGGCTGGCCCGGCGCGCGCTGGCCCGATGGGATCTGGAGGAGCTGACGGACTCGGTGGAGCTGCTGGTCAGCGAGGTGGTCACGAACGCCGTGCGCTACGCCTCCCGTCCGGTGACGCTGCGTCTGCTGCGCACGGACGTGCTGCGCTGCGAGGTCGGCGACGACGTGCCCCAGTTGCCGCGGCTGTGCCAGGCGCGGGCCACGGACGAGGGCGGCCGCGGGCTGTACCTGGTCAACAAGCTGGCCCGGCGCTGGGGCGCGACCCGGCTGAGCACCGGCAAGGTGGTCTGGTTCGAGCTGAACAAGGGGTGAGCGCACGGGGTTTGGGGGCGTCCGGCCCGCGGACGCCCGGCCCGTGCGGGCACGGCGGAGGTCACATTCCTTGATCGCCGAAATGGGGTGCGCTTCCCTTCCGGCCGAGCCTAAGCTCCGGATCGACCACGCATTCGATTACGAACGCGATTTCAGCGTGAAACGGGGTATCACCCATGCGCAAGATCATCAAGCGGAGCCTGCTGACAGCGCTCGGCGTCGCCGCGATGGCGGGTCTGTCCGCGGCTCCGGCAAACGCGGCGGGACATGACGTCTACGTCGCGTACTCGTACCCTGCTGACGACTCTAACTGCGAGTCCGGCGGGGCGATCGGCTTCGCGTCCTACGGCGACGACATCTCTGTCAGCGACACCTGTGCGGACGGCCACTCCGCCATCGGTGTCGTCAACGTCGGGAGCTCGTTCTACTACTACTGGAACCACGACGGCGCGGGCTCGACCCGGGAGGTGAACCTCAACTTCCGCGAGGGGCAGCCGCTGGCGATCAGGTCCTGTCTGGGTGAGTGGAAGGGCACCGCGACCGGCGGGATCATGTGGTCGACCTGCGGGCACATCAACGCCGACGTCACCGCCTGACGTCGAACACGGCAAGGTCGAACACGGCAAGAGGGGCGCCCGGAGTATTCCGGGCGCCCCTCTTGCCGTGCGCAGGCTGGATACTGGCTACTGGCCGACGTCGCCAGCCGGGTCGAGCGGATCCTCCGTGACGGGGCCCGTCGGCGGCTCGCTGGACGGGCTCTGGGACGGCGACTGGGAGGGCGACTGGCTCGGCGTCTGCGACGGGGTCTGGGACGGTGTCTGCGACGGCGACTCGGACACCGGCGGTTCGCTGCTCGGTGAGCTCGACGGGGTCTCGGACGGGGACTCGCTGACCGTCGGGGTGTCCGTCGGCTCGACGGCCGCGCCCTGGGTGGTGTCCAGGTCGAACTCGGACTTCTCGGTGACACCGAAGGTGTAGGCCGCCCAGATCTCCGCCGGCGGGCCGCCGCCGTTGACCCGGCCGCCGCCCATCGCGCCGCTGAGCGAGACGTGGTCGTTCTTCTTGACCGGCCTGCCGTCGCAGCCGGTGCCGCCGTCCTTGGCCGCCTGGCCGAAAAGGCCGACGGAGGTGACAAGGTCCGGGGTGTAGCCGGTGAACCAGGCCGAGCGGTTGCAGTCGGAGGTACCCGTCTTGCCCGCCACCTGCTGGCCGTTCCGCAGCGGGTTGCCCGCCACGGACGTGCGGGCGGTGCCGTCGTCGACCACACCGGTGAGCACCGAGGTCACGCTGTCGGCGACCGTGCGGCTGATCACCTGGTCGCCGACGGGGTCGGGCATCTCGACCGAGCGGCCCTTCTTCTCGGCCGACTTGACGATGCTGGGCGTCACTTCACGGCCGTGGTTGTCGAAGGTGGCGTAGATGCCGGCCATCTCCAGCGGGCTGGCGCCCATGGAGCCCAGCGTCTGCGCGGGTACCGCCTGCATGCCCTCGGTGTCCATGCCGAGCCGCTTGGCGGTGCGCATGACCTTGTCCATGCCCACGTCGACGCCCATCTGCGCGAAGACGGAGTTGACGGACTGGTTCATCGCCTGCTGGACGGTGATCGGCCCGTAGCTGTGGTTGTCCTCGTTCGGCGGTGCGAAGCCGACCCTGGCGCCGTGGTCGACGGCCTGGCGGCGGCTGGTGCCGTCGTAGACCGTGCTCGCGCCGATCGGCTTGCCCTCCTGCGTGGTGGCGTTCTGCTCCAGCGCTGCGGCGAGGATGATCGGCTTGAACGTGGACGCGGGCTGGTAGTCCCGGCGGGTGGCGTTGCTGAAGAAGTGGTCGAAGTAGTTGACGCCGCCGTACATCGCGACGATCTTGCCGGTCTTCGGATCCACCGACACGGCGCCGGCCTGGACGTCGTCGTCGACCTTGCGCTTCTTCGGTTCCAGCTTGCTGGTCAGCCGCTGCTTGACCGCCTTCTCCAGCGCGGCCTGCTTCTTGCGGTTGACGTTCAGGGTGATGGTCCAGCCCTGAGTCTCGACCTTGGCCGCCGCGTCGGACCTGGACAGGCCCTCGTCGTCCATCAGCTGCCGGGCCAGCTGGTCATTGGCGAGCCGGACCAGGTAGCCCTTCTGGCCCTCCATACCCGGGGCGCCCTTGGGTTCCTTCGGCACCGGGAACGTCAAGCCGTCGCGCTTGGCCTTGGGCAGCCAGTTCTCCTCGACCATGTTGTTCAGGACGTAGTTCCAGCGCGCCTTGACCATCCGCTTGCCGGTGGGGGTCGCCGCCGCCCAGTCGTACTGGCTGGGCGCCTGCAGCAGGGCGGCGAGGTACGCGCCCTGCTGCACGCTGAGGTCCTGGGCGTCGACGCGGTAGTAGGCCTGGGCGGCGGCCTGGATGCCGTAGGCGCCGCGGCCGTAGTAGGAGGTGTTGATGTAGCCGGCGAGGATGTCGTCCTTGGACTTCTCGCGCTCCACCTTGAGCGAGATGACCAGTTCCTTCAGCTTCCGCGAGACGGTCTGGTCCTGGTTCAGGTAGAAGTTCTTGACGTACTGCTGGGTGATCGTCGAGCCGCCCTGCTTGCCCCGCCCCGCCAGGGTGTTGACCAGGCCCCGGGCGGTGCCCTTGAGGTCCACTCCGGGGTCGGTGTAGAAGGACTTGTTCTCGGCCGCCACGAAGGTCCGCTGGACCTCCTTGGGCACCTTGTCCAGGTCCACGATCTCGCGGTTGACCTTGCCGTCGCGGGCCAGGATGCTGCCGTCGCTGTACTTGTAGACGTTGCTCTGCCGCTGGGCGGCGATGTTGCCGGCGGGCACGTCGACCGCCATGTACAGCGCGAAGAAGGCGCCGATCGACAGCAGGCACAGTCCGAAGAACGTGCCGAGGATCTTCTTCCAGGTGAACAGCCTGCGTATTCGGCCCTTGGCGGGCTTGCCCCCGGGCGCCGCCGCCGCGGATTCGGCCGTGGACTGCGAGCGGTGGCGCTTGGGCGCCGCGCGGCGACCACCACGCTGTCGCGCTCGTCTCTCTTCCGCTCGTCCCATGAGTCCTACGCTCCCGCTTCCGTCTCAGTGGTCAGCTCCGAAAGCTAACACCCGTCTATATGACAAAGGGCGCCCGATCCGCTCTTTTACGGACGTGAGAATCAGCACCCGCCCCAAGGGAACCGACGGTTATCACTGGCGTTGGGTTGCCCCGAGACGTAAAGTGATATCACTTAGCTAGAAGGAAGCTAGGCGTCCGAGGATGCCGGACGCCTTCGAGAACGGGGGACCCTCCATGTCCGCACACGACACGTCCGCACACGACACGTCCGCGGCCGCCGACATACCCGAGATGCCCGCGCCGCGCGTGCGCGAGTTCCAGGCCCACAGCATCGGCGGCGGTCTCGCCCTGCTCCTCGGCCTGCTGGGGCTCGCCGCGGCCGTGGCCCTGTTCGCCACCGCCTCGGCGGTGACCGCGAGTGGCGCCAAGGGCGGGCTCATCGTCTGTGGTGTGCTCGTCTTCCTCGCCGCCGTGATCGCGATGCGCGGCCTGAACACGGTCGCGCCCGGCGAGGCCCGTGTGGTCCAGCTCTTCGGCCGCTACCGGGGCACGATCCGGCAGGACGGCCTGCGCTGGGTGAACCCCTTCACCTCGCGCACCCGCATCTCCACCCGCGTACGCAACCACGAGACCGCCGTACTGAAGGTCAACGACGCCTACGGCAACCCGATCGAGCTGGCCTCGGTCGTGGTCTGGAAGGTTCAGGACACCGCTCAGGCCACGTTCGAGGTGGACGACTACGCCGAGTTCGTCGCCACCCAGACCGAGACGGCCGTACGGCACATCGCCATCGAGTACCCCTACGACGCCCACGAGGAGGACGGCCTCTCGCTGCGCGGCAACGCCGAGGAGATCACCGAGAAGCTGGCCGTCGAACTGCAGGCGCGGGTGGAGGCGGCCGGAGTGCGGGTCGTCGAGTCGCGCTTCACGCATCTCGCGTACGCTCCCGAGATCGCCTCGGCGATGCTCCAGCGCCAGCAGGCCGGCGCGGTCGTCGCGGCCCGGCGGCAGATCGTGGACGGCGCGGTCGGCATGGTGGAGGCGGCGCTCGCCAGGATCGCGGAGCAGGACATCGTGGAGCTGGACGAGGAGCGGAAGGCGGCGATGGTGTCCAACCTGATGGTGGTGCTGTGCGGGGACCGGGCCCCGCAGCCCGTACTCAACACCGGGACCCTCTACCAGTGACGGATCCGTCGGAGGAGACGCCCAGGCGACGGCCTCAGCAGCGCAAGCAGGTGCTGCTGAGGCTGGACCCGTCGGTCTACGACGCCCTCGCGCGCTGGGCCGGGGACGAACTGCGGTCGGCCAACGCGCAGATCGAGTTCCTGCTGCGCAAGGCACTGTCGGAGGCGGGGCGGCTGCCTCGTGACACCGGTCCGCTGCCCCGCCGCGGGCGTCCGCCCGGGGGTCCGGCCGCCGGGCCGCCGACGGCCTGAGAGCAGCCGCGCCCCGACCGGCCCGTCCCCGTGTACACGGAGGCGGGCCCGCTGTCGTTACCGAATCAGGACAACCGGCTCCCACCTGCGCCGCGCCACCGCGCGCCAGACACTGAACACTCCGCGTATACACCCGGCGTATACACCGTGTGTAGAGTGCTCGCATGTCCATCGGTCACACCCTCCTAGGGCTCCTGGAGTCCGGCCCCCGACACGGCTACGACCTGAAGCGGGCCTTTGACGAGAAGTTCGGTCACGACCGGCCGCTGCACTACGGCCAGGTCTACTCGACGATGTCCCGGCTGCTGAGGAACGGGCTCGTGGAAGTCGACGGGATCGAGTCGGGCGGCGGCCCCGAGCGCAAGCGGTACGCCATCACCGACGCAGGCGTCACCGACGTCGAGCAGTGGCTCGCGACCCCGGAGAAGCCGGAGGAGTACCTCCAGTCGACCCTCTACACCAAGGTCGTCCTCGCGCTGCTGACCCACCGCGACGCGTCGGACATCCTGGACACCCAGCGCGCCGAGCACCTGCGCAGCATGCGCATCCTCACCGACCGCAAGCGCAGGGGCGACCTCGCGGACCAGCTCATCTGCGACCACGCCCTGTTCCACCTGGAGGCCGATCTGCGCTGGCTGGAACTGACCGCCGCCCGGCTGGACAAGCTCCGTGCGGAGGTGGCCCGGTGACCCCTCCCCCCGGCTCCCTGCTCGCCGCCGAGGACGTGCGCAAGGCCTACGGCCCGACGCTCGCCCTGGACGGCGCCGCGTTCTCCATCCACCCCGGCGAGGTCGTCGCGGTGATGGGCCCCTCCGGCTCCGGCAAGTCCACGCTGCTGCACTGCCTCGCCGGGATCGTGCCGCCCGACTCGGGCTCGATCACGTACGCCGGGCGGGAACTCGCCACCATGAGCGACGTCGAGCGCAGTGCGCTGCGGCGCAGCGACTTCGGATTCGTCTTCCAGTTCGGGCAGTTGGTGCCGGAGCTGACCTGTGTGGAGAACGTGGCGCTTCCGCTGCGGCTGAACGGCACCTCCCGCAAGGAAGCCGAACGGGCCGCGCTGGGCTGGATGGAGCGGCTCGAGGTGGACGACCTCCGGGGCAAGCGGCCCGGCGAGGTCTCCGGCGGTCAGGGGCAGCGGGTCGCGGTGGCGCGGGCGCTGGTCACCGGGCCCCGGGTGCTGTTCGCCGACGAGCCGACCGGCGCGCTGGACTCGCTCAACGGAGAGCGCGTGATGGAGCTGCTCACCGACGCGGCCCGCTCCACCAACGCGGCCGTCGTACTGGTCACGCACGAGGCCCGGGTGGCCGCGTACTCGGACCGCGAGATCGTCGTGCGCGACGGCAAATCCCGGGACATGGAGCGGGCCGTATGAAGCCGCGCAGGGGGGCTCTCCCGCGCGAGCGGAACCGAGCGTGGGGGAGGACGAGGGATCTCACCATGGGCGCCCGGTTCGCCCTCACCGGCGGGCGCGAGGGCTGGGTCCGGATGACGCTGACGGCGGTCGGCGTCGGGCTGGGCGTCGCCCTGCTGCTGCTGACCACCGCGCTGCCGAACGTGTTCACCGCCCGCCACCGGGTCGAGGAGGCCCGCTACGACTACACGTTCTCCAGCACCACACGCCCCAAGGCCGACAACACCGTGCTGGTCGCCGCGACCGACACCCAGTGGCACTCGAAGGACGTCCGGGGCCGGCTCCTCGAACCCGAGGGCGCGCGGGCGCCGTTGCCGCCGGGCCTCGGGCGCTTCCCCGCCAAGGGCGAGATGGTCGTCTCCCCCGCGCTGCGGGAGCTGCTCGCCTCGGACGGCGCCCGGCTGCTGCGCGAGCGGCTGCCCTACCGGATCGTCGGGACGATCGGCGAGAGCGGGCTGATCGGCTCGCAGGAGCTGGCGTACTACGCGGGCGCCAAGGGCCTGGACCCCGATGCGAGCGGCGGCGTACGGGTGGACCGGCTGGTCCACTTCGGCGATCCGCACCCGACCACCGAGAAGACCGACCCGGTACTGCTGCTGATGGTGCTGGTCGTGTTCGTGGTGCTGCTGATGCCGGTCGCCGTGTTCATCGCCGCGGCCGTGCGCTTCGGCGGTGAGCGGCGCGACCGCCGGCTGGCCGCGCTGCGGCTGGTGGGCTCCGACAGCGGGATGACCCGGCGGATCGCGGCGGGCGAGGCGCTGGCCGGGGCCCTGCTCGGACTGGCCGTCGGTACGGTCTTCTTCCTGATCGGCCGTCAGATCGCGGGGTCGGTGCAGGTGCTGGGTGAGAGCGTGTTCCCCGACTACCTCGACCCCTCCCCCGCGCTCGTCGCACTGGTCGCGGTGGCGGTGCCGGCGTCCGCGGTCCTGGTGACGCTGCTCGCGATGCGCGGGGTGGTCGTGGAGCCGCTCGGCGTGGTGCGGACGGCCAGGCCGGCCCGGCGCCGCCTGTGGTGGCGGCTGCTGCTGCCGCTGGCGGGCCTCGCGCTGCTGTACCCGATGATCGGCAAGGGCCGGGACAACGGCGGCTTCAACCAGTACCTGGTGACCGGTGGTGTCCTGCTGCTGCTGGTCGGCGTGACCGCGCTGCTGCCGTGGATCGTGGAGCGGGTCGTCGCCCGGCTCGGCTCCGGCCCGGTCTCCTGGCAACTGGCGGTGCGGCGACTGCAGTTGAGCAGCGGCTCGGCGGCCCGCATGGTCAACGGCATCGCGGTGGCGGTGGCCGGCGCGATCGCGCTGCAGATGCTGTTCGCGGGCGTGGAGAGCCAGTACACCAAGGACACCGGCCGGGACCCCGGCCGGGCGTCGATGGAGGTCACGCTGCCGGACCGCGGTGACGCCGCCGCCGTGGGCGAGGCGTTCCGGCGGACCGAGGGGGTGCGGGTGTCGGTGGTGCTGTCCACCGCGTCGGCCGCTGACAAGCGCCGGGACCCGGACAACCTGATCGACCTCACGGTCGGTGACTGCGCCGCCCTCCGGGAGGTGGCCCGGCTGTCCTCCTGCCGGGACGGCGACGTGTTCCGGCTGCGCAACCCGCACTACGACTCCGCCTACAACGACTCCATAGGAACCGTCGTACGGCCAGGCCGGCAGCTCTACCTCGACCCGGGCTACTCGGACTCGCCCAGCCTTCAGGTGCCCTGGAAGCTGCCGGCCGGCCTCCGGCAGGTGCCCTACCGCGACGACTCGCTGCAGAGCGCCGCCAACGGCCTGCTGGTCACGCCGTCCGCGCTGCCGGCGAAGGCGCGGCCCTCGCTGCGCGGCCATGTCTACGTCCGCACCGACGAGTCGGTGCCGGACGCGCCGGAGCACGTGCGCAACACGGCCGCCCGGGTGGATCCGGCCGCGGACGTGTTCACCTGGACGGCGACCGAGGAGTCCACGAAGTACACCTCGCTGCGCACCGGTCTGTTCGTCGGCGCGGTCTGCGTGCTGGCGCTGATCGGCGCGAGCCTGCTGGTCTCGCAGCTGGAGCAGCTTCGCGAGCGGCGCAAGCTGCTGTCCTCGCTGGTCGCCTTCGGCACCCGGCGCCGCACGCTGGGCCTGTCGGTGCTGTGGCAGACGGCGGTCCCGATCGCCCTCGGACTGCTGCTGTCCTCGGTGGTCGGCCTGACCCTCGGCGCGGTGCTGCTGAAGATGACGGCGACCCCGGTGACGGTCGACTGGGCGAGCGTGCTGGCCATGACCGGCGTCGGCGCGGCGGTGGTGCTCGCGGTGACGCTGCTCAGCCTGCCCCCGCTGCTGAGGCTGATGCGGCCGGACGGGCTGCGCACCGAGTAGGCCCCCGGCGACCCGTGCGGGGCGCCGGGGGCGCGCCCCGGTAGGGCGGTCAGGCGTCCAGCACCCGCACGGGCAGGGGCCGCAGCTCCTCGCGCAGGGCCGCCGCCAGTTCCTGGTACTCCGCTCCCCTGGCGGCGCCCGCGCGCATGGCGAAGGCGATCCGGCGGCTGGGGGCGGGGTCGGCGAAGTAGCCGGTGAGGAGCCGGCTGCCGCGGGTCGTCTCGACCTTCAGGGCGGTGCGCGGCAGCAGGGTGCAGCCGAGGCCGCCCGCGACGAGCTGCACCAGTGTGGACAGCCCGGCGGCCGTGGTGGTGACCGGCGCGTCCTCCCGCCCGGCCTCGCGGCAGATGTCCAGGGCCTGGTCGCGCAGGCAGTGGCCCTCGTCCAGCAGCAGCAGCTTGAGTTCCCGCAGCGCCTCGCGCGGGATTCCCTCGCGGCCGCCGAGCCGGTGGTCGGGCGGGGTGACGAGCGCGAAGTCCTCGTCGAAGAGCGGGATTTCGGTCACGCCGGGGACCCCGAGCGGGACGGCCAGCAACAGCAGGTCCAGGCGGCCGGACTGCAGGCCCTCGACGAGGCTGGCGGTCTGCTCCTCGTGCACCTGCAGGTCGAGGTGCGGGTAGCGCTCGTGGACCAGGCCCAGCACGGTGGGCAGCAGATACGGCGCGACGGTCGGGATCACCCCGAGCCGCAGCACCCCGGTGAACGGCGCCCGGACCGCCTCGGCCTCCTCCAGCAGCGCCCCGACCTCGTCCAGCACCGCCTTCGCCCGTACCGCCAGCCGCTCGCCCGCGGGCGAGAGCAGTACCTTGCGGGTCGTACGCTCGAGGAGGGTCACGCCCAGGATCTCCTCCAGCGCCGAGACCGCGCCGGACAGGGCGGGCTGGCTCATCCCGATGGCGGCGGCCGCGTCCCGGAAGTGCAGATGCTCGGCCACGGCCGCGAAGGCACGGAGCTGGGACAGGCTGGGCTGGCGCCGCTTGCCGCTCGCGCTACTGACGGTCACTGATAGATACCTCCGATCAACACGACCGAGTGTAGCTATTTCTCGTATCAATGCACCCTGTGCCAACATCGGCAAAGTCCAACCCATGGGTAGTGCCCGCGATCCGGGCGCTGCCTCGCTGCAAGGAGAGCGTGTGCTCACTGTCGGTGACAAGTTCCCCGAGTTCGAACTGACCGCCTGCGTCTCGCTGGAGAAGGGCGCGGAGTTCGACACGATCAACCACAAGACCTACGAGGGCAAGTGGAAGATCGTTTTCGCCTGGCCCAAGGACTTCACCTTCGTGTGCCCGACCGAGATCGCCGCGTTCGGCAAGCTGAACGACGAGTTCGCCGACCGCGACGCCCAGATCCTCGGCTTCTCCGGTGACTCCGAGTTCGTCCACCACGCCTGGCGCAAGGACCACGACGACCTGCGTGACCTGCCCTTCCCGATGATGGCCGACTCCAAGCACGAGCTGATGCGCGAGCTGGGCATCGAGGGCGAGGACGGCTTCGCCAAGCGCGCCGTCTTCATCGTCGACCAGAACAACGAGATCCAGTTCACCATGGTGACCGCCGGCTCCGTCGGCCGTAACCCCAAGGAGGTCCTGCGGGTCCTCGACGCCCTGCAGACGGACGAGCTGTGCCCCTGCAACTGGAGCAAGGGCGACGAGACGCTCGACCCGGTCGCGCTGCTGGCCGGTGAGTGACCCATGTCGCTCGACTCGCTGAAGTCCCGCGTCCCGGACTACGCCAAGGACCTGAAGCTCAACCTGGGCTCGGTCATCGGCAACTCCGACCTGCCGGCCCAGCAGCTGTGGGGCACGGTGCTGGCGACCGCCATCGCCTCCCGTTCCCCGATCGTGCTGCGTGAGCTGGAGCCGGAGGCGAAGGCGAACCTGTCGCCGGAGGCGTACACGGCCGCCAAGGCCGCCGCCGCGGTGATGGCGATGAACAACGTCTTCTACCGCACCCGGCACCTGCTGTCCGACCACGAGTACGGCACCCTGCGCGCCGGCCTGCGGATGAACGTCATCGGCAACCCGGGCGTGGAGAAGGTCGACTTCGAGCTGTGGTCCTTCGCGGTCTCCGCGATCAACGGCTGCGGCATGTGCCTCGACTCGCACGAGCAGGTGCTGCGCAAGGCCGGCGTCGAGCGCGACGTGGTCCAGGAGGCGTTCAAGATCGCTTCCGTGGTCCAGGCCGTCGGCGTGACCCTCGACGCGGAGGCGGCCCTGGCCCAGGCGGCCGAGTAACCGCTCCGGAACATCACGGCCCCCGCCCATCCGATGGGCGGGGGCCGTCGTGCGTTCGGCGATGTGACAAGAACTACTCACTCCGCTCAGGGCCCGAAACCATGAGTGAACAAGCCACCGAACGATGCCCGGTTCACCCCCTCATGCGAAGAAGCTCCGCAGCCCAGAGTCATAGCGGAATTCAAATCTCCACTTTGCTTCCGAATTACTGTTCGACAGTCGCAAAGCAGATCTGATTAGCTCCCCGGGACCACATTCAAGCCGTCGGCCTGCTTTTACGACGGCTGCTCAAATGCAGCTCAAATGCATTCCATGGGGGAACGCATGTCTATTCGAATCCGTGTCTCGGCGAGGACCGCGCTCGCCACGGCCGCGGCCGGCTTCGGCCTCCTCGGCACGGCCGCTCCGCAGGTCGCCGCCGCCGACCAGCCGGTGCCCGCCATCTCGGTCAAGGCCGACAAGCACACGAAGGCGATCGCGGCCACGCAGCCCGCGGCCGCCGCCGCGGGCGCGACCGTCTGCGGTACGGGATACAAGCTCTACAAGGCGGACATGCTGCCCGACGCGTCGCGCAAGGCGACTCTCTTCGTCTACGTCAAAGGCAGCAACCCCGCGAGCAACGACGCTCCCACCTGCGCCATCCTCGACAACAACACGTCGGGCGCGAAGTGGATGAAGATCAAGCTCTGCTCGAACTACACGGCGGAGGGCTGCGCCAGCGACGCGGGCACGTACTCCGAGTACGCGGGCCCCGTCTACCGCAACCACGGCGGCTGCGGCACGGTCACGTCGCTGATGAAGACCAGCTCCAGCTCGAGCACCTACATCATCAACAACGTCACGGACAGCACGAACTGCAACTAGCGGGCGCTGCCCGAACGGTGCACCGGGACTTCACGCGTCGCACGCGTGGAGTCCCGGATCGCTGAATTCCCGCTCCCGTCCGTCCCACAGGGCTGTCCCGCCCAGGGCGGAGGGGCGTTTCGCCGTGCCCGGAAAGGCACGGAAACAACTCAATGAAATACGGGGAAAGCTCCTTTGCGTTCCAAGAGACGAACTCGCGCGCCCCTGGTGGCCCTCGTGGCCTGCGCCGCTGTGACCGGCGGCATGCTCCAGGCGGCGCCCGCCGGCGCCACTCCGGCATCCCACCCCTCCGCCCGTCCCGCCACCGCGGCGCCCGCTCCCTCCGGCGGGGTACGGAACCCGGGCGAGAAGCTCGGCGGGGGCTGGCAGAAGAGTCCCGACCGTGCGGTCACCGCCGCCGCTGACGCGGACGGTCTGCGGATCCTCGTCGCCGACAGTTCCAAGGCCTACGCGTGGAAGACCGTCGCGCTGCTGTCGGAGCCGGGCATGCCGGCGGATTCGTGGATCGGCAACCAGTGCCTGATGGACCGCTCGCACGCGGCCGTCGTCTACGCGCCGCGCGGTTTCACCAACAAGCCCGACCTGATGCAGGGGGGCGCGTTCGCCGCCGTCGTCGATCTGACGTCCGGCAAGGTGACCAAGCTGCCCTTCACCGCGTCGCTGGCCTACTTCGATCCGTCCTGCAACACGGCCACGCACCAGGCCGCGTTCACCGGCTTCCGGGACATGAACGACGCCGCGAGCACGCGCACCCGTGTGATCACCGTGAACGTGTCCGGGAGGACGACGGGCACGGCGGCGGCGCGCGGGGAGATCACGAGCGCCGTTCCGGTGAAGGACGGCACGGTCGCCGCGCTCGGCAGCCGGCTGGTCCACCTCGACCGCTCCGGCAAGGTGAAGAACCTCGCGGACACGGACAGTGCTCCGTTCGACATCCGGCCCGCCGCCGACGGCGGGATCGCCTTCGTCGACCGAGAGGGCGAGTCCACGGCGCACGCCAAGCTGTTCACCGGACGCGGCAAGCCGAAGAACATCGCCTCGGGCAGACTCGGCGACCTCGACCTCATGCCGGGCGACGCCGGCCGGGTCTTCCTCACCGGCCGCCCCAAGGGCTCTCCCGCCACCGCGGGAACCGGCGTCACCCACCTGAACGCCCCGGCCGGCACCGATGTGTCCTCGCAGGGCAGGCTCGCCGTCGAGCCCGTGCTCACGCCCGGTGTCCGCGCCGGCCTGACCCACATCAAGGGCGCGGGCAAGGGCTTCACGAGGTCCGGGGAACCCGCCTCGCGGACGGCGACGCCGGCCGACGAGGGCGACAAGGCGCTGACGGTCACCAGCACCGCCACCACCACCGGGACGAAACTGACCCAGAGCGTGCGGCACGACGCCGTCAACGGCTCGGGGAACGATCCCTCCCCGGCCCTGGCCACGGCCGCCGGTACCCACCGGTCGCGGGGCGCCTCCCCGAAAGCCGGGCTGACCGCGAGCTCCCCGACGGACGACGACCGCTGGTGCGCCGTGTCCCGCAACGACATGAAGGCGCAGGCGTTGCAGCCGACGCCGAACCAGGTCGAGTGGGCCGCCGACATGGCGGTGCGCGGTGATCTGAGCGCGAGCTACATCCGCCAGGGCGGATACCGCGGCCAGGCCGGTCTCGGCACCATCGACCCGCAGGCCCTGTTCCCGCTGCCCAAGCTGACGGGAGGCGGCCGGATCCCGGTCAACGTGCTCCTCGGGATCATGGCCCAGGAGTCGAACCTGTGGCAGGCCGAGGGCGGTTCGATCCCCGGTCAGATGGGCAACCCGCTGGCCGCCGTCGACGGCTACTACGGCCACAAGGCCGACCCCAACGACCCGGCCGCCTACTGGCAGATCAACTGGGACAAGTCGGACTGCGGCTACGGCGTCGGCCAGGTGACCGACGGCATGCGGCTGGCCGGTCACGCGAAACCGCACGAGACCAGCCTGTCGCCGGCCCTGCAGAAGCTCATCGCGGTCGACTACGCGACGAACATCGCCGCCTCGCTGAAGATCCTCGCCGACAAGTGGAACGAGGTCCACAAGGACGGCCAGAAGATCACCGTCAACAACGACGACCCCTCCTACGTGGAGAACTGGTTCACCGCCGTCTGGAACTACAACCTCGGCTTCAACCCTCCGTCGGAGGCCGGGAAGCACGCGGGGCACTGGGGCCTGGGCTGGTACAACAACCCCGCCAACCCGATCTACGCCAAGGGCTGGGGCCACCCGTTCATGAACACCGACGTGGACCCGTACGCCGTCAAGGACGCGGCTCATCCCCAGGACTGGCCTTACGAGGTCAAGGTGATGGGCTGGGCCGCCTGGTCCATCGACTCCGGCTACTCCTACTCCACCTCCGGCCGTCAGGACTGGCCGGGTGAGTCGGGCTTCTCCTCGGCCGGCTTCCGTCCCGCCTACTGGAACGGAACGGACCAGCCCTACCTGTACGAGGGCAGCGCGCGGTACAACCGGGTGCACGTCACGCCGTCGCTCGACGCGTTCTGCAACTCCAAGAACAACTGCGACCCCGACACGCCGCCGAAGTGCCCGGACGCCGAGTGCTACGCGCAGTACTGGTGGAACCAGCCCAATGTGACCTGGAAGAGCGACTGCGGCGCCACCTGCGGCCACGAGAACATCAAGTACCAGTCCCTGGTGCAGGAACCGGGGCGCGGTAACCGTCTGCAGAACGGCACGCCGGTGTGCTCCGGCGCTCCGGCCGGTTCCAAGGTCGTCGCCTCCGTACCGAACGGAACGCCGTCCTGGAGCGATCAGAGCGACTGCGCGACGATCTCGTCCGCGGGAAGCTTCCAGTTCGCCTTCAACCCCGGCACGGAGGGCCGTTACGAGGCCAAGGCCGACCTGCACTCGGTGGGCGGCGGCTACGGCGGCCACTTCTGGTACACCCGCACCCGCGACGCCGACCACTTCGGTGGCTCCGCCGGCTACATGACCGTCGACGGGACCTGGACCCTCGGCCAGAGCCTGAACTGGGCACGCGTTCTCGTGCACCTTCCCGACACCGGCGCGCAGACCCGTCAGGCCACGTACGACGTGCTGGGCACGGACAGCCAGAGCCACAAGCGGGTCGTGCTCCAGCGGGCCGGCGGCTGGGCCAGCCTGGGCGTGTTCCACTTCACCGGCACCCCGCGGGTCGAGCTGTCCAACGCGACCAAGGACGGAACCGCCGACGAGGACATCGCCTGGGGCGCGGTCGCCTTCCAGCCGCTCGCGGCCAAGCCGGCCAACTTCGTCGTCGCGATGGGTGACTCCTACTCCTCCGGCGAGGCGGTCACCGGGGCGAACGGTTCCGACCTGTACCCGGAGACCGACCACCCGGACAAGCAGAACGACAAGGAAGTCGACAAGTGCCACCGCTCCAAGCTGGCGTGGTCGAGGCAGGCGACTCTTCCCGGCTACTCCAGCTCCATCGGGGCCATGGCCGACAGCCTTGACCCGAAGATGGACTACCACTTCGTGGCCTGCTCCGGAGCCCGCACCTACAACGTGCTCAACCAGCCCCTGTCCGGCGAGCTGCCGCAGCTCGAGACCGGCTACCTGGACGAGAACACCACCCTGGTGACGCTCAGCATCGGCGGCAACGACGCCCGCTTCAGCGACGTCATGGGCAAGTGCATCGACCTTCCCGTGCCGTCGACGACCACCTGTCCCTACTCGGAAATGGAGAACGTCGACCCCGCGACCGGTGAGAAGACGGGTGGCTCCACCGGCGCCCTCAAGGACTGGGCGCCGAAGTGGCTGCACGACTCCGTGCGGCCGCAGATCGCCCTGACGCTGAACGCCATCCACGCCCAGGCCCCGAACGCGAAGGTCGTCCTCATGGGCTACCCGCGCCTGGTGGAGAAGGACCACGGCTGTTTCCCCGGCGCCTACGAGACCGTCGAGAACGACTGGGTCCGGACCGTGGCCGACACTCTCGCGACCGAGATGAAGGGCGCCGCCGAGCAGGACGGCGGAACGTGGGCCGCCTTCGCCGACCCGCGGGCCAACTTCGACGGCAAGGCCGCCTGCGGCAGTCCGGAGACCATCAACGCCCTCGTGGAGAACGGGCGGGAGAAGGCGGACAACGACGGCCCGAAGCCGTCCATGCAGACCCTTCACCCCAAGATCGCCGGTGCCCGTATCTACGCGGACACCCTGGAACAGACCCTTCGGAAGCTGTGACCGACGACTGAACCGGGGGCCTGAGTACCAGTACTCAGGCCCCCGGCCCTTGCATACGGAAGGCTGCAGGACATGACCACCCCCCGCACGGAACCGGCGCCCGCCCTGCCGCGGCTGCTGGGCGCCGCCGTCACCGGAGCGGTTCTGGCCACCGGCGCCCAGGCCTACCTCTCCTGGGTCGGCCGGCGCAGCGACCGGATCTGCCGGACGACCGACGGCCTCTGCTTCACCGGATGGAACCTGACCGCCGTCCCGCTCCTGTTCGCGGTCTCCCTCACCGTGCTGCTCGTCGTGTACAAGAGGCTCGGCATCGGGCCACGGCTCGTCGTCGTTCCGCCGACGCTCCTGCTCGCGCCGATCCTTCTCTCGGCCGCGCACGCGGCGGCCGGCTGGTGGGCCGTCTCCCTCACGGGCGGGGCCTGGTCATACTCCGTCGCGCTCGCCGCTTGGCACCGCTACCGGTTCTGGGCCCTCGCCGTCTCGGCCGGGCTGCTCCTCGCCGCCATGGTCGTCCTCTACGGCTGACGGTTCGTCCTGGTCCTCGGCCGCGTCCGCCGAGTACGCGCGCAGATATCCCACCACCGTGTTCGTCACCGCCACCAGCGGTACGGCCACCACCGCGCCGCCGATGCCGGCCACCATGCCGCCGGCCGCCACCGTGAGGACGACGGCGAGCGGGTGGACGCGGACCGCGCGGCCCAGGATGAAGGGCTGCAGGACGTGGCCCTCGATCTGCTGGACGGCGAGGACGACCACGAGGGTCATCAGCGCGGTGAAGACGCCCTGTGTCACCAGGGCCACGATCACCGCCAGCGCGCCGGATGCGACGGCGCCGACCAGCGGGATGAACGAGAACAGGAAGATGAAGACGGCCAGCGGGACGGCCATCGGCACGTTGAGGAAGTAGATGCCGATGCCGATGAAGATGGCGTCGATGAGGGCCACCAGCACCGTGCCCCGGACGTAGGCCGTCAGGGTGCGCCAGGCGCGCGGGCCGGCGCCGGCCACGCCCGGACGGGCCGCGGAGGGGACCAGCTTCAGGAACCACTGCCAGATGCGCTCGCCGTCGTAGAGCAGGAACAGCGTCGAGAAGAACACCAGCAGGATGCCGGTGAGCGCCTCGACGACGACCTGGACACCTTCCAGGCCCGCGGACGTTATCTGGTCGGTGTTCGCGCCGATGGCCTCGCGGAGGTTCTTGGCGATCTGGTTGATCTGCTTGTCGGTGACGTGGAAGGGGCTCTTCAGCAGCCAGTTGCGCAGGTCGTCGATGCCGCTCTGGATCTGGCTGGAGAGGGTGTCGATGTTCTCCATGACCTGCCAGGTCACGAACCAGCCCATCAGTCCGATGACGACGAAGCCGAGGATCGCGGTCAGCGCGGTGGCCGGGCCGCGCGGCACCCCGTGCCGCATCAGCCGGGCGACCGTCGGCTGGAGCAGGGCGGTGACCAGCAGGGCGATGACGAAGGTGAAGACGACGAGCTGGATGGCGCTGATGACGCGCATCAGGACCCACACGGTGCCGGCCAGGATCAGCAGCCGCCAGCCCGCCTCGGCCGCGACCCGCACGCCCCAGGGCACGGCCTGGGCCGGGTCGGGCCGGGGCCCGGCCGGTACGGCCGGCCGACGAGAGGGCGGTACGGAGCCGGCGGTCCGGCCGGCGGTGCGGCCGGCGACGGGATCGGACCCCGTGTCCTTGTCCACTTCGGCGCGGCGCTCGTTCAACCGCTCACTCATCTCGGTCAGTCCGGCACCCAGCCGGCCCAGCCACCCTGGCACTCGCGACATGATCCGTCCTCTTCCCCCGCCTCCCGGGTGTACGCCACCGCTCACCCGGGAGCCGTTCGCGTACGACCGTACAGTGCGAAAGCCCCTCCCCGTAGGACGGGGAGGGGCTGCGCGGGGTTGAGCGTGGGCCGGCCCACTGCCGGGGCCGGCCCGAGACCGGCTGTCGGCCTAGTACCAGCTGTTGGCCTGCCAGAACGACCAGGCGCCACAGGGGCTGTGGTACCGCTCGTTCATGTAGTTGAGGCCCCACTTGATCTGGGTCGCCGGGTTGGTCCGCCAGTCGGCACCGGCGGAGGAGTACTTGCCGGCGGGCAGGGCCTGAAAGAGACCGTAGGCACCGGACGAGGCGTTGACCGCCTGGTAGTTCCAGCTCGACTCGTGGTTCACGATGTTGCTGAAGCACTGGAACTGGTCGGCCGCCACCATCTGACGTGCCATCGCCTGGATCTGCGCCACGCTGTAGTTGCTCTGCACCGGGAAGCTGGAGGAGTCCCGGGTGGAGCGGGTGGCCGCGGCCTTCGCCTCGGCGCGCTCCTTGGCGGCTGCCTCGGCCGCCTTCTCGGCGGCCGCCTTCTTGGCGACCGCGGTCTCGGCGGCTGCCTTGCGGGCGGTTTCCTCGGCGTCCTTCTTGGCACTCGCGTCAGCGGCGATGGCTTGCGCGTCGGCCTGCTGCGTCAGGGACGCGGTCTGCACCTGGGCCTGCTGACCCGCGGGTATGTCCGCGAGGAGCGTGGTGTCGGCTGCCGTCGCCTCGGCGTCGTTGTTCTGCGCGGTGCTGCCCGAGGCAACACCGACGACGCTTCCGACGGCGGTGACCGCGGTGGCCGAGGCCACTGCGAATCCCCGGACCGAAATCCGGCTCACACGGTTTCCTTCCAGCATCGCCCGCTTCGGTGACCGTGGCGGACGCAATCGTGCCCCTGGCACTGGCCTCCCAACTGCGGGTCACGGAGGCGCGGGCCCGGTGGGCAACTCCCGTGCGGGGAGCGCCGCGTGGTGCGCGGGCGGCATACGACGACGCTATGGAATTGGGGTGATGCTTCTGTGGTGCCGTACCTCCCCCACTGCCTAGAGGGCGTGGGGGTACCCCCAGGGGTACAGGTGTGTCGTATGCGGGGCCTGACAGGAGTGAGACTCTGCCGTAACCAGACACCGGGTGGCAATTCCGAGTTGCGTGTGAAAGCTCACACCTCGTTTGCCCCAGGGGTTTTCAGGAAATCCCCACACGCGAAGGCGCCGCCCGGCTAGGCTCTTGCCCTTTGCCGGACGGCGCCAACGGGCTACTCCCGTCAGATATGGCCCTCTTCGAGCATTTCGGTCACAAGGGCCGCGATCTGGGACCTCTCGGACCGGGTCAGCGTGACATGGGCGAAGAGCGGATGCCCCTTCAGCTTCTCGACCACGGCGACGACACCGTCGTAGCGACCGACCCGCAGATTGTCCCGCTGCGCGACGTCATGGGTCAGAACGACCCGTGAATTGGCCCCGATCCGGGACAGAACGGTCAGCAGTACGTTCCGTTCCAGGGACTGCGCCTCGTCGACGATCACGAAGGCGTCGTGCAGGGAGCGGCCCCGGATGTGGGTCAGGGGCAGGACCTCGAGCATGCCCCGGGCGGTGACCTCCTCGATGACCTCGCGGCTGGTGACGGCGGAGAGCGTGTCGAAGACGGCCTGGGCCCACGGGCTCATCTTCTCGGCCTCGGAGCCCGGCAGATAGCCCAGCTCCTGCCCGCCGACCGCGTACAGCGGCCGGAAGACCATCACCTTCTGGTGCTGACGGCGCTCCAGGACCGCCTCCAGGCCCGCGCACAGCGCGAGCGCCGACTTGCCGGTGCCGGCCCGGCCGCCCATCGAGACGATGCCGACGTCCGGGTCGAGCAGCAGGTCGAGCGCGATGCGCTGCTCGGCGCTGCGGCCCTTGATGCCGAACGCCTCCCGGTCGCCGCGTACCAGCCGGACGTTGCCCTCGGCGGTGACCCGGCCGAGCGCCTTGCCGCGCTCGGACTGGATGGTCAGACCGGTGTGCACGGGGAGGCCGGAGGCCTCCGGGGCGTACACGTGCCCTTCCTCGAAGAGGATGTCCACCTGTTCACCCGGAAGCGTCAGTTCGGACATTCCGGTCCAGCCGGAGTTCTCCGTGATGGCGAGCTCGGCCCGGTACTCCTCGGCCAGCAGGCCGACCGAGGATGCCTTGATCCTGAGCGGCAGGTCCTTCGAGACGACGGTGACGTCGTACCCCTCGGCCTGCAGATTGCGGGCCACCGCGAGGATGCGTGAGTCGTTGTCCCCCAGGCGGTAGCCGGTGGGCAGCACGCTGGGGTCCGAGTGGTTGAGCTCGACACGGATGGTTCCGCCCAGTTCACCGATCGGGATGGGGGCGTCGAGGCGACCGTGCTTCACCCGGTAGTCGTCCAGCAGGCGCAGCGCCTGGCGGGCGAAGTAGCCGAGTTCGGGATGGTGCCGCTTGGCCTCCAGCTCCGTGACCACGACGACGGGGAGCACGACCTCGTGTTCCTCGAAGCGGGTCAGGGCGTTGGGGTCGGCCAGCAGGACGCTGGTGTCGAGAACATAAGTGCGCCGATCTGGCTTGTGGCGCTTTGTGCTGGTCACCACGGAAGGACGTACCCCCTCGGATGAGGTCGGGGAGCGACGAAGCGGAAGCCGGGCCGGGAGGGCGGGAGCGTTGCGACCGGTCCCCGGCCCCCGCGCAGGACGGGCCGGACACCGGACCTCCGCGGCTGCTTCCGTACGGTGACCGCACGGTCGGGCTGGTACAAAGGGCCTCCCGGGCGGACGGCCCCGTGCCGCCCGCTGAGATCCGACACCCGTGGTTCGGGTGTCAACCTGCTTGCCTTATGCCCTGTGAAAAGCGCCGCCATGCAGAAGTGGCCGACAGCGCACCGGTGAACTCCTTGTTACTTCCCACCCAACCGGGGTATACGGGACGCCCCGCCGGTGCGGTGGCCGGCGGGGCGTGAGGTCTGGGCGCGTGCGGCGTCAGCCGCCGTAACGGCGGTGACGTGCGGCGTAGTCGCGCAGCGCACGCAGGAAGTCCACCTTGCGGAAGGCGGGCCAGAAGACCTCGCAGAAGTAGTACTCGGAGTGGGCGGTCTGCCAGAGCATGAATCCGGACAGCCGCTGCTCACCGCTGGTGCGGATGACGAGGTCGGGGTCGGGCTGGTCGCCGGTGTAGAGGTGACGGCCGATCATGTCGACGTCGACGGACTCGGTGAGGCTCTCCAGCGAAGCGCCCTTGTCCTGGGCGTCGAGGAGCATGGAGCGCACGGCGTCGGCGATCTCCTGGCGGCCGCCGTAACCGATGGCCACGTTGACCACTATGCCGTCCACATGGGCGGTGGTCTCCTCGGCCTCCTTGAGGACACTCTGCATCCCGGCCGGCAGCAGGTCGCGGGTACCGACGTGGTGCACCCGCCAGCGGCCGTCGGCGGCGAGGGTGCGGACGACGTCCTCGATGATGCCGAGGAGCGGGACCAGCTCCTCCTGCGGACGGTCGAAGTTGTCGGTGGACAGCAGCCACAGGGTGACGACCTCGACATCGGTCTCGCTGCACCAGCCGAGGAACTCCTCGATCTTCTCGGCACCGGCCCGGTGGCCGTGGACCGTGGTGGAACCGGCCGCCTTCGCCCAGCGGCGGTTGCCGTCCATGATGACGCCGATGTGCTTGGGCACCTGAGCGTGGTCCAGGTGACCTTCCACCCGGCGCGCGTAGAGCCCGACGAGCAGGCCACGCAGCTTGTCGCGCAGGTTCACGGGAAAGACCCTTCGGGGTTCGGGCGGGTTTCGAGGGTACCGCCGCCGGCGGCCCACCCCCCGAGGTGGGACGCCGGCCCCTGCCGGGTGGTTCCCGAAGAAAAAACGGGCCGGTCCGTGGGGGGGAGACGGACCGGCCCGAGGGGGGGTTTCCACCATAACCCTTCGTAAGGGCGGACGCGTGCATCGGCGTGCCACAACTACTCTCCGCAATCGACCAGCGACGGCGAGGTGTGCGCGGAACGATGGATTCAGAGGTGCCGCATGGCCGATTCACGGCGGATTCTCAGGGAATCGGGTGATGATCGGCGAGATCAAGAGGGTTTGGGCCGTCTTGGTGAAAGCTCGGCGAGTTGTCCCGGGGTCCCCCCGATGGGCTACCCCGCGAGCGAACAGCCACTTGACGGCTCCGCCGTGCATCCGCCGGACATCGCGGCACCGCGCAGCCCCCTCCACTGCGCGGTGCCGCCCGCGCAGCTTTGCTGACGCGAATTACCTTGGTCTGAACCTACGTGACGGGTGAGACGGATGTGAACCGTCCCCGATAACGATGTGGAAACCCCGTGGAAAGCACGGGTGGACGGAGGGCCGAAAAACCCGGTTCCGCCACCTTTTCAGGAGGTCGGCTTCCGGACATCGAAGAGGTGGCGGGCGCTGTGCGCCACGAACGGCCCCTCCTTCTCGATCCGCTCGTGCAGGGCGCGGAGTTGGGGTTCGTACGCCTCGGCCGTGAAGCCCGGGACCATCCAGACCACCTTGCGCAGGAAGTGCACGACGGCGGCGATGTCGTGGAACTCCATCCGCAGCCGCTCCGCCCGCAGATCCACGACCTCGAGCCCGGCCGCCTCCGCGTCCTTCCGCTCGCCCTCGGGAGCACGGCCCCGGCGCACGGACGCCGGCTGGGGCCCGAGGAAGTACTCGACCAGCTCGAACACGCTGCCGGGCCCGACATGCTGGGCGAAGTACGTACCGCCCGGCCGCAGCACCCGCGCGATCTCCGCCCAGTGCGGGGTCACCGGGTGCCGGCTGAGCACCAGGTCGAAGGTCTCGCCGGCGAACGGCAGGGGCGCGTCGTCCTGGGCGGCGACGACCACCACACCACGCGGCCGCAGCAGGGCGGTGGCCCTGGCGACGTTCGGCGGCCACCCCTCCGTGGCGGCGATGAGGTGCGGTCGGTTCGTCCCCGCCCCGGCCAGGGCGAAGTCGAGTACCTCCCCGCCCCCGGTCTGGACGTCCAGCGCGCATTCGGCCCGCCCCAGCCGCTCCCCCGCCGAACGGGCATACCCCCAGGAGGGCCGCGTCTCACTGGCCCGCCCCTCGAACCAGGAGAAGTCCCATCCCTCGGTGGGTACGGCGGCGCCCTCGGCCACGAGGTCCTCAAAGGAGCGGCTCTCTGTCATGAACGCCATCGTCGCAGCCTCGTTGTCATCGGGTCCTGCTAATTTCCGCGTCCATGACGAACGCACCCGCCGGTAGCACCGCGGAAGAGAAGGACATCCTGCGCGCGAGCCTGGACCGCCACCGGGACGCCGTGCTCTGGAAGCTCGACGGCCTGGACGACGAACAACTGCGCCGCCCCATGACGCCCACCGGGACCACCCTGCTCGGCCTGGTCAAGCATCTGGCCTCGGTCGAGTACGGCTGGCTCGTGGAGACGTTCGGCGGCGAGGTGGAACCGCTGTGGTTCGACCCCTACGAGAGCGAGGACATGCGGATCGCTCCCGACGAGACGACGGACCGGATCGTCGCCTTCTACGGTCGCGCCCGCGCCGCCGCCGACCGGATGATCGCCGATCTGCCCCTGGACGCCCTGGGCCGCCCCTCCTGGCGGGACCAGTCCGTCTCCCTGCACTGGACCCTCGTCCACGTGATCACGGAAACGGCCCGGCACGCCGGCCACATGGACATCCTGCGCGAACTGATCGACGGCGCCACGGGCGCCCACCGCCCGGCGGCCGGCTGATCGACGGTGGCCGGTGCGGCGCCCGTCACCGGCCTTCCACGGGAGGGTGCCCGAGCGCGAGCACGGCGAATACGTCGTCGCCGTCCCGGTCCGTACCGACGTGTTCAAAACCATGCTTCTCCAGCAGGCGGACCGAGGCGGTGTTCCCGGAGAAGGGGTCGGCGTACAGCGGGCGCACCCGCTCCAGCTCCAGGAAGAGGCCGAGGGCGCGGGTCCCCACGCCACGCGCCCAGTACGGGCGGCCGAGCCAGTAGCCGACGAATCTGCGCCCGTCCTCCGCGGTCCAGGAGACGACGCTCCCGGCCACCTCGCCGTCGACGGTGACCGTCCGCACCAGGCTGTCGGGAGCACGAAGGATCCGCTCCCGCCAGTGCTTGAGGAAGGCGTCCAGCGGCCGGGGAGTGAACCTCGACCGCCGGACGGCCTCCGGGTCGTGCTCGTAGGCGTGGAGGACGAGGAGGTCGTCGTCCCTGACTTCACGCAGACGCACATGGTCGTGTTCGTCGGTCATGCGGTGCAGTGTGGCAGCCGCCACTGACAACGCCGTCCTCCTCCCGCGGCTCCGTTACGGCACGAGGGGCCGGACCTCGCGCGCGGCGAAGCGCACGAAGCCCTCGGGGTCCGGTTCGTCGCCCGTCGGCTGCAGGACGACGGTGTCGGCACCGGCCTCGGCCAGTCGGCGCACCGCCGCGGCCACGGCCGCCGCGTCCCCCGCGACACCGAGATCCGGGACCGACTCCAGCCTTTCGGCGACGAGTTCCGCGCGCAGCCGTGCGGCGGCGTCCGGGCCGGTGGCGGCAAGGAGGTTCGCGACGAGCCGGTACGGCCCGCCGCGCCCCGCCTCCCGGCGCGCCTCGTCGATGATCCGCCGGGCCCGCCGTACGCCGTCCGGTGAGGTGGAGGCGGTGAGGAGGACACCGTCGGCCTTCTGGCCGGCGAGACGGAGCGTGCGGGGGCCGGTGGCGCCGGCCAGTACGCCGACCGGCCGCTCCGGGGGCCAGTCGAGACCGACGTCGTCCAGTCGGACGTACCGTCCGCTCACGCTGAGGCGCTCGCCGCGCAGCAGGGCGCGCAGGGCGTCGAGATGCTCACCGAGCAGGGTGAGGGGTGAGGCGGCCCGTGCGCCGACCTGCCCCATCCAGTCCTGGACGCCGTGTCCCACGGTCAGGACGGCCCGGCCTGGGAACATCCGCTCGAGCGAGGCGGCCTCCATGGCGGTGACGGCCACGTTCCTGAGCGGCACGGGCAGCAGCCCGATCCCGACCCGCAACCGTTCGGTCCAGGCGAGCGCGGCGGCGGCCGTCGACACACCTCCCTCCAGGAAGCAGTCCTCCCACAACCACAGCTCCTCGAGCCCCGACTCCTCCGCGGCCCGCACCACTTCACGGAGCCGCTCGGGAGGAAGCTGAGGTCGGAACACCGCGCCCAGTCCAGTCATGAGACCTTCCTAATGGGCGGCGGTGAGCGGGACAACTCCTTTACGGGCGAGCCTGGTGTCGCTTTTCCTTCCCTCTCCTGGGTACGGTCACGGCGGAGGTGGGCTCGGGATGGCGGGTTGGCGGAACGGGCGGGGGAGGCTGGTGGTCCGGCCGAGCGGGGGCGGGGCGGCGGTCACGGTCCCGCTGGAGATGGCGACGTCCTACCGGGCTCGGACGAGGGGGCTGCTGGGCCGTGACTCGCTCGCCGGGGCGATGCTGCTGTCCCCCGCGAGCAGCGTGCACACCTTCCGCATGCGCTTCCCCATCGACGTCGCCTACCTCGACCGCGGCCTCACCGTCCTGGCCGTACACACGATGAAGCCCGGCCGCCTGGGTCGGCCCCGGCTCCGGGCCCGTCATGTGCTGGAGGCGGAGGCGGGGGCCATGGCGGGGTGGGGGCTGGTGGCTGGGGCACGGGTCGAGGTCGAGGGCGAACCGGCGTAGGCGCCGGGCCTCGCGCGGCCGGTCAGGTGGGATCTCCTCAGCTCTCCGTGCGTGGGAAGGAGACCTCCACGCGGCGGTTCTTCTTCCTGCCTGCCTCTGTCGAGTTGTCGGCGATCGGGTACTGCTCGCCGTAGCCGCGCACCTCGAAGGTGACGTTCGGGTCGTTCAAGTCCTGGTCGAGGACGGCCTGGACGGCGTTGGCGCGCTGCCTGGACAGGACGTCGCCGTGGGCGGAGGAGCCGAGGTTGTCGGTGAAGCCGAAGACGCGGACCCGGGTCGCGTTCTGCTTCTTGATCTCGTCGGCGATCGTCGCGATACGGGCCTTGGCCTCACCGCCCAGCTTGGCGCTGTCCTTGCCGAAGAGGACTTCGGCCTGCAGGGCGAAGGTGACGTCGGCGTTGGTGTCCTCCCGCCGCTCGTCCCCGCTCTGGTCCTCGACGACCGACTTGATGTCCAGCACCTTGGCCTCGGCGAGGGTGGCCCCCTCGGGCAGCTTGAGGTCCGGGTCGGTGGGGTCGACTTTCACGGGGGCGGAGGCGGAGGGCTCCGTGCCCGGGGGTTCGCTGGGGGAGGTGTCGTCGGCGCGGGCCAGGGTGAGGTTGGCGGCGGCGAGGAGGACGGCTGTGGTGAGGGTGAGGGTGAGGCGGGGTGTGGTGGTCACTTTGGCCTCACCCGGAGATCTGGATGGTGGCCGTGGGGAAGCCGGGCAGCTGGAAGTTGACTTCGGAGGTGGTGGTCGGGGGGGAGGGGAACTGCATGAACACCGGCAACGTTTCGCCAGGCTTGAGGGTAGGCAGGCCCGTTGTGGTGAGTGGCCGTCCGTCCGTGTCGCGCAGTACGTAATAGCGCTTCTTGCCCTTGGAGTCGACAAGTGTGGCGCCACCGAGTGAGCTGCCGTTCTTGATGATCTCCGTCTCGTTACCGCTGAGATTGGACGGGATGACGGCCTTGCTCCCGCTGTCGTTCTTCAGGTTCCCGTTCACTGTGACGAATCCGCCCGAGTCGCGCGTGGCAGCCGTGATCTGAAGGAGCAGTCCGTTGGGCCCCTTCAGCTCCGCCAACGGCTCCTCGGACTGCCCCTCCTGAGCACTCGGCTTGGAACCATCGCTCTTTGAGGCGGGCGCCGAAGCCTCCGGCTTCTTGGCGTCATCGCCACCACCACAAGCGGCCACCCCGAGAGCCAGACCGGTCGACACTGTGAGCGCGACCAGTCCCCTGCGGGCGTGCGCAGTGAACCGAATGCTCATGACTCTGCTTCCTTCTTGAATCGTCGTGCGCTTGTCAGTCGGCCAGGTGAACGTCGAAGAGATCTTCGGGCTTCGGCAGTCCGGCTGGGTCGTCCGGGTCGGGATCCCATTCCCCGCCCTTGCAGGTGAGATGTGGCAATGCGCCAGTTGTGGCGTCATCGCCGGGGAGACAGAGAGGCTCGATCACAGCCGTCGCGGACTCGGTCGACTTGATGTTCTCGGTCCCGGGCACGACGGAATCTCCGACCGACTTGTTGGTCTGGACTTCGACCGTGTATCTGAGCAGATCGGGGTTGCAGGAGTTGAGGCTGGCATCGTTCTCCGCGGCCAGTTGTTCCGCTCGCCAGCACGGATCGTCGGCGCCCTTGCCCTCGAAGATGTCCGTCCACTTGGTGGGGTCGGACAGGGCGTCCACCCACAGGCCGGCGAGCTGGTCGCGTGCCTCCTGGGCGGCTGCGAGCGCTGCCGCGTCGGCCGCGGTCTGCGCGCCGCCCCGATTCACCGCGGCCTGACCGACCGCCAGGTAGGCGAACGCAAGAAAGAGCAGGCCTGCCACCACCGTGATGTAGATGGGGAAGGCCTGCCCTGAGTCGCTGAACCTACATGGACGGCTCAGGTGATCTCGGCGATTTTCGACTTGATCGCGTCCAGAATCGTCTGCCCGATATCCGTGCCGGTGATTGCCAGCACGATTGCCACGACCACCGCGATGATCCCCAAGTACTCGACCGCAGTCTGCCCCTTGTCGCTGTCGCGTCGCTGCAGAACGTCCAGCAGCTTCAGCATCAAGTCGCTCACGGTGCTCTCCTCCGGCTTCGTTTTCAACCTTGAGAAGGTAGGGCGAAGCCCAACGCTCCTCTAAGGGCCCCAGGACCCATTCCCGGGCCCAACCCCTCCCCCGGTCAGACATTTCAGGCCACCCCCAGCCACTTGGCCGCCGCCTGGGACCTGGTCGTGCTGTGGAGCTTGGCGAAGATGCGGTTGATGTGGTTCTTGACGGTCTTCTCGCTGATGAAGCAGGCGGCAGCGATCTGCTGGTTGGTCATGCCGGACGCGATGAGGTCCATGATCTCCGCCTCCCTGCCGCTCAGTTGGGACCGCGACCGATACGACTGTCCCACATCCGATTGCAGTTGCGAAAGGTTTTGGGGTGGAATCAAGCCCAGCAAAGGCGGTAGTTCAGACTCCGCATGTGCAGATGCACTCTCTCGCAGTCCGGTCACCAACGCCCGCGCCGCTCCCGGTGTCACATGCGGCCGTCCCTCCCGTACGTCGCGCACCGCCCTCACCAGCTGCTCCGTCGTGAAGTCACCGTGCACCAGGTAACCCCCCGCCCCCAGCCGCAGCGCCTCCCGTACGGTCTCCGTCTCGTGGCTGTACGTCAGCATCATGACCGGGGCCAGGCGTACCAGGTGGGGCAATGCCGAGATTCCGTCGACGCCGGGCATGCGGACGTCGAGGAGGATGACGTCGGGGCGGTGGAGCAGTGCCGCCTCGTACGCCTCGCGGCCGTCCGCCGCCTCCGCCACCACCGTGGTGTCCTCGCGGTCGGAGAGGAGGGCGGTGAGGCCCGCGCGGATGACCGGGTTGTCGTCGGCCACCACGAGGCGGAGGGGGGCCGTGACGGTGGCCGGCGGGAAGTCCGGGCCGGCGTTCAGGTGCTGCATCGGGTGCCTCCTCTCGGGCTCAAGGGCTCAGGTTTTCTCGGGCGTGACGTCGGGTCGTGCGCACCGCGCGGGCCGCAGGGGCAGTTCCACCCTGACCTCCGTGCCGCGTGCGTTGCCGCCCCGGCCGATGCGGATGCGGGCCCCTGCTTCGGCGGCGCGTTCGACCATGCCGAGCAGGCCGAAGTGGCCGGAGCGGCGCAGGTTGTCGAGCGTCGTACCGGGTGGCAGGCCGTTGCCGTCGTCGTGGACCGACAGGCGGAACAGGTCGCCCTCGACCCCTGCGGTCAGCTCCACGCGGGTCGCCGACGCGTGGCGGTGGACGTTCTCCAGCGCCTCCGTGGCGATGGCGAGGAGGTGACGGGCGAGGGGTGGGGGAAGGGGCGGGAGGGGAGCCCGGGGGTCGTCCGTCCGGCGGCATGTCACCGGTAGGCCGGTGCGGGTGCTGAAGCCCGCGGCGCGGGCCGTCGCTTCCGACCAGAGGTCCATGTGGGGCGCCGCTGCCGAGGAGTCCTCGCGGCGCAGGTCCTCCAGGAGTTCCCGGGATTCCGCGGCCGCCCTGCGGGCCGAGCGGGACACCAGGTCGGCCTGGCGGCGGACCCGGGCCGGGTCCGGGGCGTCGGCCGACACGGTCGCCGCCAGGCCGTCGGCCGCCAGGGCCACGCCGTACAGGGTCTTGGCCACCGAGTCGTGCATCTCGCGGGCCAGCCGGGCCCGTTCCGCGTGGACCGCCTCCGTCGCCGCCAGGCGGGCCTGTACCGCTGTGAGCGCCTGCGTCGCGATGCCGTAGCGGAGCATCAGGTTGCGCAGGGTCGAGCCCATCGCGCCGGTGACGACGCACAGGCCGGGCAGCAGCAGGGACTCGGCAATGCCCGCCCGCTGGTCGGCCTTCAGGGTGGCGTGGACCAGCAGCAGGATCAGGGACTGGAGCGAGGCGAAGCAGGCCGCGCCCCGCCAGCCGTAGAGCAGGCCGGCGAGCAGCGGGGTGCAGACGCTGACGTAGGCGAGGGTGGTGTCCGGGCCCGCGGAGATCAGCGGGAGGGAGCCGAGGAGGGTGTCGGCGGCCAGCAGGCTGGGGTGGCGCAGCAGGAGGGGGCCGAAGCGTTCCCAGTCACGGAACAGCACGTAGGACACCATGAAGGTGACGACGACGGCCGCGCCGACCAGGCGGACGCCCAGGCCGGGGGAGGCGTTGAGCAGGGCGGCCGGGGCCGCCAGCACGATCATGGCGAGGCGGAACCCGAAGACCTGCCGGCACATCGCCTGCAGGGCACGGATCTGCAGCTTCTCGGGGTCGGGGGGAGGAAGGTACGCACGGCGGGCCACCGCGTTCGCGTCACCACCGGGGCCACCGCCGGCGACGTCACCGCCCGCCGCGGGCCGCCCGGCCCCGGTGCCCAGGCCTGCGCCCGCGTCCGCGCCCCCCGCCCGGACACGCCAGTGCCGGCGGCCCGTGGCCCCCCTCGCCGGCGTCATGGTCGTCACCTCGCCCCGCCTACTCGCCCGTCAGGGAGCCGAAGTCGACGCCGGAGCCCAGCAGCAGGCCCGCGCCCAGCAGCAGCATCGTCGCCGGGACCATGAACGTGGTGATCATCAGCGTGGCCTTGGGGACCGCGCGGGCGGCCTTGCGGCGGGCGTTCTGGGCGTCGGTGCGGCGCATGTCCTTGGCGAGGGCGACGAGGGTGTCGACGATCGGGGCGCCCAGTTCCTCGCCCTGCTGCAGTGCCGTCACGAACATCGCCACCTGCTCGGAGTCGTTTCGGCGCCGCAGCTCCGCGAAGGCCTGGCGGCGGCTCATGCCGAGGTCCATCTGGCGCAGGGTGATGCGCAGTTCGTCCGCCCAGGGGCCCTCGTAGCGGGTGGCCACCCGGTCCAGTGCCTGGCGGAAGCCGAGCCCCGCGCTCACCACCACCGCGAGCACGTCCAGGAAGTCCGGCAGGGTCCGCTCGATGACGTCCTTGCGGACGCGGATCGCCGACCAGATGCCGACCTCCGTCCAGAACGCCCCGAACAGCAGCAGGAGCAGGGCCACGAACCACTGGCCGCGCAGCAGGAAGACCAGGAAGCCGACGCCGCCGAGCGCGCCGTACACCGCGCGGCGGGCCGCGTAGCGGTCGATGGTGAGGCCGCCGGGGTTGCCCGCGAGGTCGATCCTGCGGCGGTACCGGGCGACCAGGCGCGGGCCCATCAGACGGAGCACGGCCGGGGCGTAGCGCATGCCCATGCGGTCGATCACGGAGTCCACCGCGCCGGTGCGGGTGGCACCGACCTCCAGGGCGAGCGCCAGGTCACCGGGGAGCCTCGCGTCCGCGCGGTACATCCGGATGCCGGCGAAGACGCCCCAGACGCCGAGGCCCATCAGCAGGGCCAGCAGGTATGCCATCAGGTCAGCCCCCTCACACGTCGATCCGGCTCATCCGGCGGATGAGGACGAACCCGACGGCGTACATGGCGAACGCGATGATCACGCAGGCCTGGCCGACCGGTGAGCCGGTCATGCGGTCGAGGGCGCCGTCCTTGACCCCGTTCATCAGGAACAGCGCGCCGATGCCGAGGACGGGGACGGCGTACGACGTCATCGTCACCTGGGAGAGCTGGGTGCGGATCTCGCGCCGGGTCTCCTTGCGTTCCTCGAGGGTCTCGGTGAGGTTGCGCAGGGCCGAGACGACCTGACCGCCCGCCCGGTTGGACAGCACCAGGGTCGTGACGAGCACGACCAGTTCGCGGGAGGGGAGCCGGTCGGCGAGTTCGCCGAGCGCGTCGTCGAGGGAGTGGCCGATGGCCAGCTGGTCGGAGACCTTGGCCAGTTCCTCGCCCGCGGGTGCCTCCAGTTCCTCCGCCGCCATGCCGATCGCGGTGCGCAGCGCGAGGCCGGCCTGGGTGGCGTTGGCCAGGATGCGGGCCAGTTCGGGGAGCTGGTTGATGAAGCGCTCGATGCGTTTCTGGCGTTGCCAGTTCAGGAACTGCACGGCCGCCCAGATGCCGAGCAGTCCGGCGAGCGGGCCGAAGAAGGGGGCCAGGGTGGCCTGTCCGATGAGCCAGAGCGCGGCGATCGTGGCGAGCATGTAGGCGAAGAACTCGCCCGGGGTGACGTCCAGGCCGGTCGCGGCCAGCCGCAGCTCCAGTTTCCGGCCGAGTGCCGTGCGGCGCAGCCGGCGGTCCAGGGTGCGGAAGCGGCGCCGGCGGCCGGGGCCGGAGTCGGCTCCGGTGTGCGCGAGCCGGTCGACGAGGGCGGCATGCTGGGCCCGGCCCGCGGCGTAGGTGTGGGTGCCGGCGACGGCCAGGACGCAGGTCAGCAGGGCGACACCGGTGGTGAGCTGTACGAGCGTATGGAGTTCCATGGGGGGTCCTACCTGGCTTCTCGGGTGGCGAGCTGCTCCGCGGAGTGGGCGACGCCGAAGGCCTGCGGGATGGGCTGGCCCGCCATGTGGAGGCGGTCGGCGGCGCGCCGGGGCAGCGGGTGGTACTCGAAGGCGCCGTACACCTGGCCGTCGGCGGTCATGGGCCGGGCGTGGAACCGGGCCGCGGTGGTGAGCCGGTACGGATCGCCGCCGTGGCTGTCGAGCAGGGCGATCTCGGTGATGCGGCGGGCGCCGTCGGCGAACCGGGTGAGCTGGACGATGACGTCGACGGCGCTGTTGATCTGGTCGTGCAGCGCCACGAAGGGCACCTCGACGTCGGACATGGAGGCGAGGGTCTGCAGCCGGGTGAGGGCGTCCTCCGCGCTGTTGGCGTGCACGGTGGCGAGGGAGCCGTCGTGGCCGGTGGACATGGCCTGGAGCATGTCGAGGGACTCGCCGCCGCGGACCTCGCCGACCACGATCCGGTCGGGCCGCATCCGCAGGGAGTTGCGCACCAGGTCCCGGATGGTGACCTGCCCCTTGCCCTCGACGTTCGGCGGTCGTGACTCGAGCCGGACCACGTGGGTCTGCTGGAGCTGGAGTTCGGCGGAGTCCTCGATGGTGATGATCCGCTCGTGTGCCGGGATGAGCCCGGACAGGGCGTTGAGCAGGGTGGTCTTGCCGGTGCCGGTGGCCCCGGACACGATGATGTTGAACTTCGCCTGCACCAGCCCGGCCAGCAGATACACCATGGGCTCGTCGAGCGAGCCGAACCCGATCAGCTCCTGGAGGGTGAAGGAGCGCGGGAAGCGGCGGATGGTGAGGGTGGGGCCGGTCAGGGACAGCGGCGGGATGATGACGTTGACCCGCTCACCGGAGGGAAGGCGGGCGTCCACCATCGGGTTGGACTCGTCCACCCGGCGGTTGACCGTCGAGACGATCCGCTCGATGGTCTGCATGAGCTGGTCGGCGGAGGCGAAGCGCAGCGGCAACTGCTCGACGCGTCCGCCGCGTTCGACGAAGATCGCGTCCGGGCCGTTCACCATGATCTCGGTGATGGAGGCGTCCTCCAGCAGGGGTTCCAGGATGCCGAGGCCCAGCGCCTCGTCCACCACCCGCCTGATGAGCTGGGAGCGCTCGGCGGTGGAGAGCACCGGGCCCTCGCGGCTGATGATGTGCCCGAGCACCCGCTCGAGCCGCGCCCTGCGCTCGGCGGCGGCCAGCGAACTCATCTCGGCGAGGTCGATCTCCTGCAGCAGCTTGGCCCGGTAGGAGGCGACCAGATGCCCGTCCTCACCCCGGGTGCCCTGCTCCTCGGGGGAGTTGATGCGTGCCCGCAGGCTCATGGGTTCGCCTCTCCTCGGTCAGTGGTCGCGGGGCATGGTGGCGGACTTCTCGGCGGGGTCGAAGTGCCAGCCCGGGACGATCGAGGGGATGGAGACGGTGGCGGTGACGGTGACCGAGTCGTCCCCTCCCCCGCTCGGGCCGCACGTCACGCTCAGCCCCCCGCTGACGGCCAGCGCGCACGCCTGCTGGGCGGACTGCCCCAGCGACTCGGCCCGCGCCCCGGCCCGCGCGGCCGTGCCGGCCTGCTCGGCGGCGTAGGCGATCGCCCCGATCTGGAAGCCGGCCAGCCCGACGATCAGCAGGATCGGGATGAACCCCAGGTACTCGATGGCCACCTGGCCGCGGTCACGTCCCCTGCGTGGCATGTCAGTCCTTCACCTCCTCGACGGCTCCGGCGTGGCCGTGCACCGTGACGGGGAAGTCGATGGATCCGGGGAAGAGGACGGGGACCTTCAGCGACACGTCGGCGGTCACATAGCCCTCCCCACCGCACCGTGTCACCTCGGCACCCTTCCGCCAGGCCCCCGACAGGTGTTTCAGCGCCGCCTGTTCGCACGCGCCGAAACGCTCCCCCCGGTGCGCCGCCGTACCAGCCCGCACACCCTCGTCGGCAGCATTCCCCGCGAGCGTGTAGGCGTACCCCACGAGCACGCACTGCCACATCAGCACCAGCGTGAGCACGATCAGCGGGGTCATCCCCAGGAACTCGACGGCGACCTGGCCCCGGTCGTCACCGCGCAGGCGTCTCATCGGACCCTCACTCCTTCCGCCGCCGGAAGCTCACCGACCCCCGGTCGCCGCGCGGCCGGCCACCGCCCCGGTGGGACGGGCCCTCGGGTGCCTTCGCCAGGCCCAGTTCCCCGGCGAGCGCCCACAGGGCCTGCTTGACGGTGCTTCTGCCGTCGAGGTCGTGGACCCGTCCCGCGTCCACGACCGCCTGCAGTTCCCGGAAGTTGGCGGGTACGGCCGTGCGCGCCAGGGCCGTACCGGTGATGCGCTGCACCAGCGGGGGCTGGATCTCCGTGCTGCGTGTGTGCCGGTTGACGACGACCGTGGTCTCCTCGGCCTTGCGGATCTGCAGCCGGTCCCACATGCGTACGGTCCGCTTGGCGGCCCGTACGGCGACCACGTCGGGCGTGGCCACCAGCAGCGCGGTGTCGGCCGTCTCCACCACCGCCGCGTTCGCCCCGCCGAGCTGGGCGCCGCAGTCCACGACGACGACCTCGTAGCGGGAGCGCAGGGCGCTGACGATCTGGCGGGCGGCCCGGTCGGTGACCTCCTCGCCGCGCTCGCCCTCGGCGGGGGCGAGGAGCAGGGCGAGTCCGGTGTCGTGGCGGAAGACGGCGTCGGCGAGGACGCGCGGGGAGATGTCGTTGATGGCGGCCAGGTCCACGACCGAGCGGCGGAACTGGACGTCCAGGTAGGAGGCGATGTCGCCGGTCTGCAGGTCGAGGTCGACCAGGGCGGTGGGCCGGCCGGAGGCCTGGGCGGCGAGCGCGATCTGGATGGCGACCAGGGTCGCGCCGACGCCTCCCTTGGCGCCGCTGACCGTGACGACCGTGCCGCCGGCCCCGCCGAACGTCTCGGCGCCGTGCCCGAGATGGCGGCGTACGCCCGTCGACCACTGGGCGACGGCCTGCACCCGGCCGGCGAGTTCCTCGTACGACAGCGGGAGCGGGACCAGGCCGCGGGCGCCGGAGTCCATGGCGGCGGCGAACAGGCCGGGGCTCGCGTCGGTGGTGACGAGGATGACGCCGACGGCCGGGAAGCGCAGGGCGACCTCGCGGATCAGCTCCAGCGCGGGTACCGGGCCGATGTGTTCGTGCACGACGACGACCTCGGGCAGCTCGTCGACCGACTCGGCGGCGAGCCGGCCGAGGGCGTCGACCAGCTGGGTGGAGTCGGTGACGGGCGGCTGCGGTTCCGCGTCGGGCAGCTGGCTGAGCAGCGTGACGAGGGAGCGGACGGCGTCAAGGTCGGCGCCGGCCGGGAGGATCCTGGTGGGCATGCGGACCGCCTCTCACTTGTCCGTCGCGAGTTCGTACGTGCGGTCCTTGTCCGGGACGCCGGTCTGGCCGCCGGGTGCCACCAGGGCGAGCCGGACCCGCTGGGCGAAGGACTCGGCGTAGGTGATCCGCTGGGCGTCGAGGGTGGACAGCGCGAAGGTGATCGGGACGGCCTCGGTGGGCTCCCGGCGGTCCTTTCCGGTGTCGGGTTCGAGCGCGGTGATCCGGCCGACGTCGAGGACCCGGGCGTTGGTCACGATGATCTTCGACTGGTCGGGGTCGCCCTCCTTCTTTCCCTCGAAGGTGGCATAGACGTTGACGCGCGAGCCGGGGGTGATCTTGCCCGCGACCCCGGTCGCCGCGTCGATCATGATGGCGACCTCCTGCTGGCCCGGCTGGAGGGCGGGCCGGTCGACGATCATGTCGGTCTGGAGCAGGGAGCCGGCCCGCAGGGTCGTCACGGCGATCTTGCCCCGGATCTGCCGCAGATCGGTGACGGCGTTGCCGGACAGCCACCGCTTGGGCATCTCGGTCTTCTCGAACTGGTCCGTGTCCAGCGCGGTGTACGGCTTCACGTCGGACCTGACCCGGTAGGCGGTGACCTCGGGCCCGACCTTGGAGTTCACGTCGTGGACGACGGAGAGCACGCCGGCGAACGCGCCGAGAGCGCACAGGACCGACAGGATCAGGAGTATCACGCCGCGGCGCTGACGGGAGTTCATGAACCGTGCAACCTCATTGGGGGAATCGGTCGAGCGGGATGTGATCTGGCGTTCGTGCCGGTCAGGCGGGCGCTCGCTGCTCCAGGGCGCGCGGCTCGGGCGGCTCGTGAGCGGGCGGGGTGGCGGAGCAGAAGACGCAGCGGTCGCCGATGACGTCGAGGCCGCACCAGTGGCAGGTGGACTGCCGTACCGAGGTGACCAGTTGGTAGAGGACGGACAGGTCGGCGAGGTAGCTGCAGAACTCGATCACCCGGCCCGTACCCCACCAGCGCGGCGACTCGGCGGGCAGCGGGGTCTCGCGCAGCGCGTGCGCGGTCCACTCCTTGGCGAGTCCGGCGACCCAGTCGCTCTGCAACTGCCCCTTGGCCACGAGCATCCAGGTGCCGAACTCGGGTCCCTTGAGCTTGGCCCCGGGGGCGACCCGGACGAGCTGCGGCTCGGGGTGGGCGACGACGGCGAACTGGCTGCCAGGCACCCAGGACTTGGCGTGCGCCTTGAGCCCGACCGGCACCCGGTCCAGCCGGGCGACCGAGCCGAGGACGGCACCGGCGTGGATGTAGTGGGTGAGCAGCCGGCCGGCCGAGGCGAGCACGCCCGGGCTGAGGTCGCAGGAGGCGAGCTGCCGCAACTGCCGGGCGAGGACGGCGATGCCGAGCGGCGGGAGCTCGGGCCGGAAGACGGCGACGCGGTCGCTCTCCAGCAGCGAGCGGAGGGTGTGCAGCCGTCGTACGACGGGCTCCGGGGTGGCCTGTGAGCACACGACGACCAGGTACCCGTACTGCTCCGTCAGCGCGTGCAGTTCGGTGAGGGTGTGCTCCAGCGGGCGCCGGTCGAGGTCGCGCAGCACGACGGCCGGCATGGTCCGTTCGTCCTGCGCCGGCAGTGCCATGTCGGCACTGGTCACGGCAATGGCAGTTGGCACGCGCAGCTCCCCGCTCCTTCACGCCCCGCGGCTGGCCGGTGTTACTCCAACGCGCCGGGACGACTTCATTGCGTGACTACCTGAGCACTGTATCCACGCCCCAATGACCGGAGAACAGCGTTTGTGTAGCTCGTGTGGAACTCATCGGGCACAAGTGGCGCCAAAACCGGACAGGTTGAGCACTCGGGTGGAGATGGTTTTGGTCTGGACCTCTTGACAGCCGGATTGGCCTAGACCAACTTGTACGCCAACGGTGGCCACCGTCCCCCGCCCCACCGACTCCCCCACCGGAGGTCCCTGTGGACCGTGCATCAGCCATGCCATCGGACCGGACCGGCCGCAGACGACGGACTCGCATCGGCACCTGGTCCGCCGTCACCGCCCTCGCCCTCGCGGTCGCGGGCCTGGCCACGACCCCCGCCTCGGCCGCGGACGTCAACAACGCCCGGAACGCCGGCTTCGAGTCCGGCCTGGGCAACTGGACCTGTACGGCCGCGAGCGGCACGACCGTCTCCTCCCCCGTCCACTCCGGCTCCTCGGCCCTGAAGGCCACCCCGGCCGGCCAGGACAACGCCCAGTGCACCCAGTCGGTGGCGGTGAAGCCCAACTCGACCTACTCACTGAGCGGATGGGTCCAGGGCGGCTACACCTACCTTGGCGTCACCGGCACGGGCACGACGGACGTCTCGACCTGGACCCTCGACACGGCGTCCTGGAAGCAGCTCTCGACGACGTTCACCACGGGCGCGTCGACGACGTCCGTCACGGTGTACACCCACGGCTGGTACGGCCAGGCCGCTTACTACGCCGACGACATCTCCGTCTACGGCCCCGACGGCGGCGGTGGCGGCGACCCGGCCCCCACCGTTCCCGCCGCGCCCGCCGGCCTGACGGTCTCCGGCACGACGTCCTCCTCCGTCACGCTGTCCTGGTCGGCCGTGTCGGGCGCCACCGGCTACAACGTCTACCGCAACGGCACCAAGGTGACGGCGGTGACGGGCACCTCGGCGACGATCAGCGGCCTCACCGCGTCGACCTCGTACTCCTTCCAGGTCACGGCGACCAACTCGGCGGGAGAGTCCGCGAAGTCGGGCACGGTGACGGGGACGACGGCGGCCACCGGCGGAGGTGGGGGCGGCGGCGGCTCGCTGCCCAAGCACGCCGTGACCGGCTACTGGCAGAACTTCAACAACGGGGCGAAGGTCCAGAAGATCTCCGACGTCCCGTCGGCCTACGACATCATCGCGGTCGCCTTCGCCGACGCCACCACCACGCCGGGCGCGGTCTCCTTCAACCTGGACTCGGCGGGCCTCGGCGGCTACACCGTCGACCAGTTCAAGGCCGACATCAAGGCCAAGCAGGCGGCGGGCAAGAAGGTCATCGTCTCCATCGGCGGCCAGAACGGCACGGTGTCGATCAGCGACTCGGCCTCGGCGGCGAACTTCGCGAACTCCGTCTACTCCCTGATGCAGACGTACGGGTTCGACGGCGTCGACATCGACCTGGAGAACGGCCTCAACGCCACGTACATGACGCAGGCGCTGCGCTCCCTCTCCTCGAAGGCGGGCTCGTCCCTGATCATCACGATGGCCCCCCAGACGATCGACATGCAGTCGACGTCGAACACCTACTTCCAGACGGCCCTGAACATCAAGGACATCCTCACGGTCGTCAACATGCAGTACTACAACAGCGGTTCCATGCTGGGCTGCGACGGCAAGGTCTACAGCCAGGGCTCGGTGGACTTCCTGACGGCCCTCGCCTGCATCCAGCTCGAGGGCGGCCTCTCCCCGTCCCAGGTCGGCCTGGGCCTGCCGGCCTCGACGAGCGGCGCGGGCAGCGGCTACGTGTCCCCGACGGTCGTGAACAACGCGCTGGACTGCCTGAGCAAGGGCACGGGCTGCGGCACCTTCAAGCCCTCGAAGACCTACCCCGACCTGCGCGGCGCGATGACCTGGTCCACGAACTGGGACGCCACGTCCGGCAACGCGTGGTCCAACGCGGTGGGGGCGCATGTGCACGCTATGCCGTGACATGAGCCTCGGCTGAGCGGAAGCCCGGGTCCGGGGGGCCCGGGCTTCCGCATGTCCATACTCGGCCAAGGACACCGACCAACTGTGCAGGGAACTTGCCCGCGCCAGGGGCATGACGCCAGGACGCGGCTGGTGGTGGGATCGCCGCCCCGATCCGCTGCCTTGGTGAGCGTCCCGAGCGCTCGTAGGGCTCGGGCTCCGGTCGGCCCGCGCCGGTGGTCCGTCAGGGCGGGCGATTTCTGCCGTATGCCTGTGTCTGCGCCCCCTCCGATAGTACGGTCTGATCTGTCGTCAGCCGGAGCTTTGGGGTGGGGAGCGGGATGACAGGGGTGGAGATCGCGATCGGCTGCCTGTTCGCATGGGCGGCTCGCAAGGCGCGTCGGGTGGGGGCTCGGGCCGACCAGGAGACGGACCGCGCCCTGGACGCGGCGATGGACCGGGTGCACGAGGTGGTCAGCGAAAAGCTCGGGCAGGAGACCGCCCTGGCCCGCCTGGGCGAGGAGGCCTCGGCCGGCCGTGGCGAACCTACGCCCGAGACCCGCCAGTGGCTCCAGATCGTCCTGAAGGACGCGGTCGATCACGACGAGGCCTTCGCCAATGCGCTCCGGAAGGCGCTGGACCAGCTACCGTCCCGGCCCGAATACGCTTCCCAGGGCGGGAATGTCGTGCAAGGCAACGTCTTCCACGACAGCACGTCCGTCCAGATCGGACACAACGGCCACCAGGTCAACAACTTCGGGACGCAGGAATGACCGACCCCGGACAAGGCGGGGATGGTGCCGGCAGATTCGACCACAACAACCTTCACGGGCCTTCCGGCGTGCAGGTCGGGCCGAACGGCCAACAGTTCAACGCCAACCCCAACATCAACATCCGGCAATCGGGATTCCTGCTGCCGGCCGTCTGCGTCACCGCACTGGTCGGAGGGGCCGTCTTCGCGGTCATGGCGCTCGCGCCCTGGAAGGGGAGCTCGCAGGGCGCCGCACCGCCACCGGACTCGGTCGCGAGCAGGGGCCCCGACGTCACCGCCCCGGCACAGGACTCCCCGTCCGAGCAGGCTGCCGTTTCATCACCGACGACAGCGGCGGCTGCCGCCGGCCCGGTCCGGTGGCAGGGGGAGATCAACATCGGCATGGCGGGGGTGGACCTCGACTCCCTCCCCCCGTCCCAGAGCACCGACGATTCCTACGACGCCGCGCTGTACAGCAGCAGCGACGCACTGATGACGAATCCATCCGGCGCTCCCGACGTGGCGGCGTGGCCCGGCCCCGGTACGCCGAGCAGAAAGCAGTGCGCCGATCAGCTCGCCACTCACGGCGGCTTCATGGCCCAGGCGGCTGACGAGAGCGTGCTGTGTGTCAGGACGCGCACCGGGCGCATCGCCGCCCTGACGATCACCTCCATGGGCGATGTGTTCACCGCCGGCACGGCCAAGGTGATCGTTTGGGAGGCGAAGGACCAGTAGTGCTCAGCCAGGTTCACTCGCCGATGAGGGCGACGTGTACCCGGGACCACTGAGACGCCTCGTCCAGCAGCGCGTAGTCGGCGCGGAGGGACGCATGCGCACGCGATGCCGTTATGTGAAGCCTCCACTGAACGGGCACCCATGTCCGGGGGGATCCGGGCGTTCGTGTGTCCGCATCGCCGCATGTCCACCGCCGGACACATTCGGCCAAAGCCCCTTCACCGTGACGGGTACCGCGTTGCGTTCGGCAATGGGCTGGTGTGATGATCCCGGGCATGGCTGATCACGGGGGTGACGGCGGCCGGGCGGGGGACATACGCAGGTCGTCGCTTTCTGAGTACGCGGAGATGACGGGTGCGGAGGCACCCGACGAGATCTCACACGACGTACGTTCCGTACCTGCCCCGGAAGCGGTCGACGTGCGGCGCAGACGTCGGGAGTTCGCCGCTCTGCTGGGTGAGTTCCGTCGTACGGCGGTTCTCGTGCCCCTCGACTCGGACGAGAACCCGCTGACCGCCGACCGGGGAGGCGTCCGCTGGATCCTGGCCTTCTCGAACGAGCCGGCACTGGCCCGGTTCGCGATCGCGAGGGACGAGGGCGAACGGGAATGGGCGTACCGGCGGGTGCTGGGCGCCAGGCTGCTGGACGCCGGGGTCCCGGCCGTCGGGGTGCCGTGCGGCGTGGCTCTGGACGCGGCCGACGGGGACGAGGGCGTGCTGTTCCCGCCGGTCGCGGGGATCGTGCCGGACGCGGTGGCCGTGGACCTGGCCGCCGGGGCGACCGATGAGGAGGCGCGGCGGTGAGCGGGGGCAAGGGCGGCAAGGACATCAAGGCCGCGGGGCTGGACGAGATAGCGAAGGGCATCACGCTCACCCTGGCCGAACTCAAGGATCTGGGTGTCGACAGCCTGGCCGGTGTGGGCCGGGGCTTCTCGAACCTGGAACTCTCCGGCATCCAGTTGGGCCACGAGGACCTGACCGCCAGGTTCAAGTCGTTCTGCGAGCGCTGGGAGTGGGGCGTGCGCGGCCTGGTGGCGGAGGGCAACAAGTTCGCCCAGGACGTGGGCCTGTCGGCGGGCACCCTGCACGAGACGGACCAGTACATCAGCGGCGCCATGAAGGTCGCCTACAACGCGGGCGTGGGCAACCCGTACGCGTCCGAGGACGACGTCACCAAGATGAGCTGGGACGAGCTGCGCCGAAGCAGTGTCGACGCCGTCACCGATCCCGACTACAGCGAGAAGTCGTTCGACGAGGCCTGGCAGAAGTCCGAGCAGAGCTTCAAGGACGCCGGGCGGGACGCCATGACCGGATCACTGGGCCTGCCGACGGGCGTCACGATGGACCGCGTCAACCAGGCGACCGGGACCAGCGACGACTACAACCGCGTCCTCGACGACATGTGGGGCCCGTCCCCCGAGGAACGCGCGAAGGCGGCCGGGCAGGACGGTGAGGGCTGATGGGCATCCTCGGCGACATCGACGACGGCCTCAACAGCGGTCTGAAGTACGGCAAGAACGTCTACGACGCCGGCAAGAAGAAAATCGGCGAGGGCATCGACAAGGGCAGCGACGTCACCGCCGACGCCCTCGACAAGGTCGGTGCCCACGACTGGGCGGACAAGGTCCACCACTACGGCGACCGGGCCGCCTCCGCCCTGGGCGCCACCCCGGGCGAGCAGCAGCTCGGCGAGACCGACGAACCGACCGACCTGATCCACGGTGACGCGGGGGACATCCGGTCCACCGCCAAGCACCTGAAGGACTTCCACACCGCCTTCGACCGGGTCGGCCAGGGCATGCGCAAGCTGGACTCCTCACAGTGGCAGGGCGAGGCGGCCGACGCGTTCCGCAAGAAGTTCGAGATGCACCCGGTGAACTGGCTGCACGCGGCGGACGCCTGCGCCAAGGCGGCGACGGCACTGGAGACCTACGCCGAGACTGTCGTCTGGGCGCAGCAGAAGGCCCGTGGCGCGGTCGACCTGTACAAGAAGGGCAAGGAGGCCTCCGCAACGGCGAAGGACGCGTACGACAAGCGTGTCACCGCCTACACGGACGCGGTGAAGTCGGGCGACAAGGCGCCGGGCCCGGATCCCGGCGACTTCGACGACCCCGGTGCGGCGCTCGTGAAGGAGGCCGAGGAGCTTCTCCACGACGCCCGCAAGCAGCGCAACGAGGCCGCCGGCGCCGCCGCGAAGGCCGTCGAGTCGGCCATGGCCCACGCACCGGCAGAACCGCCCCCGCTGGCCCAGCTGAAGGTGGACGCGGTCGACGGTTACGGCGCCTTCAACACCGAGATGCTCCATGTCGGCGGGGGCATGATCAAGGGCACGGCGGGCCTCTACAGCATGGTCCGCGGCGCCAACCCCCTCGATCCGTACAACGTGACCCACCCCGCCGAGGCACTGCAGCACCAGGCCATGACCCTGGCCGGCCTGGTGTCCAGCGCGACGCACCCCGAGCGGACGCTCAAACAAACACTCCAGGACTTCGCCAAGGACCCCGCCGAGTTCGGCGGCCGCTTCGCGCCCCAGGTACTCCTGACCGACGGAGTGGGCCTGGAGGTGAACGGGGTACGGGCCGCCGCCGCCGAGAGACTCGCGATGCGGGACTCACTGAAGGTCGCTGAGCGTGAGGGGGCGGGGGCCGAGGGCGCGGGCGGGAAGAGCGCGCGGGAGGCGGTGGATGAGGATCCCCCGGCGACCGCCCACGACAAGACCAGTACGCACAGCGACGACACCGACCCGATCAACCTCGCCACCGGCAAGATGTATCTGCCGCAGACGGACGTCACGCTGCCCGGGGTGCTGCCGCTGGTGTTGGAACGGCGGGTGGAGTCCGGCTACCACCTGGGCCGCTGGTTCGGCCCTTCGTGGTCCTCAACGCTGGATCAGCGCCTGGAGATCGATGCGGAGGGAGTCGTCTTCGTCACCGAGGACGGCCTGCTGCTGGCGTACCCGCATCCCGCACCCGGCCTACCCACGCTTCCTCGTCACGGCCCTCGCCGGTCGCTTGACCGGGTGGAAGGCGGATACACGGTCACGGACCCGCGGACCCGCCGCACCTGGCACTTCGCCGATCGTGGCGAGAACCTTGCGGTGCTGGAACAGATAGACGACCGCAACGGCAACTGGATCACCTTCGAGTACGACGCGGAGGGCACTCCGCTGGCCGTGGTCTCCAGCGGCGGCAAGGGCGTCCGCATCACCACGGAATCCGGTCGCATCACGGCCCTCCACCTCGCCACGACCGGCGAGGAACTGAAGCGTTTCGGCTACACGGACGGCAATCTGACGGAGGTCGTCAACTCCTCCGGGCTGCCGCTCCAGTTCGCGTACGACGAGGTCGGCCGGGTCACGTCCTGGACGGACACGAACGACCGCAGCTACACGTACGAGTACGACGAACGGGACCGCTGCGTCGCCGAGGGCGGCTCGGCGGGCCACATGAGTCTGACCCTGTCGTTCGGGGACCCGGACCCGAAAACCGGCCTGCGGACCACAACCGCGACGACCGGCGAAGGCCACACTCGCCGCTACCTCGTGAACAACGCGTGGCAGGTGGTCGCGCAGATCGACGCCCTGGGTGCGACCACCCGCTTCCACCGCGACCGCTACAACCGCCTGCTCTCCCAGACTGACCCGTTGGGCCACACGACGACGTTCCGCTACGACGAGGACGGCAACCTCACGTCGGCCGTCCGCCCGGACGGCCGCGAGGCGACGGCGGAGTACAACGGGCTCGGCCTGCCGGTGAAGGTGGTCAACCCCGACGGATCGGTGGTCCGCCAGACGTACGACGAGCGCGGCAACCGCACGTCGGTCACGGACCCGGCGGGCCGGACGACCCGCTTCACGTACACCGAGGCCGGCCATCTGACGTCTGTGACCGACCCGCTCGGCAACACGACACGGGTCGTCTGCGATCGCGCCGGCCTCCCGCTGCAGATCACGGACGCGCTGGGCGCGACCACTCGCTACGAACGCGACGCGCTGGGCCGGCCCGTCGCCGTAACGGACCCGACCGGAGCCGTGACACGGCTGCACTGGTCGGTGGAAGGCCACCTGACCCACCGCACTGCCCCCGACGGCACCACGGAGACCTGGACGTACGACGGCGAGGGCAACTGCACGAGCCACACCGACCCGATGGGTGGCGTCTCCCGCTTCGAGTACACCCACTTCGACCTGCTGACGGCGCGGACCGGTCCGGACGGGGTGCGCTACGAGTTCACCCACGACATGGAACTGCGGCTGACGAAGGTCACGAACCCGCAGGGCCTGACCTGGACGTATGAGTACGACGCGGCTGGTCAGTTGGTCACGGAGACGGACTTCGACGACAAAAATCTGACGTACGAGTACGATCCCGCAGGTCGCCTGATCTCCCGCAGAAACGATCTCGGCGAGACGCTGACCTTCGAACGCAACGAACTGGGCCAAGTCGTCCGCAAGGACGCGGCCGGCCAGGTCACGACCTACGCCTACGACTTCACCGACCAACTCGCCCAGGTAACGGGCCCGGACGGCACGACGCTCACGCTGCTGCGCGACCGCTACGGCCGCCTGCACTCCGAGACGGTCAACGGCCGCACCCTGACCTACACCTACGACGCCCTCGGCCGCCGCACGGGCCGCACGACCCCGACCGGCGCCACGACGACCTGGTCCTACGACGCCGCGGGCCGCCGCACCGGCATGCTGACGGCATCGGGCCACGCCATCGACTTCACCTACGACGAGGCAGGCCGAGAGCTGTCCCGTCACATCGGCGGCACGATCACCCTTGACCACACCTTCGACTCCCTGGGCCGCCTGACGACACAGTCGGTGACCGGCGTCGGCAATCGGACGGTGCAGCACCGTACGTACAGCTACCGAGCCGACGGCAACCTGATCGGTATCGACGATCACCTGTCCGGCTCCCGGCGCTTCGACCTGGACGCGGCAGGCCGGGTGACAACGGTGCACGCGGCCGGCTGGACGGAGCGGTACGCCTACGACGAGGCGGGCAACCAGACCCAGGCCGAGTGGCCGACCGGCCACCCCGGCGGCGAGGCGACGGGCTCGCGCACGTATGTGGGCACCCGCATCACCCGGGCGGGCAACGTCCGCTACGAACACGACGCGCTGGGCCGCATCACCCTCCGCCAGAAGACCCGCCTGTCCCGCAAAGCGGACACCTGGCGCTACGAATGGGACTCCGAGGACCGCCTGACGGCGGTGACCACCCCGGACGGCACCCGCTGGCGCTACACCTACGACCCCCTGGGCCGCCGCACAGCGAAACTCCGCCTGGCCGAGGACGGCGAGACGGTGATGGAACGGGTGGAATTCACCTGGGACGGCACCACCCTCTGCGAGCAGACCACCACCTCCGCAGACCTCCCCCACCCGGTCACCCTCACCTGGGACCACCAAGGCCTGCGCCCCCTCGCCCAGACCGAACGCATCACAGCGGCCGACACCACCCAGGACGAGATCGACTCCCGCTTCTTCGCCATCGTCACCGACCTCGTCGGCACCCCCAGCGAACTCATCGACGAGCAGGGCGACATCGCCTGGCGCACCCGAAGCACCCTATGGGGCACAACGGCCTGGGCAGCCAACAGCACGACATACACACCTCTACGCTTCCCAGGCCAGTACTACGACCCGGAAACCGGCCTCCACTACAACTACTTCCGCCACTACGACCCAGAGACCGCTCGCTACCTCACGGCCGACCCTCTCGGCCTTACCCCCGCCCCCAACCCGGCTTCTTACGTTCACAACCCGCACACCTCGTCTGACTGCCTGGGCCTTGCACCAGACGAGTGTGAGAATGGCGGGAGTTGGGATCCTGAAGAGGAACCTTACCTGTACCGGGGCATCGGTTACGCGGATGAGAACAGCCGTCCAGAGTGGTTCAACATGTACGAGGATGCAAAGAGCGGATCCGCCGAACCACTTGGCGGCCATTCAGACCCACAACTGCACGTCGGCGGCCGAACCGACAGCATCTTCACTTCATGGACGACATATTACGAGGACATGGCCCTAGTGGAAAGCTATAGAGGAAATGGCCCAGGCATTGTCCTCCGAATACCAAATGGCGATGGCGTATCATATACGCGAGTTCCCGGAGTATCGTTCCCTTACGATGAAGGCGAAGTGCTAATTAGGGGCCCGGTAACAGGAGCAGAAGTGAGCATCGGTGGAGGGCCATGGACAAGGATAGGATGATCGAGCTCGTGCGGAACGCAGCCAAATCCGGCATCTGTGATCCGCAACTCATCGAACGACTCGACGATACCGCTGAAATCGAGACGGGAAGTGTTTCAAGAGAGGATTTACTACATATCTACAATCGCCGCATGAAAAGAACGATCCCTGGATCTAAACTCCAATCTGAGACAGCGTCACTGATCTCATTCTTGGAGCAGTATCAGAGAAGCGATCTCACTATGGCAAGCGTTTCTCTCAGGGCAGGGGGCAGCGAACTGTTCTTGATGGACAGTAACGAGGAACACGTTCTCCACTGGATGAGCATGTTCTCGCGGTAGACGATCGCAGACTCTCAGTCAGCTTCTTCAGTGTTGGCGCTCCAGCGTGAGGACGGCTTTGACGGGCCTGTCGCGGCGTCTACCTGGACGCCGCTGAAGAGATTCAGCAGGCCTTGCTTCGAGGCCAAGTCGCGGGGGAGGGCTGGGCTGCCTTCGACGCGCTTGCGTCGAGTTACAGCGGGATAAGGGCGATGCTGAAGACAGAACGTACTCGGCCTTCCCGTAAGACCCACGTGCCGGCGGCCCCATCTGGACGGTGTAAACCGTTGGAATGCTCCCAGCCCCTGAACCACATCGGGTGTTCGCCTGCAGCAGCCTCGGCTGGGTGGCCGAGGCTCTGGTACCAGGACGCGGTCGAGGCCCATCGCATCCTGATGTCCGACCCCGGCAGCCCCTGGCTGAATATCCCCTTCCGGTGACGTTTCGGGTTACGCCGCCGCGAGTTCGCACCACACGTACTTTCCCCGGTTACCGAACCTGGCCGACGGCTGCCAGCCCCAGAAGTCCGCGCAGGCGCGGATCAGGGCCAGGCCCCGCCCCTCCTCCCCCAGCTCGGCCACCTCCTCCAGCGGCCGGAACGGCTCCGGCGGGCCCGGGTCCGTGTCCCACGCCCCGATCCACACCACCCCCTCCACCGAGCGGCGCACCCTGAGCGCGGCCGGCCCCTTCGTGTGCCGCACGGCGTTGGACACCAACTCCGTCGCCAGGAGTTCAGCCGTGTCGACCAGGCCGATCAGGCCGTGCATCGTCAGGATCAGACGCAGCGTCCGGCGGGAGATCGTCACCGCTCTCAGGTCGTTGGGGATGTAGAGCGTGTAGTCCCAGGTTTCGGGCATGACTCATCGACTCCGGTGAGGTGAGAGGTTCAAGGGCGCGCGGTGGCAATGCCGCGGGCGTCATGGCAGGACGATGCGGTGCACTTCCGCTGCGTATGCGTTACATCACCGACGGTAGGGCTAACATGTCATCCCGAGCAAGCCGGTCGCGTAATCTGACCCCGAACGAGGGCGATTGGCACGTGCGTTGAGGTGAGGCAGCAACCATGGTCCTGAGGCGCGAACCGACGGCACGGCAGTTGCGGTTGGCGGTCGAGTTGCGTCGGCTCCGTGACGCCGCAGGGCTTGCGGCACGCGAGGCGGCGGCGCTGCTCGGGGTGAGCCATGTCCAGATCAGTCACATCGAGTCCGGGCTCACAGGCGTGAGCGAGGAGCGCCTGCGCCGTCTCGCTGCCAACTACGCCTGCTCCGACGAGAGTCTGATCCAAGCGCTCGCGGCCATGGCGACCGATCGTGCGCGGGGCTGGTGGGAGGAGTACCGGCACCGGCTGCCTACGCCTTACCTGGATCTGTCCGAGCTGGAGCACCACGCCTCATACCGGTGGGACGCCGACTTCCTCCATGTCCCGGGCCTGCTCCAGACGGAGGACTACGCCCGAGCACTCTTCTCCTACGTCAATCCGGAGTTCCCAGCAGGCGAGGTATCGCTCCGAGTCGAGCACCGGATGAGGCGCAGGGTCATCATCGAGCGCCCGGGTCCGACCCCGTACGTCGCCGTGATCCATGAGGGGGCCCTGCGCATCCGGGTGGGTGACCGCCCGGCAGCGCGAGCCCAGCTCGCTCGCGTACTGGATCTCTCCGAAGCCGACCACGTCACGGTCCGGGTCATCCCGTTCGACCTGGACGGATTCGCCGGTGCCGGAAGTGCCATGGTCTACGCGGGCGGACCGCTGCCCAGGCTGGACACCGTGGTACGCGACGGACCTCATGGCACGGCGTTCGTGGACGCCGAAGCCCAACTAGACCGCTTCCGAACGCTCTTTCGTAGGCTTGAGGCCTCTTCACTCGAACCGCAGCGTTCGCGTGACTTCATCCACAGGCTGGCGAAGGAGCTGTGAGGTCATGACCACCCCCCTAATCTGGCGGAAGTCGTCGTTCTCCGGTGGTGGCGAGGGGAACGCCTGCCTCGAAATCGCCGAAGGCCCCACCCACATATCCGTCCGCGACTCCAAAGCCCCCGCCCGGGCCACCCTCACATTCGCCGCCCAGGCGTTCACCCCCTTCATCGCCGCTCTGAAGGCACCGGCCGCCGACGCCGGTTCAGTCGAGTAGCCGTACAAAGACCAACAACTCGAGAGAGGCACAGCATGTCGTTCGGTCCGCCGCCCGCGGGTTTCGGGCCTGCCGCGCCGCCTGTCTGGACGCCACCGACGGAGATCGAGCAGGCCCTGATGGAGGCCAAGGCGCGGGAGGACTGGGCGGCGTACTTCGACACCCTCGCGGACAGCCGGCTGTACTTCGAGGTACGGCGTGACGGGGCGGACGCGGAGCCGAGCAGGACGATTCCCGTCTTCGGGCACGATCCCCGGGTGGCCGGCGGGCGGGTGTGGGCCGTGTACACGGAGGGGATGCTGCCCGCGCCCGATCCGCACCGGGTGCTCGACTGGCAGAAGCTCGGGTGGTTCGCCAAGGTGTGGGCGCCGACCGATCCGGCGATGATCGTGGTCAACCCGGGGACTCCCTGCGAGGCGTTCCTGCCCTCCGCGCCGCCGCACTCCGCCGCGTGGGCCCAGTACGGCGCGCGGGAGCGGGCCCCGCTGGACCGGGCGCGGGTGCTCACGCTGCGGGTGGGCGGTCCGAAGGACGGGCCCGTCGCGCGGGGGCTGGCGTGCGGGGCGCTGCTGATCGTGCGGGACGGGCTGGCCTGGAACGCCATGGCGTATCACGGGAACGGCTACACCTCGGAGCGGCGGCTGCTGCGCGAGTGGTGGGGCGTCGGGGGCCGGGAGGAGTGGCAGTCGCAGCAGCGGGCGCTGCTCGATCCCGACGGCGCCAATCCCGTCTGGGAGTTTGCCCTCGAGCTGCGGCGGACCATCGCGCGTGACTTCGGCGGGCACGTCGACACCGGCTACTGGCGGGACGCGGTCGCCCGGGTGCTGCGCGCGCGAGCCGGCGGCGAGACCGTCCTCACGCCGGACGGGGTGACCACCACGCCCACCGTTCCCGAGGCGGAGACCGAGGCTCGCATCAAGGGGGTGCAGCACCTCATCGGCCGCATCACCCGGTACGAGGCCCGCTTCCGGGCCGACGGGATCCTGGACGGGAACCGGTACGTCAGCTCCGTCGACGCCTGGAACTTCGGGCGGGCGTCAGGGATGGCCCGCTGGGGACTGGGGGCGCGGTACTGCTCACTTCATGAGGCCGAGGCCGCCGTCGTGGAGGCGGGCCGGGCCGCCGCGCGGTCGTACAAGTCGTGGCAGGACTTCGCCGCCGGGTACATCCTCGGGCGCTGTCTGCACTTCGACGACGAGGAGTTCGGGAACTGGTACACGGACATGGTGGACGTCCACCGGGTCCTGATGTCCGACCCTGAGAGCCCCTGGCTCACCGTCTCCTTCAGATGAGGCCGTGACGCACGGCTCCGGCTAGTTTCGGACGGAGCCCGCGTCGCCCTCGGCCATGTCTTGACCTGATCATGCCAACGTCGGACCATGAGCGCCAGCCCCGCACAGCGGACTCACAGCTACCGGCTTCCCGTGTCCGCACCCGCACGTCGCACTGAGGCACCTCAGCTCCCAGCTCCACTCCCCCACTTCCGGCGACCCCGGAATTCCTGGAGACCCAAGGAGAGTTCATGCGACTTCGCATCCGCGGCTCCGGCGAGCGCGGCGGCAGGCGTACCGCCGCACTCGGCGCGTTGCTGGCCCTCGCCCTCGCCGCACCCGTCTCGGCCACCGCCACGCACGCCACCGCCGAGAGCGCCCGGAAGGCCGCCCCGGCGTCCGGTGAGGACATCCGGCAGTACGAGATCCATCAGAGTACGAACCCCGTGACGCGCACGGCCATCCAGGCCACCGGTGTCACCGTCGACGAGGCCGACGAGGAGACCGTGGTCGTCTCCGGCCGGGCCGACCAGATCCGGCGGCTGCGCCGGCTCGGGTACGAGATCACTCCCCTGGGGGCCGCTCCCGACCGGGCCGGCGCCCGGGGCGAGCAGCGGCTGTACGACTTCCCCAGCGCCGACTCGAAGTACCACAACTACGCCGAGGCGAACGCGGAGATCGACCAGCGGATCGCCGCCCACCCGGACATCATGAGCAAGCGGGTGATCGGGAAGTCGTACCAGGGCCGGGACATCGTCGCCGTCAAGGTCAGCGACAACGTGGGCACCGACGAGGACGAGCCCGAGGTGCTGTTCACCTTCCACCAGCATGCCCGCGAGCACCTGACCGTTGAGATGGCCCTGTACCTGCTGCGCGAGTTCGCCGCCGGGTACGGGAGCGACTCCCGGATCACGAACCTCGTCAACAGCCGGGAGGTCTGGCTCGTCCCCGACCTCAACCCGGACGGCGGCGAGTACGACATCGCCACCGGGTCGTACCGGTCGTGGCGGAAGAACCGGCAGCCCAACTCCGGTTCCTCGTACGTCGGGACCGACCTCAACCGGAACTGGGACTACAAATGGGGCTGCTGCGGCGGCTCGTCGGGGACGAAGTCGTCCGAGACCTACCGCGGCTCGGCCGCCGAGTCCGCGCCGGAGGTGAAGGTGGTCTCCGACTTCGTGCGCAGCCGGGTCGTCGGAGGCAAACAGCAGATCAGGGCCGGCATCGACTTCCACACCTACAGCGAGCTGGTGCTGTGGCCGTTCGGGTACACGTACTCGGACACCGCGGCCGGGATGACGGCGGACGACGCCGCCGCGTTCCAGGCCGTGGGGCAGAAGATGGCGGCCAGCAACGGGTACACCCCCGAGCAGTCGAGCGATCTGTACATCACGGACGGGTCGATCGACGACTATCTGTGGGGCACGCAGAAGATCTTCGACTACACCTTCGAGATGTATCCGACGTCCAGCTGGGACGGCGGGTTCTACCCGCCCGACGAGGTGATCGAGCGGGAGACCTCCCGTAACAGGGACGCGGTGCTGCAACTGCTGGAGAACGCCGACTGCATGTACCGGTCCATCGGGAAGGCCGCCCAGTACTGCGGCTAGGGGTGTGCGCGTGGGACGGGGGCGCCGGCTCCTTCCGGCGCCCCCGTCCCACAGGGCCCTACGCCTCCTCGAAGTACGCGTCGAGCACCGCGTCCAGTTGGGACTCCCACTCCTTGAAGCGGGACCTGGACGTCGCCTCGATCTCGATCGGGTACCAGCGGCGGTCAGGGGTGTGCACGGTGATGGTGAAACGCTTGCCGAAGCGGGCGGACTCGGTCTCGACCGCGGCGATCTCGTCCCAGTGGAACTCGCAGTCCTCCTCGTCCAGGCGGAGGCGGACGCCGCGGCGGTCGGCGGCGAACCGGGCCCGGCGGTCGGAGGCTTCGAAGACGGGGGCGCCGTCCTCGGGTGCGCTCTCCTCCTCCGGTTCCTCCTCCGGTCCACCGTCCGCCGAATCGGCGGATGCCGGTTCGGCGGACGCCTCGGCGGGCTCCGGGGTCGCCGACTTCGCGTCCTCGGCGTCGGCCTCGGCCGTCGGCTTGGCGTCCGACGGTTCCGGTTCCGGTTCCGTCGCCGGTGCGGTGATCCCCGGGATGAAGGCCGGGTCGAAACCGGCGCCCTTGACGGGCTCGCCCTTCAGGGGCTGGCTGCTCGATCCTATGCGCTGGTCCACGGCGGCAGTATGGACGACATTCCTGTGCCGGAACCAGTCCGCTCACTCTTCACGTCGGTTCACACAGGTCACACTTACACAAACAGGCTCACCACCCCGGCCACCGCGAACCCCGCGACCGACAGCACCGATTCCAGCACCGTCCAGGTGCGCAGCGTGTCCCGCTCGGTGATGCCGAAGTACTTGGCGACCATCCAGAAGCCGCCGTCGTTGACGTGCGAGGCGAAGATGGAACCGGCCGACACGGCCATGATGACGAGGGCGACGAAGGCCTGGGAGTGGTGGCCCTCGGTCAGCAGCGGGGCCACGATGCCGGCCGTGGTGACGATGGCGACCGTGGCCGAGCCCTGGGCCACCCGCAGCACCACCGAGATCAGGTACGACAGCACGATCACCGGCAGGCCCACGCCGTTGAAGGTGTCCGACAGCGCCTGTGCCACCCCGCTCGCCTTGAGGACCGCGCCGAAGACCCCGCCCGCGCCGACCACCAGCAGGATGTTGCCGACCGGCTTGAGTGACGAAGTGGACACCGTCTCCAGGGACTTGCGGGACCAGCCCCGCCGGAAGCCGAGCAGGTAGTAGGCGAGCAGCAGGGCGAGGGTGAGGGCGACGAAGGGGCTGCCGACGAACTCCAGCACCGAGCGGCCCGCGGAGGGGTCGAGGGCGATGGAGGAGAAGGTGGCGGCGAGGATCAGCACCAGCGGCGTACCGATGATGGCGAGGACCGTGCCGAGCGGCACCGGCTGCTCCTGCGGCGGCACGCCCTGCGCGCGCTGCTCGGCGAGGACCGCCTGCCGGGCCTCCTCGGCGGCCTCGACCATGTCCTGCGGTACGGCGACGAAGACGCGCCTGCCGATCCAGGCGGAGTACGCCCAGGCGGCCAGGACGGCGGGGATGCCGCAGACGACGCCCATGAGGACGACCCAGCCGAGCTGGACGTGCAGCAGCCCGGCGGCGGCCACCGGGCCGGGGTGCGGCGGCAGGAACGCGTGCGTCATGGACAGGCCGGCGAGCAGCGGCAGACAGTACAGGAGGATCGACCTGCCGCTGCGCTTGGCGGCCGCGTAGACGATCGGGGCGAGCACGAAGATGCCGACGTCGAAGAAGACCGGGATGCCGAAGATCAGGCCGGTCAGGCCCATCGCGAGGGGCGCCCGGCGTTCGCCGAACAGGTGCAGCAGGCGGGACGCCAGTACCTCGGCGCCGCCACTGACCTCGAGGATCGCGCCCAGCATCGTGCCGAGCCCGATGATGATCGCGACATGGCCGAGGATGCCGCCCATGCCGGACTCGATGGTGGAGACGGCGTCGGAGCGCTGGACGGTGCCGAAGAGTTCGGTGACCGAGAGGCCGGCGAGCAGGCCGACGGTTATGGAGACGGCGAGGAGCGCGACGAACGGCTGCAGCCGGACCTTGATGATCAGGAAGAGCAGCAGGGCTATGCCGATGGCGGCGACGGTGAGGAGCCCGGCGGTGCCGTCGACGAGGAGGAGCAGGCCTCCGGTGTGGGGTGGGGCGGCGGGCGCTGGAGCGGTTGCGGCGAGCGAGTGGGACATTAGGGGGTCCTCTTCGTAAATGCATACTGCTTTCGGGCAGGGGGGATCGCGGCACGGCGCCGCGAGTGCGATGCCGTGCCGTGTGCCGTGCGTGTGCTGGTGGTGCGGAGGGGGGGTGGCGCGGAGGGGGGTGGCGCGAAGGTGGGCGGTGCCCGAGCCGTCGTCAGTTCAGGACGGCGAGGGCGTCGATCTCGATGAGGAGGCCGGGCGGCAGGCCGACGTAGACCGTGGTCCGGGCGGCGGGCGGCTGGGTGAGTCCCTGCTCGCCGAAGTAGGTGTTGTAGATGTCGTTCATCTCGGCGAAGTGGTCCACGTCGGTGAGGTAGACGCGGATCATCATCACGTCGTCCCAGCTCGCGCCGCCCTCCTCGAGGATGGCCTTGACGTTGGCGAGGGTCTGGAGGGTCTGCTCGCGCAGCGTCGGACCGGCGGGCGTGGGGGGCTTGCCGTCCTCGGCGGGCAGAAAGCCGACCTGGCCGGCGACCTGGAGGATGTTGCCCTTCTTCACCCCGTGGGAGAACCTCGCGGGCGGGGTGGTGTGGGTCTTCGGGGTGAGCGCGATCTTGTCGGTCATACGGGGGTGCCCTTCACTGGCGTTCTTCCGGAGTACTCGCCGCTGATCGCGTCCGCGGTACGGCGCACCTGCGGGAGCAGGGTGAGGAGTTCCTCGGCGGTGACGACGACGTTCGGCGCTGACACCGACATGGCGGCGACGACCCGGCCGTCGGCGCCGCGGACGGGGGCCGCGACGCAGTTGATGGACTCCTCGTGGCCACCGAGGTCGGTGGCCCAGCCCTGTTCGCGCACCTGCTCCAACTCCCGCAGGAACGCGGTGGCGTTGGGGGTGGAACGGGGCGTGTACAGGGGGTAGTCGAGCTGGTCCGCGAGAGCGCGGCGCTCGGGTTCGGGGAGGTCGGCGAGGAGGAGTTTCGCCACGGCCGCCACGGTGATGGCCACGGGCTTGCCGATGCGCGAGTACATCCGGACCGGGTAGCGGCTCTCCACCTTGTCGATGTAGAGCACCTCGTTCTCCTCGTGGACGGCGAGGTGCACGGTGTGGCCGCAGGCCTCGTTGAGCCGGACGAGGTGGGGATGGGCGATCTCGCGGATGTCGAGGTTCTCCATCGCCTCCTGGGCGAGGGCGAAGAGGCGCGCGCCGAGCCGGTAGCGCTGGTCGGACTGGCGGTAGACCAGGCCGTGCTCGTGCAGGGTGCGCAGGAGGCGGAGCGCGGTCGATTTGTGCACGCCGAGGCGGTCGGCGACCTGGCCGAGGTCGGCGGGGCCCTCGGCGAGCAGCGGCAGGATGCTGAGGGCGCGGTCGACGGTCTGACTCATGGGGTGTTCGCCTCCTCCGGGGCCCGGTCGGCCTGTGTCCAGCCGGGGCCGAGTCGAAGTCTCCCCCATGCCTCGTCGTCCAGGGCGGCCAGGCGGTCGGCGTGGTCGCGGGTGGGTGGGGCGGCGAGGTCGGCGGGGGTGGTGAGGGCGGCCGCGGCCGCGAGGTGGCCGTGCCGGAGTCGTCGCTCCAGTGGCAGACCGCGGAGGGTGGCGGAGAGGAAGCCGGCGGCGAAGGCGTCGCCGGCGCCGATGGGGGCGACGACGTCCACGTGCGGGGCCGGTTCAAAGGTGAGCGGGGTGGTGGTCGGCCGGGGGCCCGTCGCGTGGCCCGGCGCCGACGGGTTGTCGCCCGCGCCTGCCCCAGCGGCACGACTACCCGCGGCGGGGCGGAGGGGCTGGGCACCTTCGCCGTTCACGCGCCGGGAGAACGGCGACTCGGATGCGTCCGCGAACGCCGTCGCGCCCTTGGCCGCCTGCTTGACGATCAGCAGGGACGGCTCGGCGAGCAGGGCGCGGATCGCGGTCGGGCCGCCCGTGACGCCCCAGGTGTGTTCCGCCTCGTCCTCTCCCACGAACACGATGTCGGCGACCCGGGCCAGCTCCAGCAGTACCTCGGCTCCGTCGGTGCCGGTCCACAGGCCCGGGCGGTGGTTCACGTCGAAGGAGAGCAGGGGGCGCCCGGCGGTGGGCTGCGACAGGTGCCGTACGAGGTCCAGGCACTGCGCGGACAGCGCCGCCGTGATGCCCGACAGGTGGAGTACGCGGCCCGCGCGGGCCGCCGTCAGGTCCGTGTTGGTCACGGACATCGCGGAGGCCGCCGAGCCGGCCCGGTAGTACGCCACCTCGTGGGCGGCGGTGGCCCGGTCGGCCGCCGTGCGGAAGTAGACGCCCGTGGGACGGGCCGGGTCGGTGCGGACGGCGCCGACGTCGACGCCGTATCCGGCGATCCGCTCCACCAGGTGGTCCCCGAAGCCGTCCGCGCCCACCCTGCTCACCCACCGCGTGGAGTGGCCGAGGGCGGCCAGTACGCAGGCCACGTTGGACTCCGCGCCGCCGATGGCCCGTTCGAAGGAGGGGACGTCGGCGAGGCGGCCCTCCCGGGTGGGCAGGAAGGTGACCATGGACTCGCCGAGCGTGACGACATCCACGACGTTCACGATGGGGGGACTCCTCGTCATCCTGGGGTGGGCGTCTTTCGTTGACCCTGTGTCGGGCGAGATGCTAGACAGCAGTGAGCGACATACGCAATGGGCGTTGCATATCGTGCAACGTACCGGATCAGGAGGGTCACATGCCCCGCGAAACCGGCACCGAAGCGCTCGCCCGCCTCGCCGAGGAACGGGTGGACCACCGCTTCAAGGGCCTCCCGCCGGACGCCGAGGGCCTGACCGTCGCCGAGCTGGCCGCCCAGCGCCGCAACCTCTTCACGGGCGGGTTCAGCACGCCCGTCCTCGCCCTCTCCGCCGAGCGGCTGGAGCACAACCTGGCGCTCATGGAGACCTACGCGGAGCGGCACGGCCTCGCCTTCGCGCCGCACGGCAAGACCTCGATGGCCCCGCGGCTCTTCCAGCGGCAGATCGAGCACGGCGCCTGGGGCATCACGCTCGCGGTGCCGCATCAGGTGTGGGTGGCCCGGGCGTTCGGCATCGAGCGGATCTTCCTGGCCAACGAACTGGTGGACCCGGCCGCGCTGCGCCGCGTCGCCGCCGAACTGGCGGCCGACCCGGCGTTCCGTCTCGTCTGCTACGTCGACTCCGTGCGCGGGGTCGAGCTGATGGACGCGGCCCTGCGCGGAGCCGTCCGCCCGGTGGACGTCGTGGTGGAGCTGGCCGCGGGCGACGGGGCCCGTACCGGGGTGCGCACGGAGGCGGAGTGCGCGGCCGTCGCCGACGCCGTGGCCGCCGTACCGACGCTCCGGCTGGTCGGGGTCGCGGGGTACGAGGGCGAGGTGCCACAGGCGGACACCGGGCGGGTGACGGCCTATCTGCGGCGGCTGACGGCGCTGGCCGCCGACTTCGACAAGAGCGGCCGGTTCGCCGGGGTGGACGAGATCGTGGTGAGCGCCGGCGGCAGCGCGTGGTTCGACGCGGTGGCCGACGTGTTCGCGGAGATCCCCGAACTGTCCGCCCCCGTGCTCAAGTTGCTGCGTTCGGGCGCCTACGTCTCGCACGACGACGGGCACTACCGCAGGCTCACCCCCTTCACCCGCGTCCCCCAGGAGGGCGCGCTGGAGCCCGCGTTCCGGCTGTGGGCGCAGGTCGTCTCCCGGCCCTCCGCCGAGCAGGCCTTCGTCAACGCGGGCAAGCGGGACGCGGCCCACGACCTGGACCTGCCCGAGGCCCAGGTGGTACGCCGGGACGGCACCGAGCGCCCGGCCGACGGAGTCACCGTGACCGGTCTGTCCGACCAGCACGCCTGGCTGCGCACCACGGGGGACGCGGACCTGGAGGTCGGCGACTGGGTCGGCTTCGGCCTGTCCCACCCCTGCACGTCCTTCGACAAGTGGCAGCTGATCCCGCTGGCCGAGGCGGACGGGACGGTCGTCGACTACATCCGCACCTTCTTCTAGGGGGCACCGTGGAGGAGCTGGTCATCCGGGACGCGGACGTCGTCGACGGCAGCGGCGCGGACTCCTACCGCGCCGACGTGGTGGTCGACGGCGGCCGGATCGTCTCCATCGTCAAGGAGGCCGCGGCGGCGGGCTGTCAGCGGCCGGGGGCGCGGCGGGAGCTGGACGCGGAGGGGCTCGTGCTGTCCCCCGGCTTCATCGACATGCACGCCCACTCCGACCTGGCCCTGCTGCGCGACCCGGACCACAGCGCGAAGCTCGCCCAGGGGGTCACGCTCGAGGTCGTCGGGCAGGACGGGCTGTCGTACGCGCCGGTGGACGACCGCACGCTGGAGGAGGTCCGCCGGGCGATCACCGGCTGGAACGGGTACGGCGACGACGTCGACCTCGACTGGCGCACGGTCGGCGAGTACCTGGACCGTCTCGACCGCGGGATCGCCGTGAACGCGGCCTATCTGATCCCACAGGGCACGGTCCGCGCGATGGCCGTCGGCTGGGAGGACCGGCCGGCGACCGATCAGGAGCTGCACCGTATGCGGCAGTTGGTCGCGGAGGGACTGGAGCAGGGCGCGGTCGGCCTGTCCTCCGGGCTCACCTACACGCCCGGCATGTACGCCAAGGACGCCGAACTGACCGAGCTGTGCCGGGTGGTGGCCGCGTACGGCGGTTACTACTGCCCGCACCACCGGTCCTACGGCGCCGGTGCCCTGGAGGCCTACGCCGAGATGGTGGAGCTGACCCGGAAGGCGGGCTGCCCGCTGCACCTGGCCCACGCGACGATGAACTTCGGCGTGAACGAGGGGCGTGCGCCCGAGCTCCTCGCCCTGCTCGACCGGGCGCTGGACTCCGGCGCCGACATCACTCTGGACAGCTACCCCTACACCCCCGGCTGCACCACGCTCGCCGCGCTGCTGCCGAGCTGGGCGGGCGAGGGCGGTCCGGAGGAGATCCTGGCCCGGCTCGCCGATCCGGGGACCGCCGAGCGCATCCGGTACGACCTGGAGGCCACCGGCTCGGACGGCTGCCACGGCGTGCCGGTGGAGTGGGACACGATCGAGATCTCCGGCGTGACCGTCCCGGCTCTGGCGGACCATGTCGGGCGGACCGTGCGGGAGTCGGCGGACGCGCGCGGTGAGGCCCCCTGGACGACCGCCCGTCGGCTGCTGCTCGAGGACCGGCTCGGTACGACGATCCTGCAGCACGTCGGCCATGAGGAGAACGTCCGCACGATCATGCGGCACCGCGCCCACACCGGGGGCTCCGACGGCATCCTGCGGGGCGCGAAGCCGCACCCGCGCGCCTACGGCACGTTCCCGCGCTACCTCGGGCACTACGTCCGGGAGGCGGGTGTGCTGACGCTGGAGGAGTGCGTCGCCCATCTCACCGCGCGGCCCGCGGCCCGGCTGCGGCTGCCGGACCGGGGGCTGGTGCGCGAGGGGTACCGGGCCGACCTGGTGCTGTTCGACCCGGACACCGTCGCGTCCGGCGCCACCTTCGCCGAGCCCCGGGTGCTCCCGGCCGGGATTCCGTACGTGCTGGTCGACGGCCGTCCCGCGATCGAGGACGGCCGCCGGACGGACGTGCTGGCGGGCCGGGCGGTCCGCCGGACACCGGTGTGACCGCCCGGCCCCGGTTCACGGCTCCGGCCGGGGCCGGGGCAGCAGGGGTTACGGCTTGGGCAGGGTGCAGCCGGACGCGCTCAGGTTCAGCTTGTTGCCGGTGGTGAAGCAGGCCGGGATGTTGTAGGTCTCCTCGGCGTAGTTGATGCCCTGGCGGACGGTGACGTTGCCGCTCTCGTCGACCTCGCAGGGGTTGTTCTCGGTGCAGCGCTGGCCGTCCTCGTTGCCCGTGTTGTTGACGGCGACGACCTTGCCGGTGGCGGTGTCGATCACCGGCGAGCCCGAGGTGCCGCCGATGGTGTTGCAGGCGGAGGTGTAGCGGACCGAGTCCTTCCAGGTCCAGTCACCCTCCTTCAGGCGGTACACGAAGCCGTCGATGTTGCAGCTGTAGATGCGCTTCCAGTAGCCGGAGACGACCTTGATGGCGGCGCCGGCGACCGGGTGGGTGTCCTGCATGGTGAGCGGGCTGATGCCGTACGAGCTCTTGATCGCCGCGTAGGTGGTGGTGGTGCGGTAGATCGTGACGTCGGTGTCCGTCATGGTCGAGTAGACGACCTGGTTGGCGCGGAGTGTGGCCACCTTGCTGCCGGAGGAGTTCAGCAGGCCGAAGGTGCGGCTGGAGGACTGGCCGGTGATGACCTGACCGGGCGCCGGGAAGCCGGTCTCCAGGCAGTGGCCGTTGGTCAGCACGAGCGCCGGGTCGGTGTCCGCGGAGTTGGGGAAGCGGATGACCGAGCCGGAGCAGTTGCTGAGCGAGACGGTACCGGCGAAGTTGACGGTCACCGCGTTGGCCGCCTTGGCCTGCGGCGCGGCGACCGCCGGGGTCGCGCCCAGCCCGGCGATGGCCAGGGAGGAGAGCGCGGCCAGGAGAGGCTTGTTCATGTGGGGGTCCCCTCTTACGACTTGGGCGACCGGAGATCTTCCGGTCGCCTCGCGTTTTGTCATGAGCATTCTCATGAGAGGGGCGTGCGGGGGCAAGCAGTTGTATGCGACTGCGCGTTCGTCCGGGGCATACGCGCACGTTTGTCGGGTGGCGGACCGCAACTCGCCTGGGATCACTACCCACTTGGCGGCACGTTACGGCCGCCTCCCGCTACCGGGGGCGCTTCGTCGCGCCGTGGCCGTGGCCCCGGCCGCCGACCGGGGTGCCCTCGCCGGACTCCGTCGGCGTGGCGGCCGTGAGCGTCGGCGCGGGAGTGACGGAGGCCGTGGCGGCCGGGGAGCCGGGCGTGTTGGGGGCCGTGGGACCCCCGGTGGCGGTGGCCGCCGGAGCGTCCGCGGCGGGCACGGCCGCGGTGGACGACGACGTCGCGGGAAGGCCGGACTCGGCGCCCGGCGCGCTCGTCGCGGGGGCGGAGGAGCCCACGCGGGTGGTCGCGGCGCCGGGGACGCGGGCGGGTCCGTCGCTCGCGGGGCGCGCTCCGGACGGGGCGCCGTCCGGCCAGGCGAGCACCGCGATCACCGCGACCGCGCCGGCCGCGCCGAGACCTCCGGCGAGGACCGCCGTCCGGCGGCGGGCGCCCGCCCGCCGTTTCCGGCGCCGGTCACGGCGGCCGCCGCCCTCTCCGGCCGCGGCGGGAACGTGCGGCTCGGCGGGCCCGGACGGCTCGGACGACTCGGAGAGCGTGAGCGCGGGCTGCTCGCGGGTCTCGTCATAGGCGTTCTGCCAGCCATGGGCGGCGGCGGGATCGGCGTACTCCTCGTACGAGGGTGCCGGGGCCGTCTGCGGGTGGTACACGTTCGGCTGAACCTCCGGCTCGCCGCTGCCACCGTGTGCCTCGTACAACCCCACCCTCCCCTTGCCCGACCGCCCTCGCGCCGCCCGCAGTCGCACCAGGCGGATCAGCGGCCTCGGCGCACCGGCACCGCGCCGCATTCTAGGGACGCGAGTGACTTCTGAGACAGCTGTCGCCGATAACCGGGCAAACCGCACCGTCTCAAGTGGCGGAAGACACCACCCATGAGCCGTTACCGGGTCGTAAGCTCACGGACATGCAGGTGATCCAGTCGACCAAGCTCGCCAACGTCTGTTACGAGATCCGGGGCCCGGTTCTCGAGGAGGCGATGCGTCTGGAGGCGGCCGGACACCGCATCCTGAAGCTCAACACGGGCAATCCGGCCGCGTTCGGCTTCGAGTGCCCGCCGGAGATCCTCGAGGACATCCTGCGCAACGTCTCCGGCGCGCACGGCTACGGCGACGCCAAGGGCCTGCTGGCCGCCCGGCGCGCGGTCGTCATGCACAACCAGACCATCGGCATCGAGACGGACGTCGAGCACGTCTACATCGGCAACGGCGTCTCCGAGCTGATCGTGATGGCGATGCAGGGCCTGCTGGACGACGGCGACGAGGTGCTCGTACCGGCGCCGGACTACCCCCTGTGGACGGCGGCCGTCTCCCTGTCCGGCGGCACGGCCGTGCACTACCGGTGCGACGAGCAGTCCGACTGGATGCCCGACCTCGCCGACATCGAGCGCAAGGTCACCGACCGCACCAAGGCGATCGTCATCATCAACCCGAACAACCCCACGGGCGCGGTGTACGACGAGGCGGTGCTCAAGGGCCTGACCGACATCGCCCGCCGGCACAACCTGCTGGTCTGCTCGGACGAGATCTACGACAAGATCCTCTACGACGGCGCCACGCACACCCCGACCGCGAAGGTCGCCCCCGACCTGCTGACCCTCACCTTCAACGGCATGTCCAAGGCCTACCGGGTGGCCGGCTACCGCGTCGGCTGGATGTCGATCTCCGGCCCGCGCGCCCACGCCGACTCCTACATCGAGGGCCTGACGATCCTGGCCAACATGCGCCTGTGCGCGAACATGCCGGGCCAGCACGGGGTCGTGGCCGCGCTCAGCGGCCGGCAGACGATCAACGACCTGGTGCTGCCGGGCGGCCGGCTGAAGGAGCAGATGGACGTGGCCTACGAGCTGCTGACCCAGATCCCGGGCGTCAGCTGTGTCAGGCCCAAGGGCGCGCTGTATCTCTTCCCGCGCCTGGACCCGCAGGTCTTCAAGATCAAGGACGACCGGCGGATGGTGCTGGACCTGCTGCGCCAGGAGAAGATCATGGTCGTCCAGGGCACCGGGTTCAACTGGCCCGAGCCGGACCACTTCCGGGTGGTGACCCTGCCCAGCGCCGGCGATCTCCGGGACGCGGTGACCCGGATCGGGACCTTCCTGGACGGGTACGGCCAGTCCTAGGGCCGGCCACTGGAGCCCCCCGGGTTCTGCCGACGGTAGCCGGAGGGCCCCGGTCCGTGACCCGACTCAACTTTAGACGAAATCCAAGCTAGGATGGCTTCCTGTCAGCGCACAGGAGGCCATCCCCATGTACGAACCGATCCGCACCAAGTCGGTCCACAGCACGATGGCCGGCGACCCTTCCGACTTCCCCCACCGCTCGCGCGAGGAGGAGCTGGACATCCAGCTCGCCGGGCACCTCGCCGCCCTGCTCGCCGTCACCGACGAACTGCGCGCCCTGACCCCCTCCGCCGATCTGGAGACGGCCGCCGAGCGGCTCGCCGGCCAGGTGGCCCGGCTGCGCGGAGGGCGGGCGCCGCTGCGCGCCCAGCCGTCCGCCGCCGGTGAGCCGATGGGCCTGCACCGGCGGGCGCACGCCCTCGCGGGCCGTGCGCTGGTGGTCGCCGCCTCCCGCGCCGACACGGCGGCGGCGATCCTGTCGGCCGAGCGGATGGACGCGCACGCCGCCGCCCAGGCCGGGCCGAGGGAACTCAGCTCGGCCCACTGACCCCGCCCGGGGTCCCCGGAACGGCCCCGGTCCGCGCGCACCACGCAGCGACGCGCGGACCGGGTGCCACACATCGGCCGTCCTCAGCGCCGGACGTCCACCGTCGCCGACGCCGTCGCGCCCTCGTGCAGGGCGTCGCCCGCCCAGGCGACCGTGTAGGTCGTGTCGCGGCGGGTGCGCGGCAGGTCGTCGATGGTGAAGGTGCCGTCGGCGGCGACGGTGACCGACGACAGGGTGCCGGTGCCGAGCCGGTCCGTGCGCTTCACGGTGAGCGTGGCCCGCTCGGGCAGCGCCTTGCCCTGGGCGGCGAACGTGCCGGTGATGTGCACGCCCCCGCTCGTCGTGGCCTCCTCAGGCGCGGTGAGCGCGATCGAGCTGGACGCCTTGCCGACCGTGACGGTGTGGGTGACGTCGGTGGCCGGGCGGTGGGTCAGGTCGCCGAGGAAGGACACGGTGTACGCGGCCTCGCCGACCAGGTCGGGCTCGTCGAGGACGGTGAAGGTGCCGTCGTCCTTGACGGTCGCGGTGCCGAGCTGATGCGTGCCGTCGGCGTCCCGGCGTACGGCGGTCACCTTCAGCGGCCCGGCGGGCGCGGGCCCGTCCCACTGGAGCCGGCCGCGCACCGCCAGCGGCTCGCCGGCCACCGCCCCGGAGGGGCTGTGGGTGAGGCCGCCGGTGAAGCCGGTGTCGTACTGGACGGCCGGGGGCTGGATGACGTGCAGCCAGAACTGGCTGCCGGCCGCGTTGGTGGTCACCGTGAACAACCGGGAGCCGTCGGCCGACCACTCCATGCCGCGCGGGGCGACCCGGTCCCCGTCGAGGCTGCCCTCGAAGACGAACTCCAGCGGGGCCGTCGCGTCGGTGGGGTCCGCGGGCTGGAGGAGCAGGTCGGGCGTGGCGCCGGTGGCCGCGGCGCCGCGCGCCAGGTACTTGCCGTCACCGCTGAAGGCCACCGAACTGGCGGTGGCGCCGGCCGGGAGCGCCGGGTAGGAGCCGGCCGCGTCGGAGAGGTCGTCGGTGTTGAGCAGCCGGGTGCCGTAGGCCGCGTCGGCGAGGGCGACCTTGCTCCCGTCGGCGGAGAACGCCATGTCCTTCAGATCGAGCGCTCCGTTGCCCGCGCCGTCGGCGAAGCGGCGCGCGGCGTTGCGGACGAGGGAGTCGCCGCTGGTGTCGTAGACCGTGAGGAAGGGGTCGGCCGCCTTCGTGTTGCGAGGCTGGCCCATCAGCATCCGGTTGCCCGGACCCGCCTCGAGCTGGAGCTTGCCGTAGTCGTTCCAGCCGGTGCGGGTGTGTACGCCGTTGACCATGCCGTCCAGGTAGGTCTGGGCGGTGGAGCACTCGCCGACGTACTGGGAGTACGGCGTGGTGAAGTACAACTGCCCGCTGGAGAAGGCCAGGTCGCGGCCGCAGGTGTCGGTGTAGGTAGTGGCCAGGAGGGCCGGCGCGAGGGTGGTGGTGTCGTAGGTCTGGATCTGCTCGCGCAGGCCGGCGTAGAGCTTGGAGCCGTCGGCACTGAGGGCAAGACCGGAGACATGGGCCGGCGTCTGGAGGGTGGCGACCCGCTCGCCCTGGAAGTCGTAGACGGCGATGGTGCCCTTGTTGAGGTAGTAACCCGTGTTGCTGTCGGCGACGAACACGCGCTGGTGGACGGAGTCGACGGCGATCGCCGAGTACGAGGAGATCGGCAGTTTGACCACGGCGTCCGAGGCCGCCGCGTAGGCGGCGGGCGCGCCGGCGACGGTCAGTCCGGTCCCGGCGAGAGCGGCGGTCAGCAGCGTGACCGCGAGCCGTCTGGATCGGTGTGCAGTATTCAACTGGGCCCCCCACAGGCTTGGTTGGGCGCTCCACCGGTGCCGGTGGGACGCCTGTAGATGCCATGAAACCGGTGTGAAGATCCGGTAGCAAGGGGGCGCGCGACGGGCCCCGCACACCTTTGTGCGGGGCCCGTCGGGGTTGTCACCACGGCCGGCCGTGACGATCGCTGGTCAGGGCATCCGGACCGGCCGTGGAGTCATGGGGTGCGGGTCTCAGCCCAGGCGATGCACCAGCGCGCGGTACTGGTCCCACAGTTCCTTCGGGGTGTGGTCGCCGAAGGTGTTGAGGTGCTCGGGGACCAGGGCGGCCTCCTCGCGCCAGACCTCCTTGTCGACCGTGAGCAGGAAGTCCAGGTCGGCGTCGGACAGGTCGAGGCCCTTGGTGTCCAGCGCCTCCTTGGTCGGCAGGATGCCGATCGGGGTCTCGACGCCCTCGGCCCTGCCGTCCAGCCGGTCCACGATCCACTTCAGGACGCGGCTGTTCTCGCCGAAGCCCGGCCAGACGAACTTGCCCTCGTCGTTCTTGCGGAACCAGTTGACGTAGTAGATCTTCGGCAGCTTGGACTGGTCCTTGTCCTTGGCCACGTCGACCCAGTGACCCATGTAGTCACCCATGTTGTAGCCGCAGAACGGCAGCATGGCGAACGGGTCGCGGCGCAGCTCGCCGACCTTGCCCTCGGCGGCGGCGGTCTTCTCGGAGGCCACGTTGGCGCCCAGGAAGACACCGTGGTTCCAGTCGAAGGACTCCGTCACCAGCGGCACCGCACTGGCCCGGCGGCCGCCGAAGAGGATAGCCGAGATCGGCACGCCCCTGGGGTCCTCCCACTCCGGCGCGATGATCGGGCACTGCGCGGCCGGGGTGGTGAAACGGGCGTTGGGGTGGGCGGCGGGCGTACCGGACCCGGGGGTCCAGGAGTTGCCCTTCCAGTCGGTGAGGTGCCCCGGGGTCTCCTCCGTCATCCCCTCCCACCACACGTCGTTGTCGTCCGTCAGCGCCACGTTGGTGAAGACCGAGTTGCCCCACAGCGTCTTCATCGCGTTGGCGTTGGTGTGCTCGCCGGTGCCGGGGGCGACGCCGAAGAAGCCGGCCTCGGGGTTGATCGCGTACAGCCGGCCGTCCTCGCCGAAGCGCATCCAGGCGATGTCGTCGCCGATGGTCTCCACGGTCCAGCCGGAGACCGTCGGCTCCAGCATGGCGAGGTTGGTCTTGCCGCAGGCGCTCGGGAAGGCGGCGGCGACGTACTTGGACTCACCCTGCGGCGGGGTGAGCTTGAGGATCAGCATGTGCTCGGCCAGCCAGCCCTCGTCGCGGGCCATGACGGAGGCGATGCGCAGCGCGTAGCACTTCTTGCCGAGCAGGGCGTTGCCGCCGTAGCCGGAGCCGTAGGACCAGATCTCGCGGTCCTCGGGGAAGTGGGAGATGTACTTGGTGGAGTTGCACGGCCAGGGGACGTCCTCCTGGCCCTGCTCCAGCGGGGCGCCGACGGTGTGCACGGCCTTGACGAAGAAGCCGCTCTCGCCGAGCTCGTCGAGGACCGGCTGTCCCATGCGGGTCATGGTGCGCATGGAGACCGCGACGTAGGCGGAGTCGGTGATCTCGACGCCGATCGCGGAGAGCGGGGAGCCCAGCGGGCCCATGCAGAACGGGACGACGTACATCGTCCGGCCCTTCATCGAGCCGCGGAAGACTCCGCCCTGGCCACCGGAGCCCTGGAAGATCTCCCGCATCTCGGACGGGGCCTTCCAGTGGTTGGTCGGGCCGGCGTCCTCCTCCTTGGCGGAGCAGATGAAGGTCCGGTCCTCGACGCGCGCGACGTCGGTGGGGTCGGAGGCCGCGTAGTAGGAGTTGGGGCGCTTGATCGGGTCGAGCTTGCGGAAGGTGCCCCTCTGGACGAGCTCCTCGCACAGCCGCTCGTACTCGGCCTCGGATCCGTCACACCAGACCACACTGTCCGGCTGCGTCAGTTCGACGATCTCGTTCACCCACGAGATCAGTTCCTGGTGGTTGGTGGGGACGCCGGTGGGAGCCGCGATGTCGCGCGCCACGATTGCTCCTAAATGAGGGATTTTTGTCTTGTCGCCCCGTGGGGGCCTCGACCCGGACGCTTCGTAGCCGCTCATCCGGTGCCGACCGCACTCATTTGATCATCCGATTCTAGTGCCCATCTGTCCAGAGGGCATCACAGGTGAGCAACGTGAGGAACGCCACGGTTACCGCGATTCTTTGCGTGCACATGAAGTTCGGCAGAAGGACCTTTTGCGTTGGGGTCCTCATGGGGGTGCCCTGACACGCGACTTACGGGACCGTAGGTACGATGCCCCGCATGACTGCGCCCGTCCCCGACGCGCCCCATGACACGCCGGCCGCCGGCCGCGGTCCCGTGGCGCTCTCCCTGCCACACCCGGTCAAGCCCAGGCTGCGCGGCTGGCTGCACCTCGGAATGTTCCCGGCCGTGCTCGTCGCGGGCCTCGCGCTCACCGCCCTCGCCGACTCCGGCAGAGGCCGGCTCGCCTGCGGCATCTACGCCCTGACGGCATGCCTGCTCTTCGGCGTCAGCGCGCTCTACCACCGGGGCAACTGGAGCCCGCGGATGGACGGCGTCCTGCGCCGCCTGGACCACGCCAACATCTTCCTGATCATCGCGGGCACCTACACACCGCTGACCATGCTGCTCCTGCCGGGCGCCAAGGGCCGGTGGCTGCTGTGGGGCATCTGGGCCGCGGCCGCAGCGGGCATCGTCTTCCGCGTCTTCTGGGTCGGCGCCCCGCGCTGGCTCTACACGCCCTGCTACATCGCCATGGGCTGGGCGGCCGTCTTCTTCCTGCCCGACTTCATGCACAGCGGTGGCGTCGCCGTCCTGGTGCTGGTCATCGTCGGCGGCCTGCTGTACAGCGCCGGGGGCGTGGTCTACGGCATCAAGCGGCCGAACCCCTCACCGCGCTGGTTCGGCTTCCACGAGGTCTTCCACTCCTTCACCCTCGCCGCCTTCGTCGTCCACTACGTCGGCATCTCCCTGGTGGCGTACCAGCACGCGTAAGCGCCCGCGCGCACCCCATGGCCACGGCTCGTCAGCCGTGGCCATCTCCGTATGCCCGGATGTACCTACTGACTGACAGCCTAATTCGATAGTCACTGTCATTTCACTGCTACTACTGTCACCGGCATGGCCGTCCCCGGCGACGACACCCATGCGGGTCCTCGCCTTCGCCGGTCGGCCACCCTGCCACCCCGCGCGCGGCCCCTCGCGTGCCGCTCCGGAGATGGTCTCCCCCGGGCCGGATGCCGGACAATGACCCGCATGACGGCAGCACCCTCCCCCCTCTCCCCCGCCGACCGCCCCCGGCCGGGCCTGCGTGAACGCAAGAAGATCAAGACCCGCGAGGCGATCCGCTCCGCGACGTACGCGCTGGTGAAGGAGCAGGGGTACGACGCCACGACGATCGAGCAGATCGCCGAGCGGGCCGAGGTGTCGCCGTCGACCGTCTTCCGGTACTTCCCGACCAAGGAGGACATCGTCCTCACGGACGAGTACGACCCGCTGATGGTGCGGGAGTTGCGATCCCGGCCGGCCGGCGAGTCGTGGATGGACTCGCTGCGGTACGTGATGGACAAGGCCATCGACGCGATGACGCGGGAGGACCCCGAGGTGCTGCGGATGCGGGCGCACCTCGGCGTCCAGGTCCCCGCCGTCCGCTCCCGGATGGTGGAGAGCATGTCGGAGACCGGACGGCTGCTGCGCGGCGCCCTCGCCGAGCGGGCCGGTCTCGACCCGGACGGCCTGGAAGTGCGCGTCTACGCGATGTCCCTGGTCGGCGGCATGATGGAGGCCTACATGGCCTGGGCGGAGAACGACTTCGAGGGCGATCTGCGCGACCTCGTGCGGCGCGCCCTGGACGTCCTGGAGCACGGTCTGCCCACCGGAAATCCCTGAGCCCCGGCACCCCGCGGCGTGACATCCTGGCCGGGTGAACGGTCCCGAGATCCACGTCGAGTTCGCCCCCGGCCTGGCCCTGTTCGTCCCGAGCGGACGGCGCCGGGGATCCACCGCCCTCGTCACCGACGGCGTCTCGACCCTCGGCCACGTCGTCGAGTCGGCGGGCGTCCCGCTGACCGAGGTCGGAGCCCTGTGGGTCGACGGCCGTGAGGTGCCGGCCTCGTACGTTCCCGTCGCGGGCGACTCGGTGGAGGTCCGCTCCGTCGTACGCCCCCAGCGGGTCCCCGGCGCCCCGCTCCGCTTCCTCCTCGACGTCCACCTCGGCACCCTCGCCCGCCGGCTGCGCCTGCTCGGCGTGGACACGGCGTACGAGTCGACCGACATCGGCGACCCGGCGCTGGCCGCACGCTCGGCCGCCGAGAAGCGGGTCATGCTCAGCCGGGACCGGGGCCTGCTGCGCCGCCGCGAACTGTGGGCCGGAGCGTACGTCTACAGCACCCGTCCCGAGGACCAGCTCCGCGACGTCCTCGAGCGCTTCGCCCCCGAACTGCGCCCCTGGACCCGCTGCACCGCCTGCAACGGCCTGCTGGCCGAGGCCACCAAGGAGGAGGTCGCCGACCAGCTCGAGCACGGCACCCGGCACACCTACGACGTCTTCGCCCGGTGCGGCGACTGCGGCCGCGCCTACTGGAAGGGCGCGCACCACGACCAGCTCGAGGCCATCGTGGAGCGCGCCCTGGCGGAGTTCAGCGGGCAGGGCTGACGCCGCCCGCCGCTCAGGTGGTGTTCAGCGCCCGGCCCAGCCGCTCCGGATCCGTCGTCGGGGCGTCGCAGGTGAAGTTCCGGCAGACGTAGGCAGCCGGCCGGCCGTCCACGAGCGGACGGTCGGCGAGCAGCGGGAACTCCTCGCCGCCGGGGGGCCCGGCCGCGACCACCGCGCCCGGCGCGGTGCCGAGAAGTGCCGTGCGGTGCAGGGCCGTTGTCGCCTCGTCGGTGAGGGAAGGGCCGACGACCGCCACTTCCCGGGGCCCGTCGAGCAGTGCCTCGGCGACGGCGAGACCCCAGCCGATGAACCGGGGCACCCGCGGGCCCAGCGCCCTCACTACGCCCAGCGCCCGCTCGGCGGCGGTGCGGTGGGCCTCGGAGCCCGTGTGGGCGGCGTAGCTCAGCAGGGCGCCCGCCGCGGCGCTCCACCCGGAGGGGGTGGCGTTGTCGGTGGGGTCCTGCGGCCGGCGGATGAGCTGCTCGGCGTCGGCGGCGGTGTCGTACAGGGCGCCGCCGGTGGGGTCGCCGAAGCGTACCGGCACCTGGTCGAGGAGCAGCCCGGCGAAGTCCAGCCACACGCCCTCCCCGGTCACGGACGCGAGCGCGAGGAAGCCCTCGGCGACGTCGGCGTAGTCCTCCAGCACCCCGGCGTTGGGCCCCACCCGGCCGTCCCGGCTGGTCCGGGCGAGGTGGGCGTGCTCGTCCAGGTGCACCCGGACCAGGAGATCGGCGGCCGCGACGGCGGCCCGGACGAGGTCGGGCCGGTGGAAGTAGGCGCCGGTCTCGGCGAGCGCGGCGATCGCGAGCCCGTTCCAGGCGGCGACGACCTTGTCGTCCCGGCCGGGGGCGGGCCGCAGCGCCCGCCGTGCCAGCAGGCGCTCCTTGACGGACGCCACCTGCTCCGCGTCGAAGACGCCCTCGGTCCGCGGCAGTTGCAGCACCGACCGGCCCTGTTCAAAGGTGCCCTCCTCCGTCACCCCGAAGTACCGGGCGGCGAGTTCGGCTTCCCCGCCGAGGGCCTCGCTCAGCTCCTGCGGCGTCCAGACGTAGTAGGCGCCCTCCACATGGCGCCCCGTTCGGTCTTCGCTGTCCGCGTCGAGGGCCGAGGCGAACCCGCCCTCGTCCGTGCGCAGTTCACGGACCATGAAGTCGGCGGTCTCCAGTGCGACCCGCCGGGCGAGCTCGGAGCCGGTCGCCCGCCACAGGTGCGCGTACACCCGGCACAGCAGGGCGTTGTCGTACAGCATCTTCTCGAAGTGGGGCACGACCCAGTCGCGGTCGACGGAGTAGCGGGCGAAGCCACCGCCGAGCTGGTCGTAGATCCCTCCCCGGGCCATCCGCTCACAGGTGTCGGACACCATCTGCAGGGCGCCCTCGGCGCCGGTGCGCGCGTGGTGCCGCAGCAGGAACTCCAGCACCATCGACGGCGGGAACTTCGGCGCCCCGCCGAATCCGCCGCGCTGCGGGTCGTACTCCCGGGTGAGCGCGAGCAGCGCCTGGGCGAGTTCCTGCTCTCCGGGCGGCTCGGTGGCCTGGTGGCCCAGCTCCCGCTGGGAGAGGTCCCGCACGATCTTCCGCGCGACCTCGCCCACCTCGCTCCGCCGGTCGGCCCAGGCCTGCTGGACGCCCTGCAGCACCTGCCGGAAGGAGGGCATGCCGTGCCGGGGCTCGGGCGGGAAGTAGGTGCCGAAGTAGAAGGGTTCGGCGTCCGGGGTGAGGAAAACGGTCATGGGCCAGCCGCCCTGACCGGTGGCCGCCTGGACGGCTTCCATATATACGGCGTCGACGTCGGGGCGTTCCTCGCGGTCGACCTTGATGCTGACGTAGTGCTCGTTGAGGTAGTCGGCCGTGGCCTGGTCCTCGAACGATTCACCGGCCATGACATGGCACCAGTGATCAGCAGGCTAAGTGGCACGACGAGTAGCCCACCGAAAGAAGGATGGGAACGTCGCGCCTCTTGGCTTCTTGCATCGCCTCCTCTCCCCATGGCCACCAATCCACTGGATTGCCGGCGTGCTGGAGGAGATACGGCGACTGGGAGTGAGCCAGTCGATTCATACCAGCATCGTCGCACGACCGGGGCCGCTCGGCCCAGCACGCGGGGCCGGGATCCCGGGGTGATTTTCCGCCGCACCGGGCGGGCGATCAGAGGCGTGCCGAAAAAGGGAAACTCGAATTAGGCCCGGGCGTCCGGGCCGGCGAATTCGTACGTGAAGGCAGATGTAATGCGGACCGCACATGTCCGCATTTCCCGTATGGTCGCGCCGGCCACCCCCGTGTCGCCTGCTTACAGATCCAGTGACTTGATCTTGCATGGTGAGACGGCAACTGTCAACCAAATCAAGCCGGATGCGGTCGCGACGTCCGGCCGAGTCACACCGCGACGAATCAGACATACGCCCGCCAAATACGGCAACATTCATGGTTGACAGGGGGTCACTTTGGACTACGCTCAGGCGAGTTCGTGGTCGTCTCAATGTCCGAGACCGCATTAGAGATTCTTCCGACGGTGTTCCGCCTCGACGGGAATGCCCTTGATGCTTCGACGCTCTGATGCTATTGCACCGTTTTCCTTGGGGGTAGCTATTTCTACGCGCGTTATTGGCTTCAATCTGAGCCATGACAGCAGTGTGTGCTTGGTGGAAGACGGTGTGATTCGCTTCGCGCTGGCCCTCGAGCGCACCACCCGCGTCAAGCGCGGCACCGTCCCGTTGCACGCCTACGCGGCGGCCATGTCCGACCTGACCAACGAGATCCTCTCCGTCGCGGGTCTCACCGCCGGCGAGATCGACGGCTGGATAGCGACCTCGACCGAGTCCCGCGACCAGCGGGACGAGGCCAAGCTGCTCAGCGTGCTTGGGCTGGTCGCTCCGCAGGAACGCTGCCTCGCCCTGCCGCACCCCGGCCACCACCTGGCCCACGCGGCCGCCGCCTTCTACTCGTCGGGCTTCGACGAGGCCGCGGCCCTGGTCATGGACTCCTACGGTTCCCGGATCGCCGGCGGCGGCCGCGAGCGGGAGACGGCGTTCACCTTCCGCACCGGCCAGACGCCCGAGATCCTGCTGCGCGTCGTACGGGACGCCGACCGCATCGCCGGCTACCGCCGCGACGGCGATATCTGGACCCCCGCGGCGCTGTCCGGCGTCGGTGAGATCTACCGCGTGGTCACGCTCGCGCTGGGCTTCCGCGAGGCCGGCACCACGTACGACGACGCGGGCAAGACCATGGGCCTCGCCTCGTACGGCAAGCGGCTCAGCGACGACAACATGTTCTACGAGCTCGCGCCCGACGGCGGACTGCGCTTCGACCGGGCCGCCGAGTCCCTCGTCGAACTCGGCGTCGCCGTCCGCGAGGGCGACGAGCTCCGGCTGGTCCCGCGCCCGCCCCGGGCGCCCTACGAGCAGTTCCACTTCGACCTCGCGGCCCAGCTCCAGGCGGAGTTCGAGGAGGCCGTGCTGCACGTGACCCGGCACGTGCTGGCGATCGGCGGCACCCGCTCGCTGGTGACGTGCGGCGGCTCGTTCCTGAACTCGAGCCTGAACACCCGCATCATGCGCGAGACCGACGTCGAGCGGATGTTCGTCTTCCCGGCGGCGACCGACGACGGCAACGCGGCCGGCGCGGCGCTCTACGCGTACCACAACCTGATGGGGCTGCCCGCCCAGGCCACCCCGCCGATGCGGCACGTCTACCTCGGCCCGCCGCGGGTGACCGGCACCGACATCCAGGCCGTGGCGGACCGCTGGGGACTCGAGACCCGTACGCACGAGGGCACCGAGGCGATCGCCTCCGCCGCGGCCGACGCGATCGCCCGGGGCGACATCATCGGCTGGTTCCAGGACCGGGCCGAGTTCGGGCCGCGTTCGCTCGGCGCCCGGTCGATCCTGTGCCACCCGGGCATGCCCGGGATGAAGGACCGGCTGAACGCCCGGGTCAAGTTCCGCGAGGGCTTCCGCCCCTTCGCCGGCTCCGTGCTCACCGAGCGCGCCGGCAAATGGTTCGACATGCCCGCCGCCGAGAGCCCGTTCATGCTCATGGTGTGCCCGGTCCTCGAGGCGCAGCGGGAGCTCGTGAGCGAGGTCGTGCACATCGACGGCACCTGCCGCGTGCAGACCGTCGCCGAGGACAACCCGGGAGCGTTCCGCGCGCTGATCGAGGCGTTCGAGGACCGGACCGGCCTGCCGATGGTCCTCAACACCTCGTTCAACCTGCGGGGCATGCCGATCGTGGAGCACCCCGACGAGGCGATGGACTGCCTGTACGGATCGCGGCTCGACCGGCTGTTCATCGGCGGTCTCGAGGTCACCGCGCCGGACCTCACCGCCCTGCGCCCCGAACGGCTCCAGGCGGCGGGCTCCCGCGGCTCCGTCGGGCTGCCTGCCACCGGTGAGCAGCGCGCGGCGGTGACGGTGAGGCCCGAGTGGGAGGGCGTCCTCGGTCTCGCGGACGGCACCCGTTCCATGCGGCGGATCGCGGACGAACTGGGCGCGGACGTCGAGGAACTGGTCGACCTGGCCCTCGACATGCGACGGCACGGGCTGCTGCGCTGGGCCGGGCTCCCGCAGGCGAGCCGCCCGGTGTTCCCGCTGCCGCAGTACTCGCCGGACACCTCCGGGGGGTGAGCCGAACCGATGGGTGATCTCTCCGTGGCCGGGCCGCTGTCCTTCGCTCAGCAGCGGCTGTGGTTCTTCGACCGGCTCATGCCCGGCAACCCCTTCTACAACCTCGCGTTCGCGCACCGGCTGACCGGGGCGCTCGACGTGCGCGCGCTGGAACGCGCGCTCACCGAGATCGTGGCCCGCCACGAGGCCCTGCGGACCAGGTTCACGGACGACGGCAGAGCACCGCGCCAGGTGATCGACCCGCCGTACGCGGTGACCCTGGACGTGGAGGACGCGGGGCGGGCGGAGGACCCGGTCGCGGAGGCCCACCGGCTGGCGGCCGAGGAGGCGCGCGAGCCCTTCGACCTGGCGAGGGGGAGGGTGCTGCGGGTACGGCTGGTGCGTCTCGCCGAGGCCGACCACGTGCTGCTGGTGACCCTGCACCACATCGCCGGTGACGGCTGGTCGCTGGGCGTCCTGCAGTCCGAGCTGAGCGCGCTCTACCGCGCGTTCGGCTCGGGGCGGCCGTCCCCGCTGCCGCCGCTGGAGATCCAGTACGCGGACTACGCCGACTGGCAGCGGTCCCACCTGTCCGGTGAGGTGCTGACCGAGCGGCTGGAGCACTGGCGGGAGCGCCTGCTCGGCATGCCCGCCGTGCTGGAGCTCCCGGCCGACCGCCCGCGGCCCCCGATGCCCAGCCACACGGCGGGGGTGGTCCCGTTCGAGGTGCCCGCCGAGGTGGCGCAGCGGCTGCGGGCGATCGGCACGGAGCGCCATGCCACGCTGTTCATGGTGCTGCTGGCCGCGTTCGACGCCGTGCTGGCCGGGTACACCGGCGGCACCGACATCGTGGTCGGCGTGCCGGTCGCGGGCCGGGACCAGGCCGAGCTCGAGGATCTCGTCGGCTTCTTCGTCAACAACCTCGTGACGCGGGTGGACTGCTCGGGCGATCCGACGTTCGGCGAGCTGGTGGAGCGGGTGCGCGCGGTGTCGCTCGACGCGTTCGACCACCAGGACCTGCCGTTCGAGCGGCTGGTGGAGGAGCTCCATCCGTCGCGGGACACCAGCCGGAACCCGCTGACCCAGATCGGCTTCCAGCTTCTCCAGGAGAAGCACACGGGGCGCTCACTCGATCTGCCGGGCCTCGAGTCCGCGCCGTTCGGCGACCACGGGGCCACGATCCACCTCGATGTGGAGATGTGCTGCTGGGAGACCCCCGACGGGCTCTCGGGCGAACTCGTCTACGCGGCCGACCTCTTCGACCACCCGACGATGGAGCGGTTCGCACGGCACTTCGTGCATCTCCTGGACCGGGTGGGCGCCGGTGTCCGGATGTCGGAGCTGCCGCTGCTCACCGGCGAGGAGGGCCGCCGTCAGCTCGTCGAGTGGAACGGGACGGAGCGGGAGTTCCCGGACCGGACCGTGGTGCGGCTCTTCGAGGAGCAGGCCGCGCGGACCCCGCGGGCGATCGCGGTGTCGTACCAGGACAGCGCGCTGACGTACGCGGAGCTGAACGCGCGGGCGAACCGGTTCGCCCGGCGGCTGCGCTCGGCCGGTGTCGGCCCCGAGGTGGTCGTGGGGCTGTGCGCGGAACGCGGGCTGGACCTGATGGTGGGCATGCTCGCCGTCCTGAAGGCCGGCGGCGCCTACCTGCCGCTCGACCCGGAGTACCCGGCCGAGCGCATCGCCTACATGCTCGAGGACGCCCGCTGCCCGTTCGTGGTCGTGCAGCGCGGACTCGACGTCGGCGCCGGTGACGCCGAGGTCGTCCACCTCGACGCGGACGCGGACCGGTCCTGGCCGGCGCACGATCTCGGTCCCGGAACGCACCCGGACAGCCTCGCCTACGTCATCTACACCTCGGGTTCGACCGGCCGCCCCAAGGGCGTCGAGGTCCCGCACCGGGGTGTGACCAGCATGATCCGTTTCCAGAGCCGGGAGTTCGGCCTCGGACCGCACTCCCGCGTCCTGCAGGTGGCGTCGATCTGCTTCGACGCCTCGGTGTCGGAGATCTGGATCACCTGGATCAGCGGCGGCGAACTGGTGGTCGCGCCCCGGCACCTGCTCGGCGGGGAGCTGTCCGGTCTGCTCGCCGAGCGGGAGATCACCCAGGTCGCGCTCGTGCCGTCGGTGCTGGCGACGCTGTCGGAGACCGAGCTGCCGCACCTGGAGACCATCCTCATCGGCGGCGAGGCCGCCACCCCGGCCGTCGTGAACCGGTGGGCGAAGGGGCGCGAGCTGTTCAACGTCTTCGGTCCCACCGAGACCACGGTCAACGCCTCCTTCTTCCGCTGCGCCGGTGACGTCACCGCCGCGCTGCCGATCGGCCGGCCCGTCGACAACACGCGGCTGTACGTGCTGGACGCCCTGCTGCGCCCGGTGCCGGTCGGGGTGGCCGGTGAGATCTACGTCGGCGGTACCAACGTGGCCCGCGGCTATCTCGGCCGTCCGGGGCTCACCGCGTCGCGGTTCGTCGCCGACCCGTTCGGCGCCGACGGCTCGCGGCTCTACCGGACCGGCGACCTGGCCCGCTTCCTGCCGGACGGGAACATCGAGTTCCTCGGCCGGCTGGACGACCAGGTCAAACTGCGCGGTTTCCGGGTCGAGCTCGGCGAGGTGGAGGCGACGCTCGCCGAACATCCGGCGGTCGGGCAGGCCGCCGTCACGGTCCGCGAGGACGGGCACGGCGACCACCGTATGTACGCCTACGTCGTCCCCGCCGAGCGGGCGCGGGCCGACTGGGCGGCGGGCGACCCGCTGACGGCCGCGGAGCACGTCGCCGAACGGCAGCGGTTCTTCGACGAGGCCCACCGGGACGGCGGAGCCTGCCGGCCGGCGAACCGCACCGCCCTGGACCGGATCGCGCCGCTGCGCCCGGACCGGCTGCTGGAGATCGGCTGCGGCGGCGGAGCGCTGCTGCGGGAGCTGTCGCCCTCGTGCGGCCAGTACGTGGCGACGGACTTCTCCTCGTCGGCGATCGACCTGCTGAGGTCCGCGCCGGACCTCAGCAGCGGGACCCGTCCGACGCTGCTGCACCGGGAGGCGACGGACTTCCGCGGCTTCCGCGACCGGTCCTTCGGGGCGGTCGTGATCGACTCCGTGCTCCGGCACTGCCCGTCGCTGGCCTACGCGGACGGCGTCATCGGACAGGCGCTGGGCGCGCTCCGCGACGGCGGTGTCCTCGTCGTCACGGACGTACCGGAGAAGGCGGCGGACGGCGAACTCGCCATCAGCCCGGGTTACTTCACGGAGCTCGCCGGCCGGTGGCCCAGGGCCGCCTCGGTGGAGCTGGTCCAGGGGGACGGCGTCTTCGACGTGGTCGTCACGGCCGGCCCCGACCCGGCGACGGCGGCGGACGGGGCCGGGCACCCGGACCTCGGCCGGGACCTGGCGAACGATCCGCTGGGTGCCAGGCGCGCCGAGCAGCTGGCGCGGGAACTGCGCGAGTTCGTACGGGCGCGGCTGCCGGAGTACATGGTGCCGTCCGGGGTCCTCGTGCTGGACAGCCTGCCGCTCTCGCCGAACGGCAAGGCCGACGTGCGGGCGCTGCCCGTCCCGGAGGCAGGGCCGTCGTCGGGCCGGGCGCCGTCGGGGCCCGCCGAGGAGGCCCTGTGCGCCCTCTTCGCCGAGGTGCTCGGGCAGGAGGCGGTCGGGCCCGACGACGGGTTCTTCGACCTGGGCGGGCATTCGCTGCTGGCCCTGCGCCTGCTCAACCTCATCGGCGAGCGGCTCGGTGCGCAGATCACCCTCGGCGCTCTGTTCCAGCAGCCGACTCCCGCCGCGCTCGCCGGACTTCTCATCCCACTCACGCCAGGAGGCATGACATGACCAATCCGTTCGACAACGAGGACGGCGTGTTCTTCGTGCTGCGGAACGAGGAGGGCCAGTACTCGCTGTGGCCCGAGTCCATCGAGGTGCCGGCCGGCTGGACCGCCGTGCACGGTCCGGACGGCCGCCAGGCGTGCCTGGCGCTGATCGAGCAGGACTGGACGGACATGCGTCCGCGCAGCCTCGCTCTGGCGACGGACGCCGACCGGGCCGGCTGAGCCGGCGGGTGCGTCTCACGGAGAAGGCCCGGGCCGGCCGCACGACGCGTGGCACACACCATCGCGTCCTGCGGCCGGCCCGTCGGCCGATGCAGACACCGACGGGGGCCGCAGTGGTGGCCGGGGGAGAAACGGTATGACGGCGATCACGACCGAGGTCGCGGACGAGAACGGCGGGCCGGCCCACCGGAGGCGGGCACCGGCGGACGCGCCGCGGGAGCTGGCCCTGCCGTTCGACCGGCCCCGGCCGCGCACCCCGGACCCGGGCACCGCGCGCGTCGCCCTGGACGTCGGTGCGGAGCTGCACGCCCGGCTCGGGGAACTGGCCGCCGCCGAGGGCGTGTCCCCGGTGACGGTGCTGCGGGCCGCGCTCGCCGCGCTGCTGTCCCGCCTCGGGGCGGGCACCGACATCCCGCTCGGCGGCAGCACCGCCGCGGGCGACCGGATCGTGGTGCGGGCCGATCTCTCGGGCGACCCCTCCTTCACCGAGTCGCTGCGCAGGCTGCACGACAGCGCCGAGACCGCCTCCCGGTTCGGGGGCGCGGCCTTCGAGCGCGTCGTGGCGGAGCCGGCGCCGGACCGCTCGCCGACGGTCCATCCGCTGTACCAGGTCGAGCTGGTGGTCGAGGAACCGGTGACGGCCGCCGCCGGGCTCCCGGCGGACGCGCCCGATACGACCGTCGCCGAACAACTCCCGGGCGATGGGGCGTTCCCGCCGTGCGACCTGTCCTTCCGCCTGCGGCCGTACCTCGGGGCCGACGGCGGGCCCGCCGGGCTGCGCGGCCGGCTCACCTTCGCGGCCGGCCTGTTCGACGAGGCGACGGCCGAGGCGCTCGCCCGGCGTCTCGTGCGGGTCCTCGGCCAGGTCGTGGCGCGTCCCGGCCTGCCGCTGAGCCGGGTCGAGCCGCTCGACGGGGCCGAGCTGCACCGCCTGCTGGTGGACTGGAACGACACCGCCCGGGACGTGCCCGCGGCGACGCTGCCGGAGCTGTTCGAGGCCCAGGCGGAGCGCACCCCCGACGCCCTCGCCGTCGTCGACGGCCGGGTCCGGCTGTCGTACGGGGAGCTCAACGCGCGGGCCAACCGGCTGGCGCGGGTGCTCGCCGGGCACGGCGTGGGTCCCGAGTCACTGGTCGCGGTCGCCCTCGACCGCTCCGCCGAGCTGGTGGTGGCCCTGCTCGCCGTCGTCAAGGCGGGTGGGGCGTACGTGCCCGTGGACCCGGCGTACCCCGCCGAGCACATCGCCTACCTGCTCGACGACGCCGGTCCCGCCTGCCTGATCACCACCGGTGCCCTGCGCCCCCGTACCGCCGGCGCCCTCGACACCACCACCCTCGTGCTGGACGACCCGCTGACCGAGGCGGCCCTGCTCGGTCACCCCGGCACCGACCTCGGCCGGGCGGAGCGCACCGCCGAGCTGCGGCCGGCGCACCCCGCCTACGGCATCTACACCTCCGGCTCCACCGGCCGCCCCAAGGGCGTGCTGGTGACGCACGCTTCCGTGGACCGGCTGGTGCGCCGGACCGGCTACCTGGACATCGGCGCCGGGGACGTGGTCGGCCAGCTCGCCTCGCCGTCGTTCGACGCCACGACGCTCGAGGTGTGGGGCGCCCTGCTCAACGGGGCGGTGCTGGCGGTCGCGCCGCCGGGCGTGCTGTCCGTCGCGGAGCTGAAGGAGTTCACCGCCGGGCACGGGGTGACCGTCCTGTGGCTGACGGCGGGCCTGTTCCACCAGGTGGTCGACACCGATGTGACCGCCCTGCGGGGGCTGCGCCACCTGCTGGCCGGCGGTGACGTGCTGTCGCCCGCGATGTGCGCGGCCGTCGTCGACGGGCTGCCCGGCGTCCGGCTGTCCAACGGGTACGGGCCGACCGAGAACACCACGTTCACCACTACGCACGACGTGCGCGGGACGGATCTCACCGCCCCGGGCACGGTGCCCATCGGCAGGCCCGTCTCCGACACCCGGGTGTACGTGCTGGACGCCGCGCTGCGGCCGACGGCGCCCGGGGTGGCGGGTGAGCTGTACGTCGCGGGGGCCGGTCTGGCCCGGGGCTATCTGCGCCGCCCGGGGACGACGGCGGAACGCTTCGTCGCGAACCCGTTCGGCGAGCCCGGCGAGCGGATGTACCGCACCGGGGACGTGGTGCGGTGGACCAGCGGGGGCGTACTGGAGTTCCTGGGCCGTGAGGACGGCCAGGTCAAGCTCCGGGGCTTCCGGATCGAGCTGGGCGAGGTCGAGGCGGCCCTCGCCGGTCACCCCGGGGTGGGGCGGGCCGCCGTGGTGGTGCACGAGTCGGAGTCCGGCGACAAGCGGCTGGTGGGCTATGTGGTGCCGCGGCCGGGGGCAGCGGGTGCCGAGGCGGCGGAGGTACGGGCCTTCGTCGCGGAGCGGCTGCCTGAGTACATGGTGCCCGCGGCGGTCGTGCCCCTGACGGAGCTGCCGCTGACGGTCAACGGCAAGCTGGACCGCCGGGCGCTGCCCGTTCCGCGGTTCGCCCCGGTGACGGCCTACCGGGCGCCGGGCTCGGCGCGGGAGAAGACCCTGTGCGAGATCTTCGCGGCCGTGCTGGACGTGGAGCGGGTCGGTCTCGACGACAACTTCTTCGAGCTGGGCGGGCATTCGCTGCACGTCACCCAGATCGTGTCCCGGATCCGCCGGGAGCTGTCGGTGGAGCTGCGGCCGCGCGTGATCTACGACATGCCGACGGTCGCGGGTGTGGCCGAGCGGCTCGGCACGGCCCGTCCGGCGCCGCCACCGATCGTCCGGCGCCGGTCCGGTTGAGAGCCGTGGCAGCGGGACGACACGCCGCCGCCCCCGTGAGGTGACCCTCACGGGGGCGGCGGCGCTCGTCGTTCCCGGCCCGCTCAGCGACCGGTGCGCTTGCCCGCTTCGGCCAGCGACGCCGGTGTCGGGGGCTCCTCCAGCAGGTTGTGGTCCTCCGGCCCGACCAGCCAGCGCAGCAGGACGCCGGCCATGCCCGTCGTGACGACCGCCATGACGACCATCTGCGAGTACAGGCTGTTGTCGAGCATCCCGATCTGCAGGCCGACCCCGAGCACGATGAGCTCGGTCAGACCGCGGGTGTTCATCAGGGTGGCCAGGACCGCCGAGTGCCGCGAGGTCATCCCCTGGGTCCGCGCGGCGGTGTAGGTGCCCACGACCTTGCCGAAGACGGCGGTGAGCACGATCAGCAGGAGTTCCAGCAGTCCGCTGAAGCCCATCGTGCTGAGGTCGACCTTGAAGCCGGAGACGACGAAGTAGACCGGCAGCAGGAAGGCGGTGCCCGTCTGGGAGTGCTGCATCAGCTCCTCACGGGCCTTCTCGGTGGCCTTCCGGGGGACGACCAGACCGAACAGGAACGCCCCGAACACGAAGTGCAGGCCGATCAGTTCGGTCACCGCCGCCGAGGCGAACAGGCCGGCCACCACCGTGATGAAGCGCGTCACGGTCAGCGGGACGGCCTCGCCGTCGTGGGTGAGCAGCCGCTTCAGCAGCGGCCTGACGACGAAGGCGAGCAGGGCGGCGAAGGGCACCACCAGCACGGTCGTCCAGTGGGCGGAACCGTTCCCGCCCACGATCGCCTGGACGATCGCCAGCATGGTCCAGGCGGCGAGGTCGCACGACGCGGCGGCGGACAGCGCGATCGAGCCGACCAGCGTCCGGTTCATCCGCCGGTCCACGAGGATCCTGGCGAGGACCGGGAAGGCGGTGATCGACATCGCCACACCGAAGAACAGCACGAAGCCGAGGTGGTGCTCGCTGTGGTGGGTGTCGGCGAGGTAGAGCGCCAGCAGGGAACCGAGCCCGAACGGCACCAGGGCGGCGCTGAGCGCGGTGACACCGGTCACCCGGCCGAAGCCGCGCAGCCGCCCGTAGTCGAATTCCAGGCCCACCACGAACATGAACAGGACCAGGCCGACATTGGCCAGAGCGCTCAGATACGGGCGGAGGTCCGTCGGGAACAGCGTCTCGGACAGGGAGCCGTGCAGGAGCGTGGGCCCCAGCAGGATGCCGGCGACTATCTCGCCGAGCACCGCCGGCTGTCCGAGCGCACGGGCGGCGCGGCCCGCGAGCTGGGCCACCAGGAGGATGAGAGCGAGGTCGAAGAACAGCAGCGCCACTTGGTTCTGGGTCATCTGCCCTCTCTTGGGTGGGAGTCGGTCAGAGCGAGGGCACGGCGCCACCGTCGCACCGCAGCGCGGTGCCCGTGACGTAGGAGGCGGCCTCACTGCAGAGGAAGGCCGCGACGGCACCGAACTCGCCCGGCTGCCCGTACCGGCGGGCCGGGATGGCCGCCTGGGCCCGCGCCGCGAACTCCTCCACGCCGACGCCCTCGCGGGCGGCCCGGTAGGTGTTCATCTGGACGGTGCGCGCGGTCTCGATGCGCCCGGGGAGCAGCATGTTGACCGTGACTCCGTCGCCCGCGACCTCGGTCGCGAGGGTCTTGAGGTATCCGCCCAGGGCGGCCCGGCCGATGTTGGACAGCGCCAGGCTGGGGATCGGGGTGACGACACCGATCGACGCGAGGGCGAGGACGCGCCCCCAGCCGCGTTCCCGCATGCCCGGCAGGACCAGGGACACCAGCCGCTGGTGGGGCAGCACCAGGGATTCCATCGCCGCGACGATGTCGGCGTCCCCGATGTCCTGCGAGCCGCCGGGCGGCGGTCCGGGGCTGTTCAGGACCACGATGTCGGCCGGCCCGAAGGCCTCCTCGGCGGCGGCGACCAGCCGGGCCGGCCCGTCCGGCGCCACGAGGTCGATCTCGACGCCGATCGCCTCGGGCAGTTGCGCGGCGATCTCCTTGGCGACGTCCCCGCGCCGCCCGCAGACCACCACGCGGGCCCCTTCGGCGGCGAGGGCCCGTGCGGTGGCCTCACCGAGTCCGGCGGTCGATGCGCAGACGATCGCGACGCGCCCTCGGATACCAAGGTCCATGGGTTTGATTACCTCCTAGGCATAGGTGAAGAGCCGATTTCCGTACGGGAAGGTCGATTCGGGTACGGGAGTCGGCTCGGGGTATGGAAAGTCGGTTCCGGTCGGTACGGAGGGCGCTTCGGGCGAGGGAGCGGGCCGGGCGGTGGAAGCCCGCGTCAGCCGACGTCCATCACGACGGTCTTCGCCTCGGTGAAGAACTCACGGGAGTGGCCGCCGCCCTCGCGGCCGATGCCGGAACGGCCGAATCCGCCGAAGGGCGAGCGCAGGTCGCGCACCCAGAAGCAGTTGACCCAGACGTTGCCCGCCCGCAGCCGTCCGGCGACCCGGTGCGCGCGCGCCAGCCGGCTGGTGAACACCATGGCGGAGAGGCCGTAGGGGGTCGCGTTGGCGATGCGTACGGCCTCCTCCTCGGTGTCGAAGGGGTGCACCGTGACGACGGGCCCGAAGACCTCCTCCCGGCAGATCGCCGCGTCGGGAGCGGCGTCCACGACCACGGTCGGGGCCACCCACCAGCCGTCCCGGGGGCCGCCGGTCAGCAGTACGGCGCCTTCCTCTGCGGCCCGGCGCAGATGTCCGGTGACCTTGGCGTGGTGCTCCTCGGAGGAGAGCGGCCCGATGTCGGTCCCGGGCTCGCGCGGGTCACCCAGGCGCAGTCGCTCCGCCTGCTTGACCAACGCCGCGACGACGCGGTCGTGGACGTCCCGGTGGACCAGGACGCGGGAGCCCGCGAGGCAGATCTGGCCGGCGTTGGAGAAGGCCGCGTCGGCCGCGACGGCCACGGCCCGGTCGATGTCGGCGTCGTCGAAGACGACCGAGGCGCCCTTGCCGCCGAGTTCGAAGCTGACGGCCCGGACCCCCTCGGCGGCGGACCGCATGATCGCCTCTCCGGTGCGGGTCTCCCCGGTGAAGGTGATCAGGTCGACGCCCCGGTGGGAGACCAGGGCCTCGCCCGCGCCGGCGGGTCCGAGGCCGTGCACGACGTTGAGCACGCCGGGCGGCAGACCGGCCTCCAGGGCGAGTTCGGCGAGCCGGGTGGCGGAGGCGGGGCTCTGCTCGGCGGGCTTGAGGACGACGGTGTTGCCGTAGGCGAGGGCCGGCGCGATCTTCCACGTGGCCTGCATCAGCGGGAAGTTCCAGGGGGACACCGCGGCCACCACACCGGCCGGTTCGTGGCGGGTGTAGATGTGGTGGCCGGGGTGGCCCGGGAACGACGCGTCGGCGGCGAGGCGCGCGTCGTCGGCGAAGAAGCGGAAGTTGGCCGCGCCGCGCACCACGTCGTTGTCGCGGGTGGCCGTGAGCGGGCGCCCCATATCGCGGGTGTCGAGCAGGCCCAGCTCGTCCGCGTGGGCCAGCAGCACGTCGGCGAAGGCGTGCAGGATGCGGGACCGCTCCGCCTGCGTCATCCGGGGCCAGGGGCCCTCGTCGAACGCCTTGCGGGCGGAGGCGACCGCCCGGTCGACGTCCACCGCCGCGCCGAGGGCCACCTCGGCCCAGGCCGTGCGGGTGGTGGGGTCGACCGAGGTCATGGTGGCGCCGTCGGCGGAGCCGGTCGTCTCGCCGCCGATGACATGACCGAACCGCTCGAGCCCGGTCATGACGCGCCGTTCCGGGGGGTGGGCGCCGCGGTCACGACTCGACCTGGACGATCATCTCGATCTCCACGGCGAAGTCATGGGGCAGCGCGATCGCGCCGATGGCCGAGCGCGCGTGCCGGCCCGCCTCGCCGAACAGTTCCACCAGGAGGTCGGAGGCTCCGTTGATGACCTGCGGGCCGCGGTCGAACCCGGGTTGGCAGTTGACGAACCCGAGCAGCTTCACGATCCGCTTCACGCGGTCGAGGGAGCCGAGTTCCTCCCTGACGAGGGCGAGCAGGCGCAGCGCGGCCTCGCGGGCCGCCAGCCGGGCGGTGTCCTCGTCGATGTCGACGCCGATCTTGCCCCGGATGTCGTGGCTGCCCTGTCCGGACACGAACAGCAGGTCGCCGACGCGCACGGTGCTCAGGAAGTTTCCGGTCCGCCCGGGAGCGTGCGGGAACGTCAGCCCGAGCTCCTTGAAGCGCGCCTCCGCCGATGCGGTGTCAGTACTCAATGTCGAACCTCGGTCGTGTGTGGGCGTCGCGGCCGCCGGGGCCGGGTCATGACGCTGGTTACCGGGCTGCTGCGGTCAGCAGTGCGGAGGCGTTGCCGGACAGGATCGCCGTCTTGACGTCCTCGTCGAGCGAGGACCGTTCGACGGCGTCCCCCGGGCGCTCCTCGCCGAACGGGAAGGGGTAGTCGGTGCCGAGCACGATGTGGTCCCAGCCGATCCGGCCCGCGACGAGCCGCAGGTTGGCCTCGTCGCCGGCGAGCGAGTCGGCCCAGAGCCGCCGGGCGATCGTCCCCGGGGGCTCGGCCGCGCCGCCCCGCTTGTCGGGCCAGGTCGCCCAGCCGCGGTCGATGCGCGGCAGCAGCCAGGCGAGCGCGCCGGCTCCGTGCGCGAGCAGTACGCGCAGGGCGGGGTACGCGCTCAGCACGCCGCCGTGCAGCAGGGCGAGCGCCGCGTACGCGGTCTCGGTGGGCATGCCGACGGTGTACATGGCGTTGTAGCGGGTCAGCCGGTCCGCGGAGCGTACGTCCCAGGGGTGGACCAGGACGGGCACGTCCAGCTCGGCGATGGCCTCGAAGACCGGCCTCAGCAGCGGGTCGTCGAGTTCGCGGCCGGCGATGTTGGTGCCGATCTCCACTCCGCGCAGGCCCAGTTCGCGCACGGCGCGCTCCAGCTCCGCGACGGCGAGATCCGGGTCGCCCATCGGCAGGGTGGCCAGGCCGGTGAAGCGGTCCGGCGCGTGCCGCACCATCTCGGCGATGCCGTCGTTGACGTGCCGGCCCATCTCCGCCGCCTGCTTTGGCGGCGCCCAGTAGCCGAACATCACCGGGGTGACGGACAGCCACTGGCTCGCGACGCCCGAGGCGTCCATCTGCTCGATCCGGGCCGCGGGGTCCCAGCAGGTGTGCGGGACGGTGCGGAAGTGCTTGCCGCTCACGAACAGGTCGGCGGTGCAGTCGTCGACCGCGCGCCGGACCGGCCAGCGGGCGTCGCCGTAGCGCTCCGCGAGGTCCAACCAGTGCCGGGGCAGCGTGTGGGTATGGCAGTCGACCAGCCGGGGCCGGGCGCCATCCGTCATGCCGGCCCCTCCATGACGAAGGGACCCGGCTTGGCGAGGACGTGTCCGCAGGAACGGCAGGTGCGGCGGTCCTCGGCGGCCTGGAACTCGTTGAGCAGCGGCATCAGGGACTCGATCATCTGCGACGACTCCATGGTCACCCGCTCGATGAGCGCGTCGCACCGGTCGCAGTACCACTCCACGGCCTCGGTGTCCCCGGGCTTCCGGCGGACCTCGACGACGATGCCCCAGGTGCCCTCGGGGCGCAGCGGCGAGTGGGCGGTGCCCGCGGGCACGACGAACAGCTCGCCCTCGTGCACGAGGTTGCGCCGCAGTCCGCCGCCCTGCTCCCGGGTGTCGACCCGGATGGTGCCCTCCACCTGGAGGAAGAGCTCGTCGTACGGGTTGACGTGGAAGTCGTTGCGGCTGTTCGGGCCGCGTACCAGCACGACCTCGAAGTCGGACTCCGGATAGAGCGACTTGGCGGCCAGCGCGCCGGGGAAGGCCGCGCTGCCGGCCTTGCGGAGTTGCTCGACGGAGACGATGCCCGGGCGGGCGTCGGTCTGCTCGGTCATGTTGTGGGACCCCCTGTCACCCCGACCTCTGTACCGAGACCGTGGAATCTCTGGCTGTAGTGGACGAGCGGCTCGGCCTCGTCGCCGGCCTCGTCCGCCCAGCGGATCGACTCGATGTGCCCGATGAGAAGGGCGTGCGTGCCGTGCTCCACGGACTTCGCGACCCGGCACTCGAAGGAGACCAGGGCGGTTTCGAGCACGGGCACGCCCAGCGCTCCCGGTGACCAGTCACCGGTGCTGAATCGTTCCGCTCCGAAGACGCCGTGCAGGCCGGCGAACATCCGCGCGACCTCGAGGTCGCCGCCGGCCAGGACGTTCACGGAGAACACGCCGTTGTGCCTGAGCTGCTCACGGGTGCCGGCCGCGTGGTTGAGGCAGACGACCAGGCTGGGCGGCTCCGCGCACAGGGAGCACACCGCGGTCGCGGTCATGCCCCGCCGGCCGGCCGGGTCGGCGGCGGTTCCGGTGGCGATCACGCTCACCCCGCCGGCCAGCCGGCTCATGCCGAGCCGGAAGTCGGAGATGCTCACGCCCGGGGTCGTCGTGGCGCTCACGACGGGGAGCCGGACACGTCGGACGGGTGCGTGTACGAGTCCAGCAGTCCGTCCACGATGCCGTGGAAGTGGTCCCAGGGGGCCTCGCGGTAGTTGTGGCCCCGCACGATGAACCCGGCACCGGCGTAGAACTTCTCGTACTGCTGGTGGCGGCCGGCGAACTCGCTGCCGACGAAGTCCCAGGCCAGCTTGTGCAGCTTCATCCGCTCGACGGCCGCGAGCTGCGGGGTGTGCCAGAACTCCTCGAAGGTCCGGCGCAGTTCGTCGTCCTCCAGCACGGAGCAGTCGGCCGGGAACTGCAGCGCCCCGCCGCCGCACAGCTCGCGCAGGACGTCGATCAGCTCGGAGTAGTGCTCGACGCACCAGTTCATGGCGGCGTACATGGAACGCCGGTTGTAGGTGACGTATCCGTCGCCCCAGGGCTCCGCGCCCCAGAGCTGGCCGTCGATGAGCCCCGCCAGCAGCGCCTCCTGCGAGGCGAGCCGGCCGAGCTTCTCCCGGACGGCCGGCACCTGTTCGGCGCCCGTCGACTGCGCGATGCGGCTCGCCACGCCCAGCAGCAGTTCGAGCTTCGCGTGGAAGCGGACGTTGGACTGGTGGTTGCCGTAGGCGTGCGCCGGGGTGCGGAAGTACAGCTCGCGGGAGAGCGGCACGTTGTTGTGGACGAAGACGCGCTCCCACGGGATGTGCACGTTGTCGAAGAGGACCATGGCGTCGGTCTCGTCGAAGCGCCGGCTCAGCGGGGCGTCGAACTCCGCGGCCGTGGAAGTGCCGAGCGGTTTGCGCGACCACAGCGACACGCCTGGCGCGTTGCACGGCACCGCCATGGTGATCGACTCGGCCTCGTTCTCCGGCGCCAGGGGCAGGATGTTGCCGATCCAGATCTCGTTGGCGAGGACCGCCCCGGTCGCCAGCATCTTCATGCCGTGCACGATCACGCCCGCGTCGTCCTCACCGACGACCCGGAGGGTCGGAATCGGGAGGTTCTCACGTTCGTAGAATTTCGGATCGCGGGCCGCCTGAGGAGCGACGATCGCATGCGCCGCGTAACTGTCGCTGTCGCGCATATGGCGCCAGTAGGCGACGACCCGGTCGGCCGTGTCATTGAAGACTTCAGGCGACACGGCCATGCCCGTGACGAAGCTCGCGACGTAATCCGGAGATCGGCCGAGCAGGCCGTAACTCAGGTCGGCAATCCGCTTGTGAGCAGCCGACCGCTTTGCCAGATCCTCACGAGTCCTCGCTCGCATGAAATACGAGCTGTGCCTTTCCCCGTCCTCCACATAGGTCATTACTTCACTGTTGGCGGGGTCCGCCTTCAGGTCGTAGAGATCCGAGATCGTCTGAGCCGCACGCGCGAAAGCCGGGTGTGTGGTCACATCTTCAACAAGCGTCCGACCGATGTAGACACGACGGCCGTCACGCAGGCTCTCGAGGTGTTCCTTGCCAGTCTTCAACACCCGATGGAGCAAACCACATGTTCCAGCATGTGGCTAGACCTTGACGATCTTCATGCGAGGGCACTCGAACCCACAACACCCCCTGGGAGCTGGGGAAATGAGTTATAGCCCATCCCTCAACAACCTCCCGCCGGCCGATCGGAGGGAAATATTCCGCCCGATCCGGCCGCTTTACTCCCGTTGTTCACCACTGCATCTTGAGCCAGTCGCCACACAAAGTTCATGCCCCCGGCTCAACTCGGGCACAAACCGCCCGGAACCCACTGCGGTCGGCCGTTCAAACACCGCCCAGGCAACCCATTTGCGGACGCCGACACACACCCGGGACGCCATGGCCGAGGCACGGCTATCACAGTCAAAAGCGACAACCGACGTCGTGCGATCACCACCTGGGAAGCGAAACCAGGAATGCGGAGCGGCCCATTCCGTCAACACCCCGAAACGCACTTGACGTTGCTCGGGACCGCTGGTTGTATCGCATAAGCCGCCTTGGGGGGTGGCAGGTGGCATCTCGCGGTCGCAGCCGCTTCTCAACTACTCAGCGCATCTTGTACAGCGCCAACTAGGTCTCACGGGGTCGTAAGAATCATCCATGGCCCCGGTATGCGGAATTCCGCAACATGCCGGCACGGACGAACGGGGTCTTCGAGTCAGCCATGGAATATCTCAATGGCCAGCCATTGACGGACGAAAGTCCCGCCGAATCGCGCGCCGTGGGACACGCTGCCGAGGGAACCCAGTTCGCGCAGTACGTCGGCAGCGACACGCTGCTGTCCCTGCAGCGCACCCGCACCGGCGCCGAGACCGAACCGTCCTTCCTGATCATCACTCAGGTGATGGAGCTGCTGTTCAAGCTGGCGTACACCGAAGCCGTGCGCGCGCGGGACCAGCTCGAGCGCGACGACCTTCCGGGGACCCTGCGCACACTGGGCCGGCTCCGCAGGACCTGTGTGTCGCTGCACGGCGCCTGGGAGGCGCTCGGCTCGATGGGCCCGACCGAGTACGCCGAATTCCGTGACGCGCTCGGCGACGGCTCGGGATTCCAGTCCTACATGTACCGGCACATGGAGTTCGTGCTCGGTCACAAGGTCCCGGCGATGGCCGAGCTGCACCGGGGCCACGAGCGTGTCCACCGCGAACTCCTGGCGACACTGGGCGAGATGAGCCTCTACGACGCCGCCCTGCGCCTGCTGTGGCGACGCGGGCTGCCGGTCCCGCCGAGCAGCGTCGAACGGGACTGGAGCCGGCCGCATCCCGAGCGGGACGAGGTCGTGGCCGTCTGGCACACCGTGTACACGGAGCAGGAGAAGCACGCCGATCTGTACGTGCTGGCGGAGGCCCTGTTGGACGTCGCCTTCGAACTCGGCCGCTGGCGCGCCACCCACCTGCTGACCGTGGAACGCCTCCTCGGCTCGAAGACGGGCACCGGCGGCACCTCCGGGGTCACCTTCCTGCGCCGCGCCGCCGAGCACCGCTTCTTTCCCGAGCTCTGGGCGGTCAGAGCGGACCTCTGAGCCACCGCCGGAACGACCCGGCGGCCGGCCCGGGCCGCGGACGGGCCCGGGCGCGATCCGCCGGAGGCCCACCCAACCGCGCCGTACACCTCCGGACCACCACGTTCGGTGCACGACTCTCCAAAGGCAGGTCTCCCAATGATCAAGAACGTTGTCATCGTCGGTGGCGGAACCGCCGGCTGGATGACCGCCAGCTACCTCAAGGCGACCTTCGGGCCGAACGTCTCCGTGACGCTGGTCGAGTCGAAGAACATCCCGACCATCGGTGTCGGCGAGGCGACGTTCAGCACGGTCCGCCACTTCTTCCAGTACCTGGGCCTGCAGGAGCACGAGTGGATGCCGGAGTGCAGCGCCACCTACAAGCTGGCCATCCGGTTCGAGAACTGGCGTGAGCCCGGCCACCACTTCTACCACCCGTTCGAGCGCACCCGGGTCGTCGACGGTTTCCCCATCACCGACTGGTGGCTGCGCGGGGGCCCGTCCGAGCGCTTCGACGACGACTGCTTCGTCATCCCGGCGCTCTGCGAGCAGAAGTCCTCGCCGCGTCACCTGGGCGGCGAGATCTTCGAGCAGCGCGAGGACCGGCACGGCAGCGGGTCGGAGCCGGTGGGCCGCAGCACCATGAGCGAGCAGCAGACGCAGTTCCCGTACGCGTACCACTTCGACACGGTATTGCTGGCGAAGTTCCTCACCAAGTACGGCACCGAGCGCGGGGTGCGCCACATCCTCGACGACGTCACCAACGTGGCGCTCGACGAGCGGGGCTGGATCAGCCACGTCGACACCGCCGAGCACGGCGAGCTGCACGGTGACCTGTTCATCGACTGCACCGGCTGGCGCGGGATGCTGCTGAACCAGGCGCTCGAGGAGCCGTTCCAGTCCTACCAGGACACCCTGCCCAACGACCGGGCCGTGGCGCTGCGCGTGCCCGTGGACGCCGCCGAGCGCGGCATGCGCCCGTGCACCACCGCGACCGCCCAGGACGCGGGCTGGATCTGGACGATCCCGCTGTTCGACCGCATCGGCACCGGCTACGTGTACGCCGGCGACTACATCACCCCGGACGAGGCCGAGCAGGCCCTGCGCGACTTCGTCGGCCCGGAGGCGGAGGGTGTGGAGGCCAACCACATCCGGATGCGGATCGGCCGTACGCGCAACACCTGGGTGCGCAACTGCGTCGGCATCGGCCTCACCGCCGGCTTCGTCGAGCCGCTGGAGTCCACCGGCATCTTCTTCATCCAGAACGGCATCGAGCAGCTGGTCAAGCACTTCCCGGACCAGAACTGGAACGAACAGCTCCGCGTCTCGTACAACAACCACATCGCCCGGATGATGGACGGCGTCCGCGAGTTCCTGGTCCTGCACTACTACGCGGCCCGGCGCCAGGACAACCAGTACTGGAAGGACACCAAGACCCGTCCGCTGCCGGACGGTCTGGCCGAGCGGCTCGAGCTGTGGCAGGCGAAGCTGCCCGACCGCGAGTCGGTCTTCCCGCACTACCACGGCTTCGAGCCCTACTCGTACCACGCCATGCTGCTGGGCCTCGGCGGTGTGCCGCTCCAGTCCTCGCCGGTCCTCGGCGCCATGAACCCGGCCGCCGCGGCGAAGGAGATGCAGATGATCCGCGAGGAGACGCGGGACCTCGTCGCCAAGCTGCCGAGCCAGTACGAGTACTTCGCCCACATGCGCCAGGCGCGCTGACCGCCCTGGCCTTCCCCGGCCCAGAGCAATCCCCCATCGCACACCGCCGCGGCCCCGCGGGCCGCGGCGAAAGGACAGCAATTGACTACGGACGAGTCGCTCGCGGAGCCGGCGGCCAAGGCGCCGCCGCGCAGCCCCCTGCGTGACAGGGACTTCCGCTGGCTCATGGTCGGCAACACCGCATCCAACTTCGGCGGGCAGATCGGTGACGTCGCCATACCGCTGGTGGCCGTGCTCACCGTGGGCGCGTCCTCGTTCGACGTCGGTGTCATGCGCACCGTCGGGCAACTGCCCTATCCGCTGTTCGTGCTCTTCGTGGGTGTCGTCGTCGACCGGTGGCGCCGCCGCAACATGCTGATCGCGGCGGACCTCGGCCGTGCGGCCGCCCTGGCACTGATCCCGCTCGCCTACTCGATGCACCAGCTCGGGCTCTCGGCGCTCTACATCACCGCGTTCCTGATCGGTACCTGCATGGTGCTGTTCGACGTGGGCTCGCAGGCGTATCTGCCCCGGGTGGTGGAGCGGGACCAGATCCCCGCGGGCAACAGCCATCTGGAGACCGCGCGTTCGGCCGCGCTGATCGCCGGTCCCGCGCTCGGCGGCCTCTTCGTCGCCTGGTTCTCGCCGGCCAACGCGCTGATCGCCTGCGTGGTGTTCTATCTGATCTCCGCCTCGGGGATCTGGCTGATCCGCAGGCCGGAGCCGAAGCCGACGCCGAGCACGGAGCCCGTGAAGCCGCTGCGGCAGATCGGCGAGGGCTTCAAGCTGGTCTTCGGCAACGCGATCCTGCGCTCCGTCGTGCTGATCGCGGCCATGTTCAACTTCTGCTACGCCGGCTACCTCGCCATGTACCTCGTGTACATGCCCATCGAGCTGAAGCTGTCCAGCTACGAGATCGGCCTCGCGCTCGCGGCCTCGGGCCCCGGTCTGCTGGTGGGCGCGCTGCTCTCCTCTCGGCTGCCGAAGCGGTTCGGCTACGGCCTGGTGCTGAACACCAGCGCGATCGTGAGCTGCGTGTTCCTGCTCGGGGTGTCGCTACTGCACGGCAACGGCTTCCTCACGGTGGGCACGCTGATCCTGCTGAACTTCGTGTACAGCGCGCTCAGCATGACGTTCGGTGTGACGCTGGCGGGCATCCGGCAGTCGATCACGCCGGACCGGATGCTCGGCCGGGTCATGGCGACCCACCGCTTCCTCGGTGTCGGCTCGGTGCCGCTCGGTTCCTTCGTCGGCGGTGTCCTCGGTGAGGAACTGGGCCTGCGCAAGGGCCTGTTCATCATCACCATCGGGATGATCGCGGCGTCGTGCCTCTTCCTCTTCTCGGCGCTGCGGAAGATCGGCCGAGAGCTCCCCGAGGCCCTGGACGCATGACGCGGTACCGCGTCCACCGGCCCGCCTGTCCCTTCCCCCGTAGAAGAACTGAGAGTGGATCATGAGTGACGACGTCCCGTACTTCGTGAACGGCGCCTTTGTCCTGGAGCCGGAGCCCATCCAGCCCGAGCGCAACGGCCGCGTGGACCTCTACGTGCCCCCGGCGGCCGAGGGTCCGCTGCCGGCGGTCGTCTTCGTGTGCGGCGGCCCGCTGCCTGCGGAGGCGGAGTGGATCAACCCGCGCGAGTGGCCGGTCTACCGCGGCTACGGCAACCTGCTGGCCGCCAACGGCCTGGTGGCCGCGCCCCTCCAGCTCCCGCTGCACGAGTGGGACCAGTTCCCCGGTGCCGCCGACGCCCTCAAGGAGGCGATCGAGCAGGTCCGCGCGGACGAGCGGGTCGACTCGGACCGGATCGCGATCTGGTTCTTCTGCGGCGGCAGCCCGCTGATCTCCGACTACCTGCGCACGCCGCCGGAGTGGCTGCGCGTCATGGCGGCGACCTACCCGGCGCTCGGCTCCCGGCCGCACATGGAGCTCGAGCCCCGCTTCGAGCCGTCCCTCGCGGTGGCCGAGCACGGTGACGTGCCGCAGATCGTGCTGACCCGCGTCGGCCTGGAGGCCCCGCTGGTCGCCGAGACCGTGGAGAAGTTCGTCGCCGCGGCGGAGGAGCACCAGGTCGAGCTGACCATCATCGACGTGCCCAACGGTCACCACGGGTTCGACATCGTCGACCACACCGAGGAGTCGCGCGAGGCCGTGCACCGAGCCCTGAACCTCGTGCGCGAGGCCCTGGTCAAGTAGCCGCTTCGGGCCCTCGAGCAACAGGAAGAAGGGACAAGGGGATGAAGGAACAGCCCGAAGGACACCTCGAAACGGCGCTGCGGTCCCTGGCCGCGGAGGTGGAGACCGCCCGGACCTGGAGCCGGGCCTCCCGCTCCCTGGGGCAGGAGCGCATCGTCACGGTGTTCGGCTCCGCACGCACCAAGCCCGGCGATCCGTCCTACGAGCTGGCCCGGAGCCTCGGTGCCGCGGTCGCGCAGCGTGGCTGGGCGGCCGTGACGGGCGGCGGTCCCGGCATCATGCAGGCGGTCCGGGACGGCAGCGGGGAGCTGCTGTCCAGGGCGGTCCGGATCGAGATCGCCGGGGAGGTGCCCGACACCGTGCTCGACCCCAGCCGGTCCATCACGGTGGGCACCTTCGCACTGCGCAAGCTGCTGCTCACGCACGACATCGACGCGCTGTTCGTCTTCCCCGGCGGCGTCGGAACGCTCGACGAGCTGTACGACGTCCTGGTCCACCAGGACACCGACCAGCACCGCCCGTTCCCCGTGATCCTGATGCAGCCCGACGGGGTCCAGCTCTGGGACGCCTGGCTGCGGTTCATGACCGAACACCTGGTGCGCACCGGCCTGGTCAGTCCTTCGATCATGTCCCAGGTCGCCATCGCGGACAGCGTCGAGGACGCCCTCGCGCTGGCGGACAAGGGCATCCCCGCCGACCGCGCGGGCGCCACCGCCTGACGTGCGCCGCGGGGCGTCGGCCGGGCGACCGGTCGGCGCCCCGACATGTGTCCCGGCCCCCCGTCACCGAAGCCATGAGCATCCACGAGATCGACAAGGTTGAGTATGGGTAAGTCAGTGTCCGGCCCGTTCAGTGAGCTCTCCTCCATCCAGCGGCGTCTGTGGTTCGTCGACCAGGTGCAGCCGGGTGACATCGCGTACAACATGCCGGTGGTGCTGCGGGTGCGCGGCTCGCTCGACACGGCGGCGCTGCAGACCGCGCTCGACGGCGTGGTGGCCCGGCACGGGGCGCTGCGCACCCGGTTCACGGTGGTGGACGGGGAGCCCGTGCAGGAGGTCCTGCCCGGCGCCCGGGTGCTGGTCGACGTGGTGGACATGCGTGACCAGCCCGACGCCGAGGCGGTCGGACGGGCCCACGCCATGGGCGAGGCACGCCGGCCGTTCGACCTGACCACGGCTCCGCTGCTGCGGTGTTCGGTGGTACGGCTGGGCGACGAGGACCAGCTGGTCGTCTTCACCATCCACCACATCGTCTTCGACGGCTGGTCCGCCGGCGTCTTCTTCGAGGAGCTGTCGCAGTTGTTCGGCGCGGACCCGGGCGCCCTCGGCGCGCCGGCCGCGCAGTACCTGGACCTGGTCGAGTGGGAGCGGACGGCGCGCGAGAGCGGCGAGCAGGACCGTCTGGTGGCCTGGTGGAAGGAGCGGCTCGCCGGGGCGCCCACGGTTCTGGAGCTGGTGACCGACCGGCCGCGCCCGGCGGTGCAGGCGCACCGGGGCGCGCGCAGGCGGCTGAGCGTGCCCCAGGACGTGGTCGCGGGCCTGGAGAAGGTGAGCAGGACCGCGGGCGCGACGATGTTCATGACCCTGCTGTCCGCCTTCGGCGTGGTGCTCGCGCGGCACGCCGGGCAGGAGGAGGTGCTGATCGGCACGCCGGTGGCGTTCCGGCCGCGGTCGGAGTTCGAGCGGGCGGTGGGCTGCTTCCTCAACACCGTGGTGATGCGTGTGGACACCGCGGGGCAGCCGTCCTTCGCGGAGCTGCTCGGCCGCGTCAAGGACATGTCCCTCGCGGCCTTCGACCACCAGGAGGCGCCGTTCGAGCGCCTGGTCGCCGAGCTCTCGCCGGACCACGACCTCAGCCGCAATCCGCTCGTCCAGGTCCTCGTCAACTTCGAGCCGGAGCCCCGGCTGCCCTCGTTCCCGGGCTGCGAGACCGAGCACGTGCCGAACGAGGAGGAGGCGGCCAAGTTCGACCTCACCCTCTACGTGAAGTCCGCCGCCGGCCGCCTGGACCTCGACCTGGTCTACGACGCCGACCTGTTCACCGAGACCCGGATCGGCTGGCTGCTGGACCAGACCGCCGAGCTGCTGGCGCAGGTGAGCCGTAATCCGCACCGCTCCGTCCTCGGTTACCCGCTGCTCTCGCGGGAGAGCCGCGAGCTGCTGCCCGACCCGTACGAGCCGCTCACCCCCGACTGGCACGAGTCCATCGTCGAGCGCTTCACCAAGCACGTGGACTGCGCGCCGGACCGGGTCGCCATCACGTACAAGGACGAGACCTGGACCTACCGGGAGCTGGACCGGGCGGCCAACGAACTCGCCCGCCGGCTGCGCGCGTCCGGGGTCGGACGCGGCGACATGGTGGGCATCGTCATCAAGCGCGATCCGTCCACCCAGATCGCGATGCTGGCCGCGCTGAAGTGCGCCGCGCCGTTCGTGATCATCGACTCGACGCTGCCGCCCGGCCGTCTCGTCCAGTGCATGCGGGTCAGCGCCCCGAGGGCGCTGATGCTCACGCGGGGCTGTGACGCCCTGCCCGACGAGGTGCTGGCGGCGATGCCGGAGGGCGCCGGAACGATCCGCCTCGACGACGCCGGGGCCTGGGCCGACCTGCCCGGCGACCCGCCGGGCATCCAGATCTCCCCGGACGACGCCATCTACGCGGTGTTCACCTCGGGTTCCACCGGCGTGCCGAAGTGCGTGGTCACCAAGCACGACGCGGTGACGCACTTCCTCGACTGGTACGAGCGCTCGCAGAACCTCGGCCCCGACGACCGGTTCGCGGTCCTCGCCGGCCTCGGCTACGAGGTGCTGATGCGTGACCTGCTGACCCCCATGTGGGTCGGCGGCCGGTCCTGCTTCCCGGTCCACGACCGCCTCGACTTCGCCCCCACCACCCGCTGGCTCGGCGAGATCGGCGCGACCGTCGTCCACCTCACGCCGCCCTACGCCCATGAGCTCGCCGCGGCCATGCCGCCCGGCGGCACGCTGCCGGCGATGCGCCTGGTCGGCATCAACGGCGACGTGCTGCGCCGCCACACGGCCACCGCCTGGGCGGCGATGGCACCGCACTGCGGCCTGATCAACATCTACGGGGCGACCGAGACGCCCCAGGTGATCTCCTCGCTGTCACTGCGCGACGCCGAATCCCCCGACAACGTACGGCCGTTCCTGTCGAAGGCGCCGATCGGGCCGGGCATCACCGGTGTGCAGATCCTGTTCGTGAACCCCGCCGGCGAGCTCTGCGCCGAGGGCGAGGTCGGCGAACTGGTGGTGCGCACGCCCTATCTCGCCAGCTATCTGAACGGGATCGCGGGCGGCTTCACCACCAGCCCGTGGACCGGCGACCCGGAGGACCGCGTCTACCACACCGGTGACCGCATCCGGTATCTCGGCGACGGCTGCGCCGAGTTCGTCGGCCGCGTCGACCACCAGATCAAGCTGCGCGGCCACCGCATCGAGCCCGGCGACATCGAGGGCGTCCTGGTCGGGCACGAGAGCGTGAGCCAGGCCCTGGTGATGGTGCGCGAGGACCGCCCCGGCGACCGGCGGCTGGTGGCCTATGTGACGGCGCAGCCCGGCACGGTGACCGGGGCCGAACTGCGCACCCTGGCCGCCGCCGCGCTGCCCAAGCCCATGGTGCCCTCGGCCTTCGTCGTCCTGCCCGGCTTCCCGCTGAACGCCAACGCGAAGATCGACCGCGCGGCCCTGCCCTCCCCCAGCCACGAGTGGGAGCAGAGCGAGCACTCCCGCCCGCCGGCCACCGAGGACGAGCGGCGGATGGCCGGGCTGTGGGAGGACGTGCTGGACCTCGTCGGGATCGGCGTCGAGGACGACTTCTTCGCCCTCGGCGGCCACTCGCTGCTGCTCACCCGGCTGCTGTCCAGGATCAAGGAGACCTACGGGGTCAGGCTGAGCCTGCGCGAGGTGTTCGAGAACCCGACCATCACCGGATTCCTCGCCCTCGTCGAGAACGGCGTGCCCGAGCCCGCCGAGGCGGAGCCGCTGCCGGTCCCGGTGAGCGGCGACGGCTCCCACGGTCTGTCGCTGGTCCAGCGCCGCCTGTGGTTCGTGGACCAGGTGCAGCCCGGCGACGTCGCGTACAACATGTCGGCGCTGCTGCGGGTGCGCGGCGACCTCGACACGGCGGCGCTGCAGACCGCGCTCGACGGCGTGGTCGCCCGGCACGGCGCGCTGCGCACCCGGTTCACCATGGTGGACGGGGAGCCCGTGCAGGAGGTCCTGCCCGGCGCCCGGGTGCTGGTCGACGTCGTCGACCTCGGTGACCGCGCCGACGCCGAGGAGGTGGGCCTCGCCTACGCGGCCGGTGAGACGCGCCGGCCCTTCGACCTCTCGGTGGCGCCGCTGATGCGCTGCCTGGTGGTGCGTCTCGGCGACGAGGAACGGCTGCTCGTCTTCACCGTGCACCACATCGTCTTCGACGGCTGGTCCGCCGGTGTCTTCTTCGAGGACCTGTCGCGGATCTTCGCCGACGGGCCCGGGGCCTGCGGGGCCCCGGCCGCCCAGTTCGCCGACCTGGTCGAGTGGGAGCGCGTCTTCCTGGACAGCGGTGAGCAGGACCGCCTGGTGGACTGGTGGAAGGAGCGGCTGGCCGGCGTCCCGACCGTGCTGGAACTGCCCACCGACCGGCCCCGGCCCGCGGTGCAGGCGCACCGGGGTGCCCGCCGGCGTCTCACGGTGCCCGACGAGGTGGTGGCGGGCCTGGAGAAGGCCGGCCGGGAGTCCGGCGCGACCCTGTTCATGACGCTGCTGTCCGCCTTCGGCGTGGTGCTCGCGCGGCACGCCGGGGAGCGGGAGGTGCTGGTCGGCACCCCGGTGGCGTTCCGGCCCCGTTCCGACTTCGAACGGTCCGTCGGCTGCTTCCTCAACACGGTGCTGATGCGGGTGGACACCGGCGGCCGGCCGTCGTTCGCGGAACTGCTCACGCGGGTCAAGGACATGGCGCTGGCGGCCTTCGACCACCAGCAGGCGCCGTTCGAGCGCCTGGTCGCCGAGCTCGCGCCCGACCACGACCTCAGCCGCAACCCGCTCTACCAGGTGCTGTTCGCCCTGCAGAACGTCCCCGAGGTGCCGCTGCGGCTGCCCGGCCACGAGGTCGAGGCGCTCGTCAGCACCGAGGCCCGCGCGCAGTGCGACATCAGCCTGCGCTTCACCCAGGGCGACGACGGCCTGGTCGGCATGCTCGACTACGACCTCGACCTCTTCGACGAGGCCACCGTCGACCGTCTGACCGGCCATCTGCTGAACGTTCTTGCCCAGGTCGCGGCCGACCCGGCCGTCCCGCTGGGCCGGCTGCGGCTAGCGGGCGAGGCCGAGCACGAGCGGCTGACGCGCTGGAACGGGACGGCCACGCCCTACGACCTCGACCGCACGCTCCCCGAGATCATCGCCGAGCAGGTGCGCCGCACCCCCGACGCGCCGGCCGTCCGGTTCGAGGACGAGGTGCTGAGCTACGCCGAGCTCGACGGCCGGGCCAACGGGCTGGCGCTGCGGCTGCGCGAGACCGGTGTGGGACCGGACGTGGTCGTCGGCGTGCATCTGCACCGCTCCGTGGAGCTCATGGTGGCGCTGCTCGCCGTGCACAAGGCCGGCGGCGCCTATCTGCCGCTGGAGCCGGACCACCCGGTGGAGCGGCTGCGGACGATGGTGCGCACGAGCGCGGCACCGGTCGTCCTCACGGCCGAACCCGCGGGAACGTTCGCCTCAGAGGGCTGCGTGGAGCTGCCCGTGGGCCGCGAGAGCGCCGAGCGGGGACCGGATCCGTCGGCCCGCCCGGGCGACCTCGCGTACGTGATCTACACCTCCGGCTCGACGGGCGCGCCCAAGGGCGTCCAGATCCCGCACCGCGGCATCGTCAACCGGCTGCTGTGGATGCAGGAGTCGTACGGCCTGACGGCCCGAGACCGCGTGCTGCACAAGACGCCGATCAGCTTCGACGTCTCGGTGTGGGAGCTGTTCTGGCCGCTGATGAACGGGGCCTGCCTGGTCCTGGCCGCCCCGCGGCGGCACCGCGAGCCGGAGTACCTGGCCCGGCTGATGGCCGATACCGGCGTGACCGTCTGCCACTTCGTACCCGTCATGCTCAGGGCGTTCCTGGACACCCCGGACGCGGCGCGGCTGACCGCACTGCGGCTGGTGGTGTGCAGCGGCGAGGCGCTGCCGGCCGACGTCGCGCGGCTGTGCCTGCGCACCCTCGACGCGCGGCTGGAGAACCTCTACGGCCCGACCGAGGCGTCCGTGGACGTCACGGCCTGGACCTGCGAGCCCGACGACGACTCGGCGCTGGTGCCCATCGGCGCGCCGATCGCCAACACCCGGGCGCACGTCCTGGACGACCGTCTCGCCCCGGCCCCGATCGGGGTGGCGGGCGAGCTGTACCTCGCGGGCGAGGGTCTGGCCCGCGGCTACCAGGGGCGTGCCGCGCTGACCGCCGAGCGGTTCGTCGCCGCCCCGTACGGCCCGGCCGGCACCCGGATGTACCGCACCGGCGACCGCGCGCGGTGGCTGCCCGGCGGCCGGCTGGAGTTCCTGGGCCGGCGCGACGACCAGGTGAAGGTGCGCGGATTCCGCATCGAGCTGGGCGAGATCGAGCAGGTGCTCGGGCGGCACGACCAGGTCGAGCAGGCACGGGTCCTGGTCCGCGAGGACAGGCCGGGCGACCGGCGCCTGATCGCCTACGTCACCGCGCCGGCCGGCCAGGTGCCGCCGCCGGCCGCCGAACTGCTGGCGCTGGCGGCCTCGTTGCTGCCCCGGTACATGGTGCCGGTGGCCGTGGTCGCGCTCGACGCCTTCCCGGTGTCCTCCAGCGGGAAGATCGACGCGAAGGCGCTGCCCGAGCCCGTGATCGAGCGCGAGGCGGCCTCGCGGGTTCCGGCCACGGAGCCGGAGCGGATGCTCGCGGCCCTGTGGGAAGAGGCCCTGGGTGTCGACGGCGTCGGCGCGGACGACGACTTCTTCCAGCTCGGCGGCGACTCCATGCATGTGATCGCGGTGGTGGGCCGGGCCCGGCAGCGTGGCTTCGGCTTCACCGTCGAGGACATGTTCCAGACCCCCACCGTCGCCGCCCTCGCCGCGCACCACCGCGGGGCCGCCCGCGAGGAGACCGAAGACAGTCCTGTGCCCGAAAGCGTCGGCGAGTTCTCCCTCTTGTCCCAAGAGGACCTCGCCCGACTGCGTGAAGCGTGACCGGCAGGAGCTGAACACCATGGCGATTCAAGATGCTTACCCGCTCACGCGGCTGCAGTCCGGGATGCTGTACCACAGCCATCTGGACCCGGCGGGTTCCACCTACCACGATCTGTCCAGTCTGCGGATCTCCGGACCGTTCGACGAGAGCCTGCTGCGCGGCGCGCTGGCCGCGCTGCTGGCCGGCCACGACATCCTGCGCAGCAGTGTGGAGCTGACCCGGTTCAGCGAGCCCATGCAGCTCGTGCACGACGCCGTCGAGCCTCCGCTGACCGTCGAGGACCTGTCCGCACTGGGCACGGCGGAGCAACAGGAGCGGCTGACCGCGTGGCGGGCGGCCGAGAAGGCCCGGCCGTTCGACCTGGGCACCGCCCCGCTGCTGCGGGTGCACGCCCAGGTGGTGAGCGGCACCGCGTTCTGGCTCCACCTGAGCTTCCACCACGCGATCCTCGACGGCTGGAGCCTGTCGCTGCTGACCTCCTCGCTGCTGTCGGAGTACGACCGGGCACTGTCCGGTCACGCACCCCGGGTGCCCCAACTCGGCACCCGGTTCCGTGACTACGTGCTGCTGGAGCGCAAGGCGCTGGCGGACGGCGCGGCCCGCGACTACTGGGCCCGGCTCCTCGAGGACACCGAGGTGCTCGAGCTGCCGCGCTGGGGCGGCGGCGGCCGTACGGGCGCCGCGGCGGAGCGGTCCGCGCGGGTGCACCGGGTGGCCTTCGGGGCCGAACTGACCGAGCGGATCAAGGGCTTCGCCGCGGACTCGCGGGTGGCGACGAAGGCCGCGCTGTACGCCGCGCACGCCGCGGTCGTCGCCCGGCTCTCGGGACAGCGCCGGGTGCTCACCGGCCGCGTCGCCAACTGCCGCCCGGAGACGGCCGACGGGGAGCGGGTGATCGGCCTGTTCCTCAACAGCACCCCGCTGGTCGTGGACACGGACGGGACGAGCTGGCGCGACCTGGCCCGGCAGGTGCACCGGGCGGAGGGCGAGGCGCTCGTCCACCGGCGCTATCCGCTGGTCCAGATGCAGCGCGACCTGAACCGGGACACGCTCTTCGAGACGCTGGTCGACTACCGGGCCATGCGGAGCTACGGCGGTATGTCGCTGACCCATCTGACGGTCGACGAGACGGACTTCTTCGAGCAGACCAACCTGTCCTTCACCGCCAACTTCGGCGCCGACCCGGGCACCGGCGAGCTCGGCCTGGGCATCAACCACAACGCGGCGGAGTTCTCCGCGGAGCAGATGGAGGCCATCGGCGGTTACTACACCGCGGCGCTCCGGGCCATGGTGGAGGACCCCGGCGCGTCCGTCTCGGGCACGCCGCTGCTGACCGCGGCGGAGACCACCCGGCAGCTGCGGGAGTGGAACGGCACCGCCGCCGAACTCCCCCTGGACCGGCCCCTGCCCGCGCTGCTCGCGGAGACCGCCGCCCGCCACCCCGACCGGGTCGCGCTGCGCGCCGGGGACCGGGAGCTGACGTACGCGGAGCTGTACCGGCGGGTGAACCGGCTGGCCCGGCGGCTGCGCGAGCAGGGCGTCGGCCCCGGGGTGATCGTCGGCGTGTGCATGCGGCGCTCGGCGGACCTGATCACCGCGCTGCTGGCCGTGCTCTCGGCCGGCGGCGCCTATCTGCCGCTGGACCCGGAGTACCCGGCCGACCGGCTGGCGTACATGCTGGCCGACGCGCAGGCGCCGGTCGTGCTCGTCGATCCCGGCACCCGGCCGCCCGAGTCCGCGGCGACCGTGCTGACGATCGCGCCGGACACCCTGGACGAGGGCGCGGACGACGCCGTGGACCCGGGCCTGCGGGCGGAGGACCTGGCCTATGTGATCTACACGTCCGGTTCGACGGGCCGGCCGAAGGGCGTCCAGATCCCGCACCGCGCGCTGGTGAACCTGCTGCACTCGATGATTTCCGAGACCGGTCTCACGGCCGGGGACCGCTGGCTGGCACTCACCTCCCTGTCCTTCGACATCGCCGGACTCGAGGTCTTCGCCCCGCTGCTCGTCGGCGCCGAGCTGCGCGTCCTGGAGGACGACGCCGCGCACGGGGCCGCGCTGGTCGCCGAGGTGCGGCGGGCCACGATCGTGCAGGCCACCCCCTCGGCCTGGCGCATGCTCGTGGACGCCGGCCTCGGCACGGAGCCCGGTGTCCGGGCGATCAGCGGCGGGGAGGCGCTGCCCGGGGACCTCGCGCGGCAGCTCGCCGAGCGCCTGGGGTCGGTGTGGAACGCGTACGGGCCGACGGAGACCACCATCTGGTCCTGCCTCCGGGCCGTGCGCGCCGACGAGCCGGTGACCATCGGTACGCCGCTCGCCAACACCCAGGTCTACGTCCTGGACGACACCCTGCGTCCGGTGCCGGTGGGGGTGCCGGGCGAGCTGTACATCGGCGGCGAGGGCGTGGCCCGCGGCTACCGCGGGCAGGCCGCCCTGACGTCGGTGCGCTTCGTGGCCGACCCCTTCGGCCCCGCTGGCGCCCGGCTGTTCCGCACGGGTGACACCGTGCGCTGGCGGCCGGACGGCCGGCTGGACTTCATCGGCCGCAACGACCACCAGGTCAAGATCCGCGGGTTCCGGATCGAACTCGGCGAGATCGAGTCGGTGCTCGCCGCGCACGCGGCGGTCGGCCAGGTCGTCGTCACCCCGCGCCCGGACCGGCGCGGCGAACACCAGCTCGTCGCCTACCTGGTCGCCGCCCCGGGCGCCGGGGCGGCCGCCCCGCAGGAGCTGCGCGCGCTGGTGGCGGCCCACGTGCCGGACTACATGGTGCCCGCGGCGTACGTGTGGCTCGACGCGTACCCGCTGACCCCGAACGGCAAGATCGACCGGGCGGCACTGCCCGACCCGGACCGCAGCGGCACCGCCGCCGGGCGGATCGTCGAGCCCTCCACCGAGACCGAGCTGATGGTCGCCGGCCTGTGGGCGGAGGAGCTCGGACTGGACACGGTGGGCGCCACCGACTCCTTCCGGGACCTGGGCGGGCACTCCATCGCCGCGCTCCGCATCGTCCTGCGGATCAAGGAGGCCACCGGCCACGAGGTTCCGCTGGCGAGCCTGCTCACCGGCGCCACGGTCGCCTCGCTCGCGGAGGGCATCGACGCGGGCCGCGAGGACGAGAGTTCGATCCTCGTCCCGCTGCGTGAGGCGCCGGGCTCGGACCAGCGGCCGCTGTTCCTGATCCATCCGCTGGGCGGCACGGTGTTCTGCTACGGTGCGCTGACCGACGCCCTCCCGGCGGACCAACCCGCCTACGGAATACAGGCCTTCGACCACGTGGCTCCCGACGGGCCGCGGCCCACGACCATCGAGGCCATAGCGGAGCACTACCTGGACGTGGTGCGCGCCGTGCAGCCCGAGGGGCCGTACCGCTTCGGCGGCTGGTGCATGGGCGGTGCCGTGGCCTACGCCATGGCGCGCCGGGTGCGGGAGGAGGGGGGACACGTGGAGACGCTCGCGCTGATCGACTCCAGCATCGCCGACCCCGTACCCCCGGAGTGGGTCGACGACGACGCGGCCGCGATCCTCGGCGCGTTCGCCAACCAGCTCCCGATCACCCTGGCCGAGCTCCAGCGGGTCCCCGCCGAACGGCGGCTGGCCCACGCGCTGTCGCTCGCCGAGGGCCACCTCGCGCGCCCCGACGTGGGCAGCGTGGACGACCTGCGGCGCCTGGTGGACCTCTACCGCCGGCACGCCAAGGCGCTGCTGGAGTACCGCGACGGCACGCTCGAACCGTACCGGGGCAGCGCGATGGTGATCCGGGGCGAGGACGCCCCGCACACCACGCCGGACCTGGGCTGGAGCGCCAAGGTCGAGGGCCCGCTCGTGGTGCTGACGACCCCGGGTGACCACCGCAGTCTGCTCGCGGAACCGCGGGTGGGCGACCTGGCCGACCGGCTGGTGGTCGCCATGCGCGAGGGCGTCGGCGCCCTGGCGCGGTTCACCGGCGAAAGCGCCGTGCACTGATGGCGCACCGTTCGGCGGCCGTGGCCGACCGCGCCGATACTTCTTGGAGGCCCTCATGACGACACCCTCGACCGACCAGTTGCCCGGCGACATCCCCGACTGGGCCTACGGTGTCCGCCGGCTCGTGGTGTTCAGCGGGGCCGGTATCTCCACCGACTCCGGCATCCAGGACTTCCGCGGTCCCTCCGGTGTCTGGACCCTGAGCCCGGGACTCCAGACGAAGCACACCTACCAGGCCTTCATGGCCGACCCCGAACTCCGGGTCAGCTACTGGAAGACGCGCTACGAGCACCCCGTCTGGGGAGCCGAGCCCAACGCCGGCCACCGCGCGGTGGCCGCGCTCGGGGAGTCGGGCATCGACACGACCGTCGTGACGCAGAACACCGACGGTCTGCACCAGCTCGCCGGTACGCCCGCGGACCGGGTCTTCGAGCTGCACGGCACGATGCGCACCACCCAGTGCGTCGCGTGCGGGCGCCGGTCGCCGACCACGGACGTGCTGGCGAGGATCGAGGCCGGCGAGGCCACTCCGCCGTGCCCGGAGTGCGGCGGCATCCAGAAGACCGCCAGCACCATGTTCGGGCAGACCATGTCCCCGGAGACGTTCGTCCGGGCCGAGGAGGCCGTCACCTCGTGCGACCTGATCCTCGCCGTGGGGACGACGCTCACCGTCGAGCCCGCGGGCTCGCTGTGCGCGAGCGCGGTGAACGCCGGGGCGACCCTGGTCATCGTCAACTGGGATCCCACGCCCTACGACGCCATCGCCACCGACATCATCCGGGACCCGCTGGGCGAGGCGCTGCCGCGCATCGCGGCGCAGCTGCGGGCCGCCGCCTCGGGTGCCGTCACCCGTGAGGAGGCCGCCGCCGGGGAGGAGGCCGCGGCGCCGGCGGCGCGTCCCAGCGTGCTGCTGCGCGCGGATGCCCGGACCGCGCGGTTCCGTTCGCGGGCCGCCGAGCTGGAGCGGCTCGCCCAGTGGTGTGCGGGCACCGGCACCCGGACCCATCTGGTGTCGGGCCCGGCCGGGAGCGGCAAGTCCCGCCTCGCCCTCGAACTCGCCGACCGGCTGGCCGAGTCGGGCGACTGGGACGTCGCGTTCCCGGCACCGGGCGCGGGCCTTCCCGCCACGGAGCGGCCGCTGCTGGTGGTCGTGGAGAGCGCCGAGACCCGCGGCGAACAGGTGACCCGGATCCAGGCCGAGGCGGCGGCGCGCGAGTCCGGCGCGCCGGTCCGCCTGCTGCTGCTCGCCCGCACGGACGGGCCCCGGCCGACGGCGGACACGTACGAGGAGCTCGGGGCTCCCGACGCGGCGGAGCCGGGTCACGCCGACGCCGTGCGCGAGGCCGCGCAGGACTACGCGGCCGCCCTCGGCGACCCCTCCCCCGTGGCCGTCCCGCCCCAGGACGTGCCGCCGCTGCCCGGAGCCCTCCAGGCCGCGGTGCTCGCCAGGGCACTGGCGCCGTCCCCCGGTGCGGACGGACAGGACGAGGGGCTGCTGCTCCAGCGGGAACTGGCGTATCTGCGGGCCGCCGCGAACGCGCACGGGCTGGAGCTGCCGGCCGGCGTGGTGGCCGGTGCGGCGGCCACCGCCGTGCTGTGCGGCGCCGCCGACGAGGAGGCGGCCCTCGCCGCCCTCGGGCACGTACAGGCGCTGGAGGACCCGGAGTTGCGGGTCCGGGTCGCGCGGTGGCTGTGCGAGATGTACCCGCCGGTCGCCGAGGGGTCCGCCTACTGGAGCGAGTCGCTGCCCGACGCGCTGGACGAGGATCTGGTCGCCGAGGTCGCCACGCCCCGGTTCCTGCTCGGCGCGCTGATGGAGACCACCGAGGACCAGGACCGGCGCGTGCTGACCGTGCTGGCCCGCGCCGCGGACACCCGTCCGCAGGTCCGCCGGCGTCTGACCGAGCTGCTTTCGCTGCTGCCGGGTGTCTCGCCCGCGGCGGTCGAGGTGGCGCTGACCCGCGGCTACCCGGCCCCGCTGGCCGAGGCGCTGACCGCGCTGGCCGAGAAGAACCCCGCCCTGCCCGCCGACCTGCTGGACGCCGTACCGGCGGGCGTGACGGTGTTCGGCGAGTTCCCGGTGCTGCTCGCGGAGAGCCTGGTGGACGCCTACGAGCGGCGGGCGCAGACCCAGAACGGGCTGCGCGGCCTCACCAAGACGCTCATCGAACTGGCCGAGCGCCAGGCCGACCTGGGCCGCGCCGAGCAGTCGCTGAGCGCGGCCCGCCGGGCGGTGGAGATCGCCGGCGCGCTGGAGCAGCAGGACGGCCACCTGGCCCGGGCCGAGCGGGCGCTGCACCGGGCCACCGAGCTGACCCGGTGACGGAAGAGGCGGCGGGGCGCTGAGGTCCCGCGCCCGCCGAGGACACGCAGGCCCGCCCCCGCCGACGCAGGCGGGGGCGGGCCTGCGCGTGTGCGCTCAGCCGTGCCGGTGCAGCCAGCCGTGGGCGTCCTCCGCCCGGCCGGTCTGGAGGTCGAGCAGCGCCTTGCGCAGACGCATGGTGACCTCGCCTGGCTCGCCGGTGCCGTGAGTCCACCCGGCGCCCCGGGACTTGACCGTGCCGACCGGGGTGATGACCGCCGCGGTGCCGCAGGCGAAGACCTCGGTCAGGGTGCCGTTCTCCGCGTCCCGCCGCCAGTCCTCGGTGGAGATCCGGCCCTCCTCTGCGGTGAGGCCGAGGTCGCGGGCGATGGTCAGCAGCGAGTCACGGGTGATACCGGGCAGCATGGAGCCGGTGAGCTCGGGGGTGACGACCCGGTCGCCGTACACGAAGTACATGTTCATGGCGCCCATTTCCTCCACCCAGCGGTGCTCGGCCGCGTCCAGCCAGACCACCTGGTCGCAGCCGTGCTCGGCGGCCTCGGCCTGGGCGACCAGCGAGGCGGCGTAGTTGCCGCCGGTCTTCGCGGCGCCGGTGCCGCCCTTGGCGGCACGGACGTAGTCCTCGGAGATCCAGACGGAGACCGGCTTGACGCCGCCGGGGAAGTAGGCGCCGACGGGCGAGGCGATCACGATGAAGAGGAACTCGTCGGCCGGCCGGACGCCCAGCCCGACCTCGGTGGCGATCATGAAGGGCCGCAGGTACAGGGCGGCCTCGGCGGAGCCGGGCACCCAGGCGCGGTCCTGCTGGACCAGCGCGTCGCACGCGGCGAGGAACAGCTCGGTGGGCAGCTCCGGCATGGCCATGCGGCGGGCCGAGGCCTGGAAGCGCTCCGCGTTGGCCCCGGGGCGGAAGGTGGCCACGGTGCCGTCGGGCAGGCGGTACGCCTTGAACCCCTCGAAGATCGTCTGCGAGTAGTGCAGGGTCTTGTTCGCCGGGTCGATGGTCAGCGGCGCGTACGGGACCAGCTCGGCGTCGTGCCAGCCCCGGCCCCTCGTCCACTTGACCGTCACCATGTGGTCGGTGAAGTACCGGCCGTACCCGGGGCCGGCCAGAATCGCCTCGCGCTCCGCGTCGGACCGCGGGTTCGCGGAGGGCTTGAGCTCGATCGTGGGCGTCGTCATGAGTGCCAGTCCTTCACCGTCGTGTGTGACGGACCGCGCCCAGGCCGTGCGCCGCGGGACGTCCGAGCCTTTCCCGCATGTCGCGGCCCCCGTGTGATTATCGCGCACAGCCACCGCGTACGGGTGAGGAAAGCACGCCGTCATGACCGCGGAAACGGGCTGCTCACAAGGGAGTTGTCCCGAAATCCGCACCCATCCGCTGATCGTCGCCCCCTCGCCAACCCGCCCTCCCCGAAGGACACTCGTAGGTAACGGAGTTGCCGCCGACAGGGGGACGGGACATGCGGGACGGCCATCGGACCGAGGCCGAGCGGCTGCTGGCGCGGGCCGTGGACGAGGAGGTACGGCGCTCCGGCGGCCGGACCGACGGGCAGCTGCTGCTGTCGCGGGCGCGCGGCTCGCTGGACACCATGGCGCAGCATGCCGCCGAGGAGTACGAGAACTACGTCCGCGCGCTCGACGAGGCCGACGCCGGCCGGCTCACCTTCGGCCAGCGCTACGCCCGCGAGGGCGCCGGGACGGCGTTGCTGGTGGCCGGCGTCGCCGCGGTGGCCGCCGCCGTCGCCGACCTGTCCCTGGGCACCGGCGCCGGCACGGCCGTCGGCACGGGCGTCACCGTGGGCGTGGTGGGCGCCGCCGCGACGGTGGTGAAGGTGGCCGGCTCCCATCTGCCGGCCGCCCATCACCGGGCGGGCGAGGCCGGTCAGCCCGGGGGCCCGGAGCAGCTACGGCTGCAGTGGCTGACCGCGCTTGAGGTGCGCGGCATCCGCCCGTTCCTCGACCAGCAGCGGGTGCTCACCGCCTCCACCGGGCCGAAGAAGAAGACCGGTCCGGCGCTGCGCGGCGCCGACAAGAGCGCGGCGGCCCGCAGGCGCACGGTGCTGGAGCAGTCCTTCGGGCAACTGCCCGAGCCGGACGGGCCGTTCGCGGGGCGCCGGCCGGAGCTGGCGCGGATCAGGCAGTGGGCGCAGGCGGCCCGGGCGGCCACCGAGACCCGGCCGACGGTGGTCGTGCTGCACGGCGAGCCCGGCTCGGGCCGCACGACGCTCGCGGTCCGCGCGGCGCACGACCTGAGGGATCACTTCCGCGGGGCGGTCGTCGTGGACCTGCGCGGCGGCAGCCGGGACGAGCCGCCGCTGCCCGTCCGGGACGCGCTGCTGCATCTGCTGAACCGGCTCGGCGCGCCCCGCGAGCAGTTGCTGTTCCGCGAGCGCTCCTCCCCCGACCAGCAGGTCAAGCGGCTGTCCGAGCTGTATCACCGGCATCTGACCGGCCTTCCGGTGACGATCGTGCTGGACGACGCCTCGGACCCGGAGCAGGTGCGCGCCCTGGTGCCCGAGCACTCCGACAGCCTGGTGCTGGTCACCGCCCGCACCCCGCTCGAGCTGCCCGCGGAGCTCGGCGCCTGGGTGCACCACCTGCCGGTGCGGGAGCTGGACGCGGCGGGCGCCGAGGAACTGCTGGGAGCGACGGCGCAGGACGCCTCGGGGCCGTACGACGCGGAATCCGCCGACCGGGTACGCCAGTTGTGCGGGGGGCTGCCGCTGGCGCTGCGCGTCGCCGGCTCCTCGCTCGGCCCGCGTTCACCCCGGCAGCTCGCCTCGGACCTCGGCGCGTACGGCCCGGTCGAGCCGGTGGAGCGGGCGCTGTGGCTGCGCTACACCGACCAGCCGGACACCCCGCGCCGGCTGCTGCGCAGGCTGGCGCTGGCCGGCCGGGCCTCGCTCGGCGCGGCGGCGGCCGCCGCCCTGCTGGCCACCGACGAGCCGGAGGCCACCCGGCATCTGGCGGCCCTCGCGGACGCCGGCCTGATCGACCATGTGCGCGGCAGCCGCTACCGGCTGCACGACCTGGTGCGGGCCTTCGCCCAGGCGCGGCTGCTGGACGAGGAGGACCCGGCCGAGCGGACGGCCGCGCAGGAGCGGCTGATCGTGAACTACGCGGAGCTGGCCGACTCGGTACTGCGCCTGGTCGACGGCAACATGTCGACGCGCTCGAACCAGTTCGGCGCGCACGGCTTCACCTCGCTGGACGAGGCGCTGCGCTGGCTGGACGACGAGTCCAGCTTCATCACGGCCGCACTGCGCCACGCCGAGGGCGTGGACCAGGCCGCCGTGCAGAACCTGCTCGGCGCCCTGTGCGACTACTGCCTGCTGCGCGGTGACCTCTACCGCCTCGGTGAGATCAGCGAGCTGGCGCAGGCCGTGGACGAGGGCCTGCTGATGCGCTCCGTGCAGTGGCGCACCGGTATCGCGGCCCGGCAGCTCGGCGAGCTGGACAAGGCGCGCACCACGCTGGCCTCCGTGGTCGACCTCTACCGGGAGGCCCACCAGGACGCGGGCGCAGCCCGCGCGCTGTGCTCCCTCGGGATCACCCTGCACCACCAGGGCAACCTCACCGAGGCCGCGGCCCGGCTGCAGGAGGCCCTGGACCTGCAGACGGCCGAGGAGCTGGCGACCGACCGGGCCTGGACGATGCACGCGCTGGCGGCGGTGCAGCGCGACCGGGCCCGGCTGCCGGAGGCCCTGGACCTGCTCACCCGCTCCCTGGTCCTGCACCGGCAGGGCGGCTCCCTGCACGGGGAGGCGTGGGCGCACTTCCAGCTCGGCCAGCTCGCGCTGCGCATGGGGGACGTGCCGAAGGCGGAGACGGAGCTGCGGGCCGCCCTGGAGCGCTACGGCCAGACGCACGACGCGCGCGGCGAGGCCTGGGCGCTGACCCAGCTCGCCCGGGCCCGGCTGGTCGACGGGGACGCCGGTCCCGCGGTGGAGGACCTCCGCCGCGCGGCGGCGCGGCACCGGGAGAACGAGGACGCGCGCGGCGAGGCCTGGACGCTGTTCCACCTCGGGCAGGCGCTGGAGGAGACGGGGGAACTGGACCAGGCGGTCCGGGAGCTCGAGCGGTCCCGGCAGATGTTCTCCCGGATGCGGGACGTCTACGGTCTGGCCTGCGCCCGGCACCACTCGGCGCGGGTCACCCGGGACCAGCGGGCCGCGCAGACCGGCTCGCTGCGCAACTCGGGCTTCGCCCGGCAGTTGCTCGTCGACGCCCGCGCCGACTTCCAGCGCATCGGCGTCGCCCACGGCGAGGCCTGGACCTGTCTGGAGCTGGCGGTGGTGGACGCGGGCAACGCCCGGATCCAGCAGGCGCTGGCGCTGTGCGACGAGGCGCTGACCCTGTTCACGTCCTACGGCGACCGCCGCGGTGAGGACTGGGCGCGGTTCCTGCGCTGCACCCTGCTGCCGTACGCGGCGCCGGGCGGGGTGGAGGTGGGCACGGCGGTCGCCCAGGAGGAGCTGGCCCAGCTCACCCGCGCCTCGCATCCGCTGCGGGACGAGAAGCTGGACGAGTGGGTGCCGGCCTACGCCCTGCTGCTGGAGCGGGGCGTGAGCCTGGAGGCGGGCTGGCAGGCCTGGCGTCTGCGCATGACCCCGGACCGCCACGCCCGGGAGGTGATGGGAGTGGCGGTTCCGGCGCGGAGCTAGCTGGGGCCTCCGGGGTCAGCCCTGCGGCGCCTTGGATTCGGTCTTCTCCTCGGCCCCGGTGTCGGGGGCCTCCTTGAAGTCGACCTTCTGCATCTGCTTGCTCATCGACTTCATCAGGCCCCACACGGCCACGGCCATCACCGCGAACACGATGAAGCCGAGGACGCCGGGGGTGACCTTGTTCTCGTCGACCTCCTTGGCGAGGGGGACGAGATGCGTCAGTGCCAGGCTTGCGCTCATGTCAGGCATTGTCCCGGATGCCCGCGAAGAGGTCGTCCTCGGGGAGGGAGGTGTCGACGAGAGACTTCGCCAGCTCGTACTCCTCCGTCGGCCAGACCTCCTTCTGCAGGTCCATCGGCACCCGGAACCAGCCGCCGTCGGGGTCGATCTGGGTGGCGTGGGCGATCAGCGCCTTGTCACGGACCTCGAAGAAGTCCGCGCACGGGACGTGCGTGGTCAGCGTGCGCTCGACGCGCTCGAACTCCTTCCAGCGCTTGAGCCAGTCCCCGTACGGCGACTCCAGGCCGCGGTCGAGCATCGCGTGGTGCAGGGCCTCGGTGCGGGGGCGGTTGAAGCCCTGGTTGTAGTAGAGCTTCCGCGGCTGGTGAACGGGGCCGTACTCGGCCTCCGGGTACTTCTCGGCGTCCGCCGCGCCCTCGAACGCCACCATCGAGATCTTGTGGGTCATGATGTGGTCGGGGTGCGGATAGCCGCCGTTCTCGTCGTAGGTGGTGATCACCTGCGGACGGAAGGAGCGGATCTGCTTCACCAGCTCACCGGCCGCCTTGTCGACGTCCTCCAGGGCGAAGCAGCCCTCGGGGAGTGGCGGCAGCGGGTCGCCCTCGGGCAGGCCGGAGTCGACGAAGCCCAGCCACTCCTGCCGGACGCCGAGGATCTCCCGGGCCTCGTCCATCTCCTTCTTGCGCACCTCGTGGATGTTTTCCTCGATGTAGGTGTCACCCTGCAGCTTGGGGTTGAGGATGGACCCGCGCTCGCCACCGGTGCAGGTCACCACCAGCACGTCCACCCCCTCGGCCACGTACTTCGCCATGGTGGCCGCGCCCTTGCTCGACTCGTCGTCGGGGTGCGCGTGAACGGCCATCAGTCGCAGCTGGTCAGTCAAGACTCAATCCTCGGTAAGTCGGCGCCCCGTGTCTTCGGCGCAATCGCAGGCTTCTATAGTGACGGAATCGGGGGGCGATTAATTCCGCGGAGAGGACGATCATGGGTACGGCGAGCACGCGGCTGCCCGAGGGCCGCTACGGCCGCTCCTCGGACGAGCGTGCCGACCGCAAGCTCAAGGTCGCCGGATCGCTGCTGGGTGTGGTCCTTCTCGCCCTGATCGGCTACTTCGCCTACCACTACATCGCGCAGAACGAGATCAGCGCCCAGGTGATCACCTTCAAGGCCTCCGACGACGCGGTCCGGGTGCATCTCGAGGTGCACAAGGACGCCGGTGCCTCCGGCTACTGCACCCTGCGCTCCCAGTCGGCCGAGGGCGCCGAGGTGGGACGGGCGGACTTCCGCTTCACCGGCCCGGCCACGCGCACCGACAAGGTCGTCACGCTCCGTACGACGGCCAGGGGTACGACGGCCGAGCTGCTCGGCTGCCACGCCGACTGACCAGGCGCAGGCCGTGACCTGCCTCGATGTGATTCTGATGGCTTATGTCCTCCCCCTTCCGCCATTGAATTGTTAGGCTCGTGGTTTCGCCCTTCCAAGAGGGAACATTCTTCTGGGTAGGGCGATGCTTTGTATTTCCCAGTACCGACGAGGAGCACCCTGTGACCCAGACCAGCGAGAACGTCACCTGGCTGACCCAGGAGGCGTACAACAAGCTCAAGGACGAGCTTGAGTACCTTACTGGTCCTGCGCGCACGGAGATCGCCGCCAAGATCGCGGCCGCGCGCGAGGAGGGCGACCTGCGCGAGAACGGCGGGTACCACGCTGCCAAGGAGGAGCAGGGCAAGCAGGAGCTCCGTGTGCGCCAGCTGACCCAGCTTCTGGAGAACGCCCAGGTGGGCGAGGCTCCGGCCTCCCCGGACGGTGCCGTTGCGCCGGGCATGGTCGTCACGATCGCCTTCGACGGTGACGAGGACGACACGATGACGTTCCTGCTCGCCTCCCGCGAGTACGCGAGCGCGGATGTCGAGACGTACTCGCCGCAGTCGCCGCTCGGCTCCGGCGTCATGGGCCACAAGGTCGGCGAGGACGCGCAGTACGAGCTGCCGAACGGCAAGAAGGCCTCGGTGCGGATCCTGAAGGCCGAGCCGTACTCGGGCTGATCCACCGAACCGGGTTCATGTCGCGCCCCCGGCGTCCCAGGACACCGGGGGCGTCTTCATGCCCTCACGCGGTGGCCGCCGTCACGCGGTGGCCGAGCGGTACTTGCGGACCGCGAGCGTGCGGAAGGCCACGGTGATCAGGATCGACCAGATCAGCGAGACCCACACGGAGTGCTGCATGGGCCAGGCATCCGGGGTCCGGTAGCCCGGGGGGAAGTTGCCGAACAGCTCACGGCACGCCTGCACGGTGGCGCTGAACGGGTTCCACTCCGCGATGTGCCGAAGGAACGGCGGCATCTTGTTCGCGTCCACGAACGCGTTCGAGATGAACGTCAGCGGGAACAGCCAGATCAGGCCGCCCGAGGTGGCCGCCTCGGGGGTGCGTACGGAGAGGCCGATGAGCGCGCCGATCCAGGAGAACGCGTAACCGAGCAGCAGGAGCAGGCCGAATCCGGCGAGCACCTTGCCGAGGTTCTCGTGCGTACGCCAGCCGACCAGCAGCGCCACCACGGCGAGGACGAGCAGGGTGAGCGCCGTCTGGACCAGGTCCGCGAGGGTCCGCCCGGTCAGCACCGCGCCGCGTGCCATGGGCAGGGAGCGGAAGCGGTCGATGAGGCCCTTGTGCATGTCGTCGGCGATGCCCGCCCCGGCGCCGGCCGTGGCGAACGTGACGGTCTGCGCGAAGATGCCCGCCATCAGGAACTCGCGGTAGGCCTGCGTGGAGCTGGAGCCGCCGACCTGGATCGAGCCGCCGAACACATAGGTGAACAGCACCACGAACATGATCGGCTGGATCAGTCCGAAGATGACCATCTCGGGGATCCGGCACATGCGGATCAGATTGCGCTTGGCGACGATCAGCGAGTCACGGACGGACCGGCCGACGGGGTTGCCGGGGGCCGCGAGGGGCGCGGCTTCGGTCACGGCACTCATTTCACGGTCTCCTTGCCCTTGGCGCCCTTGCTGCCCTTGCTGCCCTTGCTGCCCTTGCCGGACCGGTCGTTCCCGGCGGACTCCTCGGCCTCGGCCACGTGTCCGGTCAGGGACAGGAAGACGTCGTCGAGGGTGGGGCGGCGCAGTCCGATGTCGTCCATCTCGATCCCGCGGCTGTCCAGCTCCCGGATGACCTCGGCGAGCAGCTTGGCGCCGCCGGTGACGGGCACCGTGAGCTTGCGGGTGTGCTCCTCGACCGTGGTGTCGCCCTTGCCGAAGCCGCGCAGCACCTCGGCGGCGGTGCCGATGTGCTCGCGCTCGTGCACGACGACCTCGACGCGCTCGCCGCCGGTGCGGGCCTTGAGCTGGTCGGAGGTGCCCTTGGCGATGACCCGGCCGTGGTCGACGACCGCTATGTCGTGGGCGAGGTGGTCGGCCTCCTCCAGGTACTGCGTGGTCAGCAGCAGGGTCGTGCCACCGGACACCAGCTGCTTGATGACCCCCCAGAGCTGCTGCCGGTTGCGCGGGTCGAGGCCGGTGGTCGGCTCGTCCATGAACATCACGGGCGGTGAGACGACCAGCGCGGCGGCGAGGTCGAGCCTGCGGCGCATGCCTCCGGAGTAGGTCTTGGCGGGGCGGTCGGCGGCGTCCGTGAGATGGAACTGCTCCAGCAGCTCGACCGCGCGCTGCCGGGCCGCCTTGCCCCTCATCTGGTAGAGCTGACCGACCATCTGCAGGTTCTCCCGGCCGGTCAGGTACTCGTCGACCGCGGCGAACTGCCCGGACAGGCCGATGGAGCGGCGTACGGCGTCGGGGTCCTTGAGGACGTCCACGCCCGCCACGACGGCCCGTCCGCTGTCGGGCCGCAGCAGTGTCGTCAGACAGCGGACCGCCGTCGTCTTGCCGGCGCCGTTCGGCCCGAGCAGGCCGAGGACGGTGCCCTCGGGGACATCGAGGTCTACGCCGTCCAGTGCCCTTACGTCGCCGAAGGTCTTCACCAGGCCTTCGGCATAGATGGCGCCTGGCATGTGGGTCTCCACGTCGTTGGGGATGCTTCGGAAAGGCTAGGTTCGCGCGCTCGCCGCCGCCTTCGGTTTTCCATCAGCGGTTTTCACCCTGGGGGTTTCACCATGGGGTTTCCCGCATGGATCACCGGCGTACCGCGGCGGCACGACACACCATAACGCGATGTATCGCGTCTGCCAATGGATTTCCCCGGACGGGTGACACCAGCCTTTCGCGGTCCGGTACGGCGCGGCGCGACCCGCCCGGACTCCGTCTCAGTCGATGACCGTGTAGCCCGCCTGGCGCAGGGCCTGGCCGACCTCGACGCAGTGCGCCGGGCCCTTCGTCTCCAGGTGCAGCTCCACCTCGGCCTCCGTGAGTCCGAGCCGGGGATCGGTCCGCACATGGCTCACGTCGAGGACGTTGGCGTCGACCACGGACAGCACCCCGAGGAGCGTCGCGAGGGCGCCCGGACGGTCCGTCAGCCGCAGCCGGACCGCCAGATAGCGGCCCTGGGCGGCCATGCCGTGCCGCAGCACCCGCTGGAGCAGCACCGGGTCGACGTTGCCGCCGGACAGCACGGCGACGACCGGGCCGGGGAAGGCACCGGGCTCGGACAGCAGGGCCGCGACCGGGCTGGCCCCGGCCGGCTCGACGACCAGCTTGGCGCGCTCCAGGCACAGCAGCAGCGCGGCCGACAGCTGGTCCTCGCTGACCGTGCGGATCTCGTCCACCAGGTCACCGATGATCTCGAACGGCACCAGACCGGGCCGGCCCACCTTGATGCCGTCGGCCATCGTCGTCGGATTCCGCACCGACACCGGACGGCCGGCGGCGAGCGAGGGCGGGTAGGCCGCCGCGCCCTCCGCCTGCACACCCACGATCCGGACCTCCGGCCGCAGCGCCTTCACCGCGACCGCGATGCCGGCCGCGAGCCCGCCGCCGCCGATGCCGACGACGATCGTGCGCACATTTGGGCACTGCTCCAGGATCTCCAGGCCGACCGTGCCCTGGCCGGCGATGACATCGGGGTGGTCGAAGGGGTGGATGAACACCGCGCCCGTCGTGGCCGCGTACTCCTGGGCGGCGGCCAGGGTCTCGTCGACCACCTGACCATGCAGCCTCACCTCGGCGCCGTACTCCCGGGTCGCGCTGATCTTCGGCAGCGGGGCACCCTGCGGCATGAACACGGTCGAGTGCACCTTCAGCAGCGAGGAGGCCAGGGCCACGCCCTGCGCGTGGTTGCCGGCGCTCGCCGCCACCACTCCGGCGGCCCGCTCCTCCGGCAGCAGCCCGGCGATCCGGACGTAGGCGCCGCGCAGCTTGAACGAGCCCGTGCGCTGCAGGTTCTCGCACTTGAGGTGCACCGGCGCGCCGACCAGCTGGGACAGGTGCCGGCTGCCTTCCATCGCGGTCGTCCGCGCCACGCCCGAGAGCATCTTCTGGGCTCCGCGCACGTCGTCGAGGGTGACGGAGCGCAAGGAGCCGGCCGTGCGGTAGCTCATGACCCAAGTCTCGCAGTTCACGGTCGTGCGCGACGGCTGTGACCAAGCTCCGAGACCGGGTTTGCACAGCGCCGGTACGGCCCGCGCCCGGGCCGCGTACCCTGTCCCCCAACCCAGCAGCCCTCATGAAGCGAGCCTCCGGCCATGCCCACAACACCTGAAATGTCGATGGACATGACGACCGTCGGTGACACCGGTCTTCTCGACACCCTCCAGCACGAGGTGGCGGTGTTCGCCCGGCGTGCCGAACAGACCCGGCTCGGCGGCGTCGGGCAGGTGCGCAACACCATGGACCGTGCCGCCTACCTGCTGCTCAACCGCCTCGACAGCGAGGGCCCGATGGGCGTCAAGGCGCTCGCCGCGAGCATGGGGATCGACTCCTCCACGGTCACCCGGCAGGTGGCCCCGCTGGTCGACACGGGCCTCGTCAAGCGCACCTCGCACCCGGAGGACGGGCGGGCCGTGGTGCTCCAGCTGTCCCCGCGCGGGGGCGCCCGGCTGGAGGAAGTACGTTCGTCGAGGCGTCAGTTGATGGCCGAGCTGACACACGACTGGGCGCCGGAGGAGCGCGAGCAGTTCTGCGCGCTCCTCACGCGCTTCAATACCGCGCTCTCCTCCCGGATGGCGGTCCAGCCGGTGCCGGCGGCCGAGCGGACGCCCGCTTCCTGACGCGCGCCCCGGACGGGTGCGGTCCCGAGTCTTGACCCCGGGCCGCCGTCGGCCTCATATGAGACCGGGGCCTGTGTGGTGCGCGGTCCGCCCGTCCCGTACCGGACAGGACCCCCTCAGGGGGGAGGCGCGGTGCGTGATCGGCAGGCATCCCGCGATGCCCGCCGGGCCCGGGAGTTCGAGGCGTTCGTCGCGGGCGCGGCGGGGCGGCTGCTGCATGCCGCCACCCTGCTCACCGGAGAGGCCCCGGACGACAGCCCGCGCGCGCGGAGGCTGCTGGCCCCCACGCTGGCCCACACCTACGCCCGCTGGGACCGGCTGCGCGGCGAGGACCCCTACGAGTGCGCCCGCCAGTACCTGGCCACCCGGTTCGCGCACGAGGCCTGGCGGCACTACGGCGCCGTGGGCCGGGCCCGTCCGCATCCGCGCAGCCCGCTCGCCGAGCTGGCGCCGCAGGAGCGGCTGATCCTGGTGCTGCGGATGTTCGAGGGGGTCGCGGAGGAGCAGACGGCGGCCCTGCTGGGCCTGCCCGTCGAACGGGTGCACGCCATCTGCGACCGCGCGACGGCCACCGTGCTGCATCCGGCGCGCAGGTCGGCGCCGCGCGCGGTGGGCACGAAGGTGGCGTCGTCATGAGGCGGCCGCCGGCCGGGAGGCCCCGGTGAACCGCGCCCAGCGGGAGGCCGCCGTGCGACGGATCCTGGAGCAGGTCCCGGTGCCGGTGCCGCCCGGTCTGCACGCCGAGGCCGTCCGCCGCGGCAGCCGCCTGCTGCGGCGCCGGCTGCTCGCGCACCGCCTGCTGTGGCTGCTGCTGTGCGCGGCGGCCGTGGCGTTCACCGTGTGGGCGCTGCGGGCGCAGCCCTGGGTGGAGCCGCCGTCGCAGACGACTCCACCGCTCACCGGCTGGTGACGGAGACGGCAGGCAACGGCTAGCCGAGCGCCTGCTGCAGGTCCTCGAGCAGGTCGTCGACGTTCTCGATGCCGACGGACAGGCGCACCAGGTCGGCCGGGACCTCCAGGGCGGAGCCGGCCGTGGAGGCGTGGGTCATCCGGCCGGGGTGCTCGATGAGCGACTCGACGCCGCCGAGCGACTCGCCGAGGGTGAAGACCTTGGCGCGGTTGCACACCTCGACGGCGGCCTCCTCGCCACCCTGGACCCGGAAGGACACCATGCCGCCGAACGCCTTCATCTGCTTGGCGGCCACCTCGTGCCCGGGGTGCTCGGGCAGGCCCGGGTAGAGCACGCTGCTCACGCGCGCGTGCCGGGTGAGCATGTCGGCGATCCTCGTGGCGTTCTCGCTGTGCCGGTCCATGCGCACCGCGAGGGTCTTGGTGCCGCGCAGCACCAGCCAGGAGTCGAAGGGGCCGGCGACGGCGCCCATCGCGTTCTGGTGGTAGGCCAGCTCCTCGCCCAGCGCCTGGTCGGAGACGATCAGGGCGCCGCCGACCACGTCCGAGTGGCCGCCCATGTACTTGGTCAGCGAGTGCACCACGACGTCCGCCCCGAGCGACAGCGGCTGCTGGAGGTAGGGCGTGGCGAAGGTGTTGTCGACGACGAGCCGCGCGCCCGCGGCGTGGGCGACCTGGGCGACGGCGGCGATGTCGGTGATGCCGAGCAGCGGGTTGGAGGGGGTCTCCACCCAGACCACCTTGGTCTTCGGCGTCATCGCGGCCCGTACGGCGGCCGGGTCGCTGGTGTCGGCGACGGACCACTCCACACCCCAGCGGGTGACGACCTTGGCGAAGAGGCGGAAGGTGCCGCCGTAGGCGTCGTTGGGGATCACCACGTGGTCGCCGGGGCTGAGCAGCGTACGCAGCAGGGTGTCCTCGGCCGCCAGGCCGGACGCGAACGCGAGACCGCGCCGGCCGCCCTCCAGCGCGGCGAGGTTCTCCTCGAGGGCCGTCCTGGTCGGGTTGGCGCTGCGGCTGTACTCGTAGCCGCCGCGCAGACCGCCCACGCCGTCCTGCTTGTAGGTCGAGACCTGGTAGATCGGCGGGACGACCGCGCCGGTGAGGGGATCCGCGGTGTTGCCCGCGTGGATCGCGAGGGTCTCGAAGTGCTGACTGATGTGCCTGTCGCTCATGTGCACCGAGCGTAGTGCGCTCGGCCGGATGGTGACGTCCGACGGGCTCGGGGAACGGGAAGTCCCAGGGCGCCGGCGACGCCGGGCGCGGTTTTTCCACAGGCCCGGCGGGCGGGGTTGGCCAATTGTCGGCGGCGTCTGGTTCGCTTGAGGCATGGCGACTCTCTGGCTGCTCATGGCGCTGGTCCTGCTGTGCTTCGTGCTGCTCCCGGTCCTGCGGCGCAGGCGCGGGGCGGCCGGGCGGGCTCCGGTGGGCCGGCCGGACGGCGCGCTTCCGGCGGCCTACGGCTTCGTGCCCGAGGAGGAGCTGGACGTGCGGATGCCGGGCCCGGACAAGGATCTGCTGGACGTGCTGGACCTGGTGCGGCGCACCCAGGACTACCAGGCCGCCGCCCAGCTGCTGGCAGGCACCGAGGCGGAGGGCGAGGCGCGCTGGCAGCGTGTGCAGGGCTTCGCCGGCGCGGCGGCACTGGAGCTGGCACAGCGGCCGGGCGGGGTGCACGAGACGCCCGGCGGGCAGTGGCTGCGGGTGTGGCGGGCGGAGCGGCCCAAGGACGCCGGTGGCGCGGCCGTGCACGCCGAGTTCCTGGTGCAGCAGGCGTGGCGGACGTCCACGCCGGGCACGGACGACTTCCGGATCATCATGGAGGAGGCCCGGCAGGCCTGCGGCGAGGCGGCGCTGCTCGCCCCCGGCGACCCGGTCCCGTACATCGTCGAGCTGTCCGTCGCCCGGGGCCTGGGATGTCCGCGGCCCGAGTTCGAGAAGCTGTGGCTGACCGTCCTGGACCGCGCCCCGCACCACATGGGCGCGCACCTGGCCGCACTGCACTACTGGTGCGAGAAGTGGCACGGTTCACGCGAGGAGGCGTACGCCTTCGCCGAGAACGCCGCGGCGCGCGCCCCGGAGGGCTCGCTGCTGGCCGCGCTGCCGCTCTTCGCGGTCTTCGAGCACCTCCCCGAGGTGAACCTGGTCCGCAGCTTCTACCAGAGCGAGGTGGTCACCCGGGCGATGCAGGGCGCGCTGCACGCGGTGCACACCGCCCGCCCGGACGACCCGGTGCTCGCGCACGTCCGCCATCTGCTGCTGTTCTTCCTGGTCCGGGCCGAGCGCTGGCCGGAGGCCATGGACCAGCTCGCGCACGTCGACGGCCACGTCGGCGCGCTGCCCTGGACCCTGTCCGCCGACCCGGCCGCCGCCTTCGCCGCCCACCGCGCGCTGGCGGTGGCCGGGTACGAGGCGGCCGGCGGCAGCCCGGCGGGCCTGCCCGGCTGACAGGTCCGCACCGGTCCGCACCGGTCACGGCCGGGATTGCCCCGCTGATCTTCGGTAGGGCATACTCCGCTTGCTCCGGCTTTGCTCGCGCTTTGCCCGGAGTCGCTCCGGGCGTACCCCGGAAGTCGCCTCGCGCCCGCTCGAAGTCTGCTCCGAGTCCCCCCACACTCACCGGCAGCACCGTCCGGCGGTGCACGTCGGCCTGTTCATTTCTCCGGGTCCTGTGGGGGGATCTGCCCGATGGGCGCAACTCTGCGCGCGCTGCGCGCTCTCGTTCTGCTGTGCGGTTTCCATCTGCTGAGCCTGCTGCTGCTCGCGGCGCTGGCCGGTGTCGACGTGGCCGTGATCACCTGGGTGCACGGCGCCTCCGGCATCAAGATCGTCGCGGTCTCGGTGCTGCTCGCCGTCCCCGTCGTACGCGGCATGTTCATGCTGCGCACGCCCAAGGGTGAGGGGCCGCCCGGCATCGAGGTCACCGAGGCGGACGAGCCCCGGCTGTGGGCGCTGGTGCGGGAACTCGCCGCGGCGACCGGCACCCGCGCCCCCGACCGGATCGTGCTGACGGCCGACGTCAACGCGGCCGTCAGTGAGGACGCGCGGCTGCTCGGACTGCGGCCCGGCCCGCGCCGGCTCTATCTGGGCGTCCCGCTGCTGACCGGACTGACGGAGGCGCGGCTGCGCGGTGTGCTCGCCCACGAGTACGGCCACTACACGGGCGGTGACACCCGGCTGTCCGCGCTCGTGGTGCGCGGCCGGGTGCAGATCGCCCGGGTCATCGAGAACTTCCACGAGAAGGCGGACGGCAAGGTGGCCGCCGAGCGCGGCCGCCAGGAGAAGGCCGCCGCCAAGCGGGTCGCCAAGGGCAAGAAGGCCAAGGAGGTCGACACCGCCGGGGCCGGGGTGGCGTACCGGATGATGGCGTCGGTCTACACGCTGTACGGCAAGCTCTATCTGCGCGCCTCCCTTTCCACGGCCCGCGCCCAGGAGTACGCGGCCGACCGGGCCGCCGCCCGGATCGCCGGGCGCGACGCGATCGCCTCGGCCCTGCGCGAGATCCCGGCCCTGTCCGCCTCGCACGACTTCTACCTCGACTCGTACGCCACCCTGGGTCTGCCGGTGCGGCTGCTGCCGCCGCGCGGCGAGTTCTTCGGGGGCTTCGCCCGGCTGCTCGCGGCCCGCGAGCAGGAGCTGGCGGAGCTGCGGACGGAGCTGCCCACGGCACCGGCCTCGCCGTACGACTCCCACCCGCCGATCGCCGAACGCGTGCGCCGGCTCGAGGCGCTGCCCGCCGACGGCCGCTCGGCGGAGGCTGGGGGCCCGGCGCTCGCCCTGCTCACCGACGCGGAGAAGACCCTGACCGCGCTGGAGGACGCCGTCCTGTCGGACGAGATCCTCGGCCACCCGCGCGCCGCCGCGTGGCAGGAGCTGCTGGACGCCGCCATGGCCCAGGGCATGTCCGCCACGCACACCGCGCTGCACCGGGCGCTGGCCGAGTACACCGGGCAGCCGGCCACACTGTCCGCGTTGCTGGAGGTCGTCGACGACGGCCGGCTGTGGCGGCTGGCCGAGCGGCTGCCGCTGTCCGATCAGGCGGCCGCGGCGAAGGGCCGGGCCTTCCGCGAGTTCGTGCGGCCGCAGCTGCGCTCGTCGCTGCGGACGATGGTGCTGGCCGAGTTCAGCGCTCGTTCACTGCTGAGCTGGGAGTTCTCCTGGTCGCACGCGGCCGCCGCGCGGCTGACCGGCCCGGTCCCGCACAGCACCCCGGACGAAGGCCCCGAGGCCGCGCTCGAGGCGGCCGTGAACGCGGCGCTCGCCGACCACCCCGACACCGCCCCGCTGCGGACCCTGCTGCCCCCGGCGGCGACGCCGCCCGTGTGAGCCGCGGGCACACCACCCGCCCCCGCACGACCAGGCCACGCCGACCCCCGACGCCGTCCCCCGAAGAACGGACCTCACTCCCCCATGACCGTCCTGCTCTGGATCCTCGGCATCCTGGCCGCCCCCGCGGTGCTCTTCGCGCTGTGGCTGGCCTGGGTCTTCCTGAAGGAGTTCTTCTCCCCCAGCCCTGACGACGACGACGCGGCCGCGGCCGCCGAGGCCGCGGAGAAGCTCGGACTGCTGCCCGTCGAGCGGCAGAACACCGACCACGCCGCCCCGCTGCCCGCGGACTGGGCGGCGGCGCTCACCGCGGTCCGGACCGGCGACTGGCGGCCCGCCGCCGAGCTGCTGAGCGGCATCGGCCGGGACTGGGAACGCCGGTCGGCGGCCGGCTACCTGCTCGCCGAGTGCGCGGCCGAGGAGGACGAGTGGCTGCTGGCCTGGGAGACGGCGCGCCCCGACGACCCCGACGCGGCCGTGGTCCGGGCGCGCAGCACGGTGATCCTCGCCTGGAAGCTGCGCGGCGCCAAGACGGGCCGGCACACGACGCGGGAGCAGGCCGAAGGCTTCCACCGGACGCTGCGCGGCGCCCGCGAGGAGATCGCGCGGGCGGCCGCGCTGAACCCCGACGACCCGACGCCGTACATCGCGGAGATCTGGGTGGCGCTGGGACTCGGCTACCCGAACGCCGAGATGGAGAAGCTCTGGGCGCAGATCACCACCCGGGCGCCGCACCACTACGAGGCGCACTTCTCGGCTCTCCAGTACTGGTGCGCCAAGTGGCGCGGCTCCGAGCGGCTGGCGTTCGACTTCGCCGAGCGGGCGGCGGCCGAGGCGCCGCCCGGCAGCCTGCTGACGGCGCTCCCGCTCATCGCGCACTTCGAGCACGACGACTCGGAGGACACCGCGGCCGACAACACCCCGCGGATGCTGGCCCGGGTGGAGGCGGCCCGCGCGGACGCGGCGGCCGCCGACCCGGCCCACCCGCGCCTGCCCGAGCTGCGCCACCTGCTGGCGTTCTATCTCCATCTGCAGGACCGCGACGAGGCGGCGCTGGAGCAGTTCAAGCTGGTCGACGGCCATGTCAACGCGCTGCCCTGGCGCTACCGGGGCGACGGCATGGCACGCCACTTCTGCCAGGTGCGCGACACGGTGGCCCACCGGGTGTCGGCCACGGCCTGATCCTCGGCAGCGGTTTTCTCGGGCGACGGCACCGGCCCCGACCCCGTACATTCACCCCTCGCACAGGGACGAGAAAACGTGTGAGGACGTGTGAACGGGAGGGGCCGGATGGGCGGTCGGACGTTTCTGATCGGTGGCGGATGGGACCGCGCGGAGGTGTACGCGCCGTTTCTGCGGGCGGCCGCGGAGCGCGCCGGCGGTGTGCCGCGGATCGGCTGTGTCGTCGTGGACGAAGGTGACGGGCGGGAGCAGTTCGAGCGGTTCGCGCAGGCGCTGGGCAGGAGCGGGGCCGGGTGTACGCCCGTGCCGGCGCTGGTGCCGCTCGGTGGGCGCTTCGAGCCGGAGCAGGCGCTGGACGGCGCCGACGGGCTGCTGGTGTGCGGTGGGCTGACGCCCGCCTACCAGGAGGCGTTCGCCGGCTGCGCGGACCGGCTGCCGCGGCTGCTCGCCGAGCGCGGAGTGCCGTACGCGGGCTTCTCCGCGGGTGCCGCCGTCGCCGCCCGGCGGGCGGTGGTCGGCGGATGGCTGGTGGACGGGGTTCCCGTCTGCCCCGAGGACACGGCGGAGGACTTGGAGGAGGTCGCGGTGCGGCCGGGTCTGGGGCTGGTGCCGTTCGCGGTGGACGTGCACGCCGCGCAGTGGGGGACGCTGGCGCGGTTGGTCGCGGCGGTGGGGCGCGGGGACGCGCCCTACGGCGTCGCCGTCGACGAGAACACCGTGGTGGAGGTGGCCGGCCCGGCCGCCCGGGTGGCGGGACTCGGACGGGCGCATGTCGTACGGCCCGGTGCGGACGGCGCGGTGGCCGTGCGGTCGTACGCCGACGGGGAGGGCTTCGACGTCGCCTGAGGCGGGCGGGGCGAACGGGCCCCACTGGACCGGCGCCCACCGGCCGGCGCGCTCGGCGCGTCGGCCGGTGGGCCGGACCGGTGAGCCGGCCGGTGGGCCGGACCCGTCAGATGGTGGCCGTGTCGATGACGAAGCGGTAGCGGACGTCGCTGGCCACCACCCGCTCGTAGGCCTCGTTGATCTCGGCCGCGCCGATCAGTTCGACCTCCGCGCCCAGGCCGTGCTCCGCGCAGAAGTCCAGCATCTCCTGGGTCTCCGGGATGCCTCCGATGTTGGAGGTGGTCAGGTTGCGCAGGTTGCCGAAGAGCGAGGTGAGGGCCACGTGGACCGGCTCCTCGGGCAGACCGACGTTCACCATCGAGCCGCCGGTGCGCAGCAGCGAGAGGTAGGCACCGAAGTCCATGGGGGCCGAGACGGTGTTGAGGATGATGTCGAACGTGCCCTTCAGGTTCTCGAAGGTCGCCGGGTCGCTGGTGGCGTAGTAGTGGTCGGCGCCCAGTCGCAGGCCGTCGTCCTTCTTGCGCAGGGACTGGGACAGCACGGTGACCTCGGCGCCCATCGCGTGCGCGATCTTGACGCCCATGTGGCCGAGGCCGCCGAGGCCGACGACGGCGACCCGCTTGCCGGGACCCGCGTTCCAGCGCTTGAGCGGCGAGTAGGTGGTGATGCCGGCGCACAGCAGCGGGGCGGCCACGTCGAGGGACAGGCCGTCGGGGACGCGGACGACGTAGTTCTCGTCGACCACGATCTTCTCGGCGTAGCCGCCGTAGGTCGGCTCGCCGTCCCTGCCGACGGCGTTGTAGGTCCAGGTCGGGCCGCGGTCGCAGTACTGCTCCAGCCCGGCCTTGCAGTTGTCGCACTCGCGGCAGGAGTCGACCATGCAGCCGACGCCCACCCGGTCGCCCACGGCGAACTTCGTGACGCCCGGCCCGACCTCGGACACGACGCCCGCGATCTCGTGACCGGGGACCATCGGGAAGATCGCCTCGCCCCAGCCCTCACGGGCCTGGTGGATGTCGGAGTGGCAGATACCGGCGAACTTGATGTCGATCAGGACGTCGGACTCACCGACCGGACGCCGCTCGATGGTGGTCCGCTCCAGCGGAGCCTTCGCGGCGGGCGCGGCATAGGCGGCAACAGTGGTCATGGGGGGATCTCCTAGCAGACTCTCGGTGCCCGGTCGCCTTCCGGCCAGGTACGTCTTCCAGCGTGCCCCATGTCCCGCGAGTCACCCAGGTCACGCTTCTTCGTACGACCACCGTGCCTACCACTGGCGGGGTCAGGCTTGCCTGCCTACGACCACGCGGCACCACGGATACTTGTCGTATGGATGTACAGCCGGAAGCGGCCGCGGGACCACCCCTGGACCGGTGGGCCGAGCTGAGCGAGTTCCTGCGCAGCCGGCGGGCCCGGCTGAAGCCGGAGGACGTGGGACTGCCCGACTTCGGCCGGCGCCGCAGGGTGCCGGGGCTGCGCCGCGAGGAGCTGGCCCAGCTCGCCGGGGTGTCGGTGGCGTACTACACGCGGCTGGAGCAGGGCAACGGCCGCAACGTCTCGGCGGAGGTGCTGGACTCCATCGCCCGGGCCCTGCGCCTGACGGACGCCGAGCACGCCCACCTGACCCACCTCGCCAAGCCGACGGCGCACAAGAAGAAGCCGACGGCACGGCAGCAGCAGGTGCGGGCGGCGCTGCGCCAGCTCCTGGACTCGATGGAGGGCGTCCCGGCGTACGTGGTCGGCCGGCGCACGGAGGTGCTCGCCTGGAACCGGATGGCGGCCGCGGTCTTCGGCGACTGGTCGGAGCTCGCGCCCGCCGAGCGCAACTGGGCGCGAATGGTGTTCCTGCGCCCGGACTACCGGGACCTGTTCATCGACTGGGAGCAGAAGGCGATCGACATCGTCTGCGCCCTGCGCATGGACGCGGGCTGCTATCCGGACGACCCACGGCTGTCCACGCTGGTCGGCGAACTGTCGGTGAAGAGCGCGGAGTTCCGCCGGCTGTGGGCGACGCACGACGTCAAGGAGAAGGGCTACGGCGTCAAGCGTCTGCGGCATCCGCTGGTGGGTGAGCTGTCCCTCAGCTTCGAGACGTTCCGTCTGGCGGACGACGGCGACCAGGCGCTGATCACCTACCACGCCGAGCCGGACTCCCCGTCGGCGCAGTCCCTGCGGCTGCTGGCGAGCTGGGGCACGGACGCGGCCCGCGCGGTGCCGACGGCCTGATCCGCCGGGCCGGTTCTAGTCCTCGACGCCGAGGTCGGCCCGCATGAGCCGGCGCATGGCGGTGAGCAGGGGCTCGGCCTCCTTCAGGTCGCGCAGGGCCCCTTCGGCGCTCTCGGCCTCGCGGGCCAGCCCCCGGTCGAGCCGCTTGACCACGGCGTCGATGCGGGCCAGTACCTCGTTGACGGCCCGGGAGGCGTCGAGGATCCGCTCGGGCACCACCATCTGCGCCTCGGCGTACCGGTCGCGGTAGTCCCGCCGGGCGTCCTCCAGCTGCTCCCGGTCCTGCCCGGCGTAGACGCCGTCGCGCACCCGGTGCAGGGCGTCCTTCAGCAGGGTGTGGAACTGGCGCGAGGCCCGGTTCATGGCGGTGTAGGCGTCGCGCCGCGCCTCGAACAGCCGTCGCCGCTCGGCCTGTCCGGCCTCCTGGAGGCGCTGCCGGTCGGAGTGGCGCTGCGCGAGCACCGGCGCGAGGAGCGTGCCGAGGACACCGACGACGGCTGTGATCATTGCGGTCATGGCGGCGGTCACGAGGGGACCCTACGTCGGCCGGGTGCGCCGGCGACACGGCGAGGGGCGTACCGGAAGCCACTCCCGGCACGCCCCCGCTCAGGACACTCGGAACCGCTGCCCGCCGCTCACTTGCCGTAGTAGGCGTCGTAGACGGTGATCAGCGACGTGTTGCCCTTCTTGTCGGTGATCCTGGCACGGAACGAGACGGACTTGTTCCGCGCCGGGTTCTTCACGGTGACCTTGCCGCCGCGGACCTCGGTCTTCTTGAAGGTCTTCCCGTCGTAGGAGACGTACACCTTCAGGGACTTCAGGTCGCGGCCCGCGGCCGCGCCCTCGACGGTGACCGGGAAGGTGACCTTCTTCCCGGCCTCGACACGGCTGTCCAGGCCGGTCTTCGCACCGAGGTGAAGCGCGGACACCGGGAGCTGGGCGAAGCCGTTGGCGGGCTTCTTCGAGCGGAAGGTCCAGCTCGCGTCGATCCGCGAGGAGGCCCTGGCGACCGCGGCCGGGCGCCGGACCGAGGTGGTCAGCCTGTAGGCGGCGTCACCGGCCGGGACCTTGAAGGTCTCGCCGCCGAACAGCGGGTCGTCGTTGGAGCCGACCTTGACGCCGTCCCGGTACAGGGTCGTCCGCACCGAGGAGAACGTCGAGTATCCGGCGTTCCCGGAGCCGTCGGCGAACAGCGGCAGCGAGCCGTAGATCTCGTTGCCGTCCCGGAAGACACCGAGGTCGGCGCCGACGTGCGGGGCGAAGACCGCGGTGTTGACGGTCCTGGTGTACGTCCTGCCCGCCGTGAACGACCGCGGGTCCGACGAGTAGGCGGCGTCGGCGACCGGGAAGCCGTCCTGGTCGACCCCGCCGTCCTGCTCGAACTCGAACTGCCACCGCACGCCGCCCTTGGCGGACAGGTGCAGGGTGCGGGTGCCGGGCAGCTTCTGCGGGAGGCTGATGGAGGAGCCGCTGGAGCTGCCGGGCAGCCACCCCACCGCGCCCACGGAGCCCGTCTTGCCGCTCGCGGCGGCGCCCATCCGGGCCTTGACCGTGGCCAGTTCGCTCGCCTTGTAGTGCTTGGTGTAGCCGGTGGCGAACTGCCCGACCGGGCCGCCGGACGTGGTGGCGTACTCCTCCGTCGCGCCCTTCGACCAGTGGCCGTCCCACTGCTGGAACAGGGTGCCGGAGGCCGGCCGCGGGCCCAGGGCGGCGGTGCGGAAGTTCTTGTACGAGTCGAGCAGCCAGCCGTAGCCGTACTGGCCGTCGCCGGCGGTGACGTCGAATTCCGGCACGGCGAACTCGGACCTGGCGCGGGACGCCGGCACCGTGATGTCCACCGGCCTGGTCTTCCGTGCGTCGATCGTGATGGTCTGCTTCTTCGCGACGGTCAGCTTCGGCTGGGCGATCCAGTCGACGCCCTTGGCGGCGTCCTCGGGGTCGACGAACACACCGCTGTTGAGGATGTACGTGCCCTTGGGCGCGCGCACCTTCACCGTGCCGGACTTGTCGTACGGGTTCAGGAACTGGCCGTTCGCCAGGCCCGCCACGCCGGTCAGGTCGGCGCCGTAGTACGGGGCCGGCTTGCCGTCGCGGCCGATGAACCTGAGGGTCAGGTCGTACGACTCCACCTCGCGCTGCACCGCGGCGGCCGTACGGACGTTCTGCCCGCCGCCGGTCGCGGTCACGTACGCGGAGTAGGCGCCGTCGGTGGTGCCGCCCAGCCTGGTGTCGGCGGTAAGGCCGACCGAGGCCGTGCCGTGCGCCGGGACGGTCACCGTGGTCGCGGCGAGCTTGAAGAGGCCCGCCGGGGCGGCATGGCCCCTGGGGTCGGTTGCCGTGCTGGTCAGGTCGAGCGTGACGTCCTCGTCGCCGAGGTTGCGGTACGTCAGCCGCTTGGTGACCGGCTTGTCGTCGGTGTGCGGCCAGGCCTGGGTGCCGAAGCCGACCGAGACGGGCTCGGCGACGACGGACTGCTTGATCGCCCGGTCGACCGCGATCCGGCCCGAACCCTGCTCGAACGGGGTGTACTTGCCGCCCTTGGCGGAGCCGGTGAGCGCGCCCTTCAGTTCGGCGTAGCCCCAGTCGGGGTGCTCCTGCTTCAGGATCGCGGCGGCGCCGGCGACGTGCGGGGTGGCCATCGAGGTGCCGGAGATGGTCAGGTAGCCCTCGGGCTTCTCGCCGACCTCCTTGTCGATGACGCTGCCCTTGGCCGCCGCGGCGGTGATGTCCACGCCGGGCGCGGTGACGTCCGGCTTGATGGCGCCGTCGCCGACCCGCGGGCCGGTGGAGGAGAAGTCCGCCAGCCTGTCCTTCTTGTCGACGGCGCCGACGGTGAGCGCGGCGTCCGCGCTGCCCGGTGAACCGATCGACTGGGGGCCCTCGTTGCCCGCGGCGATCGCGAACAGGATGCCCTTCTCGGCGGAGAGCTTGTCGACCTCGGCCTCGAGCGGGTCCACCTCGGGCGTGTCGTAGCCGCCCAGGCTGAGGTTGATGACGGAGGCGCCCTGCCCGGCCGCCCACTCCATGCCGGCGAGGATGCCGGAGTCGTCACCGGATCCGGAGTCGTCCAGGACCTTGCCGTTGAGGATCTTGGCGTCCGGCGCGACGCCCTTGTACTTGCCCCCCGACTTGGCGCCGGTGCCCGCCACGATGGACGCGACGTGCGTGCCGTGCCCGAAGTGGTCGGTGGCGTCGGCGGCGGCGGTGAAGTTCCGGGCGTCGATCACCTGGTCCTTGAGGTCCGGGTGGGTGGCGTCCACTCCGGTGTCCAGGACGGCGACCTTCACGCCCTTGCCGGTGTAGCCGGCGGCCCACGCGGTCGGGGCGCCGATCTGCGGCACGGACTTGTCCAGGGCGGCCTCGCGGACGCCGTCGAGCCAGACGTGCGCGATGCCGGAGGCGGCCCGGTCGCCGTCGGTGACCGCCTCCCACAGCCCGCTGGTCCGCTGGGCCGGGGTCTGCACGGCGTCCGCGTTCAGCGCCTTGAGGCTGCGGCGCAGGTGACCCGCGTCGCGGACGTCGGTCTTGGCGGCGGTGGCGGTGCCGCGGTAGCCGACGATGACCTTCAGGCCGTTCTTCTGGGCCTTGCGGGTGGCCGCGCGGTTCAGCTCGGTGATGTCGAACAGCCGTTGGTCCAGCGTGCCGGAGGCGACCAGGCGGGCCGCGTCGGCGGGGACGACCAGGGTGTGCCCGGCGGCCCGGCGGACCTGGAACGGTATGTGCTCGCGCCCCTCGGCCCGACGCAGGCCGACGACCCGGCCCTTGCCGTCGAGGGTCACGCGGTCACCGGTGATCAGGGTGACGTGGTGCCGGGCGGTGAACGAGGAGGCGGCGGCCGGAGCCTGCCGACCGGGCTTCGCCGACGCGGGGCTGGTCATACCCGCTGCGAGGGCGACGGCTGCGGCGGTGGCCACGGTGGCCGCAGCTGCTCTTTTCACTTGTCTGCGCAAGATCTCCCCCTGGAGATGAGGTACCGGGCGAATTCCCCGTTCACCCGGCCGGGGGAAGATTCGTACACCTGCACGTCAATCCCCCCGGGGCACGCAGTATGACGGGGGGTGATCAGACGGCTCAAGAGCGAGGAGAAGGGCGGTAGGCCCCGCCAGGAACTGTTACGCGCCGGGCGGGACACCGTTACACAACCGCGAAGTCCCCCGAGTACGAGCGGTGTTATACGCCGTCAGGCGCCCGCGTTCTCCTTGATGGTGATCTTCCCCTTGCGGATGGTGGCCGGCTGCGGGGCCTTCCTCGCGATCGAGGAGTCGTGGGTGACCATGACGAAGGTCAGCCCGTGCTCCTTCCACAGGCGTTCGAGCATGTCCATGATCTCGTCGCGCATGCCCTCGTCGAGATTGCCGGTCGGCTCGTCGGCGAGCAGCACCTTGGGCCGCTTGACGAGGGCGCGGGCGATGGCGACGCGCTGCTGAAGGCTGTGCCCCACCCCGGGAAGAGCCCGGAAAACGCCGGTGCCGCCCCTGGGACAGGGGCGGCACCGGAGCGGGTGGCGGGGAGCGCGGGATCAGACGGCCGAACCGGCCTTCCACTGCGCCCAGTCCAGGTTCCAGCCGTTGAGGCCGTTGTCCGGGGAGACGGTCTTGTCGCCGGTGTGCCGGACCACCACGACGTCACCGATGAGGGAGTGGTCGTAGACCCACGCGGCGGGGGTGCTGGGGTCCTTGGCGCCCTTGGTGTCGGACAGGCCCACGCAGCCGTGGCTGGTGTTGACGCTGCCGAAGATGGACTTCGCGCCCCAGTAGTTGCCGTGCAGGAAGGTGCCGGAGCCGGTCAGCCGGATGGCGTGCGGCACGTCCTTGATGTCGTACTCGCCCTTGCCGTCGTCGTCGGTGAAGCCCACGGTCGCGCCGTTCATGCGCGTCTCCTTGAACTTCTCGGACATCACCATGATGCCCTCGTACGTCTTGTTCTCCGGCGAACCGGCGGAGATCGGTATCGTCTTGATCGTCCTGCCGTCCTGCGTGACCTTCATCTTCTTGGTCTGCGCGTCGACGTAGGAGACCTGGTTGCGGCCGATGTGGAAGGTGACCGTCTTCTGCTGCACGCCGTAGACGCCGGAGGCACCCTCGACACCGTCGAGCGCGAGCTTCAGCGTGACGGTGGAGTTCTCCTTCCAGTACGCCTCCGGGCGGAAGTCGATGCGGTTGGCGTTGAACCAGTGGCCCACGACCTCCTGACCGCTGCTGGAGGTGACCGAGATCCCCTTCTGCACGGCGGCCTTGTTGGTGATCGCCTTGTCGAAGCTGACCGACACCGGCATGCCCACGCCGACGGTCGAACCGTCCTCCGGCGTGAAGTTGCCTATGAAGCTGTTGGTCGGCGAGACCGTGGTGAAGGAGGCGTTCTCGTGGGCCACGCGGCCCGCGGAGTCCTTGGCCTCGGCGGCGAGCTTGTAGGTGGTCGACCGCTCGAGCTGGGCGCTGGGCTTCCAGCTCGTCTTGTCGGCGGACAGCGCGCCGGCCACGGCCTTGCCGTCCTCGGTGGTCATGGACACGTTGGTGAGGGTGCCCTTGGCGACCTCGACGGCGGCCGAGTTGTTGATGGAGGCGTTGTTCGAGCCGTCCTTCGGCGTGATCGTGATCTGGGCCTCGGAGGACTTCTTGGCCGCTGCCTCGTCGGCCTTGGCCTGCGAGGTGTCACCGTTGCCGGCTGCCTTGGCGTTGCCGCCGCCGGAACACCCGGTGAGTGCCAGCACTCCGCCGAGCAGTGCGGACGCGACCGTCAGGCCCCTGCGCCGCTTACTGTCCGTCATCACACGCTTCTCCATCGTTGCCGAAATCGCGAAAACCCCGAGTCCCCATGGGAACCATCAACGCTACGGACGATTCGTCCCGTTCCACATGGCTTGTGGCTGTGGGTCATCCCACGTCCGCCAGTGACGGGTGGTACTGAAATCGTCCGTGCGCCCCCTGAGACGACAAAGCCCCGGACGGCGGTTGCCGTCCGGGGTGCACAAGTGCCCCGGGACGCTCAGCCGATGCCGTCCTCTTCCTCGTCGCCGTCCCCTCCATCATCCTCGTCCACTTCCCAGTCCGGGGAGTTGGGGTCGTAGTCGATCCGCTCGCTGGACCAGGAGGCCTGCTGGAGCTCCACCCCAGGCACCTCGCTGACCAGGTCGAACGGGTCCACGAGATACGCAAGGGCCTCCGCGGTGTCTTCCGTCACAGCGCCCTCGGCCTGCGGCCGCTCCTCCTGCGGCAGCTCCGGATCGGCGGCGAGCCGGCGCAGCGCGGCCTTGGTCAGCTCGTCCTCGTCCTCCACCTCGAGGACCAGATCCACCCGAAGGCGCACAAACCTGGATGTCTCTTCCGTGTTCATGGCGGGAGCGTACGACTGAAACCCCCCGTGACTTTCCTGTGACCCGCGACTTTCACTAACATCGCCCCACACGGCCAATTCGCCAGCGTCACAAGGGGATCGATATTCCGTGTCATTCGCTCGCCGTCCGCTGCTGACCGCCACCGCCGCGGGGACGCTGCTGTGCGCCCTGTGGTTCGTCCCGTCCGCCAACGCGTCCCAGGACGACACGGCGAGAGCGACGACCGAGGTGGCCTCCACGACACCGGTCACCCAGCAGGCGAAGGCCGTGAGCGAGGCCACGACGGCCGACGCCGCGGACACCACGGAGCTGGCCGACACCGGCAGCTTCGACACCACGCCGTACGTGGTCGGCGGCAGCCTGTTCCTCACCGTGGGCGCCGGGTTCGTGGTGTATTCGGTGCGCAGGGAACGCCTCGGGTTTTAATCTCGCTTGACGATTCTTTGACAGTGCGCTCATAGTCCGCTCATGAAGAGATCATCGGGCGTGCGGCTGTGCGCCACCGCGGCTGTGGGCGCACTGTCGCTCGCCCTCATCACGGGCTGTTCCGACGGCGGTTCCGGGGACGGCAAGGGCGGCTCGGCGAAGGCGCTGAGCGCCGCCGAACTGAAGGACCTGGTCATCGCCAAGGGCGAGGTGCCGGGGTTCAAGGTCGGGGCCGTCAAGGGCGGTCTCCCCGACAAGAGCAAGGTCAAGGCGGAGGACACCCGGTGCGACCCGCTGCTGCGGGCCCTGACCGCCATCGCGCCCGGCGAACCGGCGGCACAGGCCAGCCGCATGGCCACGGAGGACAAGAAGGACCCCACGGACGACGCCACGTCCCTGGACGATCTGGCCGACGGCAAGTTCGAGGACGCGCTCAACAAGTCCATGGACCTGGACGTCACCGTGGTCACCCTGGCCTCGTACGACGGTGACGGCGCCGAGCAGGCCCTGAAGTCGGTCTCGGACGCGGTGAAGGCGTGCTCGGGCGGCTTCGCCGGTGAGCAGGACGGCGAGAAGGGGAAGTTCACCAAGGTCGCCGAGGAGAAGTCCTCGGGCACCGGTGACGAGTCGGTGGCCTTCACGGCGACCAACGACAGCTCCGACGAGGGCGACATGCCGCTGCACGGCGAGGTCGTGCGGCACGGCAACACCCTCGCGACGTACTCCACGATCAACATCGGCGCGATGATGTCCAAGAAGCCCTACTCGGTCTCGGCACCCGTCATCAAGGCGCAGGCCGCCAAGCTGAAGTGACGGCCCGTCTCCGGACGGAGGCGACCGGCGGACCTGGCCTCCTGGAGCGGCGCTCCGGGAGGCCCTGCCGCGTCCGGTGCTGTGGCCGGAAGGGTTTGCCGCGAGCCGGTGAACCCTTCCGGTCGCAGCACTAGGGGAACCGGGTCCGCTCGCCCGGCCCGGACAACTCCCGCGCCTCGGGCGTCGCCTCCAGGGCCCTCAGGAAGGCGGTGGGCTCCTGATAGCGGTCCGCGGGGTCGCGGGCGAGACACGTCTCCAGCACCCCCCGCAGCTCGGCGGAGACCGGGAGATCGTCGACGGAGACCGGGTTGCGCAGGATGGCGAAGGCGATCTCCACCACGTTGGCGCCGGCGTGCAGCGGACGCCCCGCGAGGCACTGGTAGATGACCGCTCCGAGCGAGTACAGGTCGGACCTGATGTCCGCGTCCAGGGCCGACCGCACCTGCTCGGGCGCCATGTAGGCGGGGGTGCCGACCACGTCCCCGGCGTGGGTGAGGCGGATGTCCTCCGCCTCGTCCATGGCCCGTGCGATGCCGAGGTCGATGATCACGCTGCCCCGGACGGGGTGGGAGATGATGTTGGACGGCTTGAGGTCCACCCTGGACAGACTGAGGGAGTGCAGGTGGCTGAGTGCCTCGCCCAGGTTCCTGCCCATGCGGATGACGTCCGCGGCGTCGAGGGTGCCCCGCTGTCCGAGCTGCTCGTCGAGCGAGGGGCCGGCGATCAGTTCCATGATCAGCGCGGGTTCCGGGGTCTCGACCGCCGCGATGGTCCGCACGATGTTGGGGTGCCGCACCCGCAGGCCGATCTCGCCCTCGCGGCGGAAGCGCGCCAGCCAGAGGCCGTCCTCCGCCAGGTGCCCGTGCATCAGCTTGATCGCCACGCCCTCGCCGGTCCGCAGGTCGCGTCCCTGGTACACCGCCCCCATGCCACCGGAGCCGATCATGTTGTGCACCTCGTACCGGTCGGCCAGGCGGGTGATCGGAGGCAGCCGGCCCGAGAGCGTGAGCGAGGACTGGGCGGCGGGCGCCGGCTGGGGGACGGCCCCGCGGTCCCCACGCAGCACCGTGGTGGTGTCGGCATCGGCCCTGCCGCCTCCCGGGTCGCCGCCGATGCGGGGCAGCGAGGGGGCCGGCAGCCGCAGCTCCGCGCGTTCGTTCTCGTTGTGCCGGGCCAGGCCCGCCACCTGGCCGGAGTAGGCGTCGGTGAGCCGGTAGCGGGTGACACCGGCGTCCTGCGGATTTCCGTACACGGTGGCGTCCGGACGGCCGGGCTCGCTCACCACCTCGAGGACGCGGTGCCGGGCGAGGTGACGCAGCAGCCGTTCGACCGTGGGGGTGTCCAGCCGCAGCAGCGGGTCGAGCTGCCCGCGGCCGGTCACGTCCTCCGCCGTGAACACCCGGCCGCGGCTGCGCAGCGCCCACTCGGTCACGTGGTACCCGCCCAGCCGCCAGCGGTCGTCGTCGATCGGGACCGGGGCCATCATGCTCGTCGCGGTCGAGGCGACGGCTTCCGAGACGATCGCGTCCAGGTGGCTGTAGAACAGGACCCGCTGCCAGTCGTCGGGGCCCAGGTGCACCGAGGGACGTCCGGTGCCGTCCCACATGACCAGGGAGTTCAGCTCCTGCAGCAGCCGGCGCGGGACTCCCCTGGACTTGAAGCGCAGGTAGGAGACCAGCATGCCCAGCCGGAGGGCCTCGCCCTCGGATCCGCTCAGGTCCAGGGTGTGGTGCGGCTCCCCGGCGGGGGCCGGGACCGGCGCCGGCATGGGCCGCAGGCCCAGTTCCGCCCGCGCCCGTCCGGTCAGCTCGGTGACCAGGCGCTCCGGCGCCGCCCACAGGCACGGCACGTACATCCGCCAGGCGAAGACGCTCTCGTACAGACCGTTGCCCCGGTCCGCGTCCGTGAGGGCCCGGTCGTTCAGGTCGGGGCCGGCCACCAGGATGAAGTGGGCACCGCGCGCGGTGAGCACGTTCTTGAGCGAGCCGAGGAGTCTCTCCAGGTCGGCGATCGCGTCGTCGGCGTCGTCGGTCAGCTTGTCGATCTCGTCGAGGACGACGACCGGATGGATGCGCAGCCGGGGCCTGGGGCGGCGCAGCAGGCCGCGCCGGGCGGGACGGCCGTCCCGGCCGCTGAGCAGCTGGATGATGCGCACCAGGTCGTGCTCGACGTCGGTCTCCGAGTACGCGAGGAACGCGGCTTCGGTGGTGCGGGACCTCGTCCGCTTGCCCGTCATGCTGAGCGTGGGTGCCGCGGCGGCGAGCGGACCGCGCTGGAAGCCCACGCCCAGTGTGCCGCCGCGCTCGCTGCCCTCCGACTGGGTCTGGGTGAAGGACAGGGAGGTCCGGGTGTAGGCGAGCAGCAGCGATTCCTGGATCTCGGGCGGAAGCCGCTCGAAGAGCCCCTGGTCGTCCAGGGTCTCGAAGATCCGGCGGACCAGGGCGAAGAGCAGCTGGTCCGGCTCCATCCGGCGGGCGACGCTCAGATGCACGGTCAGCAGGGCGTCGTGGTCGGGACGCCGTTCGTCAGGTCCGCCCGCGGTGGGAGGGGAGAGCGCCTGGGTGAGGGCGCGCAGGACGAGGGTGGTCTTGCCGACCCCGCGGAATCCGGTGATCAGGAAGGTGCCGCCGTGCGAGTACACCAGCCGCTCGCGCAGCAGGCCGACGAGTTCCTCGTGGCCGAGGACCGGGATCGACGTGTCTCCGACGGGTAACGGCTCGTGGATGTAACGGAATCCCCGATGCAGCGGCACGTGCAGCACGGCTGTCTCCCCCTTCGCCGGAGCAACAGGGTATGCCTCGCCGGCTCCCCGACGGGCGGAGATGAGCGGCGGCGGAAGTGGCACCGCCCCGCCCGCGGTGGGGGCGCCGACCGACGGCGCCCCCACCGGGCGGAGGTCAGGCCAGCGGCCCCGTCACGGACTCGACGGCGGCGACGAGACGCCCTCCGCGGACGAAGGCGTCGGCGGCGGCCAGGTCGGGGGCCAGGAAGCGGTCCGGGCCCGGACCCCGCACGCCGGCGGCGCGCACGGCGTCGATCACCGCACGGGAGGCGGGGGCCGGGCTCAGGCCCTCGCGCAGCTCGATGGCGCGGGTGGCCGCGTACAGCTCGACGGCGATGATCCGGGCGAGGTTCCCGACGGCGGTGCGCAGCTTGCGCGCGGCCGACCAGCCCATGGACACGTGGTCCTCCTGCATGGCGGAGGACGGGATGGAGTCGGCGGAGGCCGGGACGGCCAGCCGCTTCATCTCGCTGACCAGCGCGGCCTGCGTGTACTGGGCGATCATCAGGCCGGAGTCGACGCCGGCGTCGTCGGCGAGGAACGGCGGCAGGCCGTGGCTGCGGTTCTTGTCCAGCAGCCGGTCGGTGCGGCGCTCGGCGATGGAGCCGAGGTCGGCGGCCGCGATGGCGAGGAAGTCCAGGACGTAGGCGACGGGCGCGCCGTGGAAGTTGCCGTTGGACTCGACCCGTCCTCCCCCAGAGCCGAAAGCCTGGGAGGTGCCCCCAGGCAGCACCACGGGGTTGTCGATGGCGGAGGCCAGCTCGCGCTCGGCGACCAGGCGGGCGTGCGCGAGGGTGTCCCGGCCGGCGCCGGCGACCTGCGGGGCGCAGCGCACCGAGTAGGCGTCCTGGACGCGGGGGGCGTCGTCCTGGTGGTGGCCGGTGAGCTGGGAGCCCTTGAGCACGGCCAGCATGTTGGCGGCGGAGGCGCCCTGGCCCGGGTGCGGGCGGATGGCGTGCAGTTCGGGAGCGAGCACCCGGTCCGTGCCGAGCAGCGCCTCCATGCTGAGGGCGGCGGTGACGTCGGCGGACTTGTACAGGGTGTCGAGGTCGGCGAGGGCCATGACCAGCATGCCGAGCATGCCGTCGGTGCCGTTGAGGAGGGCGAGCCCCTCCTTCTCGCGCAGTTCCACGGGGGCGATCCCGTGCTCGGCGAGCAACTCGCCGGCGGGCCGGACGACGCCGTCGGGGCCCTCGGCGTCCCCCTCGCCCATGAGGGTCAGGGCGCAGTGGGAGAGCGGGGCGAGGTCACCGGAGCAGCCCAGGGAGCCGTACTCGTGCACGACCGGGGTGATCCCGGCGTTGAGCACGTCGGCCATGGTGTGCGCGACCTCGGGCCGGACCCCGGTGTGTCCGGAGCAGACGGTCTTCAGCCGCAGGAACATCAGGGCGCGTACGACCTCGCGCTCGACCCGCGGGCCCATGCCGGCGGCGTGCGAGCGGACGATGTTGCGCTGTAGCTGGGCGCGCAGTTCCTGGCTGATGTGCCGGGTCGCCAGGGCTCCGAAACCGGTGGAGACGCCGTAGACCGGTTCGGGCTTGGCCGCCAGGGCGTCCACGATCTCCCGGGCCGCCGCGAGGGCCGCCACCGCCTCGGCCGACAGCTCGATGCGGGCACCGCCGCGCGCCACGGCGAGAACGTCGGACGCCGTGACACCGGACGTCCCCACCACCACAGTGTGCATATCCATATTCAGGAGCGTACGCATTGAATGCGTTGGTGTCACTAGTGGAGCGCGGGAGCACCCCTTACCGTCCAGTGAGCTTCACCTCAGGGCAGCCGGCCCCGGAAGCGGCGCCGCTCGGCCCGCTCCGGCGGGGGCTCGTCGGCGAGGCGTACGACGGGGTCGTCCGGCCCCTCCCGGCCCGCCACCACCGGCCGGTCCGCGCCCAGCGCCTTGGCCCGGTACTGCGCGGCGTCGGCCAGCCGGAAGAGCCGCCGGGCGTCGTGCACCGGCCCGATCGGATCCTCGGTCGAGGCGACGCCGCAGGCCACCCCCTCGCCCAGTTCCAGTTCCCCGGCGCGCCGGCACAGCTCGTCCGCCGCCTTGACCACGTCGTCGGCGGGCGGGCCCGCCACCAGCAGACAGAACTCGTCGCCGCCGAGCCGCGCGGCGAGCGCGCCCGGCACCATCGCCCCGCACAGCGAGAGCACCGAGCCGAACCGCTCCAGCAGCCGGTCGCCGACGGCGTGCCCGAGGGTGTCGTTGACCCGCTTGAGCCCGTTGAGATCGCAGACGACGAGACTGACGACCACGCCCCGCGTGCGGTGCCGCTCGACGGCCTCCTCCAGCCGCACGTCCACGGCACGGCGGTTGGCGAGACCGGTGAGGGAGTCGGTGAACGCCAGCCGGCGGGCCTCCTCCAGCCGCTCGGTCTGGGCCAGCCCGGCGGCGACGACCGCGGCCAGCACGGTGGCGAAGTCGGCGTCCGGGGGCCCGAACACCGGCGCGCTGACCGCCCGTGCCACGTACAGCTCGCCCCACGCCCGGCCGTGCAGCACGACCGGGGCGACCACGCAGCAGCCCCGGCCACGGCGGCGCAGCGCGGCCACCCGCTGATGGAAGTAGCCGCGGTCGCCGGCGGCCGTGCCCTCGGCGGTCTCCACCCAGGCGTTCGGGCCGCCCCCGCCCACCCAGCGCTCGTGCAGGAACTCGGTGATCTCCGGGAACTGGTGCACCGGATAGGTCTCGGCCTCCGGGAACTCCTCCTCGTCCGGGCGGCGCTCCCCCACGTTCACCAGCACCCGCAGCCGGCCCAGGTCGCGCTCCCACACCGACAGCGCGGCGAAGTTGCCGTCCAGTGCCCAGCACGCGCCGAGCGCGGCGGCGCGCCACGACTCCATCGGTGCACGCGCCGCGGCCATCCCCTGAGCCAGCGCCACCACCGCGGCCAGCCGCTTGTCCTCACCCATTGCTCCAGATTAGGAAGAAAATGGGATGAACAGGAACATCAAGACGCCGCCGCTGACTCAACGTGACGGTCCGGCCCGGCGTGACCGCGGCGGACCTCCACACCCGGCAGGGCCCCGGCGGGAATCACCCCCGGGCCACCCCGGGCGGGAAAGCCCAGGCGGCGCCCCGCGCCCTCACTCCCCCGGCCACTGCGGCCTGCGCTTCTCGTTGAAGGCCGCCACACCCTCCGCCCGGTCCCCGGAGAACGCCACCGACCGCCATGCCGCGTCCTCGACCTCCAGCCCGGCCCGCAGATCCAGCCCGTGCCCCAGCCGCAGCGCCCGCTTGGCGGCCCGCAGCCCCACCGGCGAGTTCCCGGCGATCCGCGCCGCCAGCGCCAGCGCCTCCTCGCGGTCCCGGCCCTCCTCCACCAACTGGTCCACCAGCCCGAGACCGGTGGCCTCCGCCGCGTCCAGCCGACGTGCCGTGAAGATCAGCTCGGCCGCCCGGGCCGCACCGACCCGCCGCGGCAGCAACTGCGTACCGCCGCCGCCCGGGATCACGCCCACCGACACCTCCGGCAGCCCCACCACCGCCGTCGGGTCGGCCACGATCAGGTCGCAGGACAGCGCCAGCTCGAACCCGCCGCCCAGCGCGAAGCCGTGCACCGCCGCGATCGTCGGCATCGGCAGCTCCAGCACCCCGGTGTACGCCCCGCGCGCCACCGGCCGCTGCTTCACCAGGTCGGCGTCGCTGAAGGAGTTCCGCTCCTTCAGGTCGGCCCCGACGCAGAACGCGCGCTCGTGCGAGGAGGTCAGCACGACCACCCGCGCCTCCCGGTCGGCGGCGAGCGCCGCACACGCGCCCGCGAGGGAGCGGGCCATCTCCGTCGAGACGGCGTTCATGGCCTTGGGCCGGTCCAGCACCAGCTCCGCCACGTGCCCGTGCCGCCGCACCAGCACGAACTCCCCGTACCGCTCCTCGCTCATGACACCCTCCGGTTAACGCGGGTTAACTCACTGTCGGCCCGATCATCGCAGCCGCACCCCGCCCCGGGAAAGGGCAGCCTGTACCGCCGCCCTATACACCCGTTCGAGTGACATCCCGGCCGTCTCACCCCACACCGCCCACGGGAGCGCATAACGTGCGCTCCGCGCCACGGTGGGGAGGGGACCTCATGAGACCGATACGCGCCCGGTCCGGTTCCGGGGAAACGAATCAGCAGACCGACGCGGCGGAGACCGCCACGCTTTCCGCCCGCCGCGGCCGGCACCGCAAGCCCAGCCCCCGCAAGGTGCTGCTCACCGCCGGAGGTCTGGCGCTGGCCGCCGGCGTCCTCAGCCTCGTCCGGGCCGCACCGGAGTCCGGCGTCGGCGCCCCGCACACGGCGCAGGCCGAGCCCCGTCTCGACCCGAGCGGCGGCGCCACCGCCCGCTCCACCGACACGGCCGCCACCATGGGCACCGCCCGCACGACCCGACCCTCCGCCACCTCGGCCATGGGCGGGGTGAGCGCGGCCCCGACGGCTCCGGCGGAGATCGACGAGGCCGTCCCCGGCCGCTCGGCCACCCGCGTCCCGCCCCCGAGCGGCACCGGCGCCCAGACCACCGGCCCACGGCGTACCGATCCGGCCACGGCCACACCGCACTCCTCGCCCCCGGCCCCCGTGCCGACCAGGACCACACCCGCGCCCGCGCCCACCCCGAGCCGCGGCACGACGGCCCCGCCCACCTGGGACGACGGACTGTGCCTACCGGTGATCGGCCTCTGCGTGGACGTGCCGGGCGGCGGTCAGGACTGACCGTCGCGGCGGCTGAGCAGCCATGGCTCGACCACACCGAGCCCACGCACCGGGCGCTGCCACATCGGCTGGAGCGCGAAGCGGTACGACGGCGGCTCCTCGCCCTCCTTCTCCGCGGCGGCCGCGGCCTCGGCGGCCGCCGCCTCCGAGGCGGGCGCCTCCTTGGCGCGGATCAGTTCCTCGGCGAAGGCGCTGTCCACCAGCACGGCATCGCGCGGGGCTATGGAGGTCAGCCGGGAGGCGAGGTTGACGGTCGTGCCGAAGACATCGCCCATGCGCGTGGTGACCGTGCCGAACGCCATGCCGACCCGCAGCTCCGGCATCGTCTCGTCGTTGGCCATCGTCTCGACCAGCCGCAGCGCGATGTCGGCGGCCGTGCCCCCGTCGTCGGCGACGTAGAGCACCTCGTCGCCGAGCGTCTTGATGAGCCGCCCGCCGCGCGCCGCCACCAGGTCGGCGGCCGTGGTCTCGAAGGCCTCGACCAGCTCGCCGAGCTCCTCCTCCTCCATCCGCCGGGTCAGCCGCGTGAAGCCGACCAGGTCGGCGAAGCCGACCGCGAGCCGCCGGTCGACCATCTCCTCGTCGTCGGCGGTCTGCACGACCCGGCCGGCCGAGGCGGCGAGCTGCCGCCGCCACACGTAGACCAGGAACTCCTCGAGCTCGGGCAGCAGCAGCTCGACGATCGGATAGGTGACCTCGGTGCGGGTCATGCCCGGCTCGGGCGGCTCGGTCAGTCCTTCCAGGAAGGAATCGATCTGCCATTCGGCCAACCGGGCGGTGGTCTGCCCCGTGGACCGGGCCACCTGCACCGCCATGGCCTCGCTCAGCAGTCCCGCCTCGACCAGACCGGCGAGCCGCCGCAGGGCCAGTACGTCGGCCTCGGTGAGCGCCTTGGCCTGCCCGATGTCGGCGAAGCCCATGGCCCGCCAGAAGCGGGACGCCAGCTCCATGGAGACACCGGCGCTGCGGGCCGCCTGGAACGGGGTGTAGCGCCGCTCGGCGCCGAGAATGAGCTGCTCGAGACGCAGGGCGAGCGGATCCTCGCCGGAGTCGGCGTCGTGGGGATCCACCCGCGCGTCCGCGCCGGAGCCCGTGTCGTCGACGGTCACGCCTGCTGCCCTTCCGATCTGCCACGGTCAGGTACGACCGGCCTCAACTCTACGGCAGGTGTGCGCCAGCTCACTCCGTCGGGTTGAGCCGGGGGTCCGCCTCCCGGCACCGGTCGACCGACGCGTCTCGCCGCCGGCCGTCTCGGGGGCTGCCGCCCCCGAACCCCGCGACCGGACCACATCCAGGACACCACCCATCGCCCCCGACCGCGGGCCGGCGGGGGCCGTTCGTGCGGTACCCCGCGCCCCTTCGGAGGCGCTCCCGGCTGCGGGAAAGCGCAACGCCCCCGGCCGGGCCCAGCACCGGGCACCATCCCGTCGCCCCGATCGCGGGGGCCGTTCGCGCAGTTGCCCGCACTCCTGCACGGGGGCGCTCCCCCTACGCGGGCCGCAGATGCACGATGTCGCCCGCGCCCACCGGCTCCCGCACCCCCGCCTCCGTGGCGATGACCAGTCGGCCGTCGCCGTCGATCGCGATCGCCTCCCCCACCACGGAGCGGTCCCCGGGCAGCTCCGCCCGTACCGTGCGCCCCAGCGTCGCGCACCCCGCCGCGTAGGTCTCCTGCAGTCCGCTGGCGGCAGGGTCGCCCCCCGCCGAACGCCACCGCCCGTACCAGTCCTCCAGCGACCGCAGCACGGCCCGCAGCAGCGGATCCCGGTCCGTGCTGACCGCCCCGGCCAGTGCCAGCGACCCCGCCTGCGGCACCGGCAGTTCCTGCGCCCGCAGGCTGACGTTGATGCCCACGCCGATGACGACCCCGTCGTCCCCCGCCCGTTCCGCGAGGATGCCGCCGGTCTTGCGCTCCTCGCCGCCGACGGTCACCAGCAGGTCGTTGGGCCACTTGAGTGCCGTGTCCACGCCGGCCGCGCGGGACAGCCCCGTCGCCACCGCGACACCGGTGAGCAGCGGCAGCCAGCCCCAGCGGGCCACCGGCACCTCGGCCGGCTCGAGCAGCACCGAGAAGAACAGGCCGGACCGCGGCGGCGCGGTCCACTGCCGGTCCAGCCGGCCCCGCCCGGCCGTCTGCTCCTCGGCGACCAGCACCGCGCCCTCGCCCGCCCGGCCGGCCGCGGCCCTGGCCACCAGGTCGGAGTTGGTGGATCCGGTCCGCTGGACCAGCTCCACCTCCGACCACAGCCCGCCCTCCCGCACCAGCCCGCGCCGCAGCGCCGCGGCGTTAAGGGGCGGGCGGTCCAGATCGGACCAGCGGTTGTCGTCTGATGCATTCTGCGGCGTCATGCAAGTCACCCTAGGTGTGGGAAACGCCGCACTGCTGATGCGCAGCGGCACCACTACGCTACGGATGAGTAACCGTCCCCCCTTTTGAGCAGGCAGGGAGCCGCGATCCCGATGTCCGAGCCGGAAGAGCGCCAAGAGATCGACATCCACACGACCGCGGGGAAACTCGCGGATCTGCAGCGCCGTATCCACGAGGCGACGCATGCCGGCTCGGAGCGCGCCGTCGAGAAGCAGCACGCCAAGGGCAAGCTGACGGCGCGTGAGCGCATCGAACTCCTCCTCGACGAGGGTTCCTTCGTCGAGCTCGACGAGTTCGCCCGCCACCGCTCCACCAACTTCGGCCTGGAGAAGAACCGCCCGTACGGCGACGGCGTCGTGACCGGCTACGGCACGGTCGACGGCCGCCCGGTCGCGGTGTTCTCCCAGGACTTCACCGTCTTCGGCGGCGCCCTCGGCGAGGTCTACGGCCAGAAGATCGTCAAGGTGATGGACTTCGCGCTGAAGACCGGCTGCCCGGTCATCGGCATCAACGACTCCGGTGGCGCGCGCATCCAGGAAGGCGTGGCCTCCCTCGGCGCCTACGGCGAGATCTTCCGCCGCAACACCCACGCGTCCGGGGTGATCCCGCAGATCAGCCTGGTCGTCGGCCCGTGCGCGGGCGGTGCGGTGTACTCGCCGGCGATCACCGACTTCACGGTCATGGTCGACCAGACCTCGCACATGTTCATCACCGGCCCGGACGTCATCAAGACGGTCACCGGTGAGGACGTCGGCTTCGAGGAGCTGGGCGGCGCCCGCACCCACAACTCCGCCTCCGGCGTGGCCCACCACATGGCCGGGGACGAGAAGGACGCCATCGAGTACGTCAAGCAGCTGCTGTCGTACCTGCCGTCCAACAACCTCAGCGAGGCCCCGGTCTTCGCGGAGGAGGCGGACCTCACCGTCAACGCCGAGGACCTGGAGCTGGACACCCTGGTCCCGGACAGCGCGAACCAGCCGTACGACATCCGCACGGTGATCGAACACGTCCTGGACGACGCGGAGTTCTTCGAGACGCAGGCGCTGTTCGCGCCGAACATCGTCACCGGCTTCGGACGGGTCGAGGGCCACCCGGTGGGCATCGTCGCCAACCAGCCGATGCAGTTCGCCGGCTGCCTGGACATCGACGCCTCGGAGAAGGCCGCCCGCTTCGTGCGGACCTGCGACGCCTTCAACGTCCCGGTGCTCACCTTCGTCGACGTGCCGGGCTTCCTGCCGGGCGTCGACCAGGAGCACACCGGCATCATCCGGCGCGGCGCCAAGCTGATCTTCGCCTACGCCGAGGCGACGGTCCCGCTGATCACCGTCATCACCCGCAAGGCGTTCGGCGGTGCCTACGACGTCATGGGCTCCAAGCACCTGGGCGCCGACCTCAACCTGGCCTGGCCGACCGCCCAGATCGCCGTCATGGGCGCCCAGGGGGCCGTCAACATCCTGCACCGCCGCACCATCGGCGAGGCGGAGGGCTCAGGAGAGGGCGAGGCCACCCGGGCCCGGCTGATCCAGGAGTACGAGGACGCCCTCCTCAACCCCTACGTCGCGGCCGAGCGGGGCTACATCGACGCGGTGATCATGCCGTCCGACACCCGCTCCCACATCGTCCGCGGTCTGCGTCAACTGCGCACGAAGCGGGAATCCCTGCCTCCGAAGAAGCACGGCAACATCCCCCTGTAGGACCTGCGGGGCCCGTCCGGCGGACCACGGCGGACCGGCCCCGCCCCGCGGACCCCTGGAGCGGTCATGAACATCAAGGTCGTACGAGGCAATCCGACCCCGGAGGAGCTCGCCGCCGCCCTGGCGGTGGTCCGGGCCCGCGCCGTGGCGGCCGCCGCGGCGCCGCCCGGCGCGCCCGGGACGAGGGACTCGTGGTCGGACCCGGCCCGCATCGCGTCCGCGCGCCTGCCCCAGCCGGGCCCGGCGTCCTGGACCCGCAGCTACTGGCCGAGCTGAGCGCCGCGCCGGGCGCCAACTTGAGTACGGGTACTCAGGCGCCCGGCCCGAAGCCACCCGCACGCTGGAAGAATGCTGTGGTCAGACCCCGAGAACGAGCCGCCCGAAGAACTGCGCGACACGCAGGAGATGCTGCGGCGGCTCGGACTCGTCCTGGCCCTGGCGATGGTGCTGGGGATGATCGTGATCGGCCTGCGTTAGCGCGGCGCTAACCTGGCGGCATGACTGCCAAGCCACGCAGGCGACTCGTGCTCGCCTCCCAGTCCCCCGCCCGGCTCGGCCTCCTGCGCCAGGCGGGCCTCGCCCCCGAGGTGATCGTAAGCGGGGTCGACGAGGACGCCGTCACCGCGCCCACCCCGGCGGAGCTGGCGCTCGCCCTGGCCGAGGCCAAGGCCTCGGTGGTGGCGGCGAAGCCGGAGGTGCTGGGCGCCCTGGTGATCGGCTGCGACTCGGTGCTGGAGCTGGACGGGCAGGCGCTCGGCAAGCCCGCCGACGCCGAGGAGGCCACCGCCCGCTGGAAGGCCATGCGCGGGCGGGCCGGAACCCTGCAGACCGGGCACTGCGTCTGGGACACGACGGCGAAGCGCTACGTCTCCGCGACCGCCTCCACCGTCGTGCGCTTCGGTGACCCCTCGGACGAGGAGATCGCCGCGTACGTCGCCTCCGGCGAACCTCTCTACGTCGCCGGGGCGTTCACCCTGGACGGCCGTTCGGCGCCGTTCATCGAGGGCATCGACGGCGACCACGGCAACGTGATCGGCATCAGCCTGCCCCTCATCCGCCGGTTGCTGGCCGAACTGGGCGTCGGCATCACGGAGTTGTGGGCACCGGCTGAGTGACCTGGGCGGGGACGGAGTCCCGCGGCTCCTCGCCCCCGCCCCGCGGCTCGGCCGTACCGCCGTGCGCCGCGCCCACGCCCTCCGGGGACCCGGCGGCCGGCTCGTCCTCGGCCCTCGGGTCGCCGCCCGCCCCGGGGGCGCCGCCGGACACGCCCTGCTCCGGGCCGCCGTCCCGGTCGTAGCTCACCAGGAGCAGGACGACCAGGCCGAGCATCACCACCATGAACACGAAGGCCGGCCAGCCCATCAGGCTCAGCGTGAACGCCCCCAGCAGGCCGTGCACGACCGCCACGCTGATCAGCAGCACCCGGCCGAAGCCGGCGGGGGCGCGGTCGCGTATCGCCACCAGCAGGGCCACCAGGGCACACAGGGCGAAGTAGAGGCCGAAGACCAGGCCGCCGATCTTCGAGGACGTCGACATGACATCCGGGTCGAGTCCGGCCAGCGACATCTTCTGGCGCTCGACGACCATCCCGAGGAACCAGTTCAGCGCCCCGATGACGAACGCCTCGGCCACGAGGACGATCGCTACGACCCATGCCACCGGTCTGCGCACCACCGGGCCCCACCCACTCTCCAGCCAAAACCCGGTTACTCCGGGTACGTTCGCGTCATCGCGAACGCTACTAACGGGTAAACCCTGGGACAAGGGTTCGGCCACCGGCAAAGAATCATTGGGCCATTCGTAGGGACTCGACAAAGAAACGGAGTGGGGCGCGGCACCCTCTCACAGAGACCTTGACCACATGTCGGGGCTAGGGTTGCCCGGAGGAGGCCTGCCGTACCCCAGGTGCGACATGGGCTTTCGCGGGTCGAGCGGGCCTCGGATCACGCTCCGTGTGGGCAAGCTCACCATTGGGAACGGGTCGATGAGCCGTGTCGGCAGTCCCTAAACTCGGCTTGTTTCAAGGAGGGAGCCTCAATCGTGCGCAAGGTGCTCATCGCCAACCGTGGCGAAATCGCTGTCCGCGTGGCCCGGGCCTGCCGGGACTCCGGGATCGCGAGCGTGGCCGTCTACGCCGACCCGGACCGGGACGCTCTGCATGTCCGCGCCGCGGATGAGGCGTTCGCTCTGGGCGGTGACACTCCGGCCACCAGCTATCTGGACTTCGAGAAGGTGCTGAACGCCGCCCGGGAGTCGGGAGCCGATGCCATCCATCCGGGCTACGGCTTCCTCTCGGAGAACGCGGAGTTCGCGCAGGCCGTGCTGGACGCGGGCCTGATCTGGATCGGACCACCGCCGCAGGCGATCCGCGACCTGGGTGACAAGGTCGCCGCCCGGCACATCGCCCAGCGCGCCGGCGCCCCGCTGGTCGCCGGTACGCCCGACCCCGTCTCCGGCGCGGACGAGGTCGTCGCCTTCGCCGAGGAGTACGGCCTGCCGATCGCCATCAAGGCCGCATTCGGCGGCGGTGGCCGCGGTCTGAAGGTGGCCAGGACCCTCGAGGAGGTCCCGGAGCTGTACGACTCCGCGGTGCGCGAGGCGGTCGCCGCCTTCGGCCGCGGCGAGTGCTTCGTCGAGCGCTACCTCGACCGTCCGCGCCACGTGGAGACCCAGTGCCTGGCCGACAAGCACGGCAACGTGGTCGTCGTCTCCACCCGAGACTGCTCGCTGCAGCGCCGGCACCAGAAGCTGGTCGAGGAGGCCCCGGCGCCCTTCCTCTCCGAGGAGCAGGTCGCCGAGCTGTACCGCGCCTCGAAGGCCATCCTGAAGGAGGCCGGCTACGAGGGCGCCGGCACCTGTGAGTTCCTGGTCGGCCAGGACGGCACGATCTCCTTCCTCGAGGTCAACACCCGCCTCCAGGTGGAGCACCCGGTGACCGAGGAGGTCGCCGGCATCGACCTGGTCCGCGAGATGTTCCGCATCGCCGACGGCGAGGAGCTGGGTTACGACGACCCCGCGCTGCGCGGACACTCGTTCGAGTTCCGGATCAACGGCGAGGACCCGGGCCGCAACTTCCTGCCCGCCCCCGGCACGGTCACCCGCTTCGAGGCGCCGGCCGGCCCCGGCGTCCGGCTGGACGCGGGCGTGGAGGCCGGGAGTGTGATCGGCCCGGCCTGGGACTCCCTGCTCGCCAAGCTGATCGTCACCGGCCGCACCCGCAAGGAGGCCCTGGAGCGGGCCGCCCGGGCGCTGGACGAGTTCCAGGTCGAGGGCATGGCCACGGCCATCCCGTTCCACCGCGTGGTCGTCAGGGACCCGGCGTTCGCCCCCGAACTGACCGGCTCCGACGAGGCGTTCAAGGTCCACACCCGCTGGATCGAGACCGAGTTCGTCAACGAGATCAAGCCCTTCTCCGCTCCGGCCGATGCCGAAGGGGATGAGGAGACGGGCCGCGAGACGGTCGTCGTCGAGGTCGGCGGCAAGCGCCTCGAGGTCTCCCTGCCGTCCTCCCTGGGCATGTCGCTGGCCCGCACCGGCCTCGCCGCCGGCGCCAAGCCGAAGCGCCGAGCGGCCAAGAAGTCCGGCCCGGTGGCCTCCGGTGACACCCTCGCCTCCCCGATGCAGGGCACGATCGTGAAGGTCGCGGTGGAGGAGGGCCAGGAGGTCAAGGAGGGCGACCTGGTCGTCGTCCTCGAGGCCATGAAGATGGAGCAGCCGCTCAACGCCCACAGGTCCGGCACCATCAAGGGCCTGAACTTCGAGGTGGGCGCCTCGGTCACGTCCGGTGCCGCGATCTGCGAGATCAAGGACTGACAGCAGGCATTCCCGAACACCGACGCCCGGTGGCGCCCGACAGGGCCCGCCGGGCGTCCGGTTTCCACGGGCCGCCCCGCGGACACGGGTCCGGGCGGCCGGCCTCGGGGGCACGGGGCTGTGCCGGTGTGCGGCTCGGCCGCGTGGCCGCGAGGGGCCAGGAGGCACCCGCACCCGTCCGGCGACCCGAAGCCCCGCGGCGAACCGACGGACCGGCGACTCGAAGCCCTACAGCGAACCGACGGACCGACGTACCGGCGGCCCGAAGCCCTACGGCGAACCGGCGGCCTCGGCGCCCGTGACGGCCCCTCAGCGCCCGCATGAAGGCCCCTCAGGCGCCGGTGAAGCCCCCAGAGCCCGCGTGAGACCCCTCAGCGCCCGTGAAACGCTCAGCGCCTGCGCAGGTCGGCGACGCGACCCCGCTCGGCCCCGGACGGCTGGTCCCCGAGCATCCCCCGCAGCGCGCCCCCCGCGACCTGCCCCCGACGGGGCCCCGGCAGCGAGGAGGACCTCTGCTGCCGGGCCGCGGGCATGGGTTCAGCCACCGGGTTTCCCCCCGCCCCTGCCACAGCGATCTGCACGCCCTGGTCGGCGAGGGCCTGCAGCTCCGTGCCGGCGCGGTCGTCGTGCGCGGGCGGCTCGTCGGTGACCAGGCGGGTGATGACGTCGGTCGGCACCGTCTGGAACATCGTGTCGGTGCCCAGCTTGGTGTGGTCGGCGAGGACCACGACCTCGGCGGCGGCCTGCACCAGTGCCCGGTCGACGGACGCCGCGAGCATGTTGGACGTGGACAGCCCGCGCTCCGCGGTGAGCCCGCTCCCGGACAGGAAGGCCTTGGAGACCCTGAGCCCCTGGAGGGACTGCTCCGCGCCGGACCCGACGAGGGCGTAGTTGGAGCCGCGCAGGGTGCCGCCGGTCATCACGACCTCCACCCGGTTGGCGTGGGCCAGCGCCTGTGCCACCAGCAGGGAGTTGGTGACGACGGTCAGCCCGGGCACCCGCGCGAGCCGGCGTGCCAGCTCCTGCGTGGTGGTGCCCGCCCCGACCACGATGGCCTCGCCCTCTTCCACGAAGCCGGCGGCGAGGTCGGCGATGGCCGTTTTCTCGGCGGTCGCGAGATGGGACTTCTGCGGAAAGCCGGACTCCCGCGTGAACCCGCCCGGCAGTACCGCACCGCCGTGCCGGCGGTCGAGGAGTCCTTCTGCCTCCAGTGCGCGCACGTCCCGCCGTACGGTCACTTCGGAGGTCTGGACGACGCGGGCGAGTTCACGGAGCGACACGGCTCCGTTCGCTCGCACCATTTCGAGAATCAATTGGCGACGTTCTGCAGCGAACACGAAACTGACAGTAACCCCAACGACCGTCTGGTTTCAGCAGTTTGCGCCGAATAACAGAAGTTGTTCGCACGGCAGAGCGGGAGGTGATATAAGGACCTAGTCCGCCCGCCTATGCCGCACGCATGCTCGACAACTCCCCGTGACCAGCGCGGAGTCGGCCGGTGCCGGTCAGGCCTCGATGCCCGCCTTGCGCGTGTGCAACTGCCGTGCCACCTCCGCGATCGACCCCGAAAGCGAGGGGTACACCGTGAAGGCCTTCGCGATCTGCTCGACCGTCAGATTGTTGTCGACGGCGATCGAGATGGGGTGGATCAGTTCCGAGGCGCGCGGCGCGACGACGACACCGCCGACGACGATCCCGGTGCCCGGCCGGCAGAAGATCTTGACGAAGCCGTCCCGGATGCCCTGCATCTTGGCGCGCGGGTTGCGCAGCAGGGGCAGCTTCACCACCCGGGCGTCGATCTTGCCCGCGTCCACGTCCGCCTGGCTGTAGCCGACGGTGGCGATCTCGGGGTCGGTGAAGACGTTGGAGGAGACCGTCTTCAGGTTCAGCGGGGCCACCGCGTCGCCGAGGAAGTGGTACATGGCGATGCGTCCCTGCATCGCCGCGACCGACGCGAGCGCGAAGACACCCGTGACGTCACCGGCCGCGTACACGCCCGGAGCGGTCGTGCGCGACACCTTGTCGGTCCAGATGTGCCCGGAGTCGCGCAGCTTGACACCGGCCTCCTCCAGACCCAGGCGCGCGCTGTTGGGGATGGCGCCCACGGCCATGAGGCAGTGCGAGCCGGTGATGACCCGGCCGTCGGCCAGCGTCACCTCGACCCGGTCGCCGACGCGCTTGGCGGACTGCGCGCGGGAGCGGGCCATGACGTTCATGCCCCGGCGGCGGAAGACGTCCTCGAGGACGGCGGCGGCGTCCGGGTCCTCGCCCGGCAGCACCCGGTCCCGGGAGGAGACCAGGGTGACCTTGGACCCCAGCGCCTGGTAGGCGCCCGCGAACTCGGCGCCGGTGACGCCGGAGCCGACCACGATCAGTTCTTCCGGCAGCTCGGTGAGGTCGTAGACCTGCGTCCAGTTGAGGATGCGCTCGCCGTCGGGCCGGGCGTCGGGGAGCTCGCGCGGGTGACCGCCGGTGGCGATGAGGACGGCGTCGGCGGTGAGGGTCTCCTCGGTGCCGTCGGCGGCGGTGACGACGACCTTGCGGGAACCGTCCAGGGCCTGCATGCCGTCGAGCCGGCCCCGGCCGCGCATGACCCGGGCACCGGCCCGGGTGACGGACGCGGTGATGTCGTGGGACTGGGCGAGCGCCAGGCGCTTCACCCGGCGGTTGACCTTGCCGAGGTCCACGCCGACCACCCGGGCCGCCTGCTCCAGCGGCGGGGTGTCGTCGGCGACGATGATGCCCAGCTCCTCGTAGGAGGAGTCGAAGGTGGTCATCACCTCGGCCGTAGCGATAAGGGTCTTCGACGGCACGCAGTCGGTCAGCACCGACGCTCCGCCCAGACCGTCGCAGTCGACGACGGTCACCTCCGCGCCGAGCTGGGCGGCCACCAGGGCCGCTTCATATCCGCCGGGTCCGCCACCGATGATCACGATCCGAGTCACGTAGCCCATTGTCCCGCACGCTTCAAGGTGCGACTGCCCGGGGGCGCCCACCGATGCCTCCGGTACATGAGGGACGGGAGTTTCGGCTGCCGTACCCTTCGTGCATGTCGCTCTATGCCGCTTACGCCGGCAACCTCGACGCCCGGCTGATGTCCCGCCGCGCCCCGCACTCCCCGCAGCGCGCCGTGGGCTGGCTGAACGGCTGGCGGCTCACCTTCGGCGGCGAGCATCTGGGCTGGGAGGGGGCGCTGGCGACGATCGTCGAGGAGCCGGGGGCCCAGGTCTTCGTCGGCCTGTACGACATCGCACCGATGGACGAGGAGTCCCTCGACCGGTGGGAGGGCGTGGGCCTGGAGATCTACCGCCGCGTCCGGGTCCGCGTGCACACCCTCGACGGCGAGGAACCGTCCTGGGTGTTCGTCCTCAACGGCTACGAGGGCGGGCTGCCCTCGGCCCGCTACCTGGGCGAGATCGCGGACGCGGCGGAATCGGCGGGCGCGCCCCACGACTACGTGATGGAGCTGCGCAAGCGGCCGTGTTAGCCGCGCACCGGACCCCGGACGGGACCTTGTCTCGTTGGAAACGACAAGACAACGATCGCCATCCCGTTGACTCCGTCATCTACGCGCGTAGGCGAGAAGCGGCTACCCTCGTCTGCGTGAACGCATCTCTTCTTCCGGACGACATCCAGGGCGATCCCTACGCCGCCGCCGACGCCGCCGCCGCGCGCCTGCGCGAACTGACCGGCGCCGAGACCCACGACGTCGCCCTCGTGATGGGCTCCGGCTGGGCTCCGGCCGTCGACGCCCTTGGCGCCCCCGACGCCGAGTTCCAGGTCACCGAGCTGCCCGGCTTCCCGCCGCCGGCCGTCGAGGGGCACGGCGGCAAGATCCGCTCGTACTCCTTCGGTGACAAGCGCGCCCTGGTCTTCCTCGGCCGTACGCACTACTACGAGGGACGCGGGGTCGCCGCCGTCGCGCACGGCGTCCGCACGGCCGTCGCCGCCGGCTGCAAGACCGTGGTCCTCACCAACGGCTGCGGCGGCCTGCGCGAGGGCATGCGCCCGGGCCAGCCGGTGCTGATCAGCGATCACATCAACCTGACGGCGACCTCGCCGATCGTCGGCGCCAACTTCGTCGACCTCACCGATCTCTACTCCCCGCGCCTGCGCGCCCTGTGCAAGGAGATCGACTCCAGCCTGGAGGAGGGCGTCTACGCGCAGTTCCCCGGCCCGCACTACGAGACCCCGGCGGAGATCCGCATGGCCCGCGTCATCGGCGCGGACCTGGTCGGCATGTCCACGGTGCTCGAGGCGATCGCCGCCCGCGAGGCCGGCGCCGAGGTGCTGGGCATCTCCCTGGTCACCAACCTCGCCGCGGGCATGACCGGCGAGCCGCTGAACCACGAGGAGGTCCTGCAGGCGGGCCGCGACTCGGCGGCGCGCATGGGACAGCTGCTGACGCGGGTACTGGGCAGGATCTGAGAGACCGCCCGCCCGCCGGCCGGGCCGGTGGGGCGGTGCGGAACGGGGGTCCGGGGGCGAAGCCTCCGGCAGGAACTGAGGAGAGGTTGATCCCAAGGTGCACGACGAACTCATCGCCAAGGCCAAGGCATGGCTCGCCGAGGACCCCGACCCGCGCACCCGCGAGGAACTGGCCGGGCTGATCGACGCCGGTGACGTGCCCGAACTGTCGGCCCGGTTCTCCGGCACCCTCCAGTTCGGCACCGCGGGCCTGCGCGGCGAGCTGGGCGCCGGCCCGATGCGCATGAACCGCGCGGTCGTCATCCGTGCCGCGGCCGGCCTCGCCGCCTACTTGAGGAAGAACGGGGCCCCCCACGGGGACCACGACGCCGGGCTGGTCGTCATCGGCTACGACGCCCGCCACATGTCCGCCGACTTCGCCCGGGACACCGCCGCCGTGGTGACCGGCGCCGGACTGCGGGCCGCCGTGCTGCCGCGTCCCCTGCCCACCCCGGTCCTGGCGTTCGCCATCAGGCACCTGGGCGCGGTCGCGGGCGTGGAGGTCACCGCCAGCCACAACCCGCCCCGGGACAACGGCTACAAGGTCTACCTCGGCGACGGCTCCCAGATCGTCCCGCCCGCCGACGCGGAGATCGCCGCCGAGATCGACGCGATCGCCTCGCTGAACGACGTCCCCCGTCCGGAGTCCGGCTGGGCGACGCTGGACGACGCGGTCCTGGACGCCTATCTGGCCCGTACGGACGCCGTCCTGGCCGCCGGCTCCCCGCGTACCGCACGCACGGTCTACACGGCGATGCACGGCGTCGGCCGGGACGTCCTGCTGGCCGCGTTCGCCCGCGCCGGGTTCCCGGAGCCGGTGCTGGTCGCCGAGCAGGCCGACCCGGACCCGGACTTCCCGACGGTGGCCTTCCCCAACCCGGAGGAGCCGGGCGCCATGGACCTGGCGTTCGCACGGGCCCGCGCCACCGACCCGGACCTGGTCATCGCCAACGACCCGGACGCCGACCGCTGCGCCGTGGCCGTCAGGGACGGCGCCGACTGGCGGATGCTGCGCGGCGACGAGGTGGGCTCGCTGCTCGCCGCCCATCTGGTCGGGCGCGGGGCCACCGGCACCTTCGCGGAGTCGATCGTCTCCTCCTCCCTCCTCGGGCGTATCGCCGAGAGCGCGAAGCTCCCGTACGAGGAGACCCTGACCGGCTTCAAGTGGATCGCCCGCGTGGACGGCCTGCGCTACGGCTACGAGGAGGCGCTCGGCTACTGCGTCGACCCGGAGGGTGTGCGGGACAAGGACGGCATCACCGCCGCGCTGCTGATCACCGAGCTGGCCTCGGTGCTCAAGGAGCAGGGCCGCACCCTGCTCGACCTGCTCGACGACCTGGCCGTGGAGCACGGGCTGCACGCGACCGACCAGCTCTCGGTCCGCGTCGAGGACCTCTCCGTCATCTCGGACGCGATGCGCCGGCTGCGCGAGCAGCCCCCGACCGAGCTGGCGGGCCTGGCCATCACCCGCGCCGAGGACCTGACCCTCGGTACGGACCGGCTCCCGCCCACCGACGGCCTGCGCTACACACTCGACGGCGCCCGGGTCATCGTCCGCCCCAGCGGCACCGAGCCCAAGCTGAAGTGCTACCTGGAGGTCGTCGTCCCGGCCCCCGACCACACCGCCCTCCCGGCGGCCCGCACCAGGGCCGGCGAACTCCTGGCGGCCCTGAAGCGGGACCTGTCGGCGGCTGCGGGTCTCTGAGCGGGCCTTCTTCCGCGATCACCCACGCCACCCGGCCCTGCCCCGCCACCGTGACCGGTGTCCCTGTGCGCGCACCGTGTCACGGAGCGGGGTCGGGTCCGTGGGGGACGGTATGACGTCGGACAGGCGGAACGCCTCGGGAGCGAGGCGGACGAGCCGGGCTGGGAGGTCGATCCGGACGACGAGTGGGGCGTCGCCGTGATCGCGACGGTCGGGCGGCAGCTCAGGCCGCGCCGCGAGGCCGCCGGGGTACGCGCCCCGGAATCCGGCCGGGCCGTCGGCTACGGCGAGGACATGGTCTACAAGATCGAGGCCGGCAGGGGAGTCGCGGGCCTTCATCGAGCAACTCCTGGGAGCCATGATCCACGAGGCCGTCCCTGGGAACTCCACGCAACCCGCGTGGTTCAAGAGCAGCTACAGCGGCGGCACCGACGGCGAGTCCTGCGTCGAGATCGCGACAGCACCCCGTACCGTCCACGTCCGCGACTCCAAGAACACCAGCGAACCCCCGCCTGGCGCTCTCCCCCGCGGCCTGGGCCGACTTCCCGCCCTACGCCGCCGGCCGGCCTCAGCCCACCGCCAGCAGCACCGCGAGCAGCACCGCGCCGGCGACCGCGGGGGCGATCACCTCGTAGGCCCAGCGCACCGTCACCTCGCCCTGGGCCGTCTTGGCCGGTCCCCGGCGCTCCACGGTCGCCCGCAGGTCGTCGATGATCTGGTCGCTCTCCGCGCGGGTCGGCCCGTCATGGTCGCCGAGGGCGCCGCCGAGGCCGAAGCCGCCGGACTTGCCGCCCCGGGCCGCCGCGTCCGCGCGGGCCTGCCGGCGTGCCGCCTTCTTGCGGGCGCGCAGCGAGACGGGGACGGCCCAGAGCTGGTACTTGTCGCCCGAGTTGGCCACGACCTCGTTGGTGTAGCCGGAGCGCAGGGAGGCGACCTCGCCCCAGGGCAGGGTGACCGACCGGAAGGGGTTGCGGACCCGGAGCCGGTCCTCGCCCGAGAACACCGCCGGGCGCAGCGTGAAGGCGACCACCAGCGGCACGGCGAGGATCAGCGTGGCGAGCGCCAGCCAGGGGGTGCGCCCGTGCCCGCGGACCAGCGCGTCGAAGCCCAGCCAGCAGGCGAGCGCCAGCAGCAGCACACCGGCGACGAGTGCCAGGGGCGAGCGGTAGATCACGTCCTTGGCGGTGGGCCGCGGCTCGGGTGACTGGTGGTCCGGGGTCGTCATGGTGCCGATTCTGCCCGACGCCGGCGAAGCGTTCCCGCGCGCCCCGGTCCCGGCGCTCGTCCGTGATCGCCGGGCAGGTGCCGAGCACCCGGGGGTATACATCCGCTACGCGCGTAGATATGCTCGTCTGGTGACCATGCCCACCACTGCATCCCCCGCACAGCCTTTCGCTGACGTCACCGCGTCCGACAGCACGCTGCGCCGCTTCCTCCACGGGCTGCCCGGCGTCGACGCGGTCGGCCTGGAGGCGCGCGCCGCGTCTCTCGGTACCCGTTCCATCAAGACCACCGCGAAGGCGTACGCCATCGACCTCGCCATCTCGATGGTCGACCTGACGACGCTGGAAGGCGCGGACACCCCGGGCAAGGTCCGGGCGCTCGGCGCCAAGGCGGTCCATCCGGACCCGACGGACCGCGCCACCCCCGCGACCGCGGCCGTCTGCGTCTACCCCGACATGGTGGCCACCGCCAAGGAGGCCGTCGCCGGTTCCGGCGTGAAGGTCGCCTCGGTCGCCACCGCCTTCCCGGCCGGCCGGGCCGCCCTCGGGGTGAAGCTGGCCGACGTCCGGGACGCCGTCGCGGCGGGCGCCGACGAGATCGACATGGTCATCGACCGTGGCGCGTTCCTCTCGGGCAAGTACCTCAAGGTGTACGACGAGATCGTCGCCGTGAAGGAGGCCTGCGGCACGAGCGCCCGGCTGAAGGTCATCTTCGAGACCGGCGAGCTGTCGACGTACGACAACATCCGCCGGGCGAGCTGGCTGGGCATGATCGCGGGGGCCGACTTCATCAAGACCTCGACCGGCAAGGTGGCGGTGAACGCCACGCCCGCCAACACCCTGCTCATGCTGGAGGCCGTCCGCGACTTCCGCGCCCAGACCGGCGTCCAGATCGGCGTGAAGCCGGCCGGCGGCATCCGCACCACCAAGGACGCCATCAAGTTCCTGGTCCTGGTCAACGAGACCGCGGGCGAGGACTGGCTGGACAACCACTGGTTCCGCTTCGGCGCCTCCTCGCTCCTGAACGACCTGCTGATGCAGCGTCAGAAGCTGGCCACCGGCCGCTACTCCGGCCCCGACTACGTGACGGTGGACTGATCACCATGGCATCCGCATTCGATTACGCACCGGCGCCCGAGTCCCGCGCGGTCGTCGACATCGCCCCCTCCTACGGCCTCTTCATCGACGGCGAGTTCACCGAGGCCGCCGCCGGCAAGGTCTTCAAGACGGTCTCCCCGTCCACGGAGGAGGTGCTCTCCGAGGTCGCGCAGGCCGGCGCCGAGGACGTCGACCGCGCCGTGCGGGCCGCCCGCAAGGCCTTCGAGAAGTGGTCGGCGCTGCCCGGCTCCGAGCGCGCCAAGTACCTGTTCCGCATCGCCCGCATCATCCAGGAGCGCAGCCGCGAGCTGGCGGTCCTGGAGACGCTGGACAACGGCAAGCCGATCAAGGAGACCCGGGACGCGGACCTCCCGCTGGTCGCCGCGCACTTCTTCTACTACGCGGGCTGGGCCGACAAGCTCGGCCACGCCGGGTTCGGCACGGACCCGAAGCCCCTCGGTGTCGCCGGCCAGGTGATCCCGTGGAACTTCCCGCTGCTGATGCTGGCGTGGAAGATCGCCCCGGCGCTGGCGACCGGCAACACGGTCGTGCTGAAGCCGGCCGAGACCACCCCGCTGTCGGCCCTGTTCTTCGCGGACATCTGCCGCCAGGCGGGCCTGCCCAGGGGCGTCGTCAACATCCTCCCGGGCTACGGCGACACGGGCGCCGCGCTCGTCGCGCACCCGGACGTGAACAAGGTCGCGTTCACCGGGTCGACGAACGTCGGCAAGGAGATCGCGCGGACCGTCGCCGGCACCCGCAAGAAGCTCACCCTCGAACTGGGCGGCAAGGGCGCCAACATCGTCTTCGACGACGCGCCCATCGACCAGGCCGTCGAGGGCGTCGTGAACGGCATCTTCTTCAACCAGGGCCAGGTCTGCTGCGCGGGCTCCCGGCTGCTGGTCCAGGAGTCCATCCACGACGAGCTGCTCGACTCCCTCAAGCGCCGGCTGTCCACCCTGCGGCTCGGCGACCCGCTCGACAAGAACACCGACATCGGCGCGATCAACTCCGCCGAGCAGCTCGCCCGGATCACCGCGCTGGCCGAGCAGGGTGAGGCGGAGGGCGCCGAGCGCTGGTCCCCCGCCTGCGAACTGCCGGGCTCCGGTTACTGGTTCGCGCCGACGCTCTTCACGAACGTCACCCAGGCGCACACCGTCGCCCGCGACGAGATCTTCGGCCCGGTGCTGTCGGTCCTCACCTTCCGCACGCCCGACGAGGCGGTCGCCAAGGCCAACAACACCGCGTACGGCCTGTCGGCGGGTATCTGGTCCGAGAAGGGCTCCCGGATCCTTGCCGTCGCGGGCAAGCTGCGCGCCGGTGTCGTCTGGTCCAACACGTTCAACAAGTTCGACCCGACCTCGCCGTTCGGCGGCTTCAAGGAGTCGGGCTTCGGCCGCGAGGGCGGCCGCCACGGCCTGGAGGCGTACCTCGATGTCTGATCGGCTCAGTGTCTTCAAGACCTACAAGCTGTACGTCGGCGGGAAGTTCCCGCGTTCCGAGAGCGGCCGGGTGTACGACGTGACCGACGCAAAGGGCAAGTGGCTGGCCAACGCCCCGCAGTCCTCCCGCAAGGACGCCCGTGACGCGGTGGTCGCCGCGCGCAAGGCGTTCGGCGGCTGGTCCGGCGCGACCGCCTACAACCGCGGCCAGGTCCTCTACCGCGTCGCGGAGATGCTGGAGGGCCGCCGGGAGCAGTTCGTCCGGGAGGTCGCGGACGCCGAGGGCCTGTCGAAGTCGAAGGCGGCCGCGGTCGTTGACGCCACGATCGACCGCTGGGTCTGGTACGCGGGCTGGACCGACAAGATCGCCCAGGTGGTGGGCGGCGCCAACCCGGTCGCGGGCCCGTTCTTCAACCTCTCCTCCCCCGAGCCGACCGGCGTGGTCGCCGTCCTGGCCCCGCAGGAGTCGTCGTTCCTCGGGCTGGTCTCGGTCGTGGCCCCGGTGATCGCCACCGGCAACACGGCGGTCGTGATCGCCTCCGAGAAGGCCCCGCTGCCCGCCCTGTCCCTGGGTGAGGTGCTGGCCACCTCCGACGTCCCCGGCGGTGTCGTGAACATCCTGTCGGGCCGTACGGCGGAGATCGCCGCGCCGCTGGCCGCGCACCAGGACGTCAACGCGATCGACCTCGCGGGCGCCGACGAGGTACTGGCCAAGGAGCTGGAGATCGCGGCGGCGGACAACCTCAAGCGCGTCCTTCGTCCACAGCCTGTGGATTACTTCGAGACGCCGGGAACCGACCGCCTGACGGCGTTCCTGGAGACCAAGACGGTCTGGCACCCGACGGGCTCCCTGGGCGCCTCCGGCTCGTCGTACTGAGCCGGCCCACGCCCTGCACGAGCGAGCCGCGTCACCCCTCCGTCCGGGGGTGGCGCGGCTCTTCGTCGTACCGGGGCGTCGGCCGGGGGGCGCGGGTCAGCCCAGCGGCGCGCTCTGGGAGGCGCCCCGCGGGTCCATGACCTGCCCCAGCGCCGGCAGGCTCCCGAGCGAATCCGCCTCGGCCACCGGCCGGGTCAGATCGCGTGAGCTGACCGGCTTGAAGTCGGCGATCTGGGTGCCGACGCCGTTGTCCAGCGGGTCGACGCCGGTGCCCGCGAGCGGGTTGGGCTTGAGGCCGGAGACCGGGCCGGTGGCGTAGCCGACCGTGCCGGTGAGGGACGTCAGGCCCGCGGCCGGGTCGAGGTCGCCGAGCGAGGCGGGCGCGTCGGCGAGCCGGGCGCCGCCGTCCGCGTGCGCGGACGCCGCGCCCGCTCCCAGCGCCGCTCCGGCGGCCGCGAGGGCGATCAGGGCGCGCTGCACGGTGGGGTGCGGGGAGGAAGTGTGTCGGGCCATCGCTTGGGCCGCCTTCTGGTGCGCAGGGTAAACAGATCAGCACGTAGGGTAGTTGAGATGTGACGCGCGCTCCAAAGCCGACCCGCGGGGTCGGCAGGAGCGCCGCCATGCGTCAAACTGGTGTTCCGTGAGCCTTCATCCCCCGTCCCCCGCCCGTGTCGTGCTGCTCTGCGGCCCCTCGGGTTCGGGCAAGTCCCTCGTCGCCGCCCGTTCCGGGCTTCCCGTGCTGCGCCTCGACGACTTCTACAAGGAGGCCGCCGACCCGACCCTGCCGCTGGTGGACGGGAGTTCGGACATCGACTGGGACCACCCCGGGTCGTGGGACGCGGACGTCGCGGTCGAGGCCATCGTCCGGCTGTGCGCCACGGGGGCGACGCCCGTACCGGTGTACGACCTCGCGCTGAGCGCCCGTACCGGCGAGGAGACGCTGAGCATAGGGCCCGCGCCGCTGTTCATCGCGGAGGGCATCTTCGCCGCCGAGATCGTGGAGCGCTGCCGGGAACGCGGCGTGCTGGCCGACGCGCTGTGCCTGAACCGGGGCTCGGTCACCACCTTCCGCCGGCGCTTCCTGCGGGACCTCAAGGAGGGCCGCAAGTCGGTGCCGTTCCTGCTCCGGCGGGGCTGGCGGCTGATGCGCACCGAGCGGTCGATCGTGGCCCGGCAGGTGTCCCTGGGCGCCCATCCCTGCGACCGGGACGAGGCACTGGACCGGATGGCCACGGCGGGCCCGCCGGCTCCGCAGCGGACGGTGGCGTAGGGCCTGTCCGGCGGATCAGGCCCTGAGAGGGACGCGCGGCGCGCCGAACGCGAGGCGGGACTGGACGGGCCTCAGGCCCGCCAGTCCCGCTCCTTTTCACTCCCCCGTGTTCCCCCGTGGGTTCCACCCCCCAGTGGTCCCCCGTTCCCCCGTGACTCCCCCCCTGACCTCAGGCGACCAGCTCGCCGAAGGCGTTCTCCTCGTCACGGCCGAAGCTGAGGACCTCGTCCTCGCGCAGCCGGCGAAGGGATCGCCAGATGCTGGACTTCACCGTGCCGACACTGATGCCGAGGATCTCCGCGATCTCCGGGTCCGTACGGCCCTCGTAGTAGCGCAGGACCAGCATGGTGCGCTGGAGTTCGGGCAGCCGGGCCAGCGCCTGCCACAGGACCGCGCGCAGTTCGGTGCCGCGCATCGCGTCCGTGTCGCCGGGCGTCTCCGGCAGTTCCTCGGTCGGGTACTCGTTGAGCTTGCGGCGCCGCCAGGCGCTGATGTGCAGGTTGGTCATGGTGCGGCGCAGATAGCCGCCGACCGCCGCCTTGTCACTGATCCGCTCCCACGCCCGGTACGTCGAGAACAGCGCGCTCTGCAGCAGGTCCTCGGCCTCGAAGCGGTCGCCGGTCAGGTGGTAGGCGGTGGCGTACAGGGAGGCGCGGCGCTCCTGGACGTAGGCGGTGAACTCCGCCTCGGTCAGCGAGCGACGCTCCCCCGGTTCCTCCCCGTACGCGGATCCCCCGTGCGTCTCCCCCGTGGGCGCGTCAACCACCGTCATGTAACCGGTGTGCTGACGCCCGGTGCCGCGGGAGCACCCCCGCCCTCCCACGGCACCGGACTTCTCCGGGCCCCGGTGCACGTCGTGCAGACGCGTGACCACTGCGCTGGTGCTGATGCTGTGCAGCGTGTTCATCTCGCGCTCCCCGTCGTGGACTTCCGGTGCCCCGGCCTGCTCGGTCGTGCTTCCTTGCCTGTGCCGAAAAGCTTGCCTAGTGACCTTCATGGCCGTGTCCGCCGACTGTCACAGACCTGTCACAGGGGTCGGGCCGGGGCGTGTCAGAAGAGCTTCGCCCGAGCCGGCGACACGGTCTCGCCGGGCACTGGCGGAACCACCCGCCGGGACCCGCCCGGACCGCCGTGGGGCACCATGCACCGCGATCTGCGTCCCACCGGTCGATCCGCACCCCGTCCATGGGCCAGAATGAGCCCGTGCCTTCCCTGTTGCTGATCGAGGACGACGACGCCATCCGCACGGCCCTGGAGCTCTCCCTGACGCGCCAGGGACACCGGGTGGTGACCGCTGCCAGCGGTGAGGACGGTCTGAAGCTGCTGCGCGAGCAGCGGCCGGATCTGATCGTGCTGGACGTGATGCTGCCCGGCATCGACGGGTTCGAGGTGTGCCGGCGCATCCGGCGCACCGACCAGCTTCCGATCATCCTGCTGACCGCCCGCAGCGATGACATCGACGTGGTGGTCGGACTGGAGTCCGGTGCCGACGACTACGTCGTGAAGCCCGTCCAGGGCCGGGTGCTGGACGCCCGGATCCGGGCCGTGCTGCGACGCGGGGAGCGCGAGTCGAGCGACTCGGCGACCTTCGGCAGCCTCGTCATCGACCGCTCCGCGATGACCGTGACCAAGAACGGCGAGGACCTGCAGCTCACGCCGACCGAGCTGCGGCTGCTGCTGGAGCTGAGCCGGCGGCCCGGTCAGGCGCTCTCCCGGCAGCAGTTGCTGCGGCTGGTGTGGGAGCACGACTACCTGGGCGACTCGCGTCTGGTGGACGCGTGTGTGCAGCGGCTGCGCGCCAAGGTGGAGGACGTGCCCTCCTCCCCGACCCTGATCCGTACCGTCCGTGGTGTCGGCTACCGCCTGGACAGTCCTCAGTGACCGATACGCAAGGGGGACCGCGCGGCTGGGCCGCGGGGCGCAAGGGAAGTGTGTCGCGGCTGCGGTTCACCAGCCTCAGACTGCGGCTGGTCGTCGTCTTCGCGCTGGTCGCGCTCACCGCCGCGGTGTCGGCGTCGGGCATCGCGTACTGGCTGAACCGCGAGGCCGTGCTGACGCGCGCGCAGGACGCGGTGCTGCGCGACTTCCAGCAGGAGATGCAGAACCGGGCGGGCGCGCTGCCCGTGCGCCCCACCCAGGACGAACTGCAGCGCGCGGCGGGCCAGATGGCCGGCAGCAGCCAGCGGTTCAGCGTGCTGCTGGTCGCCGAGGACGCGCGCGGCAAGACGGTGTACGGCACCTCGGGCGGGATCAACGGCTTCTCGCTGGAGGACGTGCCGGCGTCGCTGCGCGCGGCGGTGAACAAGCGGCAGAAGGTGACCGACGGCAACAAGGCGCCGTACCACCTGTACTGGCAGCGGGTCGACGACCACGGCACGCCGTACCTGGTGGCCGGGGCTCGGCTGGCCGGCGGTGGGCCTACGGGCTATCTGGCCAAGTCGCTGGAGCCGGAGGCCAAGGACCTGAACTCGCTGGCCTGGTCGCTGGGGATCGCGACGGGCCTGGCCCTGATCGGCTCCGCGCTGCTCGCGCAGGCCGCCGCCACGACCGTGCTGAAGCCGGTGCACCGGCTCGGGGTGGCCGCCCGGCGACTCGGCGAGGGCCGGCTCGACACCCGGCTCAGCGTGTCCGGCACCGACGAACTGGCCGATCTGTCACGGACGTTCAACAACGCGGCCGAGGCGCTGGAGAAACGGGTCGCCGACATGGCCGCCCGGGACGAGTCCTCGCGCCGCTTCGTGGCGGACATGAGTCATGAGCTGCGGACCCCGCTGACCGCCATCACCGCCGTGACGGAGGTGCTCGAGGAGGAGCTGGACGCCGAGGCCGGCAGCATCGACCCGATGATCGAGCCCGCCGTACGGCTGGTGGTCAGCGAGACCCGGCGGCTGAACGACCTGGTCGAGAACCTGATGGAGGTGACCCGGTTCGACGCGGGCACCGCCCGGCTGGTCCTGGACGACGTGGACATCGCCGACCAGATCACCGCCTGCATCGACGCCCGCGCCTGGCTGGACGCGGTCGAGCTGGACGCCGAGCGCGGGCGTCACGCCCGGCTGGACCCGCGCCGCCTGGACGTCATACTGGCCAATCTGATCGGAAACGCCCTCAAGCACGGCGGCTCGCCGGTCAGGGTGTCGGTGCGGATCGACGGCGACGATCTCGTCATCGCGGTGCGCGACCACGGGCCGGGCATCCCCGAGGACGTCCTGCCGCACGTCTTCGACCGCTTCTACAAGGCCAGCGCCTCCCGGCCGCGCTCCGAGGGCAGCGGCCTGGGCCTGTCCATCGCCATGGAGAACGCCCACATCCACGGCGGCGGCATCACCGCCGCCAACTCACCCGACGGCGGCGCGGTGTTCACACTGCGGCTGCCACGGGACGCCTCGCGGCTGACGGCGGAGGACGACGAGAACACCGAGGACGACAAGGCCGGGAACACCACCGGGAAGGAGGGATCATGACCGCACGGACCGAACGGACCGAGCCGACGGCCCGGACCGTACGACGTCTGCTCGCGGCCTCCCTCCTGACCACGGTGCTCGCCGGGTGCGGGATCCGGCCCACCGAGGTGCCGACGGACTTCGGCGCGGCGCCCTCCCGGGTGCCGTGCTCGCTGTCCGCGCCCGATGTGACGACCCAGTCCGCGCACGGCGTACCGGTTCAGGTGTTCCTGCTGTGCGGGTCCTCCCTGGTCGCCGTCGACCGCACCGTGCGCGTCCCGGAGGGCACCCCGGACGCGCGGCGCCGGGTCATCGTGGCCCAGGGCCTGCTGGACCAGCTCGCCGCGTCCCCCTCGGCCGCGGAGAGGTCGGCGGGCTACACCACGTACGTGCCGGGCGGCCTGGGCGTGGCCGGACACGGCCACAAGGACCCGGAGGACACGCTGCGGCTGAGCGCCACCCCGGCCCGGCTCACCTCCTACGCCCTCGCCCAGATCGTGTGCACCCTGTCCGACTCCGCGGCGGCGGAGGGCGACGGCTCGGTGATCCTGGGCGGCCCGGCCCCCGCCCCGCTGCGCCGCTACGAGTGCACCGACACCGTCCGCAACCGCCCGGGCAGCACGGACCCGCCGTCGAGCGAGGTCACCGCGGGCTGAGGAGCCGGCGGCGCCCGGGTGTGGCGGACGCCTCACGCACGTCCCCGTGACGGTTGCGGAACCGATTGTGCACAGGGGTGCGTCTTGGGGGGCGTGCAGCGTCAAGGCTCCATCGGCGGCAGCGCCGCGATCCGTATCCGTGTGACGGGGGGTGTCCTCCTCGTCGCCCATCTCGGGCTCGTCGCCTGGCTGATGCTGCGCCCCCTGGACGTGCCCTGGGTGATGCCCGCCAATCTGCGTCCGCTGGCCGGCATCCGGGCCGATCTGGCGCTGGGCGGGGCCCAGGCGGCCAGGCGCATCGCCGAGGGGCTGGCGCTGCTCGCACCGCTGGGCGTGCTGCTTCCCGCGGCACACGGCAGGCTCGCCGTGTCGCCGCTCGCCTCCCTGGTCCGTACGACCGCCGCGGGCGCCCTGGTCTCCACCGGCATCGCCCTGCTGCAGACCGGCGTGCCCGGCCGGGTCGTGGACGTCGACTCGCTGCTGCTGAACACCGTGGGCGTGGCCCTGGCCCACCTGGCCGTGGTCCCGGCCGGCCGGGCCCGGCTGCGCCGGCGGACCGGGCGGGCACCCGGCGCGACTGGGCAGGTCACCGTCCAGGAGGACCTGGCTCAGGGTCGTACCCCGACGATTCCCAGGGTCGGGATCGCCCCATAGAGCGACGCTTCGCCCCCTTCGTCTCCGTACCGTGGACATCATCGAGGCAGCCGACCGGACCGCCTCGTCGTCCACGAAGGAGCCGCAGATGTCCAGCCTCGCCCGCCCCACCCACGGCCGCGTGATCGGCGGAGTGTGCGCCGCGCTGGCCCGGCGCTTCGGCACCTCCGCGACGACGATGCGGGTCGTCTTCCTGGTGTCCTGCCTACTGCCCGGCCCGCAGTTCCTGCTCTACATAGCGCTGTGGATCCTGCTCCCGGCCGAGGGCAAGGCCCGCGCCGCCACCTGGTGAGCCCCCGCGGGCCGGACACCGCGCACGCGGACGCCGTCGGCGTGACCCGGGAAGGTTCCGGGGCGCGCCGACGGCGTCGTACGGCGGACGTCAGCCGAGCGGCAGGCCGTTCACCGCGACGCCCTGCGTGGGCATGCCCTGGAGCGGCAGTCCGCCGAGCAGCCCGGCGAGCGGCGCGGTCGGCCCTCCGGCGAGGACGTTCCCGACGACCGGCTGCGCGGTGGTGCCCCCGGTGCCGAGAGCGCCCTGCCCCTGGGCGAGCGCCTGGCCGACGTTCTGGGCCGGCAGCGCGGTGGTGACGGAGTCCAGGGCCTGCGGGGCGACCGGAGCGGCCGGGGCCGCCTCGGCGGCGCCCGCTCCTACGGCCGCGAAAGCGGCACCGAGGGCGGCGACACCGAGGGTCTTGGCAGCAGACTGCTTCATGTTAAATGCGTCCTTGGATACGGAGACGGGTGACCACAAAAGATCTGAGCGGTCCCACGACCGTAGACATCCCGCACAGCCCGCCGCAAACACCGAAATGCGTACGGCTCGTGAAGGGCCGTTCGCATTTCGGCAGCCGATTTGCCAGCCGTCAGCCTTCCGAGCCGGAAGAAGCACTGGTGGAGGCGGTCTGCTGGAACAGCCATTCGGACTTCAGCTCTGCATATCCGGGCTTGATCACGTCATTGATCATCGCGAGTCGTTCATCGAAAGGAATGAACGCTGATTTCATCGCATTGACGGAGAACCACTGCAGGTCGTCGAGCGTGTAACCGAACGCCTCGACGAGATGCTCGAATTCCCGGCTCATGCTGGTGTGCGACATCAGCCGGTTGTCCGTGTTCACCGTCGCCCTGAAGTGCAGCCGCCGCAGCAGCCCGATCGGGTGCTCGGCGTAGGAGGGCGCGGCCCCGGTCTGCAGGTTGGAGCTGGGGCACAGCTCCAGCGGGATGCGCTTGTCGCGGACGTAGGAGGCCAGTCGCCCGAGCCGCACCGAGCCGTCCGCGCGGACCTCGATGTCGTCGATGATCCGCACCCCGTGCCCGAGCCGGTCGGCGCCGCACCACTGCAGCGCCTGCCAGATGGAGGGCAGTCCGAAGGCCTCGCCGGCGTGGATGGTGAAGTGGTTGTTCTCCCGCTTGAGGTACTCGAAGGCGTCCAGGTGCCGGGTGGGCGGGTAGCCGGCCTCGGCACCGGCGATGTCGAAGCCCACGACACCCATGTCCCGGTAGCGGTTGGCGAGTTCGGCGATCTCCAGGGCGCGGGCCGCGTGCCGCATGGCGGTCAGCAGGGCGCCGATCCGGATGCGGCGGCCGTCCTCCCTGGCCAGCCGCTCCCCCTGCCGGAACCCCTCGTTGACCGCCTCGACGACCTCTTCGAGGCTCAGTCCGGCCGCGAGGTGCTGCTCGGGCGCGTAGCGCACCTCGGCGTAGACGACCCCGTCCTCGGCGAGGTCCTCGGCGCACTCCCGGGCGACCCGGACCAGCGCGTCCCGGGTCTGCATCACGCCGACGGTGTGCGAGAAGGTCTCCAGGTACCGTTCCAGCGAACCGGAGTCGGCGGCCTCACGGAACCAGAGGCCCAGCTTGTCGGGGTCGGTCTCGGGCAGTTGGGAGTACCCGGTCTCCTGGGCGAGTTCGACGACGGTGCCCGGACGCAGCCCGCCGTCGAGATGGTCGTGCAGCAGAACCTTGGGCGCCCGTCGGATCTGGTCCGGCGTCGGAACGTGGGCCGGGACGGTCCCAGTCGGTGCAGTCTGGCTCGTCATTTCCGCACTCTAACTCCTACGCGCGTAGAGCACCCCCGGTACGCAAGGAGACACAGCAGATTTTCCGCCGATACGCAACGGTGACCGCCCGGACGGGTTTCGTACACCACGGCTTCTGACACTGTTCTGTCATGGGACAGCAAGCGACGCCGGTCCGAACGGCCGGACTGGGAAAGGCGGTCGGGTCGGAGCCGACGGCGGTGAGCGGAGCGGTACTGCTGCTCCCCGGCGGGGAGGAGATCTCCGCCCGCAGGCCGTCCCCCGTATGGGCGACAGCCTTCGTACGTTCTCTGGGCCGCCGGTTCGCCCGCGCGGGCCGGGAGGAGGGGCTGGCCGTGCACACCGTGCACTACCGGTACCGCGGCTGGAACGGCAGCGAGGCGCATCTGGCGGCGGACGCGCAGTGGGCCGCCGACGAAGTCGTACGCCGGTACGGGGATGTGCCGGTGTGCCTGGTGGGCCTGGACATGGGCGGCCGGGCGGCGCTGCGGGCGGGCGGCCACGAGGCGGTGAACTCCGTCGTCGCGCTCGCTCCCTGGCTGCCCGAGGAGGACGTGGCCGCGCCCGCCGAACCGGTGAAGCAGTTGGTGGGGCGGCGGGTGCTGATCGTGCACGGCACGAACGACGAACGCACCGACCCGGAGCTGTCGTTCCGGCTGGCGGAGCGGGCGAAGAAGGCGAACCGGAACGTGTGCCGGTTCGAAGTGCACACCGACGGCCACACGTTGCACCAGTACCGCGACGAGGTGCGCTCGCTCGCCGTGGACTTCGTCATGGGCGCGCTGTTCGGGCACTCGGTGTCACGGCCGGTGGAGGACGCGCTGGCCGCTCCGCCGCCGATCGGGCTGCGGATGCCGCTGGCCGCGGGCTTCGGCAGGTCCCTGCGGCGATGAGGCCCGGTGCCTCACCGGGAAACCGCGGGCTCCCCTAGGGGAGCAGACTCCCCCTCCTGGAGAGCAGGAACTTCTTGAAGGCCGTCACCGGTGGGGTGTCCGGGCGGTCGGCCAGCCAGGCGACGCCGATCTCCCGGGCCGCCCGCGGCGCGGTGACCGTCAGTTCCACCACTCCCGGGCGCGGCACCGTCGGGGGCGGCAGCAGGGCGACCCCGAGACCCGCCGCCACCAGGCCCCTCAGGGTCTCCGCCTCCTCGCCCTCGAAGGCGATGCGGGGCTTGAAGCCGGCCTCGCGGCACAGGTCGTCGGTGATGCGGCGCAGGCCGTAGCCCGGCTCCAGGGTGACGAAGGTTTCCTCGGCCGCCTCGGCCAGCCGGATGCGGCGGCGGCCGGCCAGGCGGTGGTCGGCCGGTACGACCAGGCGCAGCTTCTGTTCGTCCAGGCGGCGGGCGACGAGGTCGGGCGCGTCCGGCACCGGGGAGGTCAGACAGAGGTCCAGTTCACCCGCGCGCAGCCGCTCCAGCATCGCCTCGCCGTAGTTCTGGAAGAGGCTGAAGCGGACGCGCGGGTGGTCGGCGCGGAAGGCGTGCAGCAGGCCGGGTACGGTCTCGGCGCCCATGGTGTGCAGGAAGCCGAAGGCGACCTTGCCGGTGGCCGGGTCGGCGTCGGCGCGTACCTCCTCGGCGGCGCGCTCGATCTCGGCGAGGGCGCGCTCGACGGAGGCCAGGAAGGTGCGGCCGGCGGTGGTGAGGGAGACCGTGCGGCCGTGGCGGGCGAACAGGCCGACGCCGAGGTCCTGCTCCAGCCGGACCATGGCCCGGGAGAGCGTGGACTGGGGGACGTTCATCTCGTGGGCGGCCCGGGTGACGTGCTCGGTACGGGCGACCCCGGCGAAATACGCGAGGCGCGGCGCGAGCAACAGCGCCATGTCTTCCATGTCACTGAACGATGACAGCTGACCCTGTGACCTCTGCTCATGCTTCACGGGAACGATTATGGCGATTCCATGCATTGGACGGATCAGTGGGCCGTGCATAGCGTCGAAGCATGTCTCCCGCCAGTACCGGGGCGTCCGCCACCCTGGACGCCGTCACGCCCGTCCCCTCCTCCGACTCCGCGACCGACTCCCGGATGGCTCCGGGCGGCCCCGGCTACCACCGGATGAGCCTCGCCCTCTTCCTCGCCGGGGTCGCGACCTTCGCCCTGCTCTACTCCACCCAGGCCCTGCTGCCGCTGATCTCCGGTGAGTTCGGGGTGGCGGCGAGCGAGGCGAGCTGGACGGTGGCGGCCGCGACCGGCGGTCTGGCGCTGTTCGTGCTGCCGATGAGCGCCCTGTCGGAGCGCTTCGGCCGCCGTACGGTGATGACGGCCTCGCTGACGGTCGCGGTGGGCGTGGGCCTGCTGGTGCCCTTCGCGCCGTCGATCGGCGCGCTGGTGGTGCTGCGGGCGGTGCAGGGCGCGGCGCTGGCGGGTCTGCCGGCCTCGGCGACGGCGTATCTGGCCGAGGAGGTCCGGCCGAAGGCACTGGTCACGGCGATCGGCCTGTTCGTGGCGGGCAACAGCGTCGGCGGGATGAGCGGCCGGGTGATCACCGGCTGGGTCGCGCAGGAGTGGGGCTGGCGGGTCGCCGTCGGTGTGATCGGCGCGGTCGCGGTGGCCTGCGCGGTGGCGTTCCGGCTGCTGCTGCCGGCCCCGAGGCACTTCTCGGCGGGCTCGCTGCGCCCGCGGGTGCTGCTGGGCACGGTGCGCGGCCACCTCGCCGACCCGCTGCTGCGCCGGCTGTACGCGATCGGCGCGTTGTTCATGACGGTGTTCGGCGGCGTGTACACGGTGATCGGCTACCGGCTGACGGAGGCGCCGTTCTCCCTGCCGCAGGGCATCGTCGGCTCGATCTTCCTGGTGTACCTCGTCGGTACGGTGTCGGCGTCGACGGCGGGCCGTCTGGTGGGCCGGCTCGGCCGCCGGGGCGCGCTCTACCTGGCGGGCGGTACGACGGCGGCGGGCCTGCTGCTGTCCCTGGCGCCCTCCCTCCCGCTGGTCCTGCTGGGTCTGGTGCTCATCACGGCGGGCTTCTTCGCGGGCCACGCGGTCGCCTCCTCGGCGGTCAGCAGGACGGCCGAGCACGGCCGCGCCCAGGCCTCCGCCCTGTACCAGTCCGCGTACTACATCGGCTCCAGCGCGGGCAGCACGGTGGGCGCGATGGCGTTCCACGCCGGCGGCTGGGCGGGCACGGTCGGCGTCGGTGTCCTCGCGGTGCTCGGCGTCGTGACCATCACCGTCCTCGGGTCCCGGGCGGCCCGGGTGACGGCCCGGAGGGAGCCGGTGCCGGCGCACTGAGGCGACGCGCGTACGACTGGGCGGGCACCGGCTTCGGTGTCCGCCCAGTCGTGTGAAGGAACCGGTCCCGGCCGGGCATTTTCGTGCTCCGGGCGCCATTGTCAGTGGGCTGCGGTAGCTTCCGAAGTGCTGGGGCGCGAAGGCGCGCAACGGGGACGGCCACAGGGGTGGGTGCACGATGGGCAGCGGAACGGCGACGACGGACCTCGACGCAGCACTGGAGAAGCACCGGACCGAGCTGACCGGGTACTGCTACCGGATGCTCGGGTCCTCCTTCGAGGCCGAGGACGCGGTGCAGGACACGCTGGTGCGGGCCTGGCGGAGCTACGACAAGTTCGAGGGTCGCTCCTCCCTGCGCTCGTGGCTGTACCGGATCGCCACGAACGTGTGTCTGGACATGCTGACGGCGGGCAACAAGCGGGCCCGGCCGATGGACCTGACCGATCCGACGCCGCTCGCGCAGGCGGCGCTCTCCCCCCGTCCGGACAACACCTGGCTGGAGCCGATGCCGGACGCGCGCGTACTGCCCACGGTGGAGGACCCGGCGGAGGCGGCCGTCGCCAGGGAGTCGGTGCGGCTGGCGTTCATGGCGGCCCTGCAGCAGCTTCCGCCCAAGCAGCGGGCGGTGCTGATCCTGCGCGAGGTGCTGGCCTGGCGGGCGAGCGAGGTCGCCGAGCTGCTGGGCACCACGGTCGCCTCCGTCAACAGCGCCCTGCAGCGGGCCCGGGCCACCCTCGCCGAGCGGGCATCCGAGGGCGCCGCGGGGGCGGTGTCCGACCCGCTGGACGAGGATCAGCAGAGACTGCTCGAACGCTATGTGAAGGCGTTCGAGGGCTACGACATGACGGCGCTCACGGCGCTGCTGCACGAGGACGCCGTCATGACGATGCCGCCGTTCGACCTGTGGCTGCGCGGCCCGGCCGACATCACCGGCTTCATGACCACCCTGGGCGCGTCCTGCGCCGGCTCCCGGCTGCTGCCGGTGCGGGCGAACGGCCTGCCGGGGTTCGCGCACTACAAGCCGGACGAGGAGAAGGGCGGCTTCACTCCCTGGGCGGTGCAGGTGCTGGAGGTGTCAGGCGGCCGGATCACCGGTTTCCACTGCTTCCTCGACACCGCGCGCTGGTTCCCGCTCTTCGGTCTGCCCCTCCATCTGGAAGCGGAGTCCGACCAGGTCGAGGAGGGCGTGTAGCGCGGGGTCGGGGTCGCGCAGCCGTATCCGCCCGCCGGCCCGGCGGGCGGCGAGTTCCAGCCGGGCCAGCAGGTCCACCGTCTGGAGCCCCGGCGGCCCGAGCCCGGCCACGTCGCACACCACGACCGCGGCCCCGCCGCCCGCCAGCAGCGCCCGCACATCGGCGCAGAGCCCGGCCACCTCGGCACGGGTGACGGGTCCGGGCAGTACGAGCACGGCGGGTGCGTTGGCGTCCACGTGCGGTAGACCGGCGGCGAGGGCACAACTCATCGCGGGCGCCCGCCGGACACGGCCGGGCGGAGATCACATTGACCCGCTGCCGCGCCCCGGCGGAGGGTGGGGGCCGTGACGGGGGTGCTGAGCGGGTTCGCGGTGATCGCGGTCGTCATCGGGGTGGGCTATGTGCTCGGGTGGCGCGGCACCCTCGGTGAGCCGGGCCGTGACGTGCTGACCCGGCTCGCCTTCTCGGTGGCCGGACCGGCCCTGCTGTTCCACACGCTGGCCCGGGCCGATCTCTCCGTGCTGTTCTCCAGCCGCCTGCTGGTGACGGCACTGAGCACGGCCGCGGTCTCGGCGGCCTTCGTGGCGGTCGGCGCGCTGCGGCACTGGGGCGTGGGCCGCACGACGATCGGCGCCCTGTGCGCGGGGTACGTCAACTCGGGCAACCTCGGCATCCCGATCGCCGCCTACGTCCTGGGCGACGCGTCCCTGGTGGCCCCGGTCCTGCTGTTCCAGGTCGTCATCGTCACGCCGGTCGCCCTGACCGTCCTGGACCTGACGGGCACCGTCACCGGCACCGGCGAGAAGGGCACGGTGTGGCAGCGGCTGCTGGCCCCGCTGCGCAATCCGATCGCGGTGGGCTCGCTCACCGGTGTGGTGGTGTCGGCGGCGGGCTGGAAGGTCCCGGGCCCCGTCATGGAGCCGCTCACCATGATCGGCAACATGTCGGTCCCGGCGGCCCTGCTGGTCTTCGGCATGTCCCTGCGCGGCAGCGCGGCTCCCGGCCGGGGGCTCGACCGCCAGCTGGTCCTGCTGTCGGTGGCGCTGAAGTCACTGGGTCAGCCGCTGGTGGCCTGGGTACTGGCCCGCGGCGTCTTCGGCCTGCACGGCGCGCCCCTGCTGGACGTGGTCGTCACCTCGGCCCTGCCGGCCGCCCAGAACCTGTTCACCTACGCCAGCCGCTACCGGGTCGCCGAGACCCTGGCCCGCGAGTCGGTCCTGCTGTCGACGATGGTCTCGGTGCCGGTACTGGTGGGGGTGGCGACGCTACTGGGGTGAGGGCGTGTCAGTCGACAGGGAACTCGCCGGTGTCGAGGGTGATGTCGAACGGCTCCGGCAGCTTGATGGGATCGCCGAACTTCACGGCTTGGAGGACTCGGTAGACCTCGCCCTTCGGCTCTCCGTAGAGCGTCGCCGTCGGACCGCCGGGTGCCCAGCGGTCGACGAGGAGGTACAGCGGGATGCCTGCGGACGCGTACGCGGCAGGCTTGCTGATGCGGTCGTGTCGTGCGTTGGACTTGGATGTCACTTCTACGACCAGTTCCGCCGGAGCGGCCGGAATGTGGGTGTCCGATTCCGTGCACTCGGGCAACGGGGCGACCACAAGGTCCGGGATGAGCATCCCCAGGCGAGACGGCACTGCGATGGCCAGTGTCTGGTAGATCCCCCAGTCGTCGGGGAGGCGACGCTGAATCCGCTCCGCGATGACGTTGTGACGGGGTGCGGGAGCAGGTGACACGGTGATGATCCCCTCGATGATCTCCACCTTGCTGCCCTCGGGCCACTCCATCTCCTCCCAGTACCGGACGAGGTCGTCCCAGTTCTGGTCCGGGTCCTGGCTGACGGTGAGTGCGCTCACGGCGGTCTCCCATCGGTACGTCACCGATCCCAGCATGCCGAACGGGACCGGCGGCGGTCCACCGATCCCGTTCACCCGAAAGAGCCGTGACATCCGCGGCCTCCGGCCGCGGGCCCAGGTCAGGCGATGCGCTCCAGCACCACCGGTGACGGCGTGAAGGCCGTGCCCGGGGCCGCGATGTCGTACGAGCCCTCGACCGCCTGGAGTGCGTACTCGAAGCGCTCGGGGGTGTCCGTGTGCAGGGTCAGCAGCGGCTGGCCCTCGGTCACCGTGTCGCCCGGCTTGGCGTGCATCTCCACGCCCGCCGCCGCCTGCACCGGGTCCTCCTTGCGGGCGCGGCCCGCGCCGAGGCGCCAGGCGGCGACACCGATGCCGTAGGCGTCCAGCCGGGTCAGGACGCCGGATGCGGACGCCCTGATGACGTGCTGCTCCTTGGACGTGGGCAGCACGGCGTCCGGGTCGCCGCCCTGGGCCGCGATCATCCGGCGCCACACGTCCATCGCCGAGCCGTCGGCCAGCGCCTTCGCCGGGTCGGCGTCCTTGATGCCGGCCGCGTCGAGCATCTCGCGGGCCAGGGCGATCGTCAGCTCGACCACGTCCGCCGGGCCGCCGCCCGCCAGGACCTCGACCGACTCGCGGACCTCGAGCGCGTTGCCGGCGGTGAGGCCGAGCGGGGTGGACATGTCGGTCAGCAGCGCGACCGACCTCACCCCGTGGTCGGTGCCGAGGCCGACCATCGTGGAGGCCAGCTCGCGGGCGTCCTCGATCGTCTTCATGAAGGCGCCGGAGCCCACCTTCACGTCCAGGACCAGGGATCCGGTGCCCTCGGCGATCTTCTTGGACATGATGGAGGACGCGATCAGCGGGATCGCCTCGACCGTGCCGGTCACGTCCCGCAGGGCGTACAGCTTCTTGTCGGCCGGGGCCAGGCCGTCGCCCGCCGCGCAGATCACCGCGCCGGTGGTGTCGAGGACGTGCAGCATCTCCTCGTTGGACAGCAGCGCGCGCCAGCCGGGGATCGACTCCAGCTTGTCCAGCGTGCCGCCGGTGTGGCCGAGGCCCCGGCCGGAGAGCTGCGGGACGGCCGCGCCGCAGGCCGCGACGAGCGGGGCCAGCGGGAGCGTGATCTTGTCGCCGACGCCGCCGGTGGAGTGCTTGTCGGCCGTCGGGCGGGACAGCGAGGAGAAGTCCATACGCTCGCCGGAGGCGATCATGGCCGCGGTCCAGCGGGCGATCTCCCGGCGGTTCATCCCGTTCAGCAGGATCGCCATCGCGAGCGACGACATCTGCTCGTCGGCGACCTCGCCGCGGGTGTACGCGTCGATGACCCAGTCGATCTGCTCGTCGGTCAGCTCACCGCGGTCCCGCTTGGTACGGATGACGGAGATGGCGTCCATGGCCATGGCTATGGCTTCCTTCCGGGAGGTGCGAAGTGCACGGCCCCCCTGATCGGGTCAGGGGGGCCGTACGGGGAGTTACTTGGAGAGATGGCCCGGGCCGAAGGCCTGGGGCAGCATCTCGGAGAGCGGGAGGACGCCCTCGGGAGTGTCCAGCAGCAGGCCGGGGCCGCCGAACTCGTAGAGGAGCTGGCGGCAGCGGCCGCACGGCACCAGCAGGGCACCCTCGCCGTCCACGCAGGTGAAGTGCGTGAGGCGGCCGCCGCCCGTGCGCTGGAGCTGCGAGACGAGCCCGCACTCGGCGCACAGGCCGAGGCCGTAGGAGGCGTTCTCGACGTTGCAGCCGGTGACCGTGCGCCCGTCGTCGACCAGGGCGGCCACGCCGACCGGGTAGCCCGAGTAGGGGACGTAGGCGTGGGTCATGGCCTCCCGCGCCTCGGCGCGCAGCGGCTCCCAGTCGAAGCCGGCGTCCGGCGCGGCCGTCACTTGCCCTGTCCCTTCCGGTACCGCATGCCGTCCGCCTTGGGCATGCGCAGCCGCTGGGCGGAGAGCGAGAGCACCAGCAGCGTCACGACGTACGGCGTGGCGCCCACGAAGTCGCTCGGGACCTCGTCGGTGAGCAGGTACCAGGCCAGGACCAGACCGCCCACGATGAGGCTGATGGCGCCCTGCCAGACGGCGGAGCGGTACAGCTTCCAGCCGGCCAGGACCACGAGCAGGACGACCAGCAGGAGCAGCAGCGCGTGCACGGTCGTGCCGCCGTTGCGCAGCTGCAGCGCGTCGGAGTAGCCGAACAGGCCGGCGCCCATGGCCAGACCACCCGGCCGCCAGTTGCCGAAGATCATCGCCGCGAGGCCGATGTAGCCGCGCCCGCCGGTCTGGCCCTCCAGGTAGGTGTGGGAGGTGACCAGGGCGAGGAACGCGCCGCCGAGGCCGGCGAGACCGCCGGAGACGGCCACGGCCACGTACTTGTACTGGTAGACGTTGACGCCGAGCGACTCGGCGGCGATCGGGTTCTCACCGCAGGAACGCAGCCGCAGGCCGAACGAGGTGCGCCACAGCAGCCACCAGCTGCCGACGAACAGCAGCACGGCCAGGATCGTCACCACCGACAGGTCGGTGATCAGACCGCCGACGATGCCCGCGAGGTCGGAGACCAGGAACCAGTGGTGGTTCTGGACCGACTGCAGGGCGTCGGACAGACCGGGCACGGTGACGTGGGGCAGCGAGTCCACGGGCGGGGACTGCTTGGGGTTGCCGCCCGCCTCCGCCGGCTTGCCCTCGGCGAAGAAGAGCTTGGCGAGGTACTGGGTGGCGCCGAGCGCGAGCAGGTTGACCGCGACACCGGAGACGATGTGGTCGACACCGAAGGTGATGGTGGCGACGGCGTGCACCAGACCGCCGAGGACACCGAAGCCGATGCCGCACAGCAGGCCCAGCCAGGGGTTGGTCTGCCAGCCGACCCAGCCGGCGCCGAAGGTGCCGAGGATCATCATGCCCTCGAGGCCGATGTTGACCACACCGGCCCGCTCGGACCACAGACCGGCCAGACCGGCGAGACCGATGGGCACGGCGAGGCCGAGGGCGGCACCGACCTGTCCTTCGGAGGTGAGCTGGTCGGCACCGGTGATGACGCGGACCGCGGCCACCAGGAGCAGCGCACCCGCGACGATCATGAGGATCTGGCCGAGCGACCGGCCCGAGCGCTTGCCGGCCGCGCCCTCCGCCTTGGGCGCCGCGGGCGGCGGCGCGTCGGTCATCGTGGCAGTCATCACGCCACCTCCTGCTTCTTCGTCGGGGCGGCGGCCTGGGCGGCGAGTTCGGCGCCGACCCGCTGCTGCTGGCGCTTGAGGCCGTAGCGGCGGACGACCTCGTAGGCGATCACGACGCACAGGACGATGACGCCCTGGATCACGCCGAGGATCTCCTTGTCGTAGCCCTGGAACTCAAGGTGGTTGGTGGTGCGCTCCAGGAAGCCCCACAGGAGGGCGCCGAGCGCTATGCCGATCGGGCTGTTGCGGCCGAGCAGCGCGATGGCGATGCCGGTGAAGCCGATGCCCGCGGGGAAGTCGTTGCTGAACTGGTGGCTGTCGTTGAGCAGGGTCGGCATGCCGATCAGACCGGCCACCGCACCCGAGATGATCATGCTGGTGGCGACCATCTTCTTCACCCCGACGCCGCTCGCGGCGGCGGCGGTGTCGGACTGGCCGACGGTGCGCAGGTCGAAGCCGAACCGGGTGCGGCCGAGCACGAACCAGTAGCCCACGCCGACGACCACGGCGATGACGAAGAAGCCCCACAGGATGCCGGCCGGGCCGGTGTCGATGCTGAAGAAGTACGACGACGACGGCAGCGGCTTGGTGGAGACGAGCGTGCCCGCCTGGTCGAGCTGGCCGAGCTTCCCGGGCTGCAGCAGGTAGGCGATGATCGCGGTGGCGATCGAGTTGAGCATGATCGTCGAGATGACCTCGCTGACGCCGCGGGTCACCTTGAGCACGCCGGCGATGGCCGCCCACAGGGCGCCGGTCGCCATCGCGCAGATGATGATCAGAGGGATGGCGATCCAGCCGGGCACGGTCAGCGCGCCGCCGAGGACGGCCGCGACGAACGCGGCGAGCCGGTACTGGCCGTCGACCCCGATGTTGAACAGGTTCATGCGGAAGCCGATGGCCACCGCGACACCCGCGAGGTAGTAGGTCGTCGCCTTGTTCAGGATGTAGACCTGGCTGTCGCTGGCGAAGCCGTAGGTCACCATGTCGCTGAAGGCGTCGCCCGGGTTCTTGCCGGTGGCGAGGATCACCAGGGTGGTGACGACGAGCGCGGCGACGATCGCCAGCAGCGGGGCCGCGATCCCGAGGAGCAGCCGCTCCTTGTCGATCCGTGAGGTCAGCTTCTTCATCGCTCGTCGTCCTCTGTGTGCTCCAGGTGGCCGGAGGCCGCACCCGTCATGGCGGAGCCCAGCTCCTCGGGGGTGATGGTGGCGGGGTCGGCGTCGGCGACCAGACGGCCCCGGTACATCACCCGCAGGGTGTCGGAGAGCCCGATGAGCTCGTCCAGGTCGGCGGAGATCAGCAGCACGGCCATGCCCTCGCGGCGGGCCTCGCGGATGTAGTCCCAGATCGCCGCCTGCGCGCCGACGTCCACACCGCGGGTGGGGTGGGCGGCGATGAGCAGCTTCGGGTTGTGGCTCATCTCGCGGCCGACGATCAGCTTCTGCTGGTTTCCGCCGGACAGCGAGGCGGCGGTCACCTCGATACCGGGCGTGCGGACGTCGTAGTCGCGGACGATGCGCTCGGTGTCGGTCCGGGCGGCCTTGATGTCGAGCAGTCCGCCGCGCGAGTTGGGGCGCTCGGTGACATGGCCGAGGATGCGGTTCTCCCACAGCGGCGCCTCGAGGAGGAGGCCGTGGCGGTGGCGGTCCTCGGGGATGTAGCCGACGCCGGCCTCACGGCGGCGGCGGGTGGGGGTGTGGGAGATGTCGTCGCCGTCCAGTGTGACGACGCCGGCGTCCGGGTTCCGCATGCCCATGATCGCTTCGACCAGCTCGGACTGGCCGTTGCCCTCCACACCGGCGATGCCCAGGACCTCGCCCTTGTGGATGGTGAAGGAGATCTCGTCGAGGATGATCCGCTCGACGCCGTCCAGGTCGGTCTGGGACAGGTGCAGCTTGTCCACCGTGAGCATGGGGACGTCCGTGACGGTGGACTCCTCCGTCTCCGGCGTCGGCAGCTCGCTGCCGACCATCATCTCGGCGAGCTGCTTGGAGGTGGTGCTGCGCGGCTCGGCCGTGCCGACCGTGGTGCCGCGCCGGATGACGGTGATCTCGTCGGCGACGGAGAGCACCTCGCCCAGCTTGTGGGAGATGAAGATGACCGTCAGGCCCTCGGCCTTCAGCTCGCGGAGGTTGTCGAAGAGGGCGTCGACCTCCTGCGGCACGAGCACGGCGGTCGGCTCGTCCAGGATGAGGGTCCGGGCGCCGCGGTAGAGGACCTTGAGGATCTCCACGCGCTGGCGGTCGGCGACGCCGAGCGCCTCCACCAGGACGTCGGGCCGCACGCCCAGGCCGTACGCGTCGGAGATCTCCTTGATCTTCGTACGCGCCTTGCCGCCGATGCCGTACAGCTTCTCCGCGCCGAGGACGACGTTCTCGAGAACGGTGAGGTTGTCGGCGAGCATGAAGTGCTGGTGCACCATGCCGATGCCGCGGGCGATGGCGTCGCCGGGGTTGCTGAAGGTGACCGGTTCACCGTTGACCTTGATGGTGCCCTCGTCCGGCTGCTGCATGCCGTAGAGGATCTTCATCAGGGTGGACTTGCCGGCGCCGTTCTCACCGCAGAGGGCGTGTACGGTGCCCGTGCGGACCGTGATGTCGATGTCGCGGTTGGCGACGACGCCGGGGAAACGCTTGGTGATGCCGCGCAGTTCGACGGCAGCGGGAGGGCTGGACGCGTTGATGGCGCACTCTCCTCGGGGAAAGGGGCTGCGGGGGGAGGGCAGGCGTCGGCGACGCTAGCGCGGCAACTCAATGCTACACGCGTAGAGTTGACACATTGTTATGGCTCGGCGAGGGGCTGCGGAAGCCGCCCCCGCGCCGAGCCCAGGTCCGACGGGACCCGTCAGGTCACGGAGTGGTCTTGACCTTGACGGAGCCGTCGACGATCTTCTTCTTCGCCGCGTCCAGCTTCGCCTGGATGTCGTCGATGAAGCCACCGCTGGTGGACAGCGAGACGCCGTCCTTGCTGAGCGAGTAGGTGTTGGTGCCGGTCAGCGGCTTGCCGTCGTGGACGGACTTGACGAAGTCGTAGACGCCGAGGTCGACGTTCTTGACCATCGAGGTCAGGATCGAGTTCTTGTACTTGGCCAGACCCGGGATGCTGTACTGGTCCGAGTCCACGCCGATCGCCCAGGCGCCCTTGACGCCGTTGACGGCCTCGATCGCGCCGTTGCCGGAGGAGCCGGCCGCCGAGTAGATCACGTCGGCGCCGTTGTCCAGCATGCCCTGCGCGGCTTCCTTGCCCTTGTCGGGGCTGGCGAAGCCGGAGGTGTCCGAGCCGTGGCTCAGGTACTGGGTGTCGACCTTGATCTTGGAGTTGGTGTCCTTGACGCCCTGGACGTAACCCGCCTCGAACTTCTTGATCAGCGGAACGTCGACACCGCCGATGAAGCCGACGTGGTCCTTCTTGGTCTTCAGCGCGGCGGCGACACCCGCCAGGTAGGAGCCCTGCTCCTCGGTGAAGGTGATGCTGTCGACGTTCTTGGCGTCCACCACCGAGTCGACGATGCCGAAGCTGATCTTCGGGTACTTCGCCGCGACCTTGGTCATCGAGGCGGCGTACGCGTAACCGACACCGATGATCGGGCTGTACCCGGCCTCGGCCATGTCGGACAGGCGCTGCTCGCGGTCGGCCTCGGTGTCCGAGGTCTTCGCGGTCAGTTCCTTGATCTCGCCGCCGAACTCCTTCTTCGCCTTGTCGGCACCGCGCGCGGCGGAGTCGTTGAAGGAACGGTCACCACGGCCGCCGACGTCGAAGGCGAGACCGATCTTGACGCCCTTGCCGTCGCCGGAGGAGGACGACGAGGTGTCGTTGTCTGAGGAGGTGCTGCCACACGCGGTGGCAGTGAGGGCGAGAGCTGCGGTGGCTACACACGCAGCGGAAAGCTTGGCTACCCGGCGCACGGGAAGGCTCCTTCACCTGACCTGAGCGCCTGTCGGCGCTTGATGTGAGCACCGGATCGGTGCTCGGGCCGAGACGCCCCGACGGCGTCGGCTTCGCGGCATCGTAACGCGCGTAGATGTCGCAAAAAACCCCCTCGCGAAGCCGTTATCTATTCGAGGCAAACACCGCCTGAACTCGGCGTACCGGACCTCTCACGCCCCTGTTGCGCACAGTGCACAGTTGGCTTACGAGTGTGTTGCCCCGGGGCGGTCCGGCCACCCCGGGCCCGCCCTTCGGAGCCGGGGTGGCCTACATGTCGTCGAGCTGCGCGGCGGCCGTGAACATCTCCACGCCGACCGCGATGGCGTGCTCGTCGGCGTCGAAGTCGCCCTGGTGCAGGTCCCGGACCATACGGTCACCGGGGGTGCGCACGCCCAGGCGGGCCATGGCGCCGGGCACGTTCTCCAGGTACCAGGAGAAGTCCTCGCCGCCGAGGCTCTGCTCCGTGCTCTCGACCGACTCCATACCGCGCCGGGCCACCATCGACCGGCGCAGCAGCTCGGTGGACTCCCGGTCGTTGACCACCGGCGGGACACCCCGCACGTAGTTGATCTCCGACTTGGCGCGGTGCAGCGTGGCGATCTCGTCGATGGCCGCGTGCACGATGTCCGGCGCGTCCCGCCAGGCGTCCAGGTCCAGGCAACGCACGGTGCCGGACAGCTCGGCGTGCTGCGGTACGACGTTCGGGGCATGGCCCGACTCGATCCGGCCCCAGGTGACGGCGAGACCGGCGCGGGTGTCGACGCGGCGGGCGACCAGCGCGGGCACGTCGATGGCGACGCGGGCGGCCGCCGTGACCAGGTCGGTGGTCAGATGCGGCCGGGCGGTGTGCCCGCCGGGCCCGTCGAGGGCGACTTCCAGCCGGTCGCAGGCGCTGGTGATGGGCCCGTGCCGCAGTCCGATCCGGCCGGCATCGACCTTGGGGTCGCAGTGCACGGCGAGGATCCGGCCGACGTTGTCGAGCGCACCGTCCCCGATCGCGCCTAGCGCGCCGCCGGGCAGCACCTCCTCGGCGGGCTGGAAGACCAGCCGCACCGGGCGGGACAGCAGCCCCTTGGCCTCCAGGTCGGCGAGGACGAGACCGGCGCCGAGCACGACGGTGGTGTGCACGTCGTGGCCGCAGGCGTGGGCCCGGTCGGGCACGGTGGACCGGTACGCGCAGTCGATCTTGGTGTCCGGGATGGGCAGCGCGTCGATGTCGGCGCGCAGGGCGAGCATCGGCACGGCGGGCCGCCGCCCCTCGGGCAGACCGATGTCACAGATGAGTCCGGTTCCGGTGGCGAGGACGCGGGGCCGGAGCCCGGCCTGCTCCAGCCGCTCCTTGATCGCGGCGGTCGTACGGAACTCCTGGTTGCCCAGCTCGGGGTGCATGTGGAGGTCACGGCGGAAGGCGACCAGTTCGGCGTGCAGCGACTCGCTGAGCACGCCGGGGAGCACATCCCCGGGCAGTTTGGCCTCGGACTCTCGGGACATCAATTGCTTCACCCTCTGAAGGGTAGGACGCCCGACCGGCCAACTGACCCCGGATCAACAAAAGTTCAGCCCGTTAGGGGAAGAAAATCTGACCGGCGGACGCATGGCGGCGGACTTCGGTGGGTAAAACCTCTGTTTCCTTCCTCCACGCATACCACGCAACACCGCCCTCACGCTCCCTCAGTCCGCCGAGCGGACGCAGTGCCGGCCGGTAGGGTGCGGCGCCGTGAGCGACTCGAACGCGGACTTCCTGCAGACCACCGGCTCCTCCTACGACGCGATCGCCAAGGACTACGCGTCCCGCTATCCGCACGGCCTGTCCCACCCTCTCGAACGCGCGCTGATCAACGCCTTCGCCGAGCTGGTCACGGCGAACGGCCCCGCCCCCGTCGCCGACCTCGGCAGCGGCCCCGGTGGCGTCGCCGCCCTCCTGCACGGCCTCGGCGTCCCCGTCTTCGGCGTGGACATCTCCCCCGCGATGGTGTCGCTGGCCCGCGAGGCCCACCCGGAGCTGCGCTTCCACGTGGGCTCGATGACATCCCTGGACCTGCCGGACGCCACGCTGGGCGGCATCCTCGCCCTCTACTCCACCATCCACGTCCCGGACGACCACCTCCCGGCCGCCTTCGCCGGCTTCCACCGCACCCTGGTCCCCGGCGGCCACGTCCTGCTCGCCTTCCAGACCGGCACCGAGCCCGGCCGGCTCCATCTGGCCGAACGCTTCGGCCACGAGATCGACCTGCGGTACTACTGGCGTACGCCGGAGCAGATGAAGTCCATGCTCACGGGGGCGGGCCTGGACCTGGTGGCAACGGTGGTCCGCGAGCCCCAGGAAGAGGAGACCCGCCCGCGCGCCTTCCTGCTGGCGCGCCGGCCGGAGTGAGCCCGCTGGACCGGTCAGGTCTTCACCGGGGCCGGCCTGCCCCGATGGACCTCACATCTTGCTCAGAGAACCCCCGGACGCCCGCGGTCCGCCCCTCGGCACTGCCATGATCCCGTCAGCCACCGGCCGCCACCTGGGAGAGCCGACATGTCCCTCCGGACCCTCACGGGCCTGACCATCGCGTGCACCGCGCTGCTCGTCCCGCTCGCGGGCTGCACCGCGGAGCACGGCCACGCGTCCAGGAAGGGCCCAACCGCGGCAGCGACAGCGGCAATGGCAACGGCAGGACCGGACAGCACCGCGGTTGCGCCGACCCAGAGGCCTCCGGAACTGGACGCCGACGAGACCCTGGCCGGCCGCCAAGGGCTGACCACGGGGAACGCGAGCATCGCCTTCGGCAAGGGGCGGAAGGGAGACACCCTGATCCTCGCGGTGCGCTGCCAAGGCGCGGGACGTGTGGAGATCGCCGTGCGCCCCGTCCACGTCTCCTTCCCGCTGGAGTGCCGCGCCGACCGGCCCAGCACCACGTACAACCAGGTGAACGTCAGCGGCGCGGAAGGCAGCGGCGTTGCCTCCGTCGAGGCCCCGTCATCCGTGCACTGGTCGATGACCATCGGCAGAGGAGCGCCGCCGCAGGAGGAGCCCCCCGCGGCGACGCCTGAATCGCTCTGACCGGCTGCGGCGGTCAGGCGCCCTTGGGCTCGGCCTGCTGGACGACCTCGAAGGACCACAGGGTGGACCCGGAGGCGGCGGGCTTCGGCCGCTCACCGCCCTCGCCGCCACCCTGGTGGGCGGACTTCATCGGCCCCTCCATCCAGGCCTGGAACGACTCCTCGTCCCGCCAGCGGGTGTAGACGAGGTACTGGTCGGTCCCTTCGACCGGCCGCAGCAGCTCGAACCACTCGAACCCGTCGGAGTTCTCCACGGCGTGGGCCCGCGACGCGAACCGCTTCTCCAGCGTCTCCCGCTGCTCGGCCGGCACGGACAGCACGTTGATCTTGACTACGCTCATGCCCCCATCCTGCCCCGTGCCCACGCCGCTCGCTCACTCCCCGGCGAACAACTCCGCCGCGTTGAGTCGCTGTCATCAGGTCCGTCCTGTCTGTCGACGTGATCAACGAGCTACGCCGCCGCGAGTTCGCACCACACGTACTTTCCCCGGTTCCCGAACCTGGCCGACGGCTGCCAGCCCCAGAAGTCCGCGCACGCCCTGACCAGGGCCAGGCCCCGGCCCCCCTCCCCCAGCTCGGCCACCTCCTCCAGCGGCTGGAACGGCTCCGGCGGGCCGGGGTCCGTGTCCCACGCCCCGATCCAGACCACCCCCTCCGCCGAGCGGCGCACCCTCAACGCGGCCGGCCCCTTCGTGTGCCGTACCGCGTTCGACACCAGCTCCGTCGCGAGGAGTTCGGCCGTGTCGACCAAGCCGATCAGGCCGTGCATCGTCAGGATCAGGCGCAGAGTGCGACGAGAGATCGTCACCGCTCTGAGGTCGTTGGGGATGTAGAGGGTGTAGTCCCAGGTTTCGGGCATGCGACATCAACTCCGTTACGGCGATGGGATTCAGGCGCACGCGGTGGCATTGCCGCAGCCGTCGCGGAACGACGCCACGGTGCGCTTCCGCAGCGTGTGCGTTGCCTCACTGAACGTAGGTCTATTGATTCATGTTTCGCAAGCCGGTCGCGTAACCTGACTTCGAACGAGTCGCGTCTGCAGGCGCGTTGGACCAGGGAGCGACCGATGGCACTGAGGCGCGAACCAACGGCACGGCAGCTGCGGCTGGCCACTGAACTGCGCAGACTCCGTGAAGCGGCGGGCCTCACCGCTCGGGAGGCGGCAGCGCTGCTAGGGGTGAGCGCCCCGCAGATCACCCACATCGAGTCCGCGCTCGCAGGCGTGAGCGAAAAGCGCCTGCGTCGCCTCGCATCCCATTACGTCTGCACTGACGAACGGCACATCGACGCTCTGGTCGCACTGGCCACTGATCGGACACGCGGCTGGTGGGAGCAATACCGTGGACTGCTGCCCACCTCGTTCCTGGATCTGTCGGAGCTGGAGTTCCACGCCTCGTACCGATGGGACGTCGACTTCCTGCATATCCCGGGCCTGCTCCAGACAGAGGACTACGCCAGGGCTCTGTTCTCCCGCCGGGTACCGGAACTACCGCAGGAGGAACTGGATCTGCGCGTCCGGCATCGGATGCAGCGGCGCGTCATCATCGAGCAGCCGGAACCAGTTCGGTACACGGTCCTGGTGCACGAGGCGGCCCTGCGCATCAGGGTGGGCGGTCGTGAGACCTCGCGGGCTCAACTCGCCCGCATTCTGGAACTCTCCGACGCGACCCATGTGACCGTTCGAGTCATCCCCTTCGAACTGGACGACTTCGCCGACATCACAGCCGCAATGGTGTACGCCGGAGGCTCGGTACCCAAGCTGGACACAGTGGTGCGCGACGGCCCTCACGGTGCCCTGCTCATCGATTCCGAAGCACAGCTCGGCGTCTTCCGAACACTCTTCCGTAGGGTTGAGGGCGCGTCACTCGACCCTGCCCGGTCGCGTGACCTCATCCGGAGAGTGGCCAAGGAACTGTGAGGTGCACGGTGACCCCCCAGGACAACTGGCGGAAGTCGTCCTACTCAGGCAGCGGCGACGGCAACGCCTGCGTCGAGATCGCGGACTCCCCCACCCGAATAGCCGTCCGTGACTCCAAGAACCCGTCCGCAGGCACCCTCGCCTTCCCACCCGAGGTATTCGCTCACTTCATCGAAATCGTGAAGGGCGAACGGCACCGCTGAGAGACTGCCGTACCGACTTGTGTTCACCTGGGCTCGCCGGACCGCTCCGAGCGGAGCATGGAGAAGATCACCTGGTCGTGCCACTGGCCGCCGCGCCACTGCGCGGAGCGCAGCACGCCCTCCCTGACGAAGCCCGCCTTCTCCAGCGCGCGCTGCTCGGCGAGGTTGGCGTGGTCCGTCCAGGCCTGGAGGCGTTCGGCCCTGGTGTGGTCGAAGAGGTACTCGGCCAGCAGTCGCTGGGCCCGGGTTCCTATGCCCCGGCCGTGCGCGGCGGGCACCAGGCCGATCGCCAGGGTCCAGCAGGTGGAGGTGGCGGGCCGCCCCCAGGTGCCGGCGAACCACTCGACCCGGCCGACCGTCCGGCCCGCCTCCAGGACGGAGAGCACACCGCCGTCGGGGCCGAGCAGGCCGGTCTCAGCGAACTGCCGGCGCAGGGCGGCCGGTGAACCGTAGCCGAACCACTGGTACTCGCCGATCCCTTCGGGCCCATTGAACTCGCGCTCGAACAGGTCGACATCGTCGGCGGTCACCGGGCGCAGCGTGATCTCATCGGACATGGAACGACTCCTGATCCTCTCGGCCACGGGGTCCGACCTCGTACGGCCGTCGTGGGCTATGTCGTGGCTCCGCACAGACATCGGTCTACTCCACGTCGATGCCGAAGTCCCGCACGAGTTCTTCCAGGCCTCCCGTGTAGCCCTTGCCACCCAGGACGAAGTCCCAGTCGCCGCTGGACCTGCGCCGGAACGAGCCGAGGACCAGGGCGGTCTCATGCGGTCGGCCGTCCGAGACCTCCAGACACCCCAGCTCGGTCATGCCTGGATCACGGAGCCTGATGCGGGCGTCCGTGAAGCCGGAGAGATCGGCGGCTGGATTGACACTTGGATCAATGGCGGCCACGAGTACGAACCGGTCGGCCTCACTCGGCAATCCGTCGAAGGAGACGCAGATCGCGGCCTTGTCGAGTGCGGTGGCGGGAAGAGTGCGTACCGAGCCGTCCGACGTCCGGGGGTTGTTGAAGAAGACGAAGTGATCGTCGCTGAGGACGCTGTTGCCACGGCAGACGAGAGCGCACACGTCCAGGGCGACACTCCCGGTCCACGACATGCCCAGGACGTTGTAGTCGTCGGGCAGCCGGGTGTCCGGCCCGGAAGGCGTCGGTCGCGCCGCGGGTTGGCGCCCACTCTCCCCCAGCCGCCCGCCCAGCCCGTGGCGATGCAGCAGGTCGACGAGTTCGGGGCCCGAGACGAGTTCCAGCGGCTTGCCGTTGGCGAAGGTGTGCGAGCCGGGACCGAACCGTGACGTCGTCACGAGGACACCCTTGTTGGCGCCGACGTCCTGCACGGTTCCGTACAGATCACGTACAGCGGTGGGCGGCACCGTGTTCCGGTAGCGCTTCACCTGCACGACGATCTTGCCGCCCCGGATGGGTGCCGGATCCAGTGCGTCGACGTCGACGCCGCCGTCGTTGGAGCGCTGGGTGGTGACCGCCTGCATGCCCATGGCCCGGAAGAGATCCGCGACGAGATTCTCGAAGGCGATGGGGTCCATCGCGAACAGGTCCGGCTCCTCGTCGCCGCCGTGGGCGACCACACGGTTCCCGACCCGACGAAGCCGTTCAGGGCCACCGACTCGAGCGCACCCAACTCGTCCGCGGCGAACAGCTCGTGCAGCACGAGCAGCATGCACTGCGCGAGGACCTCCCTGTACAGAGCACGGCGCCGGCCCACCGGGCGGGGTGTCTCCTTGTCCTGATCGACCCCGGACATGTACCGAACGGCCTTGACCTCCGGCACGATGCCGTAGGCGGGCAACTCCCAGTCCAGGACGAGCTGCCGGGCTGCCGGGTCGTAGGCCGCCGCCACCTGACGCGGGAGATCTTCCGGCCATGCCGTCGAGGCGTAGAGAGCGGCCGAGAAGTACTCGATCACCGAATCGGGATCGTGGCGTCCCACACCCTCGGTCAGCGCGACGACGCCGGCGTTGTGCCTCCGTACATCGCCCAGCTGGGCATCAGCCCACTGCTGGTACTGGCGCTGGTACGACGCGAGCTGTTGCTGCCGGTGAGCCTCCGCGGCCTGGGCGGCCTGCCAATCGCGCTCGAAGCGCGCTCGGGCTTCGGCCTGCGCCTGGGCCCGGCGGCCCGCCGTCCAGCCGCTCTGCGTTTCATAGCGGCTGAAGTCCGGCATCGGCACCGGTTGCGCCAACGGTCCCGGAGAGAAGGGCTGAACCTCCTCACGTCGCATGAGGGAGGAGGCCCGGAAGGCCGGTGCCCGGCAGCCCGCGGCGAGAAGCCCTTGCAAGGACGCGACCTGTGCGTCCAGCTCCTCCGTCCGCCGCAGGGCCTCTGCCTGCCGGTACTCGCGGTGACTCTGGGCAGCTCGCCGCTGGTAGGCCCGCGCCTGCTGTTCTTGTTGTCTCCGCCGTCGGGCTTCGGCTTCCAGTTGACGCTGCTGCTGCCGCTGCATTTCCGCCCAGACACCGACCACACCAGTAGAGCGACGACTCATGCGCTGCAACCCCTCCCCAGGACGTCGGCAGCCGAAAGGCACCCTGGTTGTCCCCACAACCAGTTGTAACGTGAAGACTTTACTGCCGCGTCAGGCAGCGTCCGCCCCGCCGTTACGGGCCGGTCGCAGAGATACCACGGTGGGGAGAGGCACGCCCCCGTTTCTCAGGCCCACCCCACCGCAGCCAGCCGGTGCACATCCCGCGCCGTCCCCGTGACCCCCGACAGGAACCCCTGCGCACGGGGCGAGGCGGTCTCCGTGAGCCAGGTGGGGTCGATGTCGCAGACCGCCACGCGGACGCCGGTGCCGGCCAGGGCCAACGGCAGGGTGTGGACGACGGTGGAGGGGAAGCTGAGGATGGTGCGGCCGATGGGGCCCCGTCGGGCGATGAGTTCCAGGGGGAGCTCGGGGCGGACGATTTCCAGGCCTGTCTCCGTGGCCAGGCGGTGGAGTTTGTCGGTGTTCTCGCGGCGGTGGGCGAAGTAGCGGGTGGCTCCGTGGGCCTTGGCCAGGGACTGGACGGCGGCCAGGTAGCGGTCGCCGTCGACCACGCCGGTTTCGACCAGGGACGTGCCGACCATGTCGGCGCTCGTGGTGATGCGCGGGGGGCCGAAGCGGGCGCGGGTCCAGGCGAAGTCGTTGACGGTGACCGTGACGCCGGCCGGGGTCTCGGTCACCGGCATGGAGGAGAAGACCTCGACGCGGCGGTGCTCGCTCGGGGTGAGGCGGCGGCGGGCCGAGGAGGAGACCGGGGCGAAGAGCAGGTCGCGGGGGCCGGGGCGGCCGCCCTTGCGGTGCCAGCGGACCAGGCGTTCGCCGCGGGCCAGTTGGGCGACGAACTCCATGGTCGCGGTGCCGTCGTCGACGACGACCAGGTCGCGGGCCCGGGTGATGGTCAGAAGCAGTTGCACGTAGCGGGAGAAGGGGTCTCCCATGACGATGCGGTCGGCGCGGCGCAGCGGGCCGGCCAGGCCGCCGATGGTGTGGAAGGGCGCGGTCGTGCCGCCCCGCGCCTCCTCCCAGCGCACCCGGTACCCCTCGTCCCGGGCCAGGTCGGCCATGCGGCGGAGCTGGCCCCGGGTCATGGGGTCGGTCGGGGACAGTACGACGAGGGTGAGCTCCGCGCCGGCCGATGGCGGAGCACCGGCCGGCGACCGGCGTATCTGCGCGGGCACGGACGGCGAAGCGTCCGGCTGCGCGCCCTGCAGGCCGTGCAGGTGCGCCCACTCCAGTACGTTCAGCAGTTGTACCGGGCTCTCCACGAAGGCGAGCGTGCGGGCAGGGTGGCCGGTGTGACCGGCGCGGGGGCTCATCGGCGTACGACCGTCCCGTCTCAGGGCAATCCGTAAGGCGATCGGTGTGCTCAGACCGCGACCGGCTCGCCCGCGGCCGCCGCGATCTCCGCCTCGGCGACGACGCCGGTGACGCGGCGCAGCTTCTTCATCGGGCCCATCTCGGAGTCGTAGACCTTCTTGACGCCGTCGCCGAGGGAGGCCTCGATGGTGCGGATGTCGCGGACCAGGCGCGTGAGGCCCTGCGGCTCGACGGAGGCGGCCTGGTCGGAGCCCCACATGGCGCGGTCGAGGGTGATGTGGCGCTCGACGAAGTTGGCGCCGAGGGCGACGGCGGCCAGCGTGGTCTGCAGGCCGGTCTCGTGGCCGGAGTAGCCGATCGGGACGTTCGGGTACTCGTCCTGCAGGGTGTTGATGACGCGGAGGTTGAGCTCCTCGGCCTTCGCCGGGTACGTCGAAGTGGCGTGGCAGAGAAGGATGTTCTCGCTGCCCAGGACCTCGACCGCGTGGCGGATCTGCTTCGGCGTCGACATGCCGGAGGACAGGATGACCGTGCGGCCGGTGGCGCGCAGGGCGCGGAGCAGCTCGTCGTCCGTCAGGGAGGCGGAGGCCACCTTGTGGGCGGGGACGTCGAACTTCTCCAGGAAGGCGACGGCCTCGGTGTCCCACGGGGAGGCGAACCAGTCGATGTTCTTGCTCTTGCAGTACTCGTCGATCTGGCGGTACTCGTCCTCGCCGAACTCGACGCGGTGGCGGTAGTCGATGTAGGTCATCCGGCCCCAGGGGGTGTCACGCTCGATGTCCCACTGGTCGCGCGGGGTGCAGATCTCGGGGGTGCGCTTCTGGAACTTCACGGCGTCGCAGCCGGCCTCGGCGGCCACGTCGATGAGCTTGAAGGCGTTCTCCAGCTCACCGTTGTGGTTGATGCCGATCTCACCGCAGATGTAGACGGGGCGGCCCGGGCCGGCCTCGCGCGTACCGAAGGTGCGGATGCGGGAGTTGGTGCTCATGGCAGGAGATGTCCTTACTTGGGGAGGGAATCGAGAGAGGGGCCGAGGATCCAGCTGGCGATCTCTCGGATCGCGCCGTCACCGCCGGGGACGGTGGTGACCGCGCGTGCGGCGCCGCGTACGACGTCGTGGGCGCTCGCGACCGCCACGGGCCAGCCGACGAGGGCGAAGCACGGGAGGTCGTTGACGTCGTTGCCGACGTAGAGCACGCGCTCCGGCGCGATGCCCTGCTCCTCGCACCACTGCTTGAGGGCGAGGTCCTTGCGGTCGATGCCGTGCAGCACCGGGAGCTTGAGCTTCCGGGCGCGGGCGGCGACCACCGGGTTCTGTTCCGTGGACAGGATCAGCATCCTCAGGCCGCTCCGGCGGAGGGCCGCGATGCCGAGTCCGTCGCCGCGGTGCACGGAGACGAACTCCCGTCCGTCGGAGTCGATCAGCACCCGGTCGTCGGTCTGGGTGCCGTCGAAGTCGAGGACTACGGCGTCGATGTCGTCGTAGGTGGGGAGGGCGCCGGGCCGGTCCGCGTCGAAGAGCGGGGCGAGGGCCCGGGCGCGGGCCAGGTCGTGCGGGTCGTCGATCTCCAGCACCCGGGCCGGGTCGGTGCGGACCAGCTCGGTGTGGCCGAAGAAGCGGTGCCGGTGCTCGCGGAAGCCGGCCGCGTCCATCGCGTAGGCGGCGCCGGTCTCCAGCAGGTCCTGGGGGCGGTCCTGGCGGCGGGGGCGGAAGGACTTGTCGTGGTTGACGCCGTAACCGCCGCCAACCGTCGTGGTGTCGGGGACCGTCGTGGTGTCGGCGGCCGTGAGGGAGGCGCCGACGGCGGCGGCGGAGTCCGTGCCGGCCGTCACCGGGGCGTCGGCCGCGTCCCGCCAGACGAAGCCGTGGAAGGCGGCGACGGTCACGGCGGTGTCGGCGCCGTTCTCGGCGACGGCGGCGGCGACGCCGTCCACGTCCTCGCGGACCAGGAACGGGCTGGTGCACTGCACCAGCAGGACGACGTCGACGGGGGCGCCGTGCAGGGCCTCGTGCGCGTCCATGGCGTGCAGGACGGCGGCCTCCGAGGTCGCCGTGTCTCCGGCTATCGCGGCGGGGCGGAGTACGACCTCGGCGCCGGCCTGGCGGGCCGCGGCGGCGATGGCCTGGTCGTCGGTGGAGACCACGACGTCGGTGACCAGGCGGGTCGCCCGGCACTCGCGCACCGCGCGGGTGACCAGCGGGATGCCGCCGACCGGGGCGAGGTTCTTCGCGGGCACGCCCTTGGAGCCGCCGCGAGCGGGGATCACCGCGAGCACCCGGGGTACCGAGGCGCCCGGTTTCGCTTCCGTCTGGGGCATGGGGTTCTCTCCTTGGCGTGGGATCCGGCCGTTCACAGCTCCCCCATCCGTCGGATCACGGGGGCCACCCGCTGCACGCCGTGGCGGTAGGCGCCACGCGCGGCCCGGCGCACGATCTGGCGGACGGGGCCGGGCTCCTTGTCGGCGGCGGGCGCGCCGGGCAGCGGGGCGCCGTCGGGGCCGAGGTGGTGGCGGGCGAGGATGCCGGGCAGGTAGCCGGGCGCGGTCTCGGGTGTGTAGTAGGGGTTCAGGGGCGGCAGGCCGCCCGGCCGGTCCAGCAGCTTGGTGATGCGTTCGCGGGCGGTGTCGAAGGCGGTCCCGTAGGTGCCCCCGGCGCAGACGCCCTGCCGGGCCAGCCACTGCGGGTCGGCGGCCGGGCGGTGGCCGGCGTCGAGCTGGTCCCAGGAGGCGAGGCAGCCGGAGCCGGTGAAGTGGTGGTTGCCGAGCACCTCGCGCACGCCCAGGTCGGTCAGGACGACCGTGGGGACGCGCCGGTGCAGGGCCTCGAGGGCGGCCGTGGAGCTGATCGTGACCAGCAGGTCGGTGCGGTCCAGCACCTCGCCCATGTGGCCGTACACCAGGTGGAAGTTGGCGGGCGGCTCCATGCCCTGGACCAGCTTCTGGTACGGCAGTTCCTCGATGTGGGTGGTGTGTTCGCCGGGCTTCGAGCGCAGCTTCAGCAGCACCTCGCGCTCGGGGTGCCTGCGGGCGTGCTCGATGAGCCGGTTCAGCAGGTAGGTACGGTCCCGGCGGCTGTCCGGGACGGAGGGCTGGGCCGCGAACACCACGGTGTACGGGTCGTGTTCGCCGGCGTAGGGCTCCCCGCCGAGGAAGGGCAGCGCGACCTCGGTGACCGCGGAGGCGTCGGCGCCGACCCCTTCGTAGACGGCCCGGAAGCGGTCCGCGTCGTGGGCCGAGTTGGCGAGGACGAGATCGGCTCCGTGGCGCAGCAGCAGGCCGTCGGCGAGCTTCTCGTAGACGACACCGACGTATCCGGTGACGACGACGGGGCGCCTGCCGGAGGCCCAGGCGTTGCGCAGCCCGTGCAGCATCGCCTGCACACCGCCGCCGACCAGGGCGAGGACGAGGATGTCGTACGGCTCCTCGGCGCTGTCGCTCATCGCGCGCAGGAACTGGACGCCGGTGACCTCGCTGAGGGAGTCCGCGCGGACGCCGACCTCCCGGAGCTGGCGGGCGGTGGGGGTGGCTCGTCCGCGCAGGAGGTAGCCGTCGAGCCGGACGTCGGCACCGGTGGGGGTGAGTCGTCGCGCGGTGAGCGCGCCCCACTTCCACCGGGTGTCGGAATCCGCCAGGACGGCGATCCGCAGGGACTTCGTTGCACTTGCTGGCACGCCGAAGACGCTAGGAAGGCATGGAGAGGTTCCGCCCAACCCGAATGCAACAAACGGTTAACAGCACATCGCCGAATGGCGAATCGGGCCGTGATCGGCGCGGAAAAAGACCTGGTTCACAGCTTCGCCACGCGCCGTTCACCCGGCATCAAGCCGACGGTCAAGACGAATGACGGGCTTCGCCCTAACGTCCGTGACGTGGTCAAGCTCTCCGTCATCGTGCCGTTCTACAACGTGCAGCAATACGCGCCCGACACCCTGAGGAGCCTCGGTGCGAACGCGCGTGAGGACTTCGAATTCATTCTCGTCGACGACTGTTCCCGCGACGGGACACCAGAGATCCTCGCGCGCGCGGAGCGCGAGCTGCCGGGCGCGGTCCTCGTCCGGCACGAGCGGAACGGGGGGCTGGCGACCGCCCGCAACACCGGCATCGACCGGGCGCGCGGCGAGTATCTGACGTTCCTGGACGGGGACGACTGGCTCGCCCCCGGCTACTACCCGAAGCTGGTCGCCGCCATCGAGGAACTGGGCTGCGACTTCCTGCGCACCGACCATGTGCAGTGCACGGCGCGGGCCCGCGCCGTGCACCGGGTGCCGGTCGGGCGGCGGAACGTGGTGCTGGACCCGCGCGAGGCGATCCTGCCCGCCGACCGGTCGACCTCCGTGGACTACGCCTACGCCTGGGCGGGCGTCTACCACCGCCGGCTGGTGGACAAGGGGCTGCTGCACTTCACCGACGGGCTGCGCACGGCCGAGGACCGGCCGTGGATCTGGAAGCTGCACCGGGAGGCGGAGTCCTTCGCCGCGGTCGGCCTGCTCGGGGTGTTCTACCGGCGCGGGGTCGCCTCCTCACTCACCCAGATCGGTGATGTCCGCCAGCTCGATTTCATTCGCGCTTTCGATCAGGTCGTCGCGGAAACCGCCGAGGACCCGGAAGCCGGTGCGTTGCTGCCGAAGGCCGTCCGAACGTATTGCGCCATCATTTCCCATCACCTGGGATCCATCGAAAGGTTCGAGCCGGCGGTGGCGAGAAAACTGAAATCCCTGAGTTCCGCGGCGCTGAGGCGCATGCCGCAGGACGTCCTGGACGACGCGCTGGACTCCATGGACCTGCAGCGCGCCACCAAGCTGCGCCGGCTGCGCCGCCGCCCCGCCCCCGCGGGAGCCGCCGCGTGACCACCCAGATCTTCCAGGCGTCGACGCTGTACGGCACGGCGACCCTGGCCGCCGCCCTGGACTCCGGCTGCTTCCGCCCGGCCGACCGGCGGATCCTGCTGGTCTGCAACAACGCGGCCACGCCCGAGACCACGCCGGGACCGGACCTGATGCCCGGTTTCGAGCGGCTGCGCGAGCGCTTCGACGACGTGCTGTCGTACAACGAGGCGATCTTCCCCTTCCACCCCGGCGGCTGGGCGCCCCGGCTGGAGGACCTGCCGCTCTGGGAGCGGTATCTGCGCCACGAGTGGCGGCTCGGGGACGAGGACGTCGAGCTGGCCGTGGAGTCGATCCAGGTCAACCCGTCGCTCTCGCTCGCGCAGATCTTCACCGGCTGCCCGGTCACCGTCTACGCCGACGGCCTGATGAGCTACGGCCCCACCCGCAACAAGATCGACCCGCTGGTCGGCACCCGGGTGGACCGGGTGCTTCACCTGGACCTGGTGCCGGGCCTGGAGCCGCTGCTGCTCACGGAGTTCGGTGTCCCGGCGGAGATCGTGCCGACGTCCGCCTTCACAAAGGTCCTGGCCGAACTCGCGCCGCCGGCCGACGAACTGCCCGAGGTGGAGGAGCCCGCGCTGCTGCTCGGCCAGTACCTGTCCGCGCTGGACATCCTCACCGCCGAGCAGGAGGAGGACCTGCATGTGCGGATGCTGAGGGGTGCCCATCGACTCGGGCACGGCACGGTGGTGTTCAAGCCGCATCCCACCGCCCCCGCGCGCTTCACCCGCACCCTGGAGGAGGAGGCGGAGCGGCTCGGGGTCGGCCTCACCGTGCTGGACTCGCCGGTCCTCGCCGAGGTGCTGTACCAGCGGATGCGTCCCGCGCTGGTCGTCGGCTGCTTCTCCACCGCCCTGCTCACGGCGTCCGCGCTGTACGGCCTGCCGGTGGCCCGGGTCGGCACCGAGATGCTGCTGGAGCGGCTGACGCCGTTCGAGAACAGCAACCGGATCCCGGTCACCGTGGTCGACGCGCTGCTGCCGGACCTGGACGACCGCGCCGCGGTGGGCGGGCGGCGGCCGGGCATGGACGTGGCGGCGCTGGGCGCGCTGATCCGCGCGGTGGGCTTCGCGATGCAGCCGAAGATCCTGCCCGGGCTGCGCGGCGGGACGGAGCGGTACCTCGCGGGCAACCTGAACGAGCGGACCCTGCGCTACTTCAAGCGCAAGCGGCTGACCTCGCTGGCGCTGCCCGGCGGGGTGCCGTCCCAGCTCGCGTTCATCCCGCGCAACGCCACGGTCCGCCGGATGGCGCGCAAGGCGCGCGGTCTGCGCCGGGCCGTACGGCGCTGATCCCCCTCCTTCGCCAGGGCGGGCCCTTTCCGGGCCCGCCCTTCGCGGCGTTCAGCGGCCGAGGATCGTGCGGATCCGGGCCGCGTTCTCCTGGGTGACCTTCCAGAGCAGTTCCTGCCGGTCGTGCACGTCGGCGACGGTCCGGTCGTGGTGGTCCAGGATGTCGAGCGCCCGCTCGGTGAGCACCTCGCCCAGGTTCCGCTCGTGCACCGAGACACCCCACTCGGGGCGCTCGACGTCGCTGAGGAAGTACGTCATCTTCGGGTGCGAGATCAGACTGACGATGGGCGTGCCGACCCCGAAGGGGATCATCCCGGCGTGCCCGCGCATGCCGATGACCAGCTTCGTCCTGGCGTAGGTCGCGCGGATGGTGTCGTTGTCGAAGTCGTACATCGGGATCACCGGCAGCGAGATCCCGTGTTCGCGGCGCAGGTCGAAGGCGATCCGCTCGTCGTCCAGCGAGTGGGCGACGCAGCGGACCTCGGTGTGGGCGCCGATCGCGCGCACGGCCTTCGCCATCTCGGCGAGGAAGTGCCCGTAGTCGTGCCCGAAGCGCAGACCGGCGCGGTCGTAGGCGGCGTTCAGCAGGACGGTGTCCTCGCGGTCCGCCGGGTCGGACCAGCCGGCCACCAACTGGCGCATGACCGTGGTCGGGCAGGGCTGGAAGACGACCCGGTCGTGCAGCTCGGGCGGGAGCAGGGAGCGGACCCTGGCGATGGAGCCGTGGTTGCGCAGCCCGAAGAAGGCGGACTTCTCCACCAGCAGCCGCAGGCTCTCGTTGAACCGCCGGGCGCGGTAGGACTGCCCGTCGAAGGCGTTGAAGCCGACCGCGAACACCATGATCGGTACGTCGACGGCGCGCAGGTGCTCGTCCGGGACGTTCCACTGCCAGGCGCTGTTGCCGTTGGGCATGGTGTCGGGGATGAACAGTCCGCCGCCGCCGATGACCAGGCCGCGCCGGGCGTTGACCCGTTCCAGGGCGCCCCTGTCGAACAGCCGGTGGGCGTGGACGGAGTGCCAGCGGCGGGAGGTGGTGTCGGGGCCGAAGGCGAGCCGGACGGTCTCGGGCAGCAGTTTGTCGCCCGCGTTGCCCTGCCGGTCCATGTAGAAGGCGACGTGCGCGAGCTGGTCCTCGGCGGCGCCCTGCTCCTGGGCCGGGACGGCCGCGGCGCGCTGGGCCCACAACCGGCTGGAGCGGTGGGTGGGGTCGACGGTGAGACCGGCGGTGGCGTGTCCCAGCGCCTCGGCGTTGTCGCCGTGCACCCAGGCCATCTGGGCGAGGCGGGCGTAGGCGGTGGCGGCCCGGTTGGGGGCCGCGGTGGCCAGCAGGAGCTGGGTCTTCGCCTCGGCGTAGCGGGAGACGCTCATCAGGGCGTGCCCGAACACCTCGTGCGGCCACGCCTCGTCCAGCGGGATGCGCACGCCGCTCAGGATGTCGACGGCGTCCTGGTACTCGCCGGCCGCGATCTGCGCGGCGGCGACCTTCCGGGCGGCTTCCACGTCCCCGGTGCGCCGCACGTGCGGGGTGCCGTAGTGCACCAGCAGGTCGTGGTGGAGGGTGCCGCCGCGCCCCAGGTAGGCCGCGTGGAACTCGGCGTCGGACAGCTCGAACTCCCGCCAGCGTTCCTCGGCCTGCTGGTATCCGGCCTCGCCGCCCTGCCAGGGCTTGTGCCGGCCGGTGAAGTGCAGGATCGCGGTGTCGTCCGGGACCGGCAGGTCGCCGGACAGGCGCCGCTTGACGAAGTTGTAGCGGGTGTCCAGGCGGACGAAGTCGCCGTCGAGGACGGCGTTGAGGATGCCCTGGTCGTGCTTGTCGAGTTCGTAGCCGCCGCCGCGCCCGACCGCGTCGAGCCGCGCGCAGAACGCGTCGGAGAGGTACTCGCGCTGGATGACCAGCAGCCCGGAGTTGAGCTTGTGCTGCCCGTAGAAGAACTGCGGTACGGCCGCGAGTCCCTCGCGCAGCGCGAGCAGTTCGCCCAGGTCGCCGAGGACGACCATGTCGGTGTCCAGGGTGATGACCGTGTCGTAGTCACGCAGCCGGAAGACGTCGAGGATGAAGTACGCCTTGCGGATGAGGTAGTTGTCCTGGTCGCCCTTGACGTAGGAGTCGTAGTGGGCGGCGTCGACGCGGCGCAGCACGATCCTCGGGTGCAGGGCGCGGATGCGGGCGACGGAGGAGGGCTTGAGGTCGTCGTGGAGGACGACGAAGTCCTCGCAGACGCCCGGGTTGGACAGGGCGAGGCTGCGCAGCAGGACGAGGAACCCGGGCAGGTAGTTCTCGTCGACGAAGCTCGCGAAGGCGATGCGCCGCTTTCCGGTGAGCGCGTGCGCGGAGGTCTCCGGTGTTACCGGGGTGGCGGTGGTCATCGCAGGGATATCCTCAGGTCGGTCACGCTCTGGGCCCGCTCCATGACCCAGGCCTTCTCGCTGGTGTATTCGTGCACGGACGTGATCGCGAGCTTCATGGCCTCCGGCACGCGGTAGGCGCCGCTCTCGTAGAAGTCGAACCCGATCAGGTCGAGGGTGGGACTGACGTCCAGGAAGTCCAGCAGCCACAGCATGTTGAAGCCGGTGGTGGGGATGCCGGACCAGACGTCGTTGCCGAGCCGGCCGATGTTGCGGACGGGCCAGCGCAGCGACTCGTCGCCGAGGTACCGCTGGGCGCCGGGCACCAGGCGGTTGCGCAGCGAGTGCTTCCAGTCGCCGGAGATCCCGCCGAAGACGAGCCGGGTGGTCACCGGCTTGTCCCAGTTGAAGCCGTGCTTGTGGATGGTGGCGTGGATGTCGGTGCGGCCGCCGGTGTGCTTCGCGTCGATCCGGTAGGAGTTGAAGCGCACGACGAGGTCGTAGTCGTCGATCCGGCCGCCCAGGCCGCTCTCGCCCACGCGGCCGGAGTTGGCGATCAGGCACACGGACCGGCCGGCGATCAGGTTGCGGAACTCGCCGAGTCCGATCCAGTTCACGCCGCCGACGGTGGGGTCGGCGACCGGGCCGCGCATACGGACCCGGCGCTGTTCGGCGTAGAGGGCGACGGCCTCGGTGAGGTCGTCGCCGGGGATGCCGGTGCGCAGTTCGAGGTACTGGCCGAGCAGTTCCTGCCGGTCGGCGACGGGGGCCTGCTCGGCGGCGAGCGCCAGCAGGGCGCCGACCAGGCGGGGTTCGGCCGCCTCCCAGTCGCCGCGAGCGTGCAGGGCGAGGCCCTCGGCCCAGACGTCGGTGGCGGGCCCGTGGGCGAAGCCGGCGGCGCGCGGGCACTGGCGCTCCAGCAGGGCGAGCAGGTCGCGCTCGCGCTCGGCGGCCCGGCGCAGCCCGGTGATCCGGGCGGCCACGCCGAAGCCGTCCTCGTCGGTCAGCTCCAGATAGCGTTCGTACGCCTCGACGGCCTCCCGCTCCTCGCCGAGCGCCTCCAGGACGCGGGCGCGCAGCCGCCAGCCGGCCCGGGAGTTGCGTCGCTGGGCGAGGACGGTGTCGCTGATCCGCAGGGCGAGGTGCAGCTCGTCGTCGTATCCGCATTCCAGGGCCTTGCCGGCGACGGCCAGCAGGGCGTCCAGCAGGTCGTTGGCCAGGCCGCCGGCGGGCGCGGCGGTGCCCTTGACGGCCCGCCTGAGCAGCGCGGTCGCGCCGCCGGCCGGGGCGGGCGCGGGGACGGCGGCGCCGGTGGTGCTGGCCACCACGAGCAGCCTGCGAAGCTGCTCGGCCAGTTCCGTGCGCCGGCGGTCGAGGCTGCCCACGAGTTTGCCGCTGTGTACGGCACAGGCGTGCAGGCAGTCCTCCAGTCCCCCTCCACGAGCGGGCGTCCGCCGGTTCTGGACCCTCGTCATAGCTCTCCTGATGTGTGCCAAGCAAAGATTCTGTATACGGCGGCATGCCATGGGTTTGCCGAAACGTGGGGGTTGATGGAGAAACTAGGAAGCCAAAACGACGTCCGGGTGAACGAATTCGGACGGCACGGCGAATGGTTGGGCTGTCAACCAAGTCGTTTCCGTGATTCGCCCAGGTCTCGGTGATCCGCTGCCTCCGCACCGGGGACTTTCACAAAAGGGATCGGGATTATCAGTGGTTTATCGACTAAGTTCTGGGACACCATGCCTGCTTCTTCGCCTTCCCTCGCCACCGTTCCCGCTCCCCCGGTGCCCGAGGCGGGCTCGGCCCCCGCCGTCCGCACCGGACGGCGGGGCCGGCTGCACGCCCTCGACGGTCTGCGGCTCGTGGCCGCGCTGATGGTCTGCCTCTACCACTACGCCGGACGCGGCGGCACGGTCTCGGAGTCCTGGCACCAGAGCCCGTCACGCGTCTTCCCGACCCTGTCCCAGGTGGCGACGTACGGCTGTCTGGGCGTCCAGTTCTTCTTCGTCATCAGCGGCTTCGTCATCTGCATGAGCAGCTGGGGCCGCAGCCTCGGCGACTTCTTCCGGTCCCGGGTCGCCCGTCTCTACCCCGCCTACTGGGTGGCCCTGGTGCTGGTCACCGGCGCCGCCCTGGTGCTGCCGGCCGTGGTGCACGCGGTCCGGCCGGACGAGTTCCTGGTCAACCTGACGATGCTGCAGCAGCCCATGGGCGCGCCGCGGGTGCTGGGCGTGTGCTGGACGCTCTGGGTCGAGGTGCGCTTCTACGCGCTGTTCGCCCTGTTCGTCGTCCTGCGCGGGGTCACCTACCGCCGGGTGGTGCTGTTCGCCTCCGTGTGGACGCTGGCGGCGGTGGTGTGCCGCACCAGCGGCAACGCGCTGACGGACCAGCTCGTCATGCCGGAGTACGCGCCCTTCTTCATCGGCGGTCTCGCCCTCTACCTGATCCACCGCTTCGGCAGCGATCCGCTGCTGTGGGGCATCGTGGCCGTCTCCTGGCTGCTCGGGCAGAGCACCGCGACGAGCGGGCTGTGGCACCCGGGCGCGCACGGCGACTTCGTCCGCAGCCCGCTCGTGATCCTGCTGATCGTCACCCTCGCCTTCGCCGCCGTGGCGGCCGTGGCGCTCGGCTGGACCCGGCGGGCCGACTGGCCCTGGCTGGCCACGGCCGGCGCGCTGACCTACCCGTTCTACCTGGTCCACGAGCACCTGGGCTGGTTCGTCATCCGGGTGCTGCGCCGGGGCCTCGGGCTGCCCGCGTACGCGACGCTCGCGGCGACGGTGCTGGGCATGCTGCTGCTGGCGTGGCTGATGCACCGGTTCGTGGAGAAACCATTCGGTCCGCGACTGAAAAGGGCGCTGAAGAAGTCCCGTACACCTGGAATTCCGGCGTCGTTCACCTTGCCGAAATAGAGAAGGGAAAACGGCCGGCCCGCCGGGCGATCCGGACGTTGGTCATCCGTTCACCTTTTCCTGGCTTTCGCACCGCCCCTCGGGGCAGACACCGTGATGCCTGCCGCCCCCCACGGGCTTTCGCAGGAATCTCACAGACTGCCTATCGAGGGAGTGCATCCGCCCCATGGCCACCACCCAGGAAACGACGCGACCGCCCCACAGCCTCGACGACGTGCCCGGCTGGTTCCCGGTGCTCGACCAACTGCTCTTCGACTGGTTCCTGAACCTCCAGGAGGCCTCCGGGACCCGCGGCGACCTCCTGGAGGTCGGCGTCTACATGGGCAAGAGCGCGATCTTCACCGGCCGGCACCGGCAGCCGGGCGAGCGGTACACGGTGTGCGACCTCTTCGAGGGCGACGCCCCGGACAACGCCAACCGGGCCGAGTCGACCAAGTCCTACCGCGCGCTGACCCGGCACGCCTTCGAGGAGAACTACCGCTCCTTCCACGACGAGCTGCCCCGTGTGGTCCAGGGGCCCAGTTCCCTGGTGCGCGCGGAGGTCGCGCCGCGCTCCTGCCGGTTCGTGCACATCGACGCCTCGCACCTGTACGAGCACGTGCACGACGACATAGGCGCGGCCCACGACCTGCTGCTGCCCGGCGGCACCGTCGTCCTCGACGACTTCCGCTCCGAGCACACCCCGGGCGTGTCCCTGGCCGCCTGGGAGGCCGTGCTCAACCGGGGCCTGCGCCCCATCTGCCTGAGCACGCAGAAGCTCTACGGCACCTGGGGCGATCCGGAGCCGGTGCGGGAGCGACTCATCGCCATGGCGCGGGAGCGGTCCGACTGCCACCTGAGCGTCCAGGAGGCCGCCGGGCACCGGATCGTCCGGCTGAAGTCCAGGGGCATGAAGGCGCCGGAGTTCCCGCCCTCCAGGCACGCGAAGGCGACCGCCCCGGCGGCACCCGGGCGCTCGGCGCCGGCGCCCGCGGCGCCGACCACCCGCCACGGCGACCGGGCCCGCCGGGTCGCGGTGGACCTGCTCCCGCCCGTCGTCACGCGGGCGATACGCAACGCGCGCGCCGCCAGGGGCTGACCGGCCGCACGGCCCCGGTGTCCTCCCGGGCCGCCCGCACGGGCGGGCGGCCCGGGAGCCCGCGTCCTACGCGCTCGCCAGCGACAGCTTGACCGCGAAGCCGAGGAACAGGGCGCCCGCCGCCGAGGTGGCCGTGGCCGACAGCCGCTTGCGGCGGCGGAAGGCGGCGGCGAGCCGGGTGCCGCCGAATATCAGCGCGCTCAGGTACAGGAAGCTGGCAGCCTGCGCGAAGGCGCCGAGGACGACGAAGGAGAGGGCCGGGTAGGCGTAGCCCGGGTCCACGAACTGCACGAAGAAGGCGACGAAGAACAGGATCGCCTTGGGGTTGAAGAGACTGACGACGAGGGCGCGGCGGAACGGCCGCTCCTCGGCCGCGACGACGGCGGCGGTCTCCTCGACGACCTTCTCCCGCCGGGTCCGCCACAGCTGCCACGCGGCCCGCATCATCCCGAGCGCCAGCCAGGTCAGATAGCCGGCACCGGCGTACTTCACGATGCCGAAGAGCACGGCGTTGGCCTGCAGCAGCGAGGCGACCCCGGCGGCGGACAGCGTCATCAGCACGGTGTCCCCGCACCACACCCCGGCGGCGGCCGTATAGCCGGACCGGACACCGCGCCGGGCGGCGACGGAGAGGACGTAGAGCGAGTTGGGACCGGGCAGCAGGACGATGAGGACGAGCCCTGCCAGATAGGTGGGGAGATCGATGACGCCGAACATGGCAAGGAGTGTCGCACGGGGGTACGACAGTGCGGCCGGGGATTTCGGAGGGCGAGACGGGCCGGGCTCAGAACGCGTCCGAGGGCACGTGGCTGCCCCAGACCGACCGGAGGGCGTCGCACACCTCGCCCACCGTCGCCCGCGCCCGCAGCGCCTCCCTCATCGGGTACAGGACGTTCTCCTCGCCCTCCGCGGCCTTCTTCAGCGCGGTCAGCGCCGCGTCCAGCGCGCCCCGGTCCCGCTCGGCCCGCAGCCGGGCCAGCCGCTCCGCCTGCCGGGCCTCGATGGCCGGGTCCACGCGCAGCGGCTCGTAGGGCTCCTCCTCGTCGAGCCGGAAGCGGTTGACGCCGACCACCACGCGCTCACCGGAGTCGGTCTCCTGGGCGATGCGGTACGCGTTCCGCTCGATCTCGGCCTTCTGGAAGCCCTGTTCGATCGCCGCCTCGGCACCGCCCAGGTCCTCGACCCTGCGCATCAGGTCCAGCGCGGCCGCCTCCACGTCGTCGGTCAGCCGCTCCACCGCGTAGGAGCCGGCGAAGGGGTCGACCGTCGCCGTCACGTCCGTCTCGTGCGCCAGCACCTGCTGGGTGCGCAGGGCCAGGCGGGCGCTCTTGTCCGTCGGCAGGGCGATCGCCTCGTCGAAGGAGTTGGTGTGCAGGGACTGGGTGCCGCCGAGGACGGCCCCGAGGGCCTGCACCGCGACCCGGACCAGGTTCACCTCCGGCTGCTGGGCCGTCAGCTGGACGCCCGCCGTCTGGGTGTGGAAGCGCAGCATCAGGGACTTCGGGTTCCGCGCGCCGAAGTCCTCCCTCATGACCCGCGCCCAGATCCGGCGCGCCGCGCGGAACTTGGCGACCTCCTCCAGCAGCGTGGTGCGGGCCACGAAGAAGAAGGACAGGCGGGGCGCGAAGTCGTCCACGTCCATGCCCGCCGCCACGGCCGTGCGGACGTACTCGATGCCGTCGGCGAGGGTGAAGGCGATCTCCTGCGCGGGCGAGGCGCCCGCCTCGGCCATGTGGTAGCCGGAGATGGAGATGGTGTTCCACCTCGGGATCTCGGCGCCGCAGTACTTGAAGATGTCCGCCGTCAGGCGCAGCGAGGGCTTCGGCGGGAAGATGTACGTCCCGCGCGCGATGTACTCCTTCAGGACGTCGTTCTGGATGGTGCCGGTCAGCCGGTCAGCCGGTACGCCCTGCTCCTCCGCCACCAGTTGGTAGAGGAGCAGCAGGAGGGCCGCCGGGGCGTTGATCGTCATCGACGTGGAGACCTGGTCCAGCGGGATGCCGTCGAACAGCGCCCGCATGTCCTCGATCGAGTCGATGGCCACGCCGACCTTGCCGACCTCGCCGTGCGCGAGGGGCGCGTCGGAGTCGTGGCCCATCTGGGTGGGCAGGTCGAAGGCGACGGAGAGGCCGGTGGTGCCGTGGGCGATCAGCTGTCGGTAGCGGGCGTTGGACTCCGCCGCCGTGCCGAAGCCGGCGTACTGGCGCATGGTCCAGGGGCGGCCGGTGTACATCGTCGGGTACACCCCGCGCGTGTAGGGGTATCCGCCCGGCTCGCCCAGTTTTCCGGCCGGGTCCCAGCCGGTCAGGTCGCCGGGTCCGTAGACCGGCTCGATCGGCAGCCCCGACTCCGACTCACGTGCCATGGATGCCTCCGCAGTACGTTCCGACACCACCTCACCATGCCCCGTAGTTCGGCGGCGGTCACGCGGGGAAGCATCTCCGGCATGAGGATCCCGGGGAGATCTGCCGCCGTACTCGCCGCACTCGTCTCGACCGCCGCCCTCGCCGCGCTCAGCGGCTGCAGCGTGCGGCCCGCGGACGCCGACGGCAAGCACCACCTGCCCGTGCGCATCGAGCTGCCGTCCAGCCACGCTCCCACTGCCACCCGGTCGGCCGAGTCCGGCGGGGCGGCCGAGACCGGCGGGCGGGCCGCCTCGACCCCCACCGCCAGGCCCGCAGATCCCGCGCCCCGGGTGCTGTGGTCGCGCGGCGACAGCGGTACGGGCGTGCGTGAACTCCAGGCACGGCTGCGCCAGGTCGACTGGCTGTTCGACGGGCCGACCGGCACGTACGACGATCTGACCGAGCGGGCCGTCAGCGGCTTCCAGGGCAAGCGCCGGCTGCCGCGGACCGGCGCATTGGACACCGTCACCTGGCAGCGGCTGCTGGACATGACCCACCGGCCCGGCAAGTGGGAGCTGTACCTGATGGGCGGCCAGCCGGCCGACGCGCCCGACCCGCGCTGTCTGACCGGGCGGGTGCTGTGCATCAGCAAGACCAGCCGGACCCTGCGCTGGGTGGTCGACGGGCGCACGCTGGGGACGATGTCGGTCCGCTTCGGCAGCCAGTACACGCCGACCCGCGAGGGTGTGTTCCACGTCTACTGGAAGTCACGGCACCATGTGTCGACGCTCTACGACTCCCCCATGCCGTACGCGCTGTTCTTCAGCGGCGGCCAGGCGGTGCACTACTCCTACGACTTCGCGGCCCGGGGTTACGCGGGCGGCTCGCACGGATGCGTCAACGTACGGGACGAGGCGGCGATCGCCGCGCTGTTCGCTCAGGTGCGGGTGGGCGACAAGGTCGTCGTCCACTGGTGAGGGATTCGGGGCGCGGGCGGGACCGGGGGAACGTGTCCCGCCCGCGCCATATGCACGAGCCGTAGGTACGGGGGGAACCCCGGCTCAGTGCGACGGCCGATGACCAGTCGGCTCACTCAGTACTGCGTCGAGGGGACCAGAAACGTCACACCTCTCGCGAAAAAAATTTCGCGATTGATAAATCCGCAGGTCAGAGGGGTGGAGAGAGTCGAAGACGGGAGGTCAGAGGGCGGAGTACGTGGGGCTCGGCGAGGGGACCGGAGCGGCACTGCTCCGGCCGGGTGCCAGGGACGTGCGGTCCGAGGGGGAGGGGGACACCACCACGCCCCGGTGCCGGCCACCGTGATGACCGCGCCCTCGGCCGTCCTCGTCACCGCCCTGGCCGTTCTCGTCACCCTTGCCGGTACCGCCCTCGCCCTTGCCGCCGCCCTTCCCACCCTCGCCCGACTCGTCGCCGGCGTTGTCGTCCCCGCCGGTGGAGAGCCGGCCCGTCAGGACGGAGTCGCAGTACTTGCCGACCCGCGCGGCACCGCCCGCCAGGCCCTCCAGGGCGCGCTTGCGGCTGTTGCCCAGGTCCTTGCCGTCCCGGATGTCACGGCAGGCCGTGGTGGCCTCCCGCCACCAGCTGCCGGTGGTCCCGCCGGACGCGCCGGGTCCGGGCGTGCCGCCCTTGCCGATGCCGGGGGTGGCCCCGCCCGAGGGGGCACCACCGGCAGACGCGCCGGGGCCGCCGCCGGGGGTGCCCATGCCGTTGCCGGGGCCCTGCGGGACCCGGGCGGAGGGTGAGACGCGCGGTCGTCCGTGTGTCTCACCCGCGGAGACGGAGGCGGCGGGAGCCGGGCGGTCCTCCTGGAACGGGATGGGCAGCACTCCGCTGCCGGCGGCCACGGCGACCCCGCCGAGCGTGCCGGCGGCCACCGCCGCGGCGAGCGTCAGGCGGACCGGCCGGGCCCAGCGCGGGCGGCGGGAGCGGCTTCCGGAACGGGAAGGGGCACCGATGCGGACCAGGCCCTCGCCGGTGCCGGCCGCGAGCGGTGCGGCTCTCCTTCCGGGGGCGCCGTCGCCGAAGGCAGCGGCGGTACGCTCGGCCTCGGCCGCCTCGCGGGCCTTGCGGAACGCGGCCAGCGCGGCCTCCTCGCCACGCAGTTCACCGCCGGCGTCGGCCGCCGGGACGGAGAGCGCGCGCAGCGTTTCGGCGAGCCGTTCGGCCTGGTCACGGGCCGCGGGGTCGAGGGATGCCGGCGACTCGCCGCGCAGTAGACGTTCCGCCGTTTCCCCGGTGAGCCACTCGCCGGGGGCCCGGGAGTCGTCCCCCGGAGAAACACAGCGCTCGTCGGCCATCACATGTCCTTCTGCGTCCGCGGACGCGTATGCGTCACAGTCGCGGACGTCACCGCGCGGCCACGCGGTTCTCGCTGGGGCGGCAGCGCGTCGAGCACACCTGCCGATTCCGGATCGCCGCCGAGCAGCTCCGCGAGCCGTTTCAGGCCCCGGTGCGCGGCGGTGCGTACGGCGCCCGCGCGCTTGCCGAGCGTCTCGGCCGCGGACTTGGCGTCGAGGCCCATCACCACGCGCAGCACGACCGCCTCGGCCTGGTCCTGCGGAAGCCGCGCGATGAGCGAGAGGGCGCTGTCGGTGGCCAGGGCCTCCATCGCCTCACCGGCCGTGTCCGAGTCGGCGGCCCGGCCGGTCAGTTCCGTCTCGTCGCCGCCGATGGCGGGGCGGCGGCCGCGCATCCGAATGTGATCCAGCGCGCGGTTGCGGGCGATCCGGGCGGCCCAGCCGCGGAAGCGGTCGGCGTCGCCGCTGAACCGGTCGAGGTCCCGGGCGATCTGGAGCCATGCCTCGGACGCGACGTCCTCCGCGTCCGGATCGCCGACCAGCGTGCGTACGTAACCCAGCAGTCTCGGCTGCACCGCGCGGTACACCGTCCGGAACGCGGTCTCGTCCCCGTCCTGTGCCGCACGCACCGCGGCGGTCAGCTCCGCGTCGTCCCCCAGCACCGCACTCCCTTTACGCCATGTCTTCGGTCCGGCGCGAAAGGCACGTTACGGCGAGAAACCCGCCCACGTCCATGTCCGTAGAAGATGCAACTAACTCGTGACACGTCGGGGAGCGACGGGGTGTGACAGAAAACGCACTCTTGGCGCTGAAGAAAGTACGGGCCGCGGCGCGGCCCGTGAAGCGCGACGGCCGGGGCCTCTCCTGTGGGGGGTGGCGGCCCCGGCCGTTGCCCTGGCCCCGGACTTCCGCCCGGGCGGGGTCACTTCTTCTCGTCGGCCCTCTTGGGGCCGGCCGCCTTCTGGCCCGAACTGCCGCTGTTGCGCGCCTTGTTGCCCGAGCCGTTGCCCGAGCCGCTACCCGTGCCGTTGTTGTCCGAGCCGTTGTCCGGGTGGCTCGTCCGCGCGGGACGCGCGGTCTGCGCCGCGCAGTAGTCGGCGACGTCGTCCTCGCCGCCCGCGGCGATGACGAGCCGCTGCCAGGCCGTCGAGTCCAGCGCCTTGCCCTGACCCCGGACCTGCTCGTAGGCGCGGCAGTGCGCGCGCATGTCCTCGGCGGTGGCGGGGTGGTGCGGGCGGGCCGAGGGCGACGCGGAAGCGGTGCCGGCCGGCTCGGCGGCCTGCTGCCGGGGTGCCGTGCTCACCGGCGGCCGCGTACGGCGCGAGCCGGTCCCGCCGTCGTCGTGCCCGGCGAACCCGGGGGCACCGATCGCCGCGAAGGCGACGCCGCCCAGCGTGAGGCTCGCGAGGAACACGGAGAGCGTGGTCCGCACCGAGAACCTCGCGCGGCGCGGCCGCGCGGGCCGCCAGTCGTCCCGGCGCCGGGTCCGCGCCCGCCACTGCCCGGTGTCCCGGGCGGTGCGGAAGGCGGCCACGGCGCGCCGCTCGGCCTCGGGGTCGACGCCACCCGTGCCGTCCCCGCGGAGCGCGGCGGCGAGGCGGGCCTCGAACGCGGTGTCCGGACCGGCCGGCGCGAAGCCCGTGACGGTACCGCCGGGGTGTCCGCGCCGGCGGGCGGGCAGCCCCTCGCCGCTCAGCCGTTCACCCATGCCTGTTCCCGTCCCTGGTCCGGCCCGCCGGATCACCGGATCGCCCGGGGAGCCTCGTGCCACTGCCGCTGCTGGTTCCGCTGCTGATACTGCTTCCGCCTGATCTGTACGGCCGTCGGCCGTCACCGTTCATTTCGACTCCCCCAGCGTGCGGGGGCCGCCGTCCGTCACACCCTCGTCCGCCGCGCCCGGGCCGCCGAGTTGACGGGCGAGCCGCTTGAGCCCGCGGTACGCGGCGGTGCGGACCGCGCCGGGCCGTTTGCCGAGGACCCGCGCCACGGAGGGGCCGTCGAGGCCGACGACCACCCGGAGCAGAACGGCCTCGGCCTGGTCGCGGGGCAGGGCGCGGACCAGTTCCAGGGCCCGCTGGGTGGAGATGGACTCCAGCGCCTGGTCGTGCGTGCTGTGCGGTCCGGGCAGGTCCAGTACGTCCTGTTCGAGCACCGCCGCCGCCCGGGGCCGTACCCGCTGTCTGCGCAGGTGGTCCAGTGCCCGGTGGCGGGCGATGGTCGCGGTCCAGCCGCGGAACCCGGCGCCGTCGCCCTTGAACCGTCCGAGGTCGCGGGCTATCTCCAGCCAGGCGTCGGAAGCCACGTCCTCCGCGTCCTCGCCGACCAGACCGCGCAGATAGCCGAGCAGCCCCGGCTGCACCATCCGGTACGCCACCGCGAACGCGGCCTCGTCCCCGTCCTGGGCCCGCGCGACGGCAGCGCCCAGTTCCCCGTCGTACGCCTGTACGCGGCGGGGTTCGCCTCCCTGGCCCAAGAACCGTCCTCGTCCGAACCGGGCCCGGGCCGTCCCCGAGCCCCAAGGTCATCAGCGCCGCAGCTCACAGATTTGTCACAGCCGCCGCGGCGCGTTCACCGAAAGCCGTCAGGCGGCCACCCTGCGCACCCGGCCGTGCAGGGTCAGATAGAAGGTCTGAAGGGACTCCTCGGGGCCGCCGGCCTCGAAGCGGTTGACGACCTTGCCGAGCGGGTTCCAGACCCGGCCGTCCCCCATGCGGACGCCGGCCGGCTGCCCGAAGTACGCGCGCTGGCCGGCGTCGAAGTCCACCCACACCGCCCCCGCGCGCCGCACCAGCACCTCACCGACGTACGCCCCCAGGCCGAGCAGCGTCTCGTGGACCCGTTCCCGGTCGGCGCCGCCCTTGCGCAGCCCGTCGATCAGGAAGTCGACGAGCCGCAGGCTGCGCTCGGAGTAGTCCAGCGGCAACCGGTTGCGGGCGGTGACCCGCGTGACGAAGGCGGCCGCGCATGCCCGCATCTCCTCGGCGTACGGCAGGCGTTCACACACTTCCCGCATGAGACGGCTCCCCCTTGACTCGACTGCGGGGGAACACCCGGCCGGATTCCCCCAGTTGCTCAAGCGGAGGCGCCCCCGAGAACATCACGGGTCGCGGAAGTGTCGATTGCCACACGGACAGAATGCAGGCGGTGTACAACCTTTGGGGCCGCTCGCGCGTCTCCGCCCGGAGCGACGGCGCTCAGTGCGTCGACGGGACTGGATCGACGCAGTCCACGAGCACCGCGCGGTGTGCCGTGTCGACGTGGAACGAACCGCTGTAGCGCTCCTGGGTGATGGACCGATCGAGCCGGTCGCTCCGTCGCCATCGGGCCTCGCCCGGGAAGAACTTCACGATCTCGTCGGGCAGCCCCTTCGGCGCCTCCGCGACCGGGTTCTCCCCCAGGTCCTCGACGATCCTGGCGAAGGCCTCGGGCGCGAGTTCGACGACACCGACGAGCCGCACGTCCGTCGGCCCGGGCACGCGTCCGTCGCCGGCGTTCAGGACCACACCGCACCAGTGCGCCCGCTCCGGCGTCCCGAGGACGGGGAAGCGTTTCTCGATCGGCGCCGGGTCGGACCGTACGGAACACCGGCCCTGCTCGTCCCCGCCGTCGTCCGGCGAGGCGCACGAGGTGAGCGAGGCGAGCACCACGAGCCCCGCGGCGAGTACGCGTATGTGTCCCACTGCCGACCGCCCGATCCGCTCGTCGATGCCCGACCCCTGATGTCACCGGGTGCCCGGGCGACCGTCCCGACCGACCGTATCGCGGCCGGCCGTGCCGAAAGCGGCCGTTCGGACGCCGGGAGCGGAGCGGGGGCCGAGGCGGCCCGAGGCGGCCCGAGGCCGAGCCGAGCCGGAGCCGGGCCGGAGCCGGGCAGGGCCGGAGCCGGGCAGGGCCGGAGCCGGGCAGGGCCGGAGCCGGGCAGGGTGACGTTCGGCGGGGTCTGTGCGCTGAACAGGTGTCACTCGTGTGGCAGTTGATGTCACCGTGTTCTTTTTCTAGGGGTGGGACAGTTGAGTCCTCGCAGGACCCATGCGTACAGACCGCTCAGTCTCAAGCGACGGGCGTGGCTGACGCTCGGCGCCGTGGTACTGGGCGGTGCCGGAGCCGTCACCTACGCGGTCGCGGACCCGGGTGCGCACAACGACGGCAAGGGTGCGGGCCGCAAGGCCTCCGTGCACACAGTGAAGCTGGCGGACCAGGGCGGGGGCCGCCGCGGGCTGGGCAAGCGGGACACCGAGCGGTTCAGCGCCGCACTGCTCACCTGGGACAACGAGCGGGCCGAGCTGAAGGGCACCCCGGAGCTGCGTTACCGCTCGCGGGAGACCGGGAAGTGGTCGGACTGGGCGAAGCTGCCCGACGACCCGTTCTCCGCCGACGGCGCCGAGGGCGCGCGGGCGAAGGCGCGCGGCGGCACGGGGTCCATGTGGACGGGCGACGCGGACGGCATCGCGGTCCGGGTGGTCGACGCCGACGGCACCACGACGTCCGGGCTCCCGGCCGGGATGGACGTCAAGCTGCTCGACCCGGGCACGGACCCGGCGGGCAGCCCAGAGCCGGCCGCGTTCGCCGCGGACACCACGTCACCTGCGCCGTCCGACCCGTCGTCACCGACCGACTCCCCGGCGCCCAGCGACTCGGTGTCGGCCCCGGACACGTCGTCCCCCTCGCCCTCGGTGTCCGACTCCGCCGGCGCGTCCGCCTCGCCGTCGGTGTCCGACTCGGTCTCCCCGTCCCCGTCGAGCACCGTCCCGGCGCCGCGGCCCTCCACGGTCGTCAAGCCGCCGGTCATCACGCAGTCCGAGTGGGGCGCCTCCACGGACTACGACGGCACGCCGAGCTACGGCACGGAGATCAAGGCCGCCGTCATCCACCACACCGGTGTCGACAGCGACAACGCGGTGTCCTGCGCCGACTCGCGGGCCCGGATGCGCACGATCCAGCAGGAGCACTTCTCCCGCGGCTACTTCGACATCGGCTACAACTTCGTCGTCGACCGCTGCGGCCAGATCTTCGAGGGCCGTAGCGGCGGCATGGACCTGCCGGTGGTGGGCGCGCACGACATCGGGTTCAACACGAACACGGTCGGCATCTCCTACATCGGCAACTACGTGTCCGCGAAGCCGTCCCGGGCCGCGCTCGACTCGATCGCCCGGATCGTGGCGTGGAAGTTCGGGATGTACGGCATCGACCCGACCGGCAAGGTCACGCTGACCTCCGGCAGCCCCAAGGGCCAGGACGGCAACCTGATCGACAAGGGCCAGGACATCACCCTGCCCCGGGTCTTCGGGCACCGGGACACCAACGCCACCGCCTGCCCCGGCGACAACCTCTACAGCAAGCTGTCCCTGATCGCCGCGCTGGCGAAGACCCCGGGCATCTCGCACGCGCTGCCGACCTCCGACCGCGACCGGGACGGCCTGGCCGACCTGGTGGCGGGCACCCCGAAGGCGAACTCGGTGACGGTCGTGCCGGGCGGGGTGGACGGTCCTGTCTCCGCCGAGAAGCTCACGCTCACCCAGAGCAGCCCGGGCGTCCCCGGCTCCTCCGAGTCCGGTGACAGCTTCGGCGCCGCGACCGCCTGGGGCGACGTCAACGGCGACGGCTACGCCGACCTCGCGATCGGCGCGCCCGGCGAGGACGACACCAGCGGCCACGCCGACCGCGGCGCGGTCACCGTCATGTACGGGCCCGGCCTCGACTCGGGCTTCTCGTACGCCACGTCGGGCAGCGTCGCGGCGACCGGCGCCAAGCTCGGTTCCACCGTCGCGGTCGGCGACTTCAACGCCGACGGCAAGGCGGACGTCTTCTCGGCCGGCACCGGTACGGGTGGCAACTGGAACGTCCGGCTGACCGGCGGCGCCACCACCTCCGGCACGTTGACCACGGCCACCGGTTCCGTGGCCTACCTGGACGCCGCGACCGGTGACTTCAACCGGGACGGATACGCCGACGTCGCCCTCAACTACCGGGACACGGGCGGCATCGGCCGTGTCGTGCGGTTCGCGGGCTCGGCGACGGGCCTGACCAAGGCGGGCGTCATCTCGGTCAAGGGCGGCCGGTCGATCGCCGCCGGTGACGTGAACGGCAACGGCTACGACGACATCGTCATCGGCCAGCCGTACACGAGCGAGTCCGGGGGCAAGTCGGGCGGCCAGGTCACCCTGGTGCAGGGCTCCTCGACCGGGTTCACCACCACCGGCATGGTCACTGTCCACCAGGACACCACGGGCGTCCCCGGCGGCAACGAGTCCGGTGACGCGATGGGCGCCTCCGTCTCGGTCGGCGACTACAACGGTGACGGCTACCCGGACGTCCTGACCGGCCTGCCCGGCGAGGACATCACGCGCGGCGGCGTCAACCAGGCCGACGCGGGCTCGGCGCTCCTCATCAAGGGCGGCGCCTCGGGCCTCACCGGCTCCGGCGCGGTCGCGGTCTCGCAGGACACCTCGGGCGTGCCGGGCAACACCGAGAGCGGTGACAAGGCCGGTTCGTCGGTGTCCCTCACCGACCTGTCCGGGTACGGGCGCGCCGACCTGACGCTCGGCGTGGCGGGCGAGGACAGCGGCAACGGCATCCTGATGTACCTGCCGAGCAACAGCTCGGGCCTCGGCTACAGCCAGACGGTCGTTCTGAGCAGGACGATGCTCGGCACCCCGACGGGCGGCGGGCTGGGCGTGACGCTGACGCCGTAACACCCGTGCGGCGCACCGGCCGGGATCCCGCCAGGCGGCGGATCCCGGCCGGTGCGCGTCCGGGGCGAGTCCGTGGCGCCGGACGCCGGTGTCAGTCGGCCGGCCCGCTCGTGGCGTCCCGGCACAGCAGGCGCAGTGAGCCGTGGCCGGCGTAGGCGCGGCGGGCCTCGTCGATGGGGTCCCACAGGCGGCCGTCGGGCGTGCGGATCCAGTGCTCGCCGCCGGACGCCCACCACTCGGCGCCGGTCCGGCGGACGACGACCTCGCCCGCGTAGGCGCCGAAGCCGCGCAACGCGTGCTCGACCGCCGCGTACGGCGGCCCCTCGCGGCGGATGCCGTCGATCATCCGGTCCACCCGCCACAGGCTCTGCACCGAGTAGTCGAGCCTGAGCCGCGCGCCCTCGCGCATGGCCGCCACCGTGTCCGCGGCCCAGCGTGCGGGCTTGGCCGCGGCATGCGGCCGGGTCTCCTGCTGTGCTGTCACGTAGTGCGCTGTCACATAGGGAAGAGCGGGCCGCGCGGGGCATCCGTCACAGCGATCAGGCCGGTTCCCGCAAACGGCGCAGGACCGCCCCACCGCCACCGCAGGACGGACACAGGACTCGCCCAGCAACGGGGTTTACGGCCCGCCGGTCCCCTATGCGGTGGTTCGGCCGGCGGCCGGGGCCGCCGTCCGGTACGGGCCGGTCAGCCGCGGCCGCGGGCCCGGCGGGACACCACGGCGCTCAGCACCCGGCGGCCCTCGACCGACACGTCCAGGGCCCGGCGCAGGCCGTTCGCGCCGTGCTCGGCGAGGAGTTCCAGGACGACGGTCTGGCGGCGCAGCTCAGCGGCGACGAGCGGGGGCAGTCCCTCGGCGTCGCCGGTGCGGCCGGCCTCCACGTCGCCGGTGTCGTCCGTGCCGTCGGCGGCGGGGTCGAGGAGCCGGTGGATGCGCAGGGAGGCGACGGAGCAGGCGTCCGCCCAGGCCCGTACCGCCTCGGGGGTGCGCTCGGCCGGGGCCTCGTCCAGCATGCGGTGGGCGAGCCGCGCGGCCTCGTCCTCGTCGGAGTCCTCCGGGCCGAGCGCGCCGCGCGCCTTCTCCAGGCCGCCGGCCCAGTCCGAGCCCTCGGCGACACTCGCCCACAGCGGGCGCAGCACCTCGTCGTCACCGCCCAGCAGGGGCACGCACCGGTCCAAACAAGCCAGACCGCTCACGGCCAGCCCCCGTTCGCCGGCTTGCGCGATCAGTTCCACCAGGCTCATGGAAGCCTCCCTCGCCAGGGCGCCGCCTTTACGGAGCCCACACTTCCCCTTACTGCGTGCAACGGGCCGAGGGTGTCACAGCCGAAGCTTTTCAGCCAAGAGCCGTGACGAAGACGGGACCGGCGAGCACCCTCTCCTGCTGCCTGCGGGTCAGCCGCACGACGAGCAGGATCGCCAGGGCGGCGGCCGCGATGTCGACGGCGTCGGCGGCCATCATCTGCACCGCGGCGTCCCGGAACTCCTGGCCGGTGGCCGCGGAGGCGTAGAGGTCCGCCATCAGCCGGCCGACGCCGGTGGAGACGAGCCACAGCGTCCACCAGAGGTTGACCAGCCCGTGCCGCGGGGGCGCGCCGAGGGGGCCGCTGGAGTCCCAGATGTCCAGGACCACGCGGCGGGGGAACCAGAAGTTGGCGAGGGGCACCACCCAGCCGGCGAACACCCACGCCCGTGCCTTGCTGTGCCCGTCCGGGCGGAACACCTCGGCGTTGACCCGCACCCGGTGGAGCCAGACCACGAAGACGACGCCGCAGGCCAGCCACGTCACCGTCTGGAGCACTCCGGCCACCGAGTACAGATGGTCCGCGCGGAAGGCACGCGGGGAGAGCGTGGCACCCACGCCGGTGCCCGCCGCGAGTTCGTCGGCCGTGCGGTACACGCCGTAACCGGCCCCGATGGCGAGCAGGTCGGTGACGGCGACCAGGCCCAGCAGGGCGCAGGCGGTCCGGCCGAGCAGGAGTGGTGAACGCAGGCGTGTACCGGACATGACAGTTCCCCCCGTGAATCTTCCGCGTGCCGTGCATACGGCACGCGGAACTTACCGTGCCCGGCGGGGGCTCAGCCCAGCCGGTCCGCCAGCGCCTTGAACTCGGCCCAGGACAGTGCCGGCTTCCCCGGGTCCCACAGCTTCTGCACGGTGGCCCGGAGCGGCATCCGGATGCCGGCGGCCACCTGCGCCTCGGTCTGGGCGCTCGGGATGTCGCTCCACACGGCGAACGAGCCGCCGGGGATCTGCCCGTCGTAGCTCGACGGGACGGCGGTGGTGCCGCGCAGCACGCGCGGGTTCCACTGCTCGTAGATCCGCTGCCCGGTCGGGTAGACGAAGGTCTGCGGCTGGCCGAGGACGTAGTACAGGAACTCGTCGTTGTAGTTGAGGACCTTGCGGCCGTCGCGCAGATACTCCACCGGCTGCCGGGCGCCGATCTCCTTGCCGGTCCAGTAGGCGACCTGGAGGTCCTTGGCGGGCCGCACGATGGTGTTCCGGAAGAAGCCGTCGTTCCAGGCCCGCATGGTCCGGTGGTGGGCGCGGACGGTGGCGGCGCGGTCGTTGAGCCAGCCGGTGGCGAGGTCGGCGACGGTCGCGCCGGAGCCGTACTTCTGCCGGGCGGCGGCCGCGAGCTGCGGGTAGGAGGCCTGCGGGTCCGACACCGTCAGCGCCTGGTACTCGTCGCCGCCGAGGTGCCACTGGTTGCCCGGGAAGACCCCGGCGTACTCGTTCAGCAGGTCGTCGACGATCTTCGCGGAGCCGCCCTTGGAGATGTCGATCGCACCCCGCGTGGCGACCCCGCTCGCGTTGCGGAGCTGCAGGTCGGGGTGGGCGGCGATGACCGCGCCGAGGTGGCCCGGCGAGTCGATCTCGGGCACGACCGTGATGTGCCGGCTCTTCGCCAGGTCCACGATCCGCTTGACCTGGGCCTTGGTCAGATGGTCCTTGGAGACGATCTCGGGATGGCTGCTGGACTCGATCCGGAAGGCCTGGTCGTCGGAGAAGTGCAGCCCCAGCTCGTTGAACTTCAGGTCGCCCAGCTCGCGTATCCGGTCCTCGATCCAGGACTCGCTGTACGGCTTGCGGGCTATGTCCAGGTTGAAGCCGCGCACCGGCTTGGCGGGCCGGTCGCGCACGACTCCCTCCGGTGCCGTGCCGCCGCCGTGGACCTCCTGCTTGAGGGTGCGGGTGCCGTAGAACACGCCGGTCTCGGCCGGCCCGCTGATGTCGACCCGGCCGTCGCGGACGGTCATGGTGTACGACTCCGGGTTGCCGCCCCGCCTGCCCAGCGTGAGCCGGACGTCCCCGGCCCGCTTGTCGCCCTTCTGCCCGGCGTACGTCAGCCCCAGCTCACCGGCCGTCAGCCGGCCCTCGTCGGCCAGCGACGGATCGCTCACCACCACCCGCTCGCCCTTCTTCGGGCGCCAGCCGGGGCCGCGCGCCGCGGTGTGGGAGCTGACCGCGGGTATGGTGCGCGGCGCCTGGGAGAGCGGATAGGAGCGGCTGGGCGACGGACTGCTCGGCGCCCGGCCCGACGGGGCCTGCGCCACATCCTCGGCCGGTCTTCCGCCGCTGTCCGCCGAGGCCCACATGCCGACGCCCACACCGAGCGCGACGGTCCCCGCGAAAGCCGCGGCGACCACCGCCCGCTTCCGCCTCGCCTGTTGCGCCGACGCCCGGCGCCTGTGCTGGGTCACTCAGCCAACGTACGACTGATCGGCCCGTCATCCGTCATCGAGGTGTTCCGAAACTCTTCCGTACGGGTGAAATTCAGATACCCGTCGGACACACTGTGACCACTGTCGATAACGTAGCGACACAGCCTTCACAAGATCCCCTGCCACACCACATGTGACGCGAGGACCCACGCTGCCTGCGCATCGTCTCCCGTACCTCCCCACGCCGCTGGACGCCTTCAACGCCGCCCCCGCCGGCGAGGCGCGCGCGATGCTGCTGCGCTGCCTGCGCAATCCGCGCTGGTCAGGGCGCCTCGCCGAGCATCGCCCCTACCCGGACCTGGACGCCCTGCTGGCGGCGGCGGACGAGGCGACGTACGACCTGCCCGCGGCCGATCTCGCCGGGGCCCTGGCCGGCGAGCCGCTGCCCCGGCTGCCGGAGGACACCTACCAGGCGGCCCACATGGCGCTGAGCGCGGCACACGCGGCCTACGAGGCGAAATTCGGACACACGTTCGTCATCTATCTGGGCGACACCCCGGCGTACGAGGTCATCGACCGCATCCTCGAGGGCATCCGGTCACGATTGGCGAACGATCCGGAGGAGGAGCGGGTCATGGCGGCGGAGGAGCTGCGGCGCCTGGCGAAGCACCGACTGGCGACGTACCTGGCGGGTCCGGCGACCCGCCAGTCACCGGGCCCGCCCAGCGGCGCGACCAGCCACAACACGCCCGCTTCCGGGATATGACCGCACACATCACGCAAATGCCGCACCCCTAGCCCGTCCGGTGCCACTTTGATCACACAAGTAGGCCCCCCGTAAGCCTCACCGCGCCGCATGGATACGATGCTGAGGGCCGGTGGACCGTACCCGGCCGGGCCCGACCGACCGTGAAGCCGGCGCGGCCCTTGTCCCCGCTCCCGGAGGGTTCTTCCGTGCCGGCTGGAACGTTGTACCGCGGACGGGAAGGAATGTGGTCCTGGGTGGCTCACCGAGTCACCGGCGTCCTCATCTTCTTCTTCCTGTTCGTGCATGTGCTGGACACCGCACTCGTCCGTGTCTCCCCCGAGGCCTACGACAAGGTCGTGGCGACCTACAAGACGCCCATCGTCGCGCTGCTGGAGTACGGCCTCGTCGCCGCCATCCTCTTCCACGCGCTCAACGGCCTGCGCGTCATCGCCGTCGACTTCTGGTCGAAGGGCCCGCGCTACCAGAAGCAGATGTTCTGGACCGTGATGGGTGTCTGGATCGCCCTGATGATCGGCGCGATCTACCCGGTCCTCGGCCACGCCACTCGTGCCCTGTTCGGGAGCTGACACTCATGTCCACGACTGAAACCCCCGCGTCCGGAGTCGGCCCCGTCGAGGGCGCCCCGGTGTACACCGCCGACAACCCGGCCCCGCTGATCGAGGCGCCGCGCAGGCGGACCAATAAGACCCCCAAGTCCACTCGGGGCAACTTCGAGCTGGCCGCCTGGCTGTTCATGCGCCTGTCCGGCATCGTGCTGGTCGTCCTCGTCATCGGCCACCTGCTGATCCAGCTCGTCCTGGACGGCGGCGTCTCCAAGATCGGCTTCGCCTTCGTGGCCGGCCGCTGGGCGTCCCCGTTCTGGCAGGTCTGGGACCTGTTGATGCTGTGGCTCGCGATGCTGCACGGCGCCAACGGCCTGCGCACGGTCATCAACGACTACGCCGAGCGCCCGAACACCCGGCTGTGGCTGAAGGCTCTGCTCTACACCGCCACGGTGTTCACCATCCTGCTCGGCACGCTGGTGATCTTCACCTTCGACCCGAACATCCGCTAGGCACGGGGCTGCGAGAAACATGAAGATCCACAAGTACGACACAGTCATCGTCGGCGCCGGCGGCGCCGGCATGCGCGCGGCCATCGAGTCGACGAAGCGCAGCCGCACCGCGGTCCTGACCAAGCTCTACCCCACCCGCTCCCACACGGGCGCCGCGCAGGGCGGCATGGCCGCCGCGCTGGCCAACGTGGAGGAGGACAACTGGGAGTGGCACACCTTCGACACGATCAAGGGCGGTGACTACCTGGTCGACCAGGACGCCGCGGAGATCCTGGCGAAGGAGGCCATCGACGCCGTCCTCGACCTGGAGAAGATGGGCCTGCCGTTCAACCGGACGCCCAACGGGACGATCGACCAGCGCCGCTTCGGTGGTCACTCCCGCAACCACGGCGAGGCCCCGGTCCGCCGGTCCTGCTACGCCGCGGACCGCACCGGCCACATGATCCTCCAGACGCTGTACCAGAACTGCGTCAAGGAGGGCGTGGAGTTCTTCAACGAGTTCTACGTCCTGGACCAGCTGATCACCGAGGTCGACGGCGTCAGGAAGTCGGCCGGCGTGGTGGCGTACGAGCTGGCGACCGGCGAGCTCCACCTCTTCCAGGCGAAGGCCGTGATCTACGCCTCCGGCGGCACCGGCAAGTTCTTCCGGGTGACCTCCAACGCGCACACCCTCACCGGTGACGGCCAGGCCGCCGTCTACCGCCGGGGCCTGCCGCTGGAGGACATGGAGTTCTTCCAGTTCCACCCGACCGGCATCTGGCGCATGGGCATCCTCCTCACCGAGGGTGCGCGCGGCGAGGGCGGCATCCTCCGCAACAAGGACGGCGAGCGCTTCATGGAGAAGTACGCGCCGGTCATGAAGGACCTCGCGTCCCGTGACGTCGTCTCCCGCTCCATCTACACGGAGATCCGTGAGGGCCGCGGCTGCGGTCCCGAGGGCGACCACGTCTACCTGGACCTCACCCACCTGCCGCCGGAGCAGCTGGACGCCAAGCTCCCGGACATCACCGAGTTCGCGCGCACCTACCTGGGCATCGAGCCGTACACGGACCCGATCCCGATCCAGCCCACCGCGCACTACGCCATGGGCGGCATCCCGACGAACGTCCAGGGCGAGGTCCTGGCGGACAACACCACCGTCGTCCCGGGCCTCTACGCGGCCGGCGAGGTGGCCTGCGTGTCGGTGCACGGCGCCAACCGCCTGGGCACCAACTCGCTGCTGGACATCAACGTGTTCGGCCGCCGCGCGGGCATCGCCGCCGCCGAGTACTCGGCGAAGGTCGACTTCGTCGAGCTGCCGGAGAACCCGGAGTCGCTCGTCGTCGCGCAGATCGAGCGGCTGCGCAACTCCACCGGCAACGAGCGGGTGGCCACCATCCGTCGTGAGCTGCAGGAGACCATGGACGCCAACGTCATGGTGTTCCGCACCGAGCAGACGATCAAGACGGCCGTCGAGAAGATCGCCGAGCTGCGCGAGCGCTACAAGAACGTGGCGATCCAGGACAAGGGCAAGCGGTTCAACACGGACCTCCTCGAGGCGGTCGAGCTGGGCAACCTGCTCGAGCTGGCCGAGGTCATGGCGGTCTCCGCACTCGCCCGCAAGGAGTCCCGCGGCGGTCACTACCGCGAGGACTACCCGAACCGCGACGACGTCAACTTCATGCGGCACACCATGGCGTACCGCGAGGTCGGCGCCGACGGCTCGGAAACCGTCCGTCTCGACTACAAGCCGGTCGTCCAGACCCGCTACCAGCCGATGGAGCGTAAGTACTGATGGCTACCCCTGTTCTGGACAAGGCGGACGCGGCCGGCCAGCCCGAGCCCGGCTTCGCCGACTCCCCCTACATCACCGTCACCTTCCGGATCCGCCGCTTCAACCCGGAGGTCTCGGCGGAGGCGGCCTGGGAAGACTTCCAGCTGGAGATCGACCCCAAGGAGCGCGTCCTCGACGGTCTGCACAAGATCAAGTGGGACATCGACGGCACCCTGACGTTCCGCCGTTCCTGCGCCCACGGCATCTGCGGCTCCGACGCCATGCGGATCAACGGCAAGAACCGTCTGGCCTGCAAGACGCTGATCAAGGACATCAACCCCGAGAAGCCGATCACGGTCGAGCCCATCAAGGGCCTCACGGTCCTGAAGGACCTGGTCGTGGACATGGAGCCGTTCTTCCAGGCGTACCGGGACGTCATGCCCTTCCTCGTCACGAAGGACACGAACGAGCCCACGCGCGAGCGTCTGCAGTCCGCCGAGGACCGCGAGCGCTTCGACGACACCACGAAGTGCATCCTCTGCGCCGCGTGCACGTCGTCCTGCCCGGTGTTCTGGAACGACGGCCAGTACTTCGGCCCGGCCGCGATCGTGAACGCCCACCGCTTCATCTTCGACAGCCGTGACGAGGCGGGCGAGCAGCGCCTGGAGATCCTCAACGACCGCGACGGCGTGTGGCGCTGCCGCACGACCTTCAACTGCACGGACGCCTGCCCGCGCGGTATCGAGGTCACCAAGGCGATCCAGGAAGTCAAGCGCGCACTGATCACGCGCCGCTACTGATTGCCCTTCGCACCCCACGAGTTGGGCCCCGTTCCCGGTCACGCACCGGAAGCGGGGCCCTTCTCGGTGCCCGGGCCGGCAGGTGACAGGATGATCCCTCGATCCGACGAAGCGGCCATCAGGGGGACGCCAGCATGACCGAGCCGTATCCGCAGACCGGCGCGAGCGACCAGTGGGGCCCCGGGCACCCTCCGGCGGCGCCCACGCAGCCCCCGGGCATCCCCGCGCAGCCCCAGGCGGGGCCCGGCTACGGCTACCCGGCCCAGCCCGCCGGCGTGCCCGGCTACGGCTACCCGGCGCCCGTGCCGCAGGGGTACGGGTTCCCGCAGCAGCAGGCGGCTCCGGGGGCGCCTGCCGCTCCGGGGCCCATGGGCGGTGCCACGCTGCTGGCGATCGGCGACATCGCGGTGACGGGCGATCAGATCATCACTCCGGCCGGGCAGCTGCCGTTGCGCGGCGCGGTCTGGAACGCCACCGACATGTCGCACACCGAGGAGCGGATCCCGCCGCACGCCATCGTGCTCGCCGTCGTCTTCTTCCTCTTCTGCCTGCTGGGCCTGTTCTTCCTGCTGATGAAGGAGAAGCGGACCACGGGCTACATCCAGGTCACCGTGACCAGTGCGGGCCGGCACCACTCCACGATGCTCCCGGCTCAGGGTCCGGGCACCTTCCCGGCGATCATGGGTCAGATCAACTACGCCCGGTCGCTGAGCAGTATGTAGGCGCCCTTCCCCGCGTTTCCTTGAGCCCCGCCGATCGAGTTTCGGTGGGGCTTCTCGCGTATGGTCGGGTTGAGCCCTAATGTGACGACATGTCAGACAAAGGGTCGTACGAACTGCTCGGGTTCGACAACGCGCTGTTTCCCGTCGGCGACCTCGGTGAGGCCGTCGACTTCTACGAGCGGGCCGGGTTCACCGTCGGGTTCCGGCTCGACGAGGCCGGGATCGCCCTGCTGAAGGTCGGCGGCGAGACGCCCGGGATCCTGCTGCGCGCCGAGGAGGCGCTGGGGCACCGGCCGCCGGCGTGGCCCTCCCCGCGGCTGTGGCTCGAGGTGCCGGACGCGCGGGCGGCGGCGCGGGAGCTGGCCGGCGCCGGGATCGTGCCGCTGGACGAGGTGTTCTCGGTGGCCACCGGCTGGACCGTCGAGATCGCCGACCCCTGGGGGAACGTCCTCGGCTTCACCGACTACAGCAAGCGCCCGGAGCTGGGCCGCCGGAGCTGACACGCGGAGCCGGAGCGACTCGTCGCGCCCATTGAGTTGAACATGTTCAAAAGCAGGTCTAGAGTCATCCCTGTCAGCGTTTTGAACGCGTTCAAGAAGGGGTGGGGCATGGACCGCACCGTCATCGCCTACGTCATCTACCTGGTGGTCAGCATCGCGCTGACCGTCTGGGTGGCCCGCACTCTCAGCCGCAACGGCCGGGTCTTCCTGTCCGACGTGCTGCGCGGCAACGAGAAGCTCGCCGACGCCGTCAACCACCTCCTGGTGGTCGGCTTCTACCTGGTCAACCTCGGCTTCGTGGCGCTGTACCTGAACGACAGCGGCGACATAGACGACACCCGGGGCATCTTCGAGGCCCTGTCGGCCAAGCTCGGCGTGGTGCTGCTGGTGCTCGGCGTGATGCACCTGGGCAACGTGTACGTGCTCAGCAGGATCCGGCGGCGCGGGCTGATGGAGCGGGAGCAGCAGCCGCCGGTGTCCCCGCAGGCCTGGGTCCCGCCGACGGCCGGGGCGTGAGCGCGGTGACCTCCGCGCGGGACCGGGGCGCCACGTCCGTCCCGGTCCGCGGGCTCACCGTCCTCTACGACGCCGAATGCGCCCTGTGCACGCATCTGCGCGGCTGGCTCGTACGGCAGCCGAAGCTGGTGCCGCTGGAGCTGGTCCCGGCCGGCTCGGACGAGGCCCGTCGGCGCTTCCCGGGGCTCGACCACGCCGCCACCCTCGAGGAGGTCACCGTGATCGGCGACTCCGGGCAGGTCTACCAGGCCTCCCGCGCCTGGATCGTCGTCCTGTGGGCGCTGCGCGAACACCGCCCGCTCGCCCACCGGCTGAGCACCCCGGCGGGGGCGAGGCTGGCCCGGGGCGCGGTGCTGGCGGCCGCCAAGTGGCGGGGCGCGCAGTGGGGCGGGCAAGCGTACCCGCGGACCGACGGATGGGCGTACGACCCGCGCGCGGGCTGGACCCACAACCCGCCCACCTGTTCCGGCGGCGCCTGCGCCACTGGTTAGGCTCCTGTCGTGCCCGCGAAGAACGAAGGCCCCGAAGCGGCCGGCCCCCAGACCAAGTCCGAGCAGACCCGCGCACTCATCCTGGAGACCGCGATGCGGCTCTTCCAGGAGCGCGGCTACGACAAGACGACCATGCGGGCCATCGCCAAGGAGGCCGGCGTCTCCGTCGGGAACGCCTACTACTACTTCGAGGGCAAGGAGCACCTGATCCAGGGCTTCTACGACCGGATCGCCGCCGAGCACCAGGTGGCGGTCCGGGAGGTCCTGGAACGGGAGACCGATCTGGAGGCCCGGCTCGCGGGCGTCCTGACCGCGTGGCTGGACATCGCCAGGCCCTACCACGAGTTCGCGGTCCAGTTCTTCAAGAACGCCGCCGACCCCGACAGCCCGCTCAGCCCGTTCTCCCCGGAGAGCGAGCACGCGCGGGAGCAGGCCATGAGCGTCCACCGGGAGCTGCTGGCCGGCTCGAAGTCCAAGGTGGCGCCCGAACTGCGGGACGTGCTGCCGGAGCTGATGTGGCTGTCCCAGATGGGTCTCGTCCTGTACTGGATCTTCGACCGGACCGAGGGCCGCGAGCGCAGCTACCGGCTGGCGCGTCGGGGGGCCCGGCTGACCGCCCGTGGGGTGGCCCTGGCCCGGTTCCGGGTGCTGCGCCCCCTGGTGCTGGAGGTCCACGAGCTGTTCACGGACTTCCTGCCGGGGATGACGAGGGCACTGCCGGACCCGGCGGCCAGAGCCGGACGCGCGGGCGCCCGCGCGGACGAGGACGAGGACTAACCCCTCATCCGCGGGGCGTCAGATCCACTGCAGGCGCCACAGGCGGAACACGCCCGTGCCGTCCGAGAGGTACTGGCCGCCGCCGACGTCCTCGGTGCTGACCACGTACTCCTTGCGCTGCCAGAGCGGGATCAGCGGCACGTCGGCCGCCACGTCCCCCTGGATGTCGCGGAAGTCGTTCGAGGCCCGCGAGCGGTCGGCGTACTGCTGGCTGTTCCGGATGAGGGCGTCCACGGCCTTGTTGCTGTAGCCGGTGCTCATGGTGGAGCCGGTGCCGACCAGCGGGGAGCCGAAGGTGTCCGGGTCGGGGTAGTCGGCCACCCAGCCGACCGCCCAGGCGTCCATCTTCCCGGCGGCCCAGCGCTTCTGGAAGTCGGTCCACTCGTAACCCTGGATGTTTACCTTGAACAGGCCGCCCTTCTCCAGCTGCTGCTTCAGCTCCGCGGCCTCCTCCGCGCCCGCGCCCCGGCCCTTGCCGTAGCCGAAGGTGAAGCGCACCGGCAGGGTCACCCCGGCCTGGGTGAGCAGCTCCCGCGCCTTCGCGGTGCTCTGCGTCGGGTAGGTGTCGAAGAAGGACGTGGTGTGGCCGATGATGCCGGCCGGGATCAGCGAGTACAGCGGGTCGACCGTGCCGTCGTACACCTTGGCGGCCAGTTGCTCGCGGTTGACCAGCCAGGCCATGGCGCGGCGCACCCGCGCGTCGTGCAGCGGGGAGTTCGCGCGGGTGTTCAGGTAGAGGTTGCGGGTCTCGGAGCTGTCGGACTCGGTGACGCGCTGGGTGGGGTCGCTCGGGTTCAGCTCGGACAGGGCCTGCGGCGGCAGGGTCCGGGTGGCGACGTCGAGCTGCTTGTGCCGCCAGGCGCTCTGCAGCTTCTGGGAGTTGGCGTAGTAACGCAGCTCGATGGAGTGGCCGGTGCCGCCGAGGTAGCCCTGGTACTGCCCGTAGGGCGCCAGGACGGCCTTCTGGTCCTTGGTGTACGAGGTCAGCGTGTACGGGCCGGTGCCGTCGACACCGGTGCCGGTGCGCAGGGCCCTGGCCGGGTACGCGTCCTTGTCCACGATCGAGCCGGCACCGGTGGCGACCTTCAGCGGGAAGGTGGCGTCCGGGGACGACAGATGGAAGGTGACGGTGGTCGCGCTGTCGGCGGTCACCGAGCCGAGGGTGGAGAACAGGGACGCCGGGCCGACGTCCGAGTTGATCCTCTTGACCCGCTCGAAGGAGTACTTCACGTCCGCGGCGGTGAGCTCGCGCCCGCTCGGGAAGGTGATGCCGTCACGCAGCGAGCACCGGTACGTCTTCAGGCCGCCGCCCTCGAAGGTGCAGCTCTTCGCCGCGTCGGGGACGGGTCGGACGCCGCCCGGCTCGAAGGTCAGCAGGGTCTGGAAGACATTGCTGAACAGGGCCCAGGAACCGGCGTCGTAGGCGCCGGCCGGGTCCAGTGAGGTGACGGCGTCGGTCGTGCCGACGGTGATCGTCCGGTTCTTGTCGCCCTGCGACGACAGCAACTGCCGGCCGCCGATTCCCACGACGGCGAGTACGAGCAGCGTCACGAGAATGCGCATGCGAACAGATCGCATGGTGGTGCCCCTCCTGCCAGGGCCCTACCCCTGGCCCAGCACAAAAAAAACGGCCACCCCCTAGTGGCGCGGCTCACCTAATCACACCTGTTTCAGCGGGGGGAAGAGCAATCGGCACGAATGAGGGAGAACTTACCGAGGCGTTGTTTCCGCCGAATTCCACAGCGTCTTCACAGGGAGGTGGAAGCGGTTTCCGCCCCGCGCGCCGGCGGCCGGGTCAGGCGCGCGTGGCGGCCAGTTCGATCACGGTCACGTCCGAGGGCGCGTCGACCCGGGTGGGCGGTCCCCAGGCGCCGGCGCCCCGGCTGACGTACAGCTGCGTGTCCCCGTAGCGTTCGAGGCCGGCCACGGTGGGGTTGGCGGCTGCCGCGATCAGGTTGCCGGGCCAGAGCTGGCCGCCGTGGGTGTGGCCGGAGAGCTGGAGGTCGACGCCGTGCCGGACCGCCTCGTGGATCTGCGCCGGCTGATGGGCGAGCAGCACACAGGCGCGGGCCGGGTCCCGGTCCCCGAGCGCCTTCGCGAAGTCCGGGCCCTGGCCCTCGCTCTCGCCCTGGAGGTCGTTCACCCCGGCCAGGTCGAAGTACGGCAGCTCGGTGCGGGCGTTCTCCAGCGGGTGCAGGCCGAGGGTGCGCACCTCGGCGACCCACTGCTCGGCACCGGAGAAGTACTCGTGGTTGCCGGTGACGAAGTACGCCCCGTGCCGTGCGGTGAGCTGGGCCAGCGGCGCGGCGGCCGGGCCGAGGTCCTTCACACTGCCGTCCACCAGGTCGCCGACGACCGCGATCAGGTCGGGCTGGGTGGCGTTCACGGTGTCGACGACCCGCTGCGCGAAGCCGCGGCCGAGGACGGGTCCGAGGTGGATGTCGCTGACGACGGCGATCCGGAACCCGTGCGCGGCGCGCGGCAGCCGGGTGAGCGGCACGGTGACGCGCTTGACCCGCGGCCCGCGCAGCACGCCGTAGGTGCCGTGACCGACGGTTCCGACTGCGGCGGCCGCGGCGGCCCCGCCCACGACCCGGGAGACGAACAGCCGCCGGGAGGGGGCGTTCGTCCCGCGTGGTGCCTGCCCGGCGGGCTCCGGCTCGTCCGGCGACGGCCGCGGTGCCGCCGGCACGGTCTCCGGCTCCCGTACGAGGGTCTCGGTGGTCCGCACCCGGCGCGCCAGGAGCCGTCCCAGCAGCGGCCGTACGACCTCGCCGGCCACCACCGCCACCAGCAGGTACAGCGCCAGCGCCATCCACAGGAAGCCGGGCCAGGCGAGGGTGCGCTGGAGCCAGAAGGGGGCGCCGGAGCGTTCGGCGACCAGGGCGCCGACCATCAGCAGCGGGCCGGCGACGAACACCGCCGTGCCGGTGCGGCGGGCGGGGCCCGGACCCCGGGTGGTGTCGCGGACCAGACGGCGCCACACGTACCAGTGCCCGAGCACCAGCACGGCCAGGACGGCCGCCGCGAGGAGGACGAAGACGATGACCACGCTGCAGTGCCTCCCGCTATGACGTCCGGCGCAGGGCGCGCAGTCCGCGCAACCCGATGACCCCGATGACCGTCCCCAATACGAAGGAGACGATCGCCAGCAGCAGATGCACCCAGAAGTACGCGGTCGGGTGGCCGTCGTCGAAGGCGAGTCCGCTGCCGTCCTCGACCAGGTTCTTGACGAAAGTGATCCAGATGACCCAGCTCCACACCCCGAAGGCGAGCAGGAACCAGGAGACCGGGCGGCTGAGTTTCACAGGGACTGACCTTTCGACACGACGCCGGGCCCGGACGACCGGCCGGGGGTCCGGGGGTTGTGCCCCGGATGAGCACGGCATGGATGCAGTATCGCTGTTCGGGGTTCCGTTCCGTGGCCGGGGTGGGGTGCCGGGCGGGACTTCGGTGTCCATGGCAGGTACGTTTCCGACCGTGCCCGCTCCCAAGAAGACCCTCCGGCGATCCCTGCTGGTCACCTCCGCCACGCTGCTGTCCCTGTCCGCCACCGCGCCCGTCGCGCTCGCGGCCCCGACGCCCTCCACGAGCCCGGCGGCCACTCCCCCGGCGGGCATGTCGCAGGTGGGCGGCGCCCGGCTCGGGCGGCCCGGCACCCAGGTGAACCTCGCGGCCGGAGTGCCCGTGCTCCCCAAGGACCTCACCGCACGGTCCTGGATCGTCTCCGACGCCGAGTCCGGCGAGGTCCTCGCCGCGCACGACGCGCACTGGCCGCTGCCCCCGGCGAGCACCCTGAAGATGCTGTTCGCGGACACCCTGCTGCCCCGGTTCCCGAAGACGATGGAGCACAAGGTGGTCCCGTCCGACCTCGCGGGCATGGGCGCCGGTTCGAGCGTGGTCGGGATAAAGGAGAGCCACACCTACTCCGTGCACGACCTGTGGCTCGGGGTCTTCCTGCGCTCGGGCAACGACGCCGTGCACGTGCTGTCCGCGATGAACGGCGGGGTCGACCGGACCGTCAAGGACATGCAGGACCACGCCGACGAGTTGCAGGCCCTGGACACGCGCGTGGTCAGCCCGGACGGATACGACGCGCCCGAGCAGAGGTCGTCGGCGTACGACCTGACGCTGTTCGCCCGCTCCGGGCTGCAGAAGAAGGACTTCCGCGAGTACTGCTCCACCGTGTCGGCGAAGTTCGAGTCCGGCGAGATCCGCAACACCAACCGGCTGCTGAGCGGCGACACGGACGTGCCCGTCTACCAGGGCATCGCCGGGGTGAAGAACGGCAACACCACCGACGCGGGCGCCACCTTCACCGGCGTCGCCGAACGCGACGGGAAGGTGCTGCTGGTCACGGTGATGAACCCGGAGAAGCACGAGCACAACGAGGTCTACAAGGAGACCGCGAAGCTGTTCGACTGGGGCTTCCGGGCGGCCGGCAAGGTGCGACCGGTGGGCGAGCTGGTCCCGCCGAAGAGTGCGCAGTCCACCGCCCAGCCGGGTGCCACCGCCTCCCCGGGGCCCGCGCACAGGACCGGCGGGTCCGGCACGCGGCCGGTGGCGAGCGCCTCCGGCAGGATCGGCGCCACCGGCGTCGGAACCGCCCTGGCCATCGCCGGCGGGCTGCTGGTGCTGCTCGGAGGCGGGGTGTACCTGATCAACCGCCGTTGGCCGCTGCCGGATCTGATGCGCCGTCGGACGCGTTCGTGATCTCGGCGTCCTTGCTCGGCGTCGCCGTCCAGGCGGCGCAGAACAGGACGAGTTTCGCGGTGAAGTTGATCCACAGCAGCAGGGCCACGGGCACGCCGAACGCGCCGTACATGCTCTTCGAGGCGACTCCCTGGATGTAGCCGCTGAGCAGCAGCTTCAGCAGTTCAAAACCGACCGCCCCGGTCAGCGCGGCCATCAGCAGGCGGCGGCGCGGGGGTTCGACGCCGGGCAGCAGGGTCAGCACGTAGAGCAGGAGCAGGAAGTCGGCGAGCACGGCCACGGCGAACGCGATGATCTGCAGCAGCACGTGCCCCCAGCCCGCCCGGTCGAGGCCGAGGCTGTCGCTGAGCCGGCCCACCATCGCCGAGGCCACGGTGGAGATGGCGAGGGTGGCGACGACCGCGCCGCCGAGACCGACCAGGATGCCCGTGTCCTTGGCCTTGGCGAGGAACGGGTTCTCCTCGCTGTCGGGCAGCTCCCACACCGCGCGCAGGCAGTCGCGCACCTGGCCGACCCAGCCCATGCCGGTGAACAGCAGCAGGGCACCGGCGATGACCCCGACGGTGCCGGCGTTCTCCACCAGGGAGTTGATGTCGAGCTGGTCGGAGATGCCGGGAATCTGCTCGGCGATCTTGTCCTGCAGGTTCCTCTGCTGCGACTGGCTGAGCGTGGCGGCGGCGACGGTGGCGGCCAGCGTCAGCAGCGGGAACAGCGCGACGAAGCTGACGAAGGTCATCGCGGCGGCCAGTCGCGTCCACTTCACCCGGTCCAGGCGCTCGTACGAACGCCAGGCGTGCGTGGTCATCAGCCGAGTGACGATCGGCCCGATCCCGGGGAGCTTCTTCAGCCAGTCCATGGTGCGTCTCTGCCCCCGGGACCGAGACCCGATGTGCGGGTGACATCGACACTATTGAGTGACATCCCATTAATCACCCGTTCCGCCGAGCAGAGTTATGTTCCGTGACCAATCGCCCATAAATGGACGATACGGTCACCGGCATGCTCGACCTCGAACCCCTCCCCCGGTCCCTGCTCGTCCTCGGCGGTACCTCCGAGATCGCGCTCGCCACCGTGCGCCGCCTGATCGCCCGCGGCGCCCGGACCGTCCGGCTGGCGGGCCGCCCCTCGCCCGGTCTGGAGCAGACGGCCGAGAGCCTGCGCGCGCTGGGCGCCGACGTCCACACCCTCGCCTTCGACGCCCTCGCCCCCGAGTCCCACGAGCCGGTCCTCGGCAAGGTGTTCGCCGAGGGCGACATCGATCTGGTGCTGCTGGCCTTCGGCATCCTCGGCGACCAGGCCCACGACGAACGCGACCCGCTGCGCGCCGTCCAGGTCGCGCAGACCAACTACACCGGAGCCGTGTCGGCGGGCCTGGTGGCGGCCCGCGCGCTGCAGACCCAGGGCCACGGCTCGCTGGTGGTCCTCTCCTCCGTCGCCGGTGAACGCGCCCGCCGGGTGGACTTCATCTACGGCTCCAGCAAGGCCGGGCTCGACACCTTCGCGCAGGGCCTCGGCGACGCGCTGTACGGCACCGGCGTGCACGTCATGGTCGTACGCCCCGGCTTCGTCGTCACGCGCAGGACGGCCGGCCTGCCCAGGGCGCCGTTCGCCACCACCCCCGAGGCGGTCGCCACGGCCGTCGAACTGGGCCTGCGCCGCCGCTCGGAGACGGTGTGGGTGCCGGGCTTCCTGCGCCTGGTGATGGCGGTCCTGCGGCACGCGCCGCGGACGGTGTTCCGCAGACTGCCCCTCTGAGGGACGAGGATGCGGCGGCTACCGGCTGGCGATCGTGCCGCGGTCCATGTGGCCCGCCTGCGGCGGCACCACGGACCCACCGAACGGGTACTCCCGGAGCTTGCGCCACACGCCGTCGGCGCCCTGCTCGTGCAGCGCGAACCCGGTGCACGGCCACTCGGCCTCGAAGTCGGCCAGCTCCGCGAAGGCGCGGTCCATCGCCGCCTCGTCGATGCCGTGCGCGACCGTGACGTGCGGGTGGTACGGGAACTGCAGCTCGCGCGGCACCGGCCCGGAGGCGTCGCGGACCCGCTGCTGCAGCCAGGAGCAGTCCTCGGCGCCCTGGGCGACGCACACGTAGACGACCGGCGACAGCGGCCGGAAGGTGCCGGTCCCGGACAGCCGCATCGGGAACGGCCGCCCGGCCGCCGCGACCCGTCTCAGGTGGGCGTCCACCGCCGGCAGGCCGGCCTCGTCCACCTCGGTCGGCGGCAGCAGGGTGACATGCGAGGGGATGCAGTGAGCCGCGGCGTCGCCGAAGCCCGCGCGCCGCTCCTGGAGCAGGCTGCCGTGAGGCTCCGGGACCGCGATCGACACGCCGATCGTTACGGTCCCCACGTCGTCTCCCCTCGTCGTGTCTGTTTTCTTCTCACCCGTCGGTTATCGACTGTACGGCCACGGGTGTCCCGTGGGCAGGCGCAGCGGCAGTGATGTGCAGCGCTCCGCCCGCTCGGGTGCGCGTGCGGTCCTACGCCCGGGTGCCGCTCAGTGCTTCGCCGGCAGGAAGCCCACGCGGTCGTACGCCTGCGCGAGCGTCTCCGCGGCCACGGCCCGTGCCTTCTCCGCGCCCTTGGCAAGGACCGAGTCGAGCGTCTCGGGGTCCTCCAGGTACTGCTGGGTGCGTTCCCGGAACGGCGTCACGAACTCCACCATGGCGTCGGCGAGGTCCGTCTTGAGCGCGCCGTACATCTTGCCCTCGTAGTCCTTCTCCAGCTCGTCGATGGAGCGGCCGGTGAGGGTGGAGAAGATGGTGAGGAGGTTGGAGACGCCCGGCTTGTTCTCGGTGTCGTAGCGGATCACCGTGTCGGTGTCGGTGACCGCGCTCTTGACCTTCTTCGCCGTCGCCTTCGGCTCGTCGAGCAGGTTGATCAGGCCCTTGGGGGTGGACGCCGACTTGCTCATCTTGACCGTCGGGTCCTGCAGGTCGTAGATCTTCGCCGTCTCTTTGAGGATGTACGGCTTCGGGACGGTGAAGGTCCGGCCGAACCGCCCGTTGAACCGCTCGGCGAGGTCGCGGGTCAGCTCGATGTGCTGGCGCTGGTCCTCGCCGACCGGCACCTCGTTGGCCTGGTACAGCAGGATGTCCGCGACCTGCAGGACCGGGTACGTGAACAGGCCGACGGAGGCCCGGTCGGCACCCTGCTTGGCGGACTTGTCCTTGAACTGGGTCATGCGCGAGGCCTCGCCGAAGCCGGTGAGGCAGTTCATGACCCAGGCGAGCTGGGCGTGCTCGGGGACGTGGCTCTGCACGAAGAGGGTGCACCGGTCCGGGTCGAGCCCGGCGGCCAGCAACTGCGCGGCGGCCAGCCGGGTGTTGGCCCGCAGCTGAGCCGGTTCCTGCGGAACGGTGATCGCGTGCAGGTCGACGACCATGTAGAACGCGTCGTGGGACTCCTGCAGGGCCACCCACTGGCGGACGGCGCCGAGGTAGTTGCCGAGGTGGAACGAGCCTGCGGTGGGCTGGATTCCTGAGAGCACGCGAGGTCGGTCAGTGGCCATGTTCACCATTCTCTCAGGTAACGGGTGGCGATCCGGTACGGGTGGGAAACAGGTGAGGCGCGATCCGTTCCGCGAGGTGTGACAGAGGGTGGGACCCGGGAGAGGGCGTCGACGGGCGCACGGGGGCCATGGCGGCGGCAGGCGCGGGCCACCCGGGTGACGGCGGTCGCGGGGGCGCTCGCCGTCGCCGGGGGCGCGGGGGCGCTCGGCGTCGCCGGGGGCGCGGGGGCGCTCGGCGTCGCCGGGGCACCGGGCGCGGCGGGACGACCACGACCGGCTGGACCGCGCCGGGCCGCTCGGCGCGCCGGTGCCGGCGCCCCGGGACCCGCGCGGGTCGGCGCGGGTCCCGGGCCGCCGTCCCGCTGGGGTGGGCGGCCGCCGGAGGGCTCGCCGCCGAAACGCCGGCGCCGCTGCGGTACGCCGCGCGGCGGACCGGCGTCGTGCCGGTCCGCCGCGCTGGGGAGCCTCGTCAGGGCTGATCGACCTGTGAGGGTCAGCCGAGGTCGACCTCCGGGTACAGCGGGAAGCCCGCTACCAGGTCGGTCGCCCGGTGGGAGATCTCGTCCGCGATCTTCGGGTCGAGGACGTGCTGGGCCTTGGAGGGGGCGCCGGACTTGGTGGTGCCGGACTCGGTGGTGGTGAGCACCCGGTCGATGAGACCGGCCACCTCGTCCATCTCGGCGGTGCCGAGGCCCCGGGTGGTCAGGGCGGGGGTGCCGACGCGGATGCCGGAGGTGTACCAGGCGCCGTTCGGGTCGGCCGGGATGGCGTTGCGGTTGGTGACGATGCCGGAGTCCAGCAGGGCCGCCTCGGCCTGGCGGCCGGTGAGGCCGTAGGAGGTGGCCACGTCGATCAGGTTGAGGTGGTTGTCCGTGCCACCGGTGACCAGGGTGGCGCCGCGCCGCGTCAGGCCCTCGGCCAGGGCACGGGAGTTGTCGACGATGCGCCGGGCGTAGTCCTGGAAGGAGGGCTGCCGGGCCTCGGCGAGGGCGACGGCCTTGGCGGCCATCACGTGCGGCAGCGGGCCGCCGAGGACCATCGGGCAGCCGCGGTCGACCTGGTCCTTCAGGGAGTCGTCGCACAGGACCATGCCGCCGCGCGGGCCGCGCAGGGACTTGTGGGTGGTCGTGGTGACGATCTGGGCGTGCGGGACCGGGTCGAAGTCGCCGGTCAGGACCTTGCCGGCGACCAGGCCCGCGAAGTGGGCCATGTCGACCATCAGGGTCGCCCCGACCTCGTCGGCGATCTCCCGCATGATCCGGAAGTTCACCAGGCGCGGGTAGGCGGAGTAGCCGGCCACGATGATCAGCGGCTTGAACTCGCGGGCCTGGGCGCGCAGCGCCTCGTAGTCGATGAGGCCGGTGACCGGGTCGGTGCCGTAGGAGCGCTGGTCGAACATCTTGCCGGAGATGTTCGGGCGGAAGCCGTGGGTGAGGTGGCCGCCGGCGTCCAGGGACATACCGAGCATGCGCTGGTTGCCGAAGGCCTGGCGCAGCTCGGCCCAGTCGGCCTCGGTGAGGTCGTTGACCTGGCGGGCGCCGGTCTTCGCCAGGAACGGCACCTCGACACGGTCGGCGAGGACGGCCCAGAAGGCGACGAGGTTGGCGTCGATGCCGGAGTGCGGCTGGACGTAGGCGTGCCGGGCGCCGAAGAGCTCGCGGGCGTGCTCGGCGGCCAGCGACTCGACGGTGTCGACGTTGCGGCAGCCGGCGTAGAAGCGGCGGCCGACGGTGCCCTCGGCGTACTTGTCGCTGAACCAGTTGCCCATCGCCAGCAGGGTGGCCGGGGAGGCGTAGTTCTCGGAGGCGATCAGCTTGAGCATCGCGCGCTGGTCGGTGACCTCCTGGCCGATGGCGTCGGCGACCCGCGGTTCGACCGTGCGGATGACGTCGAGTGCGGCGCGGAAGGCCGTGGACTCGGTGGAGAGGGAGTTCTGCTCTGGCATGGGGACCTCCGGACGGCGTGCGTTCAGCGTTCACGTTCGGCCCAGGCGCACGGCACTGTTTTCCCGCTCGGGCCGCTCCCCGATGGTCCGTCCCATCCCTGCGCGCCAGTCACGACCCGCTGATCAGCCTACCGGGCGCGCCGGAACGGCGAGATCCCGCGTCCACCATGCGAGCGAGGATAGGAAGGGGGCCACCGTCGTGTCCGGGAGAGTCACCGTCGTATCCGGGAGAGGCCGTGCCCACTGCTGAAGACCTCATCGCCGCCGCCGACGCGCACAGCGCGCCCACCTACCATCCGTTGCCGGTCGTCGTGGCCACGGCCGAGGGGGCGTGGCTGACGGACGTGGCGGGGCGCCGGTATCTGGACCTGCTGGCCGGGTACTCCGCGCTGAACTTCGGGCACGGCAACCGGCGCCTCGTCGAGGCGGCCGAGCGGCAGCTCGCGCGGGTGACGCTGACTTCCCGCGCCTTCCACCACGACCGGTTCGCGGCCTTCTGCACCGAGCTGGCCGAGCTGTGCGGCATGGAGATGGTGCTGCCCATGAACACCGGTACGGAGGCCGTGGAGAGCGCGGTGAAGACGGCCCGGAAGTGGGGCTACCGGGTGAAGGGGGTGCCCGCGGAGATGGCGAAGGTGGTGGTCGCGGGCGGCAACTTCCACGGGCGTACGACGACGGTGATCAGCTTCTCGACCGATCCGGAGGCCCGGGCGGACTTCGGGCCGTACACGCCGGGGTTCGAGATCGTGCCGTACGGGGATCTGACCGCGATGCGGCGGGCGCTCACCGAGAACACCGTCGCCGTGCTGCTGGAGCCGATCCAGGGCGAGTCGGGGGTGATCGTGCCGCCGGCCGGCTATCTGGCCGGGGTGCGGGAGCTGACCCGGGAGCGGAACGTGCTCTTCGTCGCCGACGAGATCCAGTCGGGGCTGGGGCGGACCGGGCGGACCTTCGCGTGCGAGCACGAGGGGGTGGTGCCGGACGTGTACCTGCTGGGCAAGGCGCTGGGCGGCGGGATCCTGCCGGTGTCGGCGGTGGTGTCGAGCGCGGAGGTGCTCGGTGTGTTCCGGCCGGGCGAGCACGGGTCGACGTTCGGCGGGAACCCGCTGGCCTGCGCGGTGGCGCTGGAGGTGATCGCGATGCTGCGGACCGGCGAGTACCAGGCGCGGGCGGCCGAGCTGGGCGAGCGGCTGCACCGGCGGCTGCGCGGGCTGCTCGGCGCGGGCCCGGTGACGGCGGTGCGGGGGCGCGGGCTGTGGGCGGGTGTGGACATCGCGCCGCGGGCCGGCACCGCGCGTCAGGTGACGGAGCGGCTGATGGAGCGGGGCGTGCTGGTGAAGGACACCCACGGCTCGACCGTCCGGATCGCGCCGCCGCTGGTCATCACCGAGGAGGACCTGGACTGGGGTATCGACCAGTTGGAGGCCGTGCTGGGCGGCTAGGAGCCGTCCGGCGGCACGTCCGGGGCGGCGCCTGGTGCTGTGGCCGGAAAGGCCGGCCGGGAAGCTCGCGGCGTCCGCTTCGGTGCGTCGCAGGGCGGAGCATCACCCGCGTACTGGATGTACTCGGGTGATGCGACGACGCGGCGAGGTGCCGTGCCGGGCCTCGCGAGCCGGTGAACCCTTCCGGTCGCAGCACTAGAGGATCACGTGCGGGAGGAAGCGGGCGTATCCGTCGGTGATCAGGCCCGAGGACTCGCGGATGCCGAGGCCGGCCGGTTCGTCCCGGACGGTCCAGGCGCCGAGGACGACATGGTTGCCGTCGAAGGCGGGCAGCGGGGCCAACTGCTGGTAGCAGCAGGGCTCGTCGGGTACGGCCGCGGGCGCGCCCGGCTCGTGCACGGTGACGCCCTCGCCCTCGCGGCCCAGCAGGGGCTTGGCCACGTAGCCGGTGGTCCGGGCCAGTTCGCGCGGGCCGTCGAGATGGGCGGGGAGCAGGTTCGGGTGGCCGGGGTACAGCTCCCAGAGGACGGCCAGCAGGGCCTTGTTGCTCAGCAGCATCTTCCAGGCGGGCTCGATCCACAGGGTGGTGCCGCTGCCGCCGCCGTTGTCGAGGGTGTCGAGGACGTGCCCGGCGAACGCGTCGGTGGTGAGCCATTCCCAGGGGTAGAGCTTGAAAACGGCGCGGATGAAACGGAGTCCGTTGTCCACGAACCGGCCGGAGAGGGTGTCCCAGCCGATCTCCTCCATGGAGATCCAGTCGGTGGCGAGTCCGGCCTGCTCGGCGGTCTCCTTCAGATAGGCGACCGTCATCAGGTCCTCGCCGAGTTCGTCGGCCGAGGAGTGCGCGAAGTGCAGCGGGCTGCCCGGCGGGAGCAGCGCGGCCTGCTCGCGCCAGGCGTCGACCAGACGTTCGTGCAGGGAGTTCCACTGGTCGGCGCCGGGGAAGCGCTCCGCCATCCAGAACCACTGGGGGGATGCGGCCTCGACCAGCGAGGTGGGGGTGTCCGCGTTGTACTCCAGCAGTTTCGCCGGGCCGGTGCCGTCGTAGCGGAGGTCGAAGCGGCCGTAGACGGTGGGGAGTTCGGCGCGGCGGTGCCAGGCCTCGGTGACGGCCGCGACGACCCGCGGGTCGGTGATGCCGAGGTCGGCGAAACGGCCCTTCGCCACGATGTGCCCGGCGGCGGCCAGGCACATGCGGTGCAGTTCCCCGACGGTCTCCTCCAGCGCCTCGACCTCGTCCAGGGTGAAGACGTAGTAGGCGCTCTCGTCCCAGTAGGGGCGCAGGGAGCCGTCGGGGTGGCGGGTGAGCGGGTAGACGAGCCCTTGTTCCTCGACGGTCCGCTGCCAGTCGGGGCGGGGGGTGATGGTTCGGCGTTCCATGGGTGTGTGCCGGTCAGCCGCCGGAGCCGCCCTTGCCGCCGCCGAACCCGCCGCGGTGCACTCCGCCGCCGCCCGAGGAGCCGCCCGAGCCCTTGCTCGGTTTGGTGAAGGAGCCGCCGGTGACCCAGGAGCCCCTCTTCTTGCCGCCGTAGTACCAGGAGCCGTTCACCGAGACCTTGGCGGACCTGCAGTTCTTGTCGGAGACGACCTTGTAGCCCTTGGCGAGGCGGTAGCTGTCCCGGTCGACGCAGCGCTTGTCCGGCGCGGAGGAGCAGGCGGTCAGGGCGGCGGCGAGCAGGCCCATGCCGCCGAGGACGACCGTGGTGGAGCGCAGTTGCGCGCGCGTGTTCGCCATGTGGTGTCTCTCCCCCGTCTGCTGTGCGGTGTGCGGCGGTCAGCCTAGGCGGGGGTGCGCGGGTACCCGCAAGGGGCCCTGCGATCTCGCCCTCGCCTAGAGTCGCTTCGTGTTGTTCGGAATGGTGTGCGCCCTTGGCGCGGCGGTCTGCTTCGGTACCGCGACGGTGTTGCAGGCGATGGCCGCGCGGGAGGCCGGTACGGGCGGGGGCGGCGAGGTCGCCCTGCTGCTGCGGGCCCTGCGGCAGTGGCGGTACCTGGCCGGTCTCGCGCTGGACGGACTGGGCTTCCTGTTCCAGATCGCCGCGCTGCGCTCGATCCCGATCTACGCGGTGAGCGCGGCGCTGGCCTCGAGCCTGGCGGTGACGGCGGTGGTCGCGGCGCGCCTGCTTCGGGTGCGGCTCAGCGGCACGGAGTGGGGCGCGGTGGGCGTGGTGTGCGCGGGGCTCGCGATGCTGGGTCTGGCGGCCGGGCCGGAGGGCGAGGAGGGCGGTTCGGACGCCCTGAAGTGGGTGATGCTCGCGACGGCGGCCGGCATGGCGGTGCTCGCTCTGCTGGGCGGGCGGCTGTCGGGGCGGATGCGGGCCCTCGTGCTGGGTCTTGGGGCGGGTTTCGGGTTCGGGGTGGTGGAGGTGGCGGTCCGGCTTATCGACTCGCTGCGGCCGGCCGATCTGCTCACGAATCCGGCGTCCTACGCCCTCCTGATCGGCGGCGCCGCCGCCTTCGTGCTGTTGACCTCGGCCCTGCAGCGCGGCTCGGTGACGACCGCGACGGCCGGCATGGTGATCGGCGAGACGATCGGCCCGGCGACGGTGGGCGTCGTCTGGCTCGGCGACCGCACCCGCGAGGGCCTGGGCTGGCTGGCGGCACTCGGGTTCGTGGTGGCGGTGGCGGGGGCGCTGGCACTGGCGCGGTTCGGGGAGGCGCCGGCCGTCGCGGTGGAGGAGGGGTGAGCCCGCTCCGGGTCAGGATCAGGATCAGGATCAGGATCAGAGGGAGCCTGCTGCGGATGCAGGTGAACCCGGTGCGGATGGAGAAGCCCTCGCCTCATGGCAGCGCCCGGCACAGTGCCTCCAGCGCGCCCGCCCACGCGCTGTCCGGCGGCGTGCCGTACCCGACGACCAGCGCGTCGGCCGGTTCGGCGACGGCGTCGGGGTGCCGGTGGAAGGACAGGCCGTGCAGGGCCAGGCCCTGCCAGGTCGCGGCCTGCACCACCGACTGTTCACTGCCGGGCGGCAGCCGCAGCACCGCGTGCAGGCCGGCCGCGATCCCGGTGACCCGGACGCCGGGCGCGCGCTCGGCGACGGCTGCGGCGAGGGCGTCACGGCGGCGCCGGTAGCGCAGCCGGGCGGAGCGGACGTGCCGGTCGTAGGCACCGGAGGTGAGGAACTCGGCCAGGGTGAGCTGGTCCAGCACGCCCACGGTGTCGATCCGGCCCTTGGCCGCGGCCGCCTCCTCCACCAGCGAGGGCGGCAGGACCATCCAGCCCAGCCGCAGGCCGGGCGCGAGGGACTTGCTGGTGGTGCCGAGGTGGACGACCCGGCCGGGGTCCAGGCCCTGGAGGGCGCCGACGGGCTGGCGGTCGTAGCGGAACTCGCCGTCGTAGTCGTCCTCCAGGACCAGGGCGCCGGTGCGCCGCGCCCACTCCACCACCGCCGTGCGCCGGTCGGGGTGCAGGGCCGTACCCATGGGGAACTGGTGGGCGGGCGTGAGGAGTACGGCTCCCTCGCCCGCCAACGCTGTCGTATCGGTGCCCAGTTCGTCGTACGGCAGGGCGGGCGTCGCGAGACCCGCGTCGCGCAGCAGGCTCCAGTGGGCGTCGAGCCCGTAGGACTCCACCGCCACCGAGCGCACCCCGCGGGCCCGCAGCAGCGTGCCGAGGACGCGCAGGGCGTGCGAGAAGCCGGCGGTGATCAGGATCGTCTCGGGGTCGGCGCGGACGCCCCGGACGCGGGCGAGGTAGCCGGCGAGGGCGGTGCGCAGTTCGGGGCGGCCGCGCGGGTCGCCGTAGCCGAGGGCGTCGAAGGGGGCGGTGGCCAGGGCGCGGCGGGCGGCCTTGAGCCACTCGGTGCGCGGGAAGGCGGCGAGGTCGGGGCTGCCGGGGACGAGGCTGTACGCCGGTCGGCCCGGTGGGCGGCGCCGGGGCGCGTCCGCCGCCGGCGGGATCACCGCTCGCTCCGCCACCCGTGTGCCGGAGCCCTGGCGGGCGGTGAGCCAGCCTTCTGCGACCAGGTCGGCGTACGCCTCGGCGACGGTGTTGCGGGCGATGCCGAGGTCGCCGGCGAGGGAGCGGGAGGACGGCAGCCGGGTGCCGGGGGCGAGTCGGCCGGTGCGGACCGCGTCCCGCAGCGCGTCGGTCAGACCGCGGCGCAGCCCGCCGGTCCCGGCCGGTTCCAGATGGAGGTCCACGCCAAGATTGGCCCAGGGATTCGCCATGGAAATGGACCATACTCCTGGGCTGCCCGGCTCCTAGGGTCGAACCATGAGCAGCGCACAGGAATCCGTCGAGTACGCCACCGAACACGCCCCGCGCCTGGAGTGGGCCCGGCACGCGCCCGAGGTCTACAAGGCGATGGTCCGCCTGGACACCGCCGCCAGGCAGGGCCTGGACCCCAAGCTGTACGAGCTGGTGAAGATCCGCGCCTCACAGCTCAACCACTGCGCCTTCTGCCTCGACATGCACACCAAGGACGCGCTCGCGGCGGGCGAGAGCGTGGAGCGGATCGTGCAGCTCAGCGCCTGGGAGGAGTCCCGGCACTTCTACACGGAGAAGGAGCTGGCGGCGATCGAGCTGACCGAGGCGGTCACCGTGCTGACCGAGGGCTTCGTGCCGGACGAGGTGTACGACCGGGCCGCCAAGCAGTTCGAGGAGGCCGAGCTGGCACGGTTGATCGCCGCGATCACGGTGATCAACGCGTGGAACCGCTTCGGCGTGACGACCCGGATGGCCCCCGGCCACTACCAGCCGGGACAGCACAGGTGAGCCGCCCCGCCGCGGAGCCGCCGGCCCTGACCGGGGCGGACCTGTTCCGCGCGCTGCACCGCCGGCGCCCCCAGGGCGACCCTCTGGTGCTCCCAGGCCCATGGGACGCGGCGAGCGCCCGGGCGTGCGTCGAGGCCGGGTTCCCGGCGCTGGCCACTCCCAGTGCCGGGGTCGCCGCGTCCCTCGGCCACGAGGACGGCGACACCCCCGCCGACGAGATGTTCGCGGCGGTGGCCCGGATCGTACGGGCGGTGGACGTGCCGGTTTCGGCGGACGTCGAGGGCGGGTACGGACTGGCGCCGAAGGAGCTGGTGGAGCGGCTGCTGGAGGCGGGCGCGGTGGGCTGCAACCTCGAGGACTCGGGAGCGGGCGGTGTCCTCAAGGACCCGCACGAACACGCCGAGTACCTCGCCGAGGTCCGCTCGGCCGCCGCCGACCGGCTGTTCGTCAACGCCCGGGTCGACACCTTCGTCCACGGCGACGGCGATCCCGGCCAGGCCATCGCCCGTGCCGCGCTGTACGTGGCGGCGGGCGCGGACTGCGTGTACCCGATCCTGGCGCCGGCCGATGTGCTGCCCCTGCTGCGGTCGGGCATCCAGGGCCCGCTCAACATGGTGGCCCGGCTGGACGGCGAGGGCCCCTCGCCCGCCGTGCTCGGCGAACTCGGGGCCACTCGCGTCACGTTCGGGCCGGGACTCCAGCGACGGGCCATGGCCGCGCTGGGCGAGATCGTCGCCCGACTGCGCTGATCCGGCTCAGGACAGCCACTTCTTCCAGACGGACGGGTGGCTGTCCACCCACTTCTTAGCCGCCTCCTGCGGGCTCAGCTTCTGGTCGGCGATCATCAGGGAGACCTCGTTCTGGTCCCCGGTCGTCCACTTGAACTTCTTCAGGAGGGCCGCCGCCTTGCCACCGGACTTCGCGAAGCCGGAGTTGAGGTACTTCTGCAGCGGGGTGTGCGGGTAGGCACAGGTGATCTTGGCCGTGTCCGCGTCACAGCCCTCCTTGTACGGCGGCAGCTTGACCTCCGTCATGGGGACCTTCTTGAACAGCCACTGCGGCGCGTACCAGTAACTCAGGAAGGGCTTCTTCTCCTTGGCGAACTGTTTCATCTGGGTGATCTGCGCCGCCTCGGAACCGGCGAAGACGACCTGGTAGTCGAGCTTCAGGTTCTTCACCAGCGCCTTGTCATTGGTGACGTAGGACGGGGAGCCGTCCATCAGCTGGCCCTTGCCGCCGCTCTCCGCGGTGCGGAAGAGGGAGGCGTACTTGTTCAGGTTGTGCCAGTCGGTGATGTCCGGGTGCTGCTTGGCCAGGTAGGTGGGGACGTACCAGCCGATGTGCCCGGTCACCCCGAGGCCGCCGCCGGGCGCGATCGTCTTCTTGTCCTCGACGTACCGCTTCTCCTGGTCCGGGTGGCCCCAGTCCTCCAGGATGGCGTCGACCCGGCCCTGGCTGAGCGCGTCCCAGGCGGGCACCTCGTCGACCTGGACGGTGTCGACGCGGTAGCCCAGCTTGTGCTCCAGCAGGTACTGGGCGACGGCCACGTTGGACTGGGCGCCCACCCAGGACTGCACGGACAGGGTGACGGTCTTCGAGCCCCGCGCGTTGGCGAAGGGGTTGGCCTGCTTGGTCATGTCGGCGGCGCCGCAGCCGGTGAGCAGCGCGAGCGCGGACACGCCCGCGGCCACCGTGAGAGTCGTACGGAATCGCATGTCACGCTCCCTTCTTCGGGCGCCGTTCGGTGGGCTGGGTCACCCGGTCGAGCATCAGGCCCAGGCAGACGATGGCCGCGCCGGCCACCAGGCCGGTCGCCAGGTCGCCCTGGGCGAGGCCGAAGGCTACGTCGTAGCCGAGGGCGCCACCGCCGACGAGGCCGCCGATGATGACGACGGCGAGGACCAGGACCACGCCCTGGTTGACGGCGAGCAGCAGCGAGCGGCGGGCCAGCGGCAGCTGCACCTGCCAGAGCTGCTGGCGGCCGGTCGCGCCGAGCGAGCGCGCGGACTCCAGGGCGGCCGGGTCGACCTGGCGCAGGCCCTGGGCGGTGATCCGGACGACGGCCGGCAGCGCGTACACGACGGCCGCGGCGACGGCCGGGGCGCGGCCGACGCCGAACAGGGCGACGACCGGGATCAGGTACACGAACTGCGGCATCGTCTGGAAGACGTCCAGCACGGGACGCAGCGCGCGTTCGACACGGTCGCTGCGGGCCGCGGCGATGCCGGTGGCGAAGCCCAGGACGAGGGTGACGGCGACGGCGGCGAGCACCTGGGAGAGGGTGTCGAGGGACGGCTTCCACACTCCGAGCACGCCGATCGCGGCCATGGCGAGGACGGCGGTCAGGGCGGTGCGCCAGGTGCCGATCAGCCAGGCCAGCGCGGCGACGATCAGCAGCACCGCCCACCAGGGCAGCCACTGCAGTCCGTCGCGGACCGGGTCGAGCACCCAGGTGGTGAAGTGGCCCGCCCAGTCGGCGGTGCCGCCGACCACCGGGACACCGGAGTACAGGTGGGCCGTCATCCAGTCGACGGCGCGGTTGACCGGCTCGGCGATCGGCAGGGTCCAGCCACCGGGCCAGTCGAGGGCGCCGAGGAGGCGGGTGGCCAGGGCGACGGCCACGGTGACGGCGAGGGCGTAGGGCCAGCCGATGGTGCGGGGGCGGCCGGCCGCCGGCGTGCCGTTTCCGGCCGCCGCGGTGACGCGGTCCAGGACGACCGCCAGCAGCACGATCGGGATGCCCGCGGCGAGGGCCGCGCCCACGTCGACGGAGGCGAGGGCCTGGTAGACGCGGTCGCCGAGGCCGCCGGCGCCGATGACGGAGGCGATGACGGCCATGGACAGGGCCATCATGATCGTCTGGTTGAGGCCGAGCAGGAGTTCCTTGCGGGCCAGCGGGATACGGGCCGTCAGCAGCCGCTGGCGGGCGGTGGCGCCGAGCGACTCCACGGCCTCCAGGACCTCGGGGTCGGCACCGCGCAGACCGAGCGCGGTGAGCCGGGCCATCGGCGGGGCGGCGTAGACGACGGTGGCGAGCACGGCCGCGGGCACGCCGATGCCGAAGACCAGGACGACGGGGAGGAGGTAGGCGAACGCCGGGAGCACCTGCATGGTGTCCAGCACCGGGCGCAGCGCGCGGTTCAGCCGGTCGGAGAGGCCGGAGGCCAGACCGAGCAGGGCGCCCACGGCCACGGAGGCGAGGACCGCGACCACCATGAGGGCGAGGGTCTGCATGGTCGGCACCCACATGCCGAGCACTCCGCAGGCCAGCAGGGCGGCGGCCGTGCCGGCGGCCAGCCGCACGCCGGCGACGCGCCAGGCGACCAGGGCTCCGAAGGCTGTGACGCCCGCCCAGCCCGCGGCGAGCAGGGTGAGGTAGACGGCGCGTACGGACAGGACGACCGCGTTGCTGATGTAGCCGAAGAAGTAGAGGAACAGCGGGTGGCTGTCGCGGTTGTCGATCACCCAGTCGCTGGCACCGGCCAGGGGCTTGGAGAGGTCGACGGTGAGGGCGCCGGGCCAGGACGCGCTGCCCCAGCGGCTGTCGACGAGGGGGACGATGATCGCCGCGGCTACGGCCAGCAGGAGGAGCTTGGCCGCTGCGCGGTGTCTCAGGACGCCGGGGAGGTGCGTGCGGGGGGCTGTCGCGGTGACCGTTGCCATCAGACGCCCTCCGTGCCGGTGCTGAGGGCGGGCGGGGTCGCCTCCCCGCCCTGGGCGGGTGCGGCGGCGCCCGCGCCACCGCCGGCGGCCGGCGTGGACGCGGTGCCGGCGACCACGCTGAGCAGTTGCTCGTGGCCGACCACTCCGACGCACTTGCCCTCGTTCATCACCCGGGCCGGGGCGCCGGCCCGGGCCACTGCCTCGATGGCCTCGGCGACGGTGGTCTCCGGGCGGACTGCGGGGCCGTTGCCGGCCTCCTCGAGGGACGCGGGGCGCATGGCGCTGCGGCAGGTCACCACCTGCTCGCGCGGCACGTCCCGGACGAACTCGCGGACGTAGTCGTCGGCCGGGGCGGAGACGATCTCCTCGGGGGTGCCGAGCTGGACGACGCGGCCGTCGCGCATCAGGGCGATGCGGTCGCCGAGCTTCAGCGCCTCGGAGAGGTCGTGGGTGATGAAGACCATCGTGCGGCCCTCCTCGCGATGCAGGCGGATCACCTCCTCCTGCATGTCGCGCCGGATCAGCGGGTCGAGGGCGCTGAACGGCTCGTCGAAGAGGAGGACCTCGGGGTCGACGGCGAGCGCGCGGGCGAGTCCGACGCGCTGGCGCTGGCCACCGGAGAGCTGGGCGGGACGGCGCTTCTCCATGCCTTCGAGGCCGACCTTGGCGACCACCTCGGCGGCCCGCTCGCGCCGCTCGGACCGGCCGACGCCCTGGATCTCCAGACCGTAGGCGACGTTGTCGAGGACCGTGCGGTGCGGGAGCAGGCCGAAGTGCTGGAAGACCATCGCGGCCCGGTGGCGGCGCAGTTCGCGCAGGCGCGTGCGGTCCATGGCGCGCACGTCCTCGCCGTCGATGGCGATGGTGCCGGCGGTGGGCTCGATGAGCCGGGTCAGACAGCGCACGAGGGTGGACTTGCCGGAGCCGGACAGGCCCATCACCACGAAGACCTCGCCCTTGCGCACGTCGAAGGAGACGTCCCGGACGGCGGCCGTGCAGCCGGTGCGGGAGCGCAGGTCGGCGGGGTCGAGGGTGCTGAGCTCCGGGTCGCCCGGGACGCGGCCGGCCTTGGGGCCGAACACCTTCCACAGTCCGTCGACCGAGAAGACGGGGGCGTCGGTGGTGGGCGGCTTACGGGTGGGAACGGTGAGCGTCATCGCGCGTCACCTCCGATCAGATCGACGGCCTTCTCCCCGACCATGAGCACCCCGATCATCGGGTTGACCGCCGTCATGGTCGGGAAGACGGAGGCGTCGGCGATACGGATTCCGTCGAGACCGCGGACGCGCAGCTCCGGGTCGACGACGGCGAGCGGGTCCTCGGCGGCACCCATGCGGCAGGTGCCGGCCGGGTGGTAGACGGTGTGCGCGACCTTGCGGGCGTACTCGCTCAGTTCGGCGTCGTCCTGGACCTCCGGGCCGGGGCAGACCTCGCGCTTGAGCCAGCCGGCCAGCGGCTCGGCCTTGGCGATCTCGCGGGCGATGCGGATGCCGTCGACCAGGGTCCGCGCGTCGTAGTCGTCCTCGTCGGTGAAGTAGCGGAAGTCCAGTGCGGGCTTCACGGACGGGTCGGCGCTGGTGAGGTAGAGGCGGCCGCGGCTCTTCGGCTTGGGGATGTTCGGGGTCATCGAGACGCCGAACTCCGGCCGCTGGTAGCCCAGTCGCTCCGGGTTGTCGGTGAACGGGATCTGGTAGAAGTGGAACATCAGGTCCGGGCCCTGGTGTCCGGGATCGCGGCGCACGAACAGGCCCGCGTCGGAGTCCATCGCGGAGTTCTCCGGGATCGGCCCGTTCGTCTCCCAGACGATCACCGACTCGGGGTGGTCGAGCAGGTTCTCACCGACGCCGGGCAGGTCGTGCGCGACGGGGATGCCGAGCGCCTCCAGGTCCTCGCGCGGGCCGACGCCGGAGTGCATCAGCAGGCGGGGCGAGTCGACGGCGCCCGCGCACAGCACGACCTCGTTGCGGGCCCGTATCAGCAGTTCCTCGCCGTCCTTGGTGCGCACGTGCACGCCCTCGGCGCGGGTGCCGTCCAGCTCCAGCCGGTACGCCCAGGTCTCCAGGAGGACGTGGAGGTTGGGGCGTCCGTCCATGACGGGGTGCAGATACGCCACCGACGCGGAGGACCGCTTGTTGTCCTCGGGGTGGTAGGCGAGGTCGAAGAAGCCGACGCCCTCGGTGAACGGCTTCTCGTTGAAGCCCTCGACGCGCGGGACGTCGAGCGCCGTCTGCGCGGCGTCGACGAAGTCGCGGGCGATGGCGTTGCGGTCCTTCTCGTCGACGGAGACGATGTTGTTCTTCAGGCGGGCGAAGTACGCCTCCATGGGCACGGCGCCCCAGCCCTCGGCACCGGCCTCCTCCCACTCGTCCCAGTCGGACGGGAGCGGCTTGAAGGAGATGAGGGTGTTGTGGGAGGAGCAGCCGCCCAGCACCCGGGCCCGGCTGTGCCGGATGTGCGAGTTGCCGCGGGGCTGTTCGGTGGTGGGGTAGTCGTAGTCGAGTTCACCGCCGAGCAGGCCCATCCAGCGGCGCAGCGTCAGCACGTCGTCGCGGCCGACGTCGCTGGGGCCGCCCTCGATGACGGCGACGGTCACGTCCGGGTTCTCCGTCAGCCGCGAGGCGATGACGGAACCGGCCGTTCCGCCGCCGATGACGACGTAGTCGAATTCGTGGGTGTGATCGGGCATCGGGTGGTTACTCCTGGGGGGTGGGAAGAAGTTCAGGGTGCGGAAGGCGGTTCGCCGGCGGGGCTGGTGGGGGCTCAGCCGGCGAACCAGCGCACCGGCTTCGGCGCCAGGTTCTGGTAGACGTGCTTGGTCTCGCGGTACTCGGCGAGGCCGGCGGGGCCGAGTTCACGGCCGGTGCCGCTCCTGCCGAAGCCGCCCCACTCCGCCTGCGGCAGGTAGGGGTGGAAGTCGTTGATCCAGACGGTGCCGTGGCGCAGCCGTCCCGCGACGCGGCGGGCACGGCCCGCGTCGGCGGTCCAGACGGCGCCCGCGAGGCCGTACTCGGTGTCGTTGGCGAGGAACACCGCCTCCTCCTCGGTGCGGAAGGTCTCGACGGTGAGGACCGGGCCGAAGACCTCCTCGCGTACGACCCGCATCTCGCGGTGGCAGGCGTCGAGGACGGTCGGCTCGTAGAAGTAGCCGCTCTCCGGCCGGGTCTCGGACGGCTCGGGACGCTTGCCGCCGCAGCGCAGCACCGCGCCCTCCTCGAGCGCGGAGGCGACGTACGACTCGACCTTGGCGCGCTGCTGCGCGGAGACGAGCGGGCCGCACTCGACGCCGTCCTCGGTGCCCCGGCCGAGCCTGATCCGCTGGGCGCGACGGGCGAGTTCGGTGACGAAGCGGTCCCGGACCGACTCCTCGACGATCAGCCGGCCGCCTGCCGAGCAGACCTGGCCGCTGTGGATGAAGGCGGCGTTGAGGGCCTGGTCGACGGCGGTGTCGAAGCCCTCCTCGGTGGCGCAGGCGTCGGCGAAGACCACGTTGGGGTTCTTGCCGCCGAGTTCGAGGGCGACCTTCTTGACGGTGGGGGCGGCGGCCTGGGCGACCTTGGTTCCGCTGATCAGGCCACCGGTGAAGGAGACGAGGTCGACGTCGGGGTGCTCGGCGAGCCGGGCGCCCACGGTGTGGCCGGGGCCGGTGACCAGGTTGGCGACGCCGGCGGGCAGACCGGCCTCACGGAGCAGGTCGATCAGCGCGATGGTCGTCATCGGGGTGATCTCGCTGGGCTTGATCACGAAGGTGTTGCCGGCCGCGAGCGCGGGGGCGATCTTCCAGCTTGCCTGGAGCAGCGGGTAGTTCCAGGGGGTGATCAGCGCGCAGACGCCGACCGGCTCGTGGACGACGACGCTGTGGATGTCGGGTGAGCCCGCGTCGACCACCCGGCCGGGGGCCTCGCCCGCGACCAGGTCGGCGAAGTAGCGGAAGGCGTCGGCGACGCAGTCGATGTCAACGCGGCCCTCCTCGACGGTCTTGCCCGCGTCCCGGCTCTCCAGCAGGCCGAGTTCCTCGCGGTCGCGCACGAGGAGGTCGGCCACGCGGCGCAGCAGCGCGGCGCGCTCGGCGACCGGCGTGCCGGGCCAGGGGCCGTGGTCGAACGCCTGCCGGGCGGCGGCGACCGCACGTTCCGCGTCCTTCTCGTCACCCTCCGCGACCAGGGCGAACCGCCGGGCGTCCGCGGGGTCGAGGATCTCGCGTGTCGCGCCGGAGGCCGCTGCCAGCCATTCCCCTCCCGCGTGGATCGTCGCCTGGTCCTGTCGTTCCGTTCTCTCCGCCATGATCGGTGCTGCCTTCCGTTCCTGTTCGGTGCCCGTGTGTCACGCAGGCGGCGTGCTCAGGGACCGTCGCCGCCTGCCCACGACCCGGGGCTTGCATGCCGAATCAGTGGCCCACAGTGCGCGGCGTCACTGAAAATTCATGCGAAATCGGTCAGAAACGGGTTATCTACGGCGCAGCGCTCAGTCCATCGGCGCGTCACAGCCCGTGTCGGGCGGGCAGAACCCGCTCAGCGCGGTGTCGAGCAGCTTCAGCTCGTCACCGCCGCCGTCCTTGTCGGGGCCGTAGGCGGCGATGGCGTAGATCCGCCCGTCCACGGCCATGAAGCGCTCGTCGTAGACGTGCCAGGCGCCGACGTCCGGTTCGCCCTTGATGCTGTCGGCCAGGTATTCCATGCGTGAGCCGACGAAGTCGCCCTCGTCGAGATCGAGCAGGGAGAGTTTCCGGAATCCCGGCGGCTTGGCGGTTCCGTCGGACAGGTACATCTCGAACGACTCGTCCGGGGACGCCTCCGCCACCTGGTAGATCTGCAGCCGGTGCTTCTGGTCCGGGCTGCGGTAGTTGACGATTTTGATGCCGTACGAGGAGGGGAGCGTGGACCGCGACCAGCCCTTGGGGCGCGCGATCCGGAAGCCCTCGTCGTCGTCGTACGCCTCCCAGTCCGCGGGCAGCGGGCTCGCCGAGGCGGAGGGTGTGGCAGCGTCCTCCGCGTTGGACGCGGAGCCGGACGGGTCGTCGGACGGCACCGGGGAGTCCGTGACCACGGCGGCGCTCGGCGAGCCGGCCGCCGGTGTGGGCCGGTCGTGATCCCCGGACCCGACCACGAAGGTCAGGACGAGGCTCGCGGCGACACCGACCACGGCGGCGCCCACGACGACGGTCCAGACCGTTCTCCGGCTGAGCCCGCCGGTGCGCGCGGGCGCCGGCCCGGGCGGCACGGGCCACTCGGGCGAGGACCAGCCCGCCCCGCCGCTGCCCGCTTCAGGGCCGTTCGGTCCACCTGGCGTGCCGACGGAGGCGCCCGGCCAGGTGCCGTGCGGGACGCCGGACGAATCCGGCCACGGCGTCGGCGGCGCGGGCGGCGCCTGCCCGGGCACCGCGGGCGCCGGGGAGACGGATTCCGCAAGGACAGGATCCGGCGGGACGGACACGCCCTCGGCGGTCGTCGGCGGTCCGGCCGGGGGCCACACGGGTGCCCGGTCCGGCATGGCCGGCGGTGGCGATGTCACCGGTGCGCCGGCCTGACCTCCCTCGCTGTCCTCCCAGCGCTGGGTCTCCTCGTTCCAGTACCGCGCTCCCCCGCTCATGGCGTCCGCCTCACAGCCCCACCAGGCCGGCCAGCGTGCCCGCCGAGGCGAGCAGACCGACCAGCGCCTGGGAGTCGTCGAGCAGCCGGCGCAGGCGCTCGCGGCGGGAGGGGGCGGCCTGGCCGGTGCGGGTGATCTCGTCCTCCGTGTCCGCGAGGGCGGCGTCGAGTTCCGCCGTCCGGTCGTCGGCCCGCACCCGTGCCAGATCGGCGCGCAGCTCCCGTACGGCCAGCAGCAGCTCCTCGGCCGCCGCGTCGCGCGGCGCGGCCGTGCCGTGGTGGCTCTCGGCGTGCGCGTGGTCGCCGATGGCGAAGGTGCTGTGCGAGACATCGCCGATGCTGACCCTCGGCTCATTCGTCGCCATGGGCGTCGGCTCCCTTCCGCGGCTCGCCGCCGCCGTTCGTGGAGGAGGCGGAGGAGTTGTCGCCGACGGCGAAGGTGCTTCCCTCGACGCTGCCGATGTGCACGCCTCCGTTGCTGATGTTGTTGACCTGCTGGACGAACTCGCCGGTCTGGTAGCCGGCTTCGGCGAGCGCGGCGCGCACCCCGTTCGCCACCCGGTCCTGGATGCTCGTGAGGTAGCGGGAGGCGTCCATCTCCTGGAACTGCGAACCTGCTTCGGCCGAGCCCAGCTCCCGGACGGACAGCGCGGGTCCGTCCGGCAACGCGTTCGCGTACCCGCCCGTCAGCAGCCGCCAGCCGTACGCCACGGCCCTGCCGAGGACGATCAGGGACCCGGCCGGCGAGCCCGGCACCCGGGTCACGGCCCAGACCGCCTTGCCCAGCAAGTTGTTGTGCTGGTACCGGTGGGCCGTACGGTCGGCCTCCTTGAACACCTGACGCACCGGCGACAGCACGTGCGGAGCGATCTCCAGCATGAGCATGCGGCCCTGGGTGTGGACGCGCACGAACACCGTGACGACCAGCTCCTCCTCCCAGCCGCCTACGCGGATGCGCAGGAAGTGCCGGCGCTTCTCGGCGCCCTCCTCGACCGCGTGCGCCCGGTGCTCCTCGAAGGCATGCGGCTGGTGAGGCGCGTCCTCGCGGCGCAGCAGACCCTCCGCCGGCAGGAACACGCACTCGTCGATCTCCAGCCAGCGCAGTCGGTCGCGCACCCCGGTCCCCGCGTACTCGGCGGGCAGCCGGAGCCGCTCCACCAGCGGCCGGATCTTCTCCAGCACCAGCCGGTTGCTGATCGGCTGCTGTCGCTTCTTCAGCGCGTCGGGCTTGAGCTCGACGGCCAGCACCCAGTCCTGCTGCGCCACACCGGCCCCGCAGAACGGACGCGCCTCGTGGTACATGATCAGCGGCGCGTGCTGCTCGGTCCGGATGCGGTGCTTGAGCCACTGGAACCGGCGGTTCTCGCCCTGCTCGGCGGGGTCGTCGGCGGCGTCGGGGAAGCGCTGCGGGGACAGCTCGGCGGCCAGGACGCGCGCGAACTGGCCCCGCTGACCCGCCAGGCACAGGGCGACGAGCGCGAGGACGACCAGGGTGGCCCAGGCCTGCCAGGGCCTGAAATGGGCCCCGGCATCATTGGAGCCAGGCAGGAAGACGTCGCTCAGGTTCGCCGAGTCGGAGCTTCCGTACGAGCCGTACGAGTCGTAGGAGCCGCCGTAGGAGTCGTACGAAGTGCCGTCGTCCCCGCCGCCGAACGCGGCGATCACGGTGAACCCCAGCAGCAGCGCGAACAGGATCCGGCCCCACCAGCGGAAGAGGAAGGCGGGCAGCACCCGGTACAGGGGAGCGACCGGCGAGCGGCCCCTGATCCGGACGCCGATCGCGAGATACAGGCTGGGCAGCAGGTAGAGGGCCAGCAGACCCTGGGTCAGGGCCGCTCCCACCAGCCACAGACCGAGAGCCGCCGCGGCCCACTGGAGCTCCCGGCGGCGGGCGCGCAGGGCGTGTGCGAGGACGCGGGCGGCGTCGAGACCGAGCGAGGGCGCCACGAACCGCTGCTCGTTGAGGTGCAGTTCGTCGATCACCCGGTCCCGGTAACCGGGATCCAGGTACGTGCCCGCGCACAGCAGCCGGGTGGCCTCACTGGCGTGCGGTGGGGTGGGCGGCGGCGCTGCGGATGGTGCCGCCGCAGGCGTCGGCTGCGGTTGCTGCGGCACGAATGCGGTGTTCACGCGATTCCCCCGAGGCGTGGTAAGTCACTCAGCGAAGAGGTGAGTTGACGAGCCATCAGCATAGGGCAACGGCGGGACACCGGGCGGGTCCCGCGTCCGCATACGAGCGGGCCCCGCTCCGGTTCCTCCGGAGCGGGGCCCGCTCGTGTGCACGGCGTCACCGCCGCGGGTGTTCTCAGATCAGGCCGAGACCGCGGACCGCCTCGCGCTCCTCCTCGAGCTCCTTGACGGAGGCGTCGATGCGGGCGCGGGAGAACTCGTTGATGTCCAGGCCCTGGACGATCTCGTACTTGCCGTCCTTGGTGGTGACCGGGAAGGAGGAGATCAGGCCCTCCGGGACGCCGTAGGAGCCGTCCGACGGGATGCCCATCGAGGTCCAGTTGCCCTCGGCGGTGCCGTTGACCCACGTGTGCACGTGGTCGATGGCGGCGTTGGCGGCGGAGGCGGCGGACGAGGCGCCACGGGCCTCGATGATCGCGGCGCCGCGCTTGGCGACGGTCGGGATGAAGTCCTCGGCCAGCCACTTCTCGTCGTTCACGACCTCGGCGGCGTTCTTGCCGGCGACCGTGGCGTGGAAGATGTCCGGGTACTGGGTGGCGGAGTGGTTGCCCCAGATGGTCAGGCGCTTGATGTCGGCGACCGTCGAGCCCGTCTTCTTCGCGAGCTGGGTCAGCGCGCGGTTGTGGTCGAGGCGGGTCATCGCGGTGAAGCGCTCGGCCGGTACGTCCGGCGCGGCGGCCTGGGCGATCAGCGCGTTGGTGTTGGCCGGGTTGCCGACGACCAGGACCTTGATGTCGTCCGCGGCGTGGTCGTTGATGGCCTTGCCCTGCGGCTTGAAGATGCCGCCGTTGGCCTCGAGCAGGTCGCCGCGCTCCATGCCCTTGGTGCGGGGGCGGGCGCCGACGAGCAGGGCCACGTTGGCGCCGTCGAAGGCGACGTTCGGGTCGTCGCTGATCTCGATGCCCTGAAGAAGCGGGAAGGCGCAGTCGTCCAGCTCCATGGCCGTGCCCTCGGCGGCCTTCAGCGCCGGCGTGATCTCCAGGAGGCGCAGCTTGACCGGCACGTCCGCGCCGAGCAGCTGGCCGGAGGCGATGCGGAAGAGCAGGGCGTAACCGATCTGGCCGGCCGCGCCGGTGACGGTGACGTTCACGGGAGTGCGGGTCATGGCGTTCTCCGTATGACAGCTGGCGGTGGGGCGGCACGGCCCCGGATGATCGATCTCTTGGCGTCAAGAGAATCCAGCGGTCAGGCTATCGCGCATCCGCCATGCGAGACGTCCGGGGCCCTGTGGCTCAGTTCACAAGTCGTGCCGGCGGGTCACGGGGGTACGGAGGAGGCGGCCGCCCGTCCGGGAGAGGGGGACGGAGACGGCCGCCGGTGGGGATACCGGACTGCCGGACTCCCGTGGGGGTACGGTTCGCGTGCCCAGGTTCCCGGGGCCCATGCGCCCCGCCCCGGAAAGTCACCCGAACGGGCCCCTCCGCTTCCGTCCCGCGCGCCGGTCCCCTCTTTCGCCCCGCCCGCTGGTTCGCCGCTTCGCGCAGCCGGCTACTTCGTGCAGCCCGTCTGCCCGGAGGCGAGGGTCGCGCAGGCCTCGGCCTCGGCCGCGTCCTTCACGGCGACCATCGGCGTGTAGGCGATGGTGTCCCCGGCGGTGGTGATGTCGCCCTTCTGTCGGGCCTTGCCTGCCGAGACCTGGACCTGGTCGCCCTGGACGCCGCCGGTTATCCGTCCCCAGGCCGTGCCACAGGTGCTGCTGTAGCGGACCTCGAGGGTGGCGGCGCCGACGGTGGCCGTCTTCGCGGTGGTCACCAGGCTGCCGGTGCAGCCCATCGCCTCCGCGTCCTTGCCGGTGCAGGCCGAGCCGGCGCACTTGACCCCGGCGGGCAGGCTGGGGCGGGTGCTGGCGGCCGGGGAGGGCGACTTCGTGGCGCCCACGTTCTTGCCGCCGCCCCGGTGCGTGAACAGGAAGACGGCCGCGACGACGACGAGGACGGCGCCGGCACCCGCGAGGAACATCGTCAGCCGCCGCTTGCCGCCGGACCCCTTGGCGGAACGGTTGCCCGCGGAGCTCGGCGGCTGCTGCCCGCCGTACGGGGACGGCGGAACCGGCGGGTGGCCCGCGCCGTCCGGCGTGGACGGGGCACGCGTACCCGGGCGACCGCTCGCCCGCGACGGGCCCTCGTAGCCCGCCAGCCCCCAGGAGTTGACCTCGGGGCCCGGGCCGAGGTCCGTCCGCTCGCGGTCGTCGGCGTCGGACGCCGTCGGCTGGGCCGGAACCCGCGGCGGGGCACCAGCGGGGTCCGCGGCACCCGGGACCGCCGTGGTGCCGGTGCCCCGGTTGGCCGTCCTCGTACCGCCCGTCCCCTGGGCCTCGGCCCCGGCCGCCCCGAACTCCCCGAGCGCGGCGCGCGCCTGGGAGATACGAATCTGCTCCATGGTCCGGTCGTGCCGCATCTCCGCACGGCTCCAGGCCCGCTCGGCCAGCTCCCACATCGTGGTGAGGTGGACGGGGTGGGTGCCGGTGACCTCCGCGAGCGCCACGATCGCGCCCTTGGGCGCGAGGAGCCGGCCACCCAGGTAACGCTCCCAGGACGTCTTGCTGTAGCCGGTCCGGTCCGCCAGCGCCGCGATGCTCAGGCCGCTGCGGTCCACGAGTCGCCGCAACTGGCTCGTGAACTCCTTGATCTGCGGATCCAGCTCGTCCGGCAAGGCTTTCCATCGAGGCATCGTGCTTCCCCCTCTTCCCCCCGGTTGGTGCTGTTGGTTCCCCGCGCCGTGCCCCGCGCGTGGCCCGCGCGCCGGTCCGGTCGGTTCCCGGCGCGACATCGTTCTGGCCTACCCACAGGGATGCGCCGACCAAGGATCCCAGTTCCCGGAGCGGGGGTGCACGGGAGCACCGGTTCCACAGGTCGCGCACCCGCCTCCACGGAGCCTTCGTAACGTAGCGCCGATTCACGGGGACAGCGACACGGCCCGCACACATGTGGCAGTGCGCGGACACCGTAGCGGAACGGTCACTTCCGTGCCACAGCGTGCGGACAGCCGTTGAACTGGCCGTTCACGGCAGGGAAGGCTTACGTAATGACGGCGGTCCGTCCTTGCTCGGGGGAGGGGACGGGCCGCCGTTCCATCGCACCGGCCACCGAGGCGCCCGCCAAGGGCCCCGCAGGTGGCGCTAATTGGTCAGCGTGAAGTGCAGCACGCCCTTCAGGAACGGGATGGTCAGCCAGGGGTTGGGCTGGACCGTCATCGCCAGCAGCACGATCGCGAGCCCCAGGACGCCGTAGGTGACGATGTCCGTGAACCGCGAGCGGACGGCGAGCATGCCGACGCTCGGCAGCGTCCAGCGCAGGGCCGCGCCGGCCAGCAGGGCGGCGCCGATCAGCAGGGTTCCGTAGCGGAACACGTCGAGCGCGGTCAGCAGCAGGCCGAGCGCGACGGCGGAGAGCACGACGAGCATCGGCCACTGCCGGGCGGGCGCCGGGGCGTCACCCGGGGCGGCCCGGCCGCCGCCCTCGGGGCGCGCGGTGTCCCTGGTGAACAGCGGGAAGCGGCGCGTGACACGCCGTGGGCGCCCCTCGGCGTCGGGGGCGCTGATCGCGTCGCGGGCCGTCGGCCCGGTCACCGTACGGTCGTCCTCAGCCGGCACTGCGCTCCGCCGCCTCGACCACGTTGACCAGCAGCTGCGCCCGGGTCATGGGGCCCACACCGCCCGGGTTCGGGGAGATCCAGGCGGCCACACCGGTCACGTCCGGGTGGACGTCGCCGACGATCTTGCCCTCGGCGTTGCGGGAGACACCGACGTCCAGCACGGCCGCGCCCGGCTTGACGTCCTCGGCGCGGATCAGGTGCGGGAAGCCGGCCGCCGCGATGATGATGTCGGCCCGCTTGAGGTGGGCGGACAGATCACGGGTGCCGGTGTGGCACTGGGTCACGGTGGCGTTCTCGCTGCGGCGGGTGAGCAGCAGCGGCATCGGGCGGCCGATGGTCACACCGCGCCCGACGACCACGACCTCGGCGCCCTTGATCTCGACGCCGTGGGCCCGCAGCAGGCTGATGATGCCGTTGGGGGTGCAGGGCAGCGGCGCCGGCTCGTTCAGCACGAGACGGCCGAGGTTCATCGGGTGCAGGCCGTCGGCGTCCTTGGCCGGGTCCATCAGCTCCAGGACGCGGTTCTCGTCGATGCCCTTGGGCAGCGGGAGTTGCACGATGTAGCCGGTGCAGCCCGGGTCCTCGTTCAGCTCCCGGACGACCGCCTCGATCTCCTCCTGGGTGGCCGTGGCGGGCAGCTCGCGCTGGATGGAGGCGATGCCGACCTGGGCGCAGTCGCGGTGCTTGCCGGCGACGTACTTCTGGCTGCCGGGGTCCTCCCCGACCAAAATCGTGCCCAGGCCGGGCGTGACGCCCCTCTCCTTCAGCGCCGCCACGCGGGCGGTCAGCTCGGACTTGATCGCGGCTGCGGTGGCCTTGCCATCGAGAATCTGGGCGGTCATGCACCCATCCTCGCGGATGACCGGCCCTCGGTTCCAATCCGGGTCCCCACCGTCCGGCACCTGGGACGGCTTCCGGCGACGGTCCCGGATGTCCGGACATGATCGACGATGTTGCACTTGCACAACGCATCGCGAATCCGGCTGGACAAGAACTCGCCTCCCGGATGACGATGAACGGCGCAGTATCGCGGTCCGGTTGGGGGGCAAACCGCTCAAATCCTGACGTACCTCCGTTCCTTCCGCGTCGTCCCCGCAGATCCAACGGAGGAAATCCGCCATGAGTTTCGGCTCGCCCAACAACCCCTATGGTCAGCCGCAGGACCCGCAGCAGGGTTACGGTCAACCGCAGCAGCCGGGTTACCCGCAGGCTCCGCAGGGCGTGCCGCCGCAGCAGCAGGGCTACGGCTACCCCCAGCAGCCCGGCTACCCGCAGGCCCCGCAGGGCGTCCCGCCGCAGCAGGGCTACGGCTATCCCCAGCAGCCCGGCTACCCGGGTTACCCGCAGCAGGGCGGGTACGGCATGCAGCCGCAGTACGCGAACTGGGGTCAGCGGTTCCTCAGCAAGCTGATCGACATGGTCCTGTACATGGTCGCCTACGTCCCCCTCGCCGTCATCGGCGCCAAGGCGGGCGCCCCGGCCCTGACGCTGGTCGGTTTCCTGCTCGGCATCGGCGTCCTCATCTGGCAGGTGATCCAGGAGGGCAAGACCGGCCAGACCGTCGGCAAGAAGGCGCTCGGCATCCGCACGCTCAAGGAGGAGACCGGCCAGCCGCTCGGCGGCGGCATGGCGTTCGTGCGCCAGCTGGCCCACATCATCGACGGTCTGCCCTGCTACCTCGGTTACCTCTGGCCCGCGTGGGACTCCAAGAGCCAGACGTTCGCCGACAAGGTCTGCGGCTCGATCGTGATCCGCAACCCGTGAGTTGAGCACCCGCACGACGTAGCGGCCTCCGGCCCCCGCGAAGGGGGCCGGAGGCCGCTTCTCGTCGCCCTGGGGCTCAGTGGAAGAAGTGACGCGTGCCGGTGAAGTACATGGTCACGCCCGCCTTCTTGGCCGCCTCCACGACCTGCTCGTCACGGATCGAGCCGCCCGGCTGGACGATCGCCCGGACACCGGCGCCGATGAGGATCTCGGGGCCGTCGGGGAAGGGGAAGAAGGCGTCGGAGGCCGCGTAGGCGCCGCGGGCCCGCTCCTCACCGGCCCGCTCGACGGCCAGCTTGCAGGAGTCGACGCGGTTGACCTGGCCCATGCCGACGCCGACCGAGGCGCCGCCCTTGGCGAGCAGGATCGCGTTGGACTTCACCGCGCGGCAGGCCTTCCAGGCGAAGGCGAGCTCGGCCAGCTCGGCCTCGCTCAGGGCCTCGCCGCTGGCGAGCGTCCAGTTGGCCGGGTCGTCGCCCTCTGCCTGCAGCCGGTCGGTCACCTGCAGCAGCGCGCCGCCGTCGACCGCCTTGACCTCGACCGGGTCGGCCGGGCCGTTCGGGGCCTTCAGGACCCGGATGTTCTTCTTCTTGGCGAGGGCCTCCAGGGCCCCCTCCTCGTAGTCGGGCGCGACGATGACCTCGGTGAAGATCTCCGCGACCTGCTCGGCCATCTCCTTGCTGACCGGCCGGTTCACGGCGATGACCCCGCCGTACGCGGAGACCGGGTCGCAGGCGTGCGCCTTGCGGTGCGCCTCGGCGACGTCCGCGCCGACCGCGATGCCGCAGGGGTTGGCGTGCTTGATGATCGCGACGCAGGGCTCGTCGTGGTCGTACGCGGCACGGCGGGCGGCGTCCGTGTCCGTGTAGTTGTTGTACGACATCTCCTTGCCGTGCAGCTGCTCGGCCTGCGCCAGGCCGGCGCCGCCGGCCTCGACGTAGAGGGCGGCCGGCTGGTGCGGGTTCTCGCCGTAGCGCAGAGTGTGCGCGCGCTCCCAGGTGGCGCCGAGGAAGTCGGGGAACGACGACTCGTCGACGGGGGCGTAGGAGGAGGCGAACCAGGAGGCGACGGCCACGTCGTAGGCGGCCGTGTGCTGGAAGGCCTCGGCGGCGAGCCGCTTGCGGGTGGCGAGGTCGAAGCCGCCGGCCGCCGCGGCGGCGAGGACGTCGGCGTACCGCTCCGGGCTGGTCACCACGGCCACCGACGGGTGGTTCTTGGCGGCGGCGCGGACCATCGACGGGCCGCCGATGTCGATCTGCTCCACGCACTCGTCGTCCGAGGCGCCGGAGGCGACGGTCTCGCGGAACGGGTAGAGGTTGACGACGACCAGGTCGAACGGCTCCACGCCCAGCTCGGCGAGCTGCTCGCGGTGGCTGTCCAGCCGCAGGTCGGCGAGGATGCCCGCGTGCACCTTCGGGTGCAGCGTCTTGACCCGGCCGTCCAGGCACTCGGGGAAGCCGGTCAGCTCCTCGACCTTGGTGACGGGGACACCGGCGGCGGCGATTCGGCCGGCCGTGGAGCCGGTGGAGACCAGCTCGACACCGGCCTCGTGCAGGCCGCGCGCGAGGTCTTCCAGGCCGGTCTTGTCGTAGACGCTGACGAGCGCCCGGCGAATGGGCCGCTTGGTGCTCTCGGCGGTGGCGGTCACTGGATAACTACCTTTCGTCCCTCAATGCGATAGCCGTTGCGGGCGAGCCGCCCCACGACCTCGACGAGCAGTCTTCGCTCGACTTCCTTGATGCGCTCGTGCAGCGCGCTCTCGTCGTCCTCGTCCCGGACCTCGACCACGCCCTGAGCGATGATCGGCCCGGTGTCGACGCCGTCGTCGACGAAGTGGACGGTGCAGCCGGTGACCCTGGCGCCGTACGCGAGCGCGTCGCGCACGCCGTGGGCCCCCGGGAAACTGGGCAGCAGGGCCGGGTGGGTGTTGACGAACCGCCCGCCGAACCGCGCGAGGAACTCCTTGCCGACGATCTTCATGAAGCCGGCGGAGACCACGAGGTCGGGCCGGTGCGCGGCCACGGCCTCGGCGAGGGCCGTGTCCCACTCCTCCCTGGTCCCGTGGTCCTTCACCCGGCACACGAAGGTCGGCAGTCCGGCCCGCTCGGCGCGGGCGAGCCCCTCGACGTCGCCGCGGTCGGCCCCGACGGCGACGATCCGCGCGCCGTACTCCTCGGCTCCGGTGCGCTCGATCTCGTCCAGGAGCGCCTGGAGATTGGTGCCGGATCCGGAGACCAGCACGACGAGGCGCTTGACCGCTCGGCCAGCGGGGGTGGCGGCCACGGCGGGGCCCTTTCTCGGTGAGCGACATGTCCGGTCGGCGGTTTGTGCGTTCGCACCAATGCTTCGCGCCCCGGGATACGGGGAAGTCTACGAAGCGGCCGACCGCCAGCAACGATACCGGCACTCCGGAAGGCCCCCTCGGGACGGGGGCGTGGCCGGAAGGTAGCGTTCGGAGGGAATCACGAAGGAGCAGCCCCGGGAACGCGGTCGCCGTGCGGTGCGTTCACGGGGTGGAAGCTCAACGCGGACAGCCGCGCTCACCTAGGGGAAGACGCTCTTTTGATGCCCGATCGCAGCCTGCGACTCCTCACGTTCCCGCCGCTCCGGGCCCAGGGAGGCGAGCGTGCCGGCGTGCTGCTCCGGGAGCGGCCGGCCTCGCCGCCCGAGGCGCCGTCGGGCGGACGGGACGGGGACGGGCAGGGTGACGAGCGGCAGGACGACAACCCGTTCGCGCCACCGCCGGAGGGCACCCCGGACCGGCCGTGGCAGCCCCGCCGCCCCGAGGGGTCCTCGGGCCCGCAGGGCGAGTCCCCGCAGGGCGAGCCCCCGTGGGGCAGCCAGTGGAGCGACCGCCAGCCCGGCCGCTCCCCCGGCGGCTTCGGTGAGCGTCCCGGCAGCCGGCCCGAGGGCCCCGGCCAGGGCGGCCCGACCGGCCCCGGCATGCGCTGGGACCCGACGGACCCGGCCCAGCGCCGCGCGCGCTACGCCCTGCTGTCCGGCATGTGGGCCGTCTTCTTCGCCCTGTTCAGCTGGCCGTACGTGGCGCTGCTGCTGGGCGCGCTGGCCCTGTACTGGGGCATCAGCGCCCTGCGCGCCAAGCCCCGCGACCCCGGCCCGGACACCCCCGGCCCGGACACCCCCGCCCCGGCGCCGGGCGCCCGCCCGCAGACCACGGCGGCGATCAGCGGCCTGGTCACGGCCGGCCTGGCCCTGCTCCTGGTGGGCATGACCTTCACGGTCCAGCTCGTCTACAGCGACTACTACACCTGCGTCAGCGACGCCCTGACCCACCAGGCCAAACAGTCCTGCGACCAGCACCTGCCGAAGGAGCTGCGCGGGGTGCTGGGGGTCGGCGACGGCTGAGGCGTCCGTCCCGGACCCCGGGGCTCGACCGCGCGCCGGTGACGGCTCGGGTCCGGTGCCCCGGGCCCGCCGGGCGGGGCGGTACGCGGCCACGCGGCTACTCGTCGGCCGGCGGTTCGGGCGGGCCGGGGGTGTCCATCGGGGCCGCCGGGTGCGGCAGGGGTGGCCGGGCGGGCTGTGAGAGTTCTTCGGCGGCCGGTGCCGACGACGGGTCGGGCCCGTCGTCCTGACCGGGTGGGTCGCCGGGAGCCGGGCCGTCGCTGGGCCGAGGCGCATCCGTCGCCGGTGACGGGGGCGGCAGAGGTGGCCGTTCCGGGGCCTGCGGGGGCGTGGCGGCCGCACGCAGGGCTTCCCAGCGGGAGGCCCGGGAGAGGTCGTCGTGCTGCCGGCCCGGGAGGTACGGGTCGCCGGCGGGCAGGAAGTCGTACAGCTCGTCCTCTAGCAGTCCCCCACCCGGCGCCTTCGTCGTCCGCACGCCCTTCCCGGTCTTCCCCGCCTTCGGCGTCGCGTCCTTGGCCGGCTCCTCGGCGGCGGTCTTGAGCGCGGCCCGCGCGGGGGCCTGCCCGGCCCCCGTGTCCTTCGCCGTCCGCCCGGCCGGCTCCGCGTCCCGGGCCCGGCCTCTCCACACCCGCCAGGCCCGTGAGATCAGCGTGACCGGCAGACCGATCACGGTGATCCACAGCGCGGCCACCGGACCACCCTGCCACCACACCGGGCCGAAGTCCGCCAGCGCGGCCGCGCCCAGGCGGCCGCCGGACAGCGCGGCGAGGAGCGCCACGGCCGCCCCGCACAGCAACGCCGCCAGGACCAGCGCCCCGGCCGTCCGCACGGCGGACCAGGGCGCCGCCCGCTGCCCGGCCCCCGTCCGTCCCCGCCGGCCCGCGGCCGCCCGCGCCAGGAACCAGGCCACCGTCACCCCGGCCGCCACCGGCACCAGCCCCGCGGCCCAGTTCAGCCGGGTCCCGGGGCCCGCGTCCGGCACCGCCGCGAGCAGCGGGAACGGGGGCAGGAGCGGGGCGGGGTCAGAGGCGAAGGGGTGCACCAGGTGCCCGGTGCCGAGGACGAAGCCTGGGCCGAGGGCGTAGGACGCCGACCACACCGCCGCGTTCGGGATCAGCGCGATACCGAGCAGCAGCACGGCGAACCGGCCGGTCCAGCCCGCCGTCAGCTGGAGGAAGGATGCGCGCGCCACATCGCCGTGCAGCACCAGCGACGCCCCGAGCAGCAGTGCCCCGCCCCCGGCCAGCACCGCCGTCCCGGCCGCGGCGGCCCGTACCGCCGCGTCCAGCCGGGCCCACGCGTCCGCCCCGGTCAGCAGCCGTCGCACCGGCCCGGGCAGCAGAGGCAGCAGATCGCGCAGGGGCCCGCGCGGGCAGCCGTGCGCCGTCCACACCCCAACCGCCGCGGGCACCGCGGCGACCAGCGGCAGGCACACCGTCACCCAGCCCCACTGGGGACGCAGTTCGCCGCCGGAGCAGTACAGCGCGGCGGCGACGCCGACGCCGAGGTAGCCGAGGACCACACCCGTCCACGCCGTACGCGCCGGGACGGGGGGCGGGCCGTCGGGCTCGGGGGAGGCGTCCGTGGCGTCCCGCGCCGCCCGGTACACCAGCCACACCGGGAGGGCGAGGAGGAGCAGCGGGGTCACGCCCACCGGCTGGGGCGAGCCGGCCAGCGTGTCGGTGCGGACCAGCTCGACGCCGTGTCCCAGCAGCCACAGCGCGGCGGCGACGTGCAGCGCGCCGTCCGGTCCGCTGTCGGGGTACGGCGAGCTGATCCACAGCCCCAGCACGAGTACGGCGAGCGAGCCGAGCCCGAGCGCGGCGGCGACCGCGCCGCCCAGCAGACCGGCGCCCAGCCCGGGCGATCGGTCGCGCATTCCGTGCAGCAGGGGCGGCAACGACGGTCGGCGATCGGTCATCAGGGTCACGCCGCCATGCTCCCAACGACACGCGCTTTCCCGTCGTAACAGGAGAACTGCCGATGTGTCGCTCAATATATGTTTATGTACTTTTTCGGCCGAAGGAGTGTTCTGTGACGGAAAGCCCGGCCAGCCAGTTGCCACCACCGAAGGAACGCCGCCGCCTGCGGGAGGCCGGGTCGCTGACGCAGGCTCAAGTAGCCGCACGGATCGGCGTCGGCCGTGCCACGGTCCGCGCCTGGGAGCGTGGCCGCAGCACTCCGAGCGGCCAGGAGGGCGAGGCGTACGCCCGCCTGCTGACCGGCCTCGCCGAGCCCCCGGCCGGGCGGACGGACGCGAACGGCCCGGCGGGGTCACCGTCCGCGCTGACGCCCGCTCAGGCCTTCGACGCGCTGTACGCGTTCTGCGCTCCCGCCCTCGCCCGGCAGGCCTACCTGCTCACCGGTCGCCGCGAGCTGGCCCGGGAGGCCGTGGAGCACGCCTTCCAACTCGCCTGGCAGCGCTGGCCGGAAGTGGCCCGGGACCGGGACCCGGCGGGCTGGGTGCGGGCGGTGGCGTACGAGTGGGCCCTCTCCCCCTGGCACCGCTTCCGCCCCCGCCACCGCTCCCCCGAACCCCCACCGGCCGACCCCGCCGACCGCGTGCTGCTGAACACCCTGCTCGAGCTGCCCCCCTCCTACCGGCGCACCCTCGTGCTGTACGACGGCGTCGGCCTCGACCTGCCCGAGACGGCGGCGGAGACGGAGGCCAGTACGCCCGCCGCGGCCGGCCGGCTGACCCGCGCCCGGGAGGCCGTGGCCGCGCGGGTCCCGCACCTGGCCGACCCCGCCCAACTGCACCGGCGGCTGGTCGAGCTCGCCTCCACGGAGCGGCCGCGGCCGCCGAGACCGACGACGGTACGGACGAGCGGCGAACGCCGGAACGTGTTCTGGACGCGCGCGGCCATCGCCTTCACGGTCGCGATCATCGGCTCCACGGCACTGACCCTGCGCACCGCACCGACCCACTACGAGCCGCCCATCGCGCCGGCCCAGGCGGTGCAGGGGGTGCCACCACCTGCCGCCATGGGCCCCCTGTCCCGCGAGGAGCAGACACTGCGCGAGAAACTCCGCCGCTCGGAGACGAGCGGCCCGGAACGTCTGATGCCCGTTGCCGGGTGACACCGTCGCACCCACCGGCGTGGCGAGCGAGAAAGCCGGTAGGCCCGCCCCAACCTACGGGGACGGGCCTACCGGCACTCAGCTGTGACGCTCAGGCGCTCAGGATCTCCCGCGCCAGCTTCGCCGTCTCGGTCGGCGTCTTGCCGACCTTGACGCCGGCGGCCTCGAGGGCCTCCTTCTTCGCCTGGGCGGTGCCGGACGAACCGGAGACGATGGCGCCGGCGTGGCCCATGGTCTTGCCCTCGGGCGCGGTGAAGCCCGCGACGTAGCCGACGACCGGCTTGGTCACGTTCTCCTTGATGAACGCGGCCGCGCGCTCCTCGGCGTCGCCACCGATCTCACCGATCATCACGATCAGGTCGGTGTCGGGGTCGTCCTGGAACGCGGCCAGGGCGTCGATGTGGGTGGTGCCGATGATCGGGTCGCCACCGATGCCGACGGCCGTCGAGAAGCCGATGTCACGCAGCTCGTACATCATCTGGTACGTCAGCGTGCCGGACTTCGAGACCAGGCCGATGCGGCCCGGCTTGGTGATGTCGCCCGGGATGATGCCGACGTTCGACTGGCCCGGGGTGATGATGCCGGGGCAGTTCGGGCCGATGATGCGGGTCTTGTTGCCCTTCTTGCCGACGTACGCCCAGAAGGCGGCCGTGTCGTGCACGGCGATGCCCTCGGTGATCACGACGGCCAGCGGGATCTCGGCGTCGATGGCCTCGACGACCGCGTCCTTGGTGAACTTCTCCGGCACGAAGATGACGGAGACGTTGGCGCCGGTCTTCTCGATGGCCTCCTTGACGGTGCCGAAGACCGGTACCTCGGTGCCTTCGAAGTCCACGGACTGACCCGCCTTGCGCGGGTTCACGCCGCCCACGACGTTGGTGCCGTCACCGAGCATGAGCTTGGTGTGCTTCATGCCGGTGGAGCCGGTCATGCCCTGGACGATGACCTTGCTGTCCTTGTTGAGCCAGATAGCCATGGTGTGTTGTGTCCTCGTCCTGAGTGCTTACTTGGCGGCGTGGGCCAGCTCGGCGGCCTTGTCGGCCGCGCCGTCCATGGTGTCGACGCGCTGGACCAGCGGGTGGTTGGCGTCCGTGAGGATCTGCCGGCCCAGCTCGGCGTTGTTGCCGTCCAGACGGACGACGAGCGGCTTGCTGACGTTCTCGCCGCGGTCCTCGAGAAGCTTCAGGGCCTGCACGATGCCGTTGGCGACCTCGTCGCAGGCGGTGATGCCGCCGAAGACGTTGACGAAGACCGACTTGACGTCGGGGTCGCCGAGGATGATCTCCAGGCCGTTCGCCATCACCTGGGCGGAGGCGCCACCGCCGATGTCCAGGAAGTTGGCGGGCTTGACGTTGCCGTGCTTCTCACCGGCGTACGCGACGACGTCCAGGGTGCTCATGACGAGACCCGCGCCGTTGCCGATGATGCCGACCTCGCCCTCGAGCTTGACGTAGTTGAGGTTCTTCTCCTTGGCGGCGGCCTCGAGCGGGTTGGCCGCGGCCTTGTCGTGGAGCTCCTCGTACTCGGGGTGGCGGAACTCGGCGTTCTCGTCGAGCGACACCTTGCCGTCGAGGGCGATGACCTCGCCGGAGGCGACCTTCGCCAGCGGGTTGACCTCGACCAGGAGGGCATCCGACTTGATGAAGGTGTCCCACAGCCTGATCAGGACGTTGACGACCTTGTCCGCGACCTCGGCCGGGAACTTGGCGGCCTCGACGATCTCGCGGGCCTTGGTCTCGTCCACGCCGTCGATGGCGTCGATCGCGATCTTGGCGACGGCCTCCGGGCGGGTGGCCGCGACCTCCTCGATCTCCATGCCGCCCTCGACGGAGGCGATGGAGAGGAAGGTGCGGTTGGCACGGTCGAGGAGGAAGGAGACGTAGTACTCCTCGACGATCTCCGGAGCGGTCTCGGCGATCATGACCTTGTGGACCGTGTGGCCCTTGATGTCCATGCCGAGAATGTCCGTCGCCCGGGCGACGGCCTCGTCCGCGGAGGCGGCCAGCTTGACGCCACCGGCCTTACCGCGACCACCGACCTTCACCTGCGCCTTGACGACGGACTTGCCGCCCAGCCGCTCGGTGATCTCGCGCGCCGCCTCAGGCGTGTCGATGACTTCACCGGCCAGCACCGGTACATCGTGCTTGGCGAAGAGGTCCCTCGCCTGGTACTCGAACAGGTCCACGCGCTTCCGTCCCTATCAGTGATCTAGCGGTTCGTTGGATGCGTGGGCGTGCCGCGAAGGGCAACGTGACGTCCGCTGTGTCACAAGGGAAGCGCACACGGTGTCCGAGCGCGCGGCATGTCCGTCTCGCAGGTTATCGCCGCTGGCCGGGGGTCCCTAAATCGAGGGTCACACCTGAGCGGTGATACCTGTCACATGATGCCGGTTTTGCTGGCACGGCGTGCCGACGATGGGGGGATGTGCGCGGCCTCACCGGGCTGGGGTGAGCCCGGTGAGGCCCCCGAACGGGCCTCTGGGGCCCTGGACGGGTGGTCCCCACCCCAATGGGAACCACCCGCCCCGTGCCGCGGAGGGCCGGGCGGACGGGCCGACGGGATTCGGCCGTTCGGGTCCGGTCCCCTCCACGGAGTCGGTCGCGGCCTGTCAGGCCTGCGCGCCGTAATGGTCCGTCAGGTCGTGCGCATACCCCGGAGTGGCGGTCTCAGCGACCCGCGCGGCACCGTCCACGGCATGGGCGGCCAGCGGCCCCGCGGTGACCCGCGCGGTCCAGCCGAGGTCCTGGGCGAAGGGGCCCACCTGCCGCGTGACGGGCCCGGTCGCGCCGACGACGCCGCCCGCGAACGGCACCGCCTCGCCGGCCACTCCGTACGCCAGCCCGCTCGCGCTGACGCCGGCACCGTCCACGACCGGCAGTACCGTCCCGGTGACCTGGTCCACGACCGGCCGCACCGCGCCGGTGACTCCGGCCGCGAACGGCGGCACCTGCCCGGTCACGCCCTGCGCGAAGGCACCGGCCTGCCCGGTCACCTCCTGGGCGGCCGGCGGCACGGCGCCCACGACACCGGTCGCGAAGGGCGCCACGGCACCGGTCGCTCCGTACGCGAGCGCCCCCGCGTCCGTGACGGCCCGCCCGGCGACCGGCACGACCCCGTGCACGGCGGCCCCGGCGACCGGCGGCAGCACGGCGTCCTCGGTGTCGTGGACGACCTGGCCGACCAGGCCGGTGGCGTACGGCGGCACACCCTCGACGGCACCGCCGGCGACGGGGAGCACGCCGGCCAGGGCGCCGGTGGCGGTGCCGTCGACCCCGGCCACGGCGGACCCGGCGGCACCGTGCACGCCGCCCACCGCGCCCGTGGCGGTGCCGTCGACGCCGGTCACGGCACCGCCGGTGACGCCGTGCACGTCGGCCGTGGCGTCGGTGGCGAGCCCACGCACGTGCGTCACGGCGTCCGCGGCGGTGCCCTCGACGCCCGCGACCGCGTACCCGGCGGTGGGCTGTACGCCCGCCGCAGCGCCCGTGGCGGTGCCCTGGACGCCCGTCACCGCGCCCCTGACGGTGCCGTGCACGCCCTCGACCGCGCGGCCGACGGCCGGTACGACTCCCGCCACGGCCTGCCCGGCGACCGGCAGCACACCGTCCACGGCGGCGGAGGCCACCGGCGGGACCGCGGCGGCGGTCGTCTCGTCCACGGCCGGCGCGGCCGTGCCCGGCACCGCCCGCACAGTGCCCACGACGCGCCGCTGGGCACCGTCGACCGTGCCGGCGGCGTGCGCGGGCACGCCGGCGACGACTGCCTCGGCCCTCAGGCGGGCGTCCGACGTGGTGGTCCGGAGCCCGGTCTGTGCGGCGGCCAGCGCCTCCTCCACCTCGGGGGCGAAGGAGGAGAGCGGGCCGAAGAGGTAGTCGATCCCGCCCTGGGGGGTGGGGGCCGAGAGGGGGGTGGCCACCTCGGCCACCTCGGTCAGCCTGGCGGCCCTGGCGGTGGTCCCGCCGAGGAGCCCGTCGCCCGCCTCCCGCAGGTGCTGCGCGGCCTGCGCGGGCGCCTCGGCCCGGTACCGGCCGGCACGGGCGGCCTGCGCGCCCTTGATGGCCTGGTCGCCCCTGATCCTCTTGGCGGCCGGGGTGCTGGTGTCGGCGTGGCGACGGGCCCGGTCGGCCGTGCCGGTGACGGTCCCGGCCGGCTTGCGCGCCTCGGCCGCCGTGCCCGAGACGGTGTCGGTGGCCGTGTCGGTCAGCCGGGAGACGGTGCCGGTGACACCGGTGGTGCCGACGACATCGGTGACGTCGGTCAGGACACCGTCGACGGTGTCGGTGAGCGTGCCGGTCAGGGTGCCGGTGCTGCTGTCGGTGTCCGGTACGGAGACCGAGGGGGAGGACAGCTCGTCGGCGCTGGCGGCGGCCGAGCCCAGCGCCCAGGCGCCGGTGACACCGGCGGCGATCACGACGGAGCGGCGGATGTTCTTGTTCATTGCGTGCGTCAGTCCTTCGGAAACGGCTAGGGGTTCCGTCCGGGGATCGCCGAGGGGATCGGAAAAGGGGGTCCCGGACGGGCGGGCAGACCTGTTGCGCCCCGCGCGACAGGTCGGTGGCGGGGAGGTCGGCCCTGGGGCCTAGCCGGGGAAGAGAGGGATGTCCCGGTGCCGTTCCCGGGTCCCTTGTGCGTCGACGCGCGCGGTGGAGCCGGGCAGCAGCCGCAGGGGCGCCCGGCCGTCGAGGGCGATGGCGTGCGCGTCGCCGTGCCGGGACGCGGCGCCGTCGGCCGCCTGCTTGCCGAGGGCGCCGTCCGGGTCTCCGGACGGCGCGGGCCGCTGGGCCGGGGCGCCCGCATGGGCGGTGCCATGGCCGGCCGGAGTGTGCGCCGGTGCCTGCGCGGTGACGGGCACGGCGTCCGGTCCGTACGTGACGGCCGACGGGCGCGCGGGGGCCGTGGTGCGGTGGCCGGTGCCCTCGGCGCTCTCGGCGCCGGGCCGGTCGGCCTGTCCGGCGGCCGGTGCCGCGTCGCCGTGCCGGTCCGGCCGGGGTTCGGGGGTGACCGGCGTGGGCGACTGGGGCACGGGCAGCCGCTCGGAGACTCCGGGGAGTTCCGGCACGGGCAGGGAGGACGTTCCGGGCAGCGCCGTGGCCCGTGCCTCGTCGAGGGTGTCGGCCGTCTCACGCACGACGGTGCGCACGGGGGTGACGACCCGTTCGGTGACCGCCTCCACCGAGGTGACGGCCTGTTCGACGACGGTGCCGTCGGTGATCCCATGCGCGGAGGTGACGGCCCGTTCGGTGACGGTTGCCACCGTGACGTTCGGTGCCGTGACGGACCTTGCCGTGGCGGTCGGTGCCGTGACGGTCTCCGCCTCGGCGGTCGGCGCGTCCTCGTGCCCGGTCCGCGGCAGTACCGAACTCACCGGGGTCGTGGGCGTGCCTTCGGCCGCGTGGGCCTGCTCCCCGCAGAGGAAGCCGAGTGCGAGCAATCCGCCGAGCAGCAGCACCAGTTGGAGCGCACGCCGCCCGGCCGCGGTACGCAGCGCGCGCACAGCGGTCCCGAACGGAGCTGCTGTCAGGGTCAAGAGGCGAGAGCTCCCTCAGGTCGGCAGGGTGAAGGCGGCGTAGATACTCGCACGCACGGCCCGTGGTCGCGCAAGCCCCCTGTTACCAATGAGTAGCCATGTCCCTTTTTTCGGGCCGCGTCAGGCGGTGTCCGGTATCGGCAGCGGCCGCTTCTCGATCGCCGCCGCCATCACCTCCGGGAAGAGGTCGGGCGTGCAGGCGAACGCCGGTGCTCCGAGCGCCGCGAGCGCCGCCGCGTGGTCCCGGTCGTACGCCGGCGCTCCTTCGTCCGACAGCGCGAGCAGGGTGACGAACCGCACCCCGGACGCCTGCATCGCCGCGACCCGCTTGAGCATCTCGTCGCGTATGCCGCCCTCGTACAGGTCACTGATCAGCACGACCACCGTCTCGGCGGGCCGGGTGATCCGCTCCTGGCAGTAGGCGAGCGCCCGGTTGATGTCCGTGCCGCCGCCGAGCTGGGTACCGAAGAGCACGTCGACCGGGTCGTCCAGCTGGTCGGTGAGGTCCACGACCGCCGTGTCGAAGACGACGAGCCGGGTGTCGATCGACCGCATCGAGGCCAGCACCGCCCCGAAGACGGACGCGTAGACCACGGACGCCGCCATCGAGCCCGACTGGTCGATGCAGAGGACGACCTCCTTCTTCACGGACTGCGCGGCCCGCCCGTATCCGATGAGCCGTTCCGGCACGATCGTGCGGTACTCGGGCAGGTAGTGCTTGAGGTTGGCCGCGATGGTGCGGTTCCAGTCGATGTCGTGGTGGCGCGGCCGGCTGACGCGCGCGCTGCGGTCGAGGGCGCCGGTGAGGGTGGCCCGGGTCCGGGCGGCGAGTCGCTTCTCCAGGTCCTCGACCACCTTGCGCACCACCGCCCGCGCCGTCTCCTTCGTCGTCTCCGGCATGGCCTTGTTGAGCGAGAGCAGCGTGCCGACCAGATGCACGTCGGCCTCGACCGCCTCCAGCATCTCCGGCTCCAGCAGCAGGGACGCTAGCCCGAGCCGGTCGATGGCGTCGCGCTGCATGACCTGGACGACGGAGGACGGGAAGTAGGTGCGGATGTCGCCCAGCCAGCGGGCCACGGACGGCGCCGAGGCGCCCAGGCCCGCCGAACGGTCCCGCCCTCCCTGCGGTTTGTCGCCCTTGCCGTACAGAGCGGCGAGCGTCCCGTCCATCGCCGCGTCCCGGCCGGACAGCGCGTATCCGGTGCCGTCGGCCTGGTCGCCGCCGAGCACCAGCCGCCAGCGCCGCAGCCGCTCCGGGGCAGGGTCGGCGGATTCCGTCAGCAGGGGTTCGCCGGTCATGCGCCCACTCCCGTCAGGCAGTCGTCGTCGGTCGTCGTGGTGCCGCCGTCCGGGTCCTGGCCGAGCAGCAGCCGCAGCACCGGCAGCACGGCGTCGGCACGCGCGGTGTCCGGCTCGGTGGCGAAGCCGGGTACGGCCGCCGCCCGGGCCGTGCGGGCGGTGTCCGCTCCGGGGCCGCGGCGCACCAGTTCCCCGAGGGTTCTGCGCACGCCGGGCGCGTACGCCGAGAACGTGCGCCGCAGCAGCGGGAGTACGTCGGTGAAGGCGTCCGCGGGGACCCCGGTCAGCCAGGTGTCGACCAGGCCGAGCAGCCGTTCGTCGTGGACCAGCAGCATGCCGCCCCCGCCCCCGGCGAAACCCTCGATCCAGGCCGCCGCGTCGGCGGGCGGGGTGCCCGGGGACAGCACCAGACCCATCAGCCGGGCCGCGTCGCCGGGCTCCAGCTCGCCGTCGTCCAGCAACAGCCGCACGGCCCGGCCGCGGACGACGCCGGGCACGGTGTCCCGCGTGGCCAGGGTCCGCAGCACGGCGCGCCACCGGCCGCGCAGGTCCCCGTGACCGGCGGCAGGGGTGCCGGCCAGGGTCTCCGCGAGGAGGCCCACGGCCGTGTGCACGGCGTCCACATGGCCGCGCATCTCCTGTGCCGCGTCCGCGTCCAGGGCGGCGCAGGCCGGCGGCAGGCCGACGAAGACCCGCTCGGCGAGGCCCGCGGCGACGCCGGTCAGGGCTCCGGTGTCGGTGCCGCGCACGTCGCCGTAGCGCAGGGAGCGGACCAGGGCCGGCAGGGCCTGGGCGAGATGACCGACGTCCGTGTCGAGGGCCGCCCGGTCGGCGAGCACCCGCATCACCACGGGCAGCGCGTCCGGCAGCCCGGCGAGCAGGCAGTGCTCGGCGAGGGCGGTGACGTCGGCGAGGGTCCGCGCGGCGAGCGCGTCGGCCTCGGCCTTCGCCGTGGCCGCGGCGAGCACGGTCGTCCCCCACACCCCCGCCTCGGCGACCCGGACCGACAGCTCCGGCTCCCAGCGCAGCCGCCAGGTCTCCCGGAAGGTGCCGGTGCTCCCCCGGGACTCGGCCGGCTCGCCCCAGCCGACGCCGAGCAGCCGCAGCCGGTGCAGCAGCCTGCCGCGGCCGGCGTCGGTGTCCTTGCGCAGGTCGAGCTCCAGCTCCCGCTCCAGTGCCTCCGGCTTCAGCCGCAGCCCGCGCTGCTCCCGGGCGAGGTCGCGCTGCAGGGGCACCGCGGGCGCCGCCTCCGGCACCTCGCCCAGCAGGTCGCCGACCACCAGCCGGTCGTGCACCAGTGCCAGCGGTACGTCGGACCCGTCGCACATCACCGCGCGCACGGCGTCGCTGGTCTCGCTCAGGCCCGGCAGCGGGCGGCCGCGCATCGCCGCGAGGGTGCCGGCGAGCCGTACGGCCTCGATGACATGCGCGGAGGACACCATCCGGTCCTCCTCGCGCAGCAGCCCCGCCACCTTGGTCAGCCAGCGCTCGACCGGCCGGTCCGGCGCCCGGAACAGATGGCCGTACCAGCCCGGCGAGTCGATCCCGGCGCCGTAGCCGCTCGACCGGGCCAGCCGGCGGTGCGTCCACGGCACCCAGGTCAGATCGGTCCTGATCCTGGGCAGCCCCTTCAGCAGTGCCCGGTCGGCGGTAACGGTGGTCCTCTCCCGCAGCGCGGGCACGTGCCACGCGCCGCACACGACGGCCACCGCCGGGCCGAACTCCTTGCGCGCGGCCCGCACCTGGAGCCGCATATGGGCCTCCCGCACCAGGTCACGCGGTCTGCCGCCGACGCCGTACCGCTCCCGCAGCGCGGCCATGGCCTCCTCCAGCGCGGCGAACGGGGCGAAGGGGTCCCGGGGCCCGGCGCCCCGGTGCTCGACGACGTCCTCCCACCAGCGCTCGGGATCGTCGTGACCGGCGGTCCCGGCGAGTACCGCGAGCGGGTCGACGCGCAGGTCGTGCTCCGGGCCCTCCCCGACCCCGGCGCCGGACGGGGTCTCCGCCTCGGTGTCCCAGGCCAGCGTGTGCGTGGCCGGCAGGTCGATGAAGCGGACCGGGACGTCGTGCTCGAGGGCCCAGCGGATCGCCACCCACTCGGGGCTGAACTCGGCCATCGGCCAGAATGCCGAGCGGCCGGGCTCGTCCACGGCGTGGGCGAGGAGGGCGACCGGGGGCCGCATGTCCGGGTCGGCGGCCAGCGGGATCAGCGGGTCGGCCTCGGGCGGCCCCTCGACGAGTACCGCGCCGGGCCGGGCGGCGTCCAGGGCGGCCCGCACCGCGCGCGCCGAGCCGGGCCCGTGGTGCCGTACGCCCAGCAGCAGCGGCCCGGAGCCGTACGCACCGTCCCGGGCCGAGGTGTCGCTCACGCGCTCACCTCCCGGCAGGCCCGGTAGAAGTCCTTCCAGCCGTCGCGCTCGCGCACGACCGTCTCCAGGTACTCCTGCCAGATCACCCGGTCGGCCGCCGGGTCGCGGACGACGGCGCCGAGGATGCCGGCGGCGACATCGCCCGCGCGCAGCACGCCGTCACCGAAGTGGGCCGCCAGAGCGAGGCCGTTGGTCACGACGGAGATCGCCTCGGCCGTGGACAGCGTGCCGCTCGGTGACTTCAGCTTCGTGCGGCCGTCGGCGGTCAGGCCGTCGCGCAGCTCACGGAAGACGGTCACCACCCGGCGGATCTCGTCGATGCCGTCGGGCGCGGCGGGCAGGTCGAGGGAGCGGCCGATCTGCTCCACACGCCGGGTGACGATGTCGACCTCGGCGTCGGCGCTCTCCGGCAGCGGCAGCACCACGGTGTTGAAGCGGCGGCGCAGGGCGCTGGAGAGGTCGTTGACGCCGCGGTCGCGGTCGTTGGCGGTGGCGATGAGGTTGAAGCCGCGGACCGCCTGCACCTCCTGGCCCAGCTCCGGGATCGGCAGCGTCTTCTCGGACAGGATCGTGATCAGGGTGTCCTGGACGTCGGCCGGGATGCGGGTCAGCTCCTCCACCCGGGCCGTCATGCCCTCGGCCATGGCCCGCATGACGGGGCTGGGCACGAGGGCGTCCCGGCTGGGGCCGTGGGCGAGGAGTCGCGCGTAGTTCCAGCCGTAGCGGATCGCCTCCTCCGGCGTGCCCGCCGTGCCCTGCACCAGCAGGGTCGAGTCGCCGCTCACGGCCGCGGCCAGATGCTCCGACACCCAGGTCTTGGCCGTGCCGGGTACGCCGAGCAGGAGCAGGGCGCGGTCGGTGGCGAGGGTGGTGACGGCGACCTCGACGATGCGGCGCGGGCCCACGTACTTCGGCGTGATCACGGTGCCGTCCGGCAGGGTGCCGCCGAGCAGGTAGGTCGCCACCGCCCACGGCGACAGTTTCCAGCGGGCCGGGCGCGGGCGGTCGTCCTGGGCGGCGAGCGCGGCGAGTTCGGCGGCGAAGGCGTGCTCGGCGTGCGGTCGCAACGCCTGCGCGTCCTGGTCTCCGCTCGCGTCGACGGACATCGGTTCCACGGACACAGACATGGCTGAGGCCCCCTCCAGCTCGGCCGGTTCGGATCTGGCATCCACCGTGCACCACACCACTGACAATCGCTCTGACCTGCATGAACGTGCTCGCGGGGTCGATTGTCAGTGGTGGGACCTACCGTCGTTTCCATGACTGAGCAGGGGGTGCGCTGGACCGCGGACCAGGTGCTGGCTCTGGCGCCTGACGCCGCGTCACGCAAGGCGGGAAGCAGACTGGGCACGGCCGGGCCGTGGTCCGGTGCGGGCAGCGGAGAGGGGACGGTGTGGGGGCTGTGCAAGGGCAGCGGCAGCAGGCCGTACCAGACGGTGGTGGACCTCGCGGACGTCACCGGTCCCGGATACAAGTGCAGTTGCCCGAGTCGTAAGTTCCCGTGCAAGCACGCCCTCGGCCTGCTCCTGCTCTGGGCGGAGGGGGACGGCTCGGTGCCGGTGGCGGCCGAGCCGCCGGACTGGGCCGGGCAGTGGCTCTCGGGCCGGCGCGAGCGCGCGGAGAACAAGCGTGCCGGGGACGACGGCGGTGCCGCGTCCGGGTCCGGGGCCGCCGATCCCGATGCGGCGCGGCGGCGGGCGGAGCGCCGCGCCGAGCGGGTCGCGGCGGGCGCGACGGAGCTGGAGCAGCGCCTGGCGGACCTGCTGCGCGGCGGTCTGGCCGCGGCCGAGCAGACGGGGTACGGCCAGTGGGACGAGACGGCGGCCCGCATGGTCGACGCACAGGCGCCAGGACTCGCCGCGCGAGTACGGGAGTTGGGGGCCATACCGGCCTCCGGTCCGGGCTGGCCGGCGCGGCTGCTGGAGGAGAGTGCCCTGCTGCATCTCCTCGACCAGGGCTGGCTGCGCCGCGACCGGCTGCCGGACGCCCTCGCGGCCACGGTCCGCTCCCGGCTCGGCCTGCCCGCCGCACCGGACGGCCCGCCGCAGCGCGACCGCTGGCTGGTCCTCGCCCAGTACGACACGTCCGACGCGAAACTGACGACGCGCCGGATATGGCTGCACGGCGCCGGTTCGGGCCTGACCCGGCTGCTCCTCTCCTACGGCGCGGCCGGCCGGGCACCGGAGCTGTCGCTGCCGGTCGGTCTCGCGCTGGACGCGGACCTGTCCGTGTTCCCCGGCGCCGGTCAGGTGCGGGCGGCTCTGGGCGAGCAGTACGCCCCGCCCGCGCCCGCCGCGCCGCGCCCACCCGGTGGGACCACCGCCGAGGCCGCGGCGCGCTACGGCGAGGCCCTGCGTGAGGACCCCTGGCTGGACTCGGTCCCGGTCACGCTGGACCGGGTCGTGCCCGCCCAGGACACGGGTGCGGGCGACGCCTGGCAACTGGCCGACGCGGAGGGGGACTCGGCGCTGCCGCTCACCGAGGCGTTCCGTTCCCGCCCGGGCCTGTGGCGCCTGGTCGCCCTGTCCGGCGGCGCCCCCGTGCGGGTCTTCGGCGAGTGCGGCCACCGCGGCTTCACCCCGCTGACGGCGTGGCCCGAGGGCCCGGGAGACCCGGTGACGCTGTGCTGACCGGACCCGACCGCCGGCGGAGGAACGGGGCGGCGCCCTCGACGATGGAAGGGAAACGGGACGTCATGAACGGAACGCCGGCCACGCGGAACGGCGCGGCCCCCTGGGAGGAGCTGGTCACCGCCGCACTGCTCGGCACCGACCGGCGCCCTCCGGCAGCCGCCGCCGGGCGGGAGGCCCCCCTGGCGCTGCTGGACGCCGCTGCCGTGGCGACCGTACGGCGGCGGGCGGGCCTGCGGCCCGGGCGGGCCGCGCGGCGGCCGGAGCCAGCCCCCGAGGACCCGCGTCCGGCGCTGCCCGCGGCCGCGGCCCGCAGGCTCGCCGCGCTGCTGGCCGACCGCTCCGGCGGCGTGGGCGGCGGGCGGCGGGGCAGCTCGCCGGACCTCATGGAACTGCTCCCGCAGTGGCTGGCGGCGGCGGGCGCCCACGGCTACGCGGCCCCCGCCCAGACGCTGCCCGCGCTGCTGGACGCCGCCCGGGGCCGTACCGACCTGCGGCCTGCGGCGCTGGCGTTCGCCGGACCGCGGGCGCTGTGGCTGGCCCGGCTCAACCCCGACTGGCGGTTCGCCCTGCGCGCGGCGCCGGGAGGTGGCGCGGCGCTGCCCGACGCCGGGGACGGTGAGGCGGTGCGACGGCTGTGGCAGGAGGGGCTGTTCGCCGAGCGGGTCGCGCTGCTGGGCGCGCTGCGGGCCGGTACGCCCGCCGTCGCACGGGAACTGCTGGAGGGGACCTGGTCGACGGAGCGGGCGGAGGACCGTCTGATGTTCCTCGACTCGCTGCGCGCGGGCCTGTCGGCCGAGGACGAGCCGTTCCTCGAGCAGGCGTTGGGCGACCGCAGCCGCAACGTCCGGGCGACGGCGGCGGAACTGCTGTCGTCGCTGCCCGGTTCGGCACTCGCCGGGCGTATGGCGGGGCGGGCCGCGGCATGTGTGGCCGTGGACCGCACGGCGGCTTCGCCCACGCTCGTCGTGGAGGCGCCGCACGAGTGCGACCCGGGCATGGAACGGGACGGTGTGGCGGCCAAGCCTCCCACCGGTAGAGGGGAACGGTCGTGGTGGCTGGCCCAGTTGGTGGAGGCGACCCCGCTGGGGACCTGGCCGGGGCGGCTCGGCGGGCGCACCCCGGAGCAGATCGTGGCGCTGCCGGTGGCCGACGGCTGGCAGGGCGAGCTGCACGCCGCCTGGTGCCGGGCGGCGGTGCGGCAGCGGGACGCCGAGTGGTCGAGGGTGCTGCTCGGCTCGCCGTCGGCGCCCGAGGCCGGCGGGCCCGGGGCGGTGTCCCTGGCGGAGCGGGCGAAGCTGCTGGCCGCGCTCGACGCCGGTGAACGGGCCGAGTGGGTGGCGGGATTCATCGCGACGCACGGCCTGTCGGAGGCGTTCCAACTGCTCGGGGTGTGCGCGGTCCCCTGGGCCGCCCCGCTCGGCCGGGCCGTGGTGGACGCCCTCGACATCGCACGGGACGCGGGCAGTTACCCCTGGAGCTTCAGCGGGGTGATGGGACTGGCCGAGCGGTGCCTGGATCCGGCGGAGGCCACCCGTCTCGACGGCCTGCTGGCGATACCCGATGAGCGGGAGGACGCCTCACCGGGCGCCGGAGGGTACTGGGCGGAGGCGTTCCAGCGGCTCGTCACCACCCTGCGGCTGCGGGCGGCGATGGCCGGGGAACTGGCACCGGACGGAACCCCCGGCCCGTCCGGGACCTGAGGCAAGGAGCCGTTCATGTGCGAAAGGCTCCAGGGGCGGCGCCCCCGGAGCCGCATGGCACCCGCGTCCGCGGCAGCTCGGGCTCAGGAAGCGGCTGGCTGACGCACGTTCTCCCGCACCCACTCCACGATCGCCCCGGTCGTCGCTCCCGGCGTGAAGATCCCCGCGACACCCTTCTCCTTGAGCGGCGCGATGTCCTCCTCCGGGATGATGCCGCCGCCGAAGACGAGGATGTCCTCGGCGTCGCGCTCCTTGAGGAGATCGATGACGGCGGCGAAGAGGGTGTTGTGGGCCCCCGAGAGGATCGACAGGCCGATCGCGTCGGCGTCCTCCTGGATCGCGGTGCCGACGATCTGCTCCGGCGTCTGGTGGAGTCCGGTGTAGATGACCTCCATGCCGGCGTCGCGCAGCGCACGCGCGATGACCTTGGCCCCGCGATCGTGGCCGTCGAGCCCCGGCTTGGCCACAACCACGCGGATCGGACCGGCTGCCACACCCATCACTGCCTCCATCAGACGACCCCGGAAGCGATCGCTTCCGTCCGTAACGACAAGTACCGCACTTTTGGCGCGTTCCGCCACCCGTCGCGAAGTGAACGAACGTTATCTCCAGCATCCCGCAACCGGCAGTTTTACGGCGCGCGGGGAGGGGGAAATCACATGGTGGGACATGAGGGCACGCGGGGGACCGAGCCGCCCCCCACGTGCCGACTGGAGGTCGGCCAATGAAGGTCACCGGGGTACTGCCGCTCGTCCTCCCGCTCTACCGGCGCCTGTGGCCCGGCAGACTGGTCGATCTCTCCATGACCCTGCTCAAGGCGACCGCGCTGGAAGCGGCGATCCTGGCCGGGCATCTGCTGCTGTACCCGACCGGCCTCATCCAGGAGCGGCGCGGCCCCGCGCCCTCCATCCAGGGCCCGGACGGCACCACCCGGCTGCCGGACAGGCCCGGACCGCCGGTCGTGCTGCTGCACGGCTTCATCGACAACCGTTCGGTCTTCGTCCTGCTGCGCCGCAGCCTCGCGCGCAGCGGCCGGCAGCGCGTGGAGTCACTCAACTACTCTCCGTTGACATGCGACATACGCATCGCAGCCGAACTGCTGGGCCGGCATGTCGAGGAGATCTGCGAGCGAACCGGCAGCACCCAGGTCGACATCGTGGGCCACAGCCTCGGCGGCCTCATCGCGCGCTACTACACACAGTGCCTGGGCGGTGACATCAGGGTACGCACCCTCGTCACCCTCGGCACCCCGCACTCCGGAACCCGGGCCGTGCCCCTGGCGAGCGCGCACCCGATCGTGCGGCAGATGCGGCCCGGCTCCGAGGTGATCGAGGAGCTGACCAGGCCGGCGCCCGGCTGCCGTACGCGGTTCGTCAGCTTCTGGAGCGACCTGGACTCCGTGATGGACCCCCTGGAGTCGGCCTGTATCGACCACCCCGACCTGGAGGTGCGCAACGTCCGGGTGACGGGCATCGGGCATCTCGCCCTGCCCGTGCACCCCGCCGTCGCCACCGGGATACGTGAGGCCCTGGAGGCCACGCCCGCCGAGAGCCGGATCGCCGACGGCGTGACGGTGGCGTGAGGGAGACCGCCCCGGAGGGGTGGGCCGAGGCCGTGCACGGGCGGTGACACAGCCGCTCCACAGGTGACACAGCGTCATCCAGCATCGAACAGTTCTCGAACACAAAGCCAAACTCGCGTTCACGGACCCCCGAATCACGGCCGAATGCCCGTTTCCGGCCCAAGCGAAACCGGCCGACGATTGTCGCGCCCGCGTACCGCCGGGTACAGTCGCCGCACTGCTCTGGCAGCCACCGTTGTCGAGGCGAAAGAGAAGTTGGTGAACGATCGTCACCCGTCGGGGACCATGACCACCCCGGCCCCGGCTTCCGACGCCTCCACCGGGCACTACGCGTACGGAACGCAGGAAGCCCAGTACGACGACCTCACCACGTACGGCGGCTACGACGCCACCGGTTTCGCGGCCGGCACCAGCGGGACCGGCGCCTTCGCCGCCGATCCGCTCTTCGGCAGTCTCCCCGGCGGCGAGCAGCACACGGGCGCCTACGACAGCACGCAGTGGCAGACCGGTACGGGCCAGTTCACGCAGTACGACCCGTACGCGGCCCAGCACCACACGGCCTACGACACGGGCGGACACGACACCACCGCCTGGACAATCCCGGCACAGGCCACGGGCAACGACGTCAGCGGCCAGTGGGACGCGAACACCTGGCTGCAGCACGACCAGTCCGCCGGCGCCGACCCCACCCAGCAGTGGCAGTGGGGCACCCAGACCTATGACACCGGCGTGTACGACGCCACGCAGTGGAACTCCGACGGCACGCCCGTGCAGCCCGACCAGCTCGGGACACCGCACGACCAGCTTGCCGAGCCGTTCGACCAGGTCACCGAGACCGGCGAGTTCGGTGAGTACGCCGAGGGTGTCGACTACACCGAGGCCGGCGAGTACGCGGACACCGGCGAGTACACCGGTGCCGCCGAGTTCGGTGAGTACGCCGAGCCCGGCGAGTTCGGGGAAGCGGCCGCAGGGCACGGCGAGCCGGGCGACACGGGTGAGCTGCCCGCCGTCCCGGTTCTGCTCGACGACCAGGAGGAGTTCGCTTCCATCCCGGCGCCCCGCGCGGGCTCCCGCGGCGCGGCGCGTTCCCGTCGCCGTACGCCGCCCAAGCGCTCCGCGCTGCTGACCATCGCCGTGCCCTCGGCCTGTGTGATGGGGGTCGCCGGCATCGCCGCCGCCTCCGTCGGCGGCCTGACCGACGACGGCAAGGAAACCTCCGCCACCGCCTCGGACGCGCAGTCGGTGAAGCCGTCCGTCGCCAACAGCAAGCTGGACACCCAGCTCAGGACGCTCTCCGCCGGCGCCGACGACTTCGCCGACCGGGCCAGCCGTACGCAGGAACGCATCGACCTCAAGAACCAGCAGGAACTGCAGAAGAAGAAGGCCGCCGCCGAGGCCGCGCTCAAGGAGCGGCTGCGGCCCAAGTTCGTGCTCCCGGTCGCCCAGAAGGGGCTCAGCGCCTACTTCGGCCAGGCCGGTGTGAACTGGATGTCCGTGCACACGGGCATCGACTTCCCGGTCTCGTACGGCACCACGGTGATGGCCGCGACCGACGGCGTCGTCTCCACCAAGTGGAACAGCGCCTACGGCAACATGATGATCCTGACGGCCAAGGACGGCACGGAGACCTGGTACTGCCACCTCTCCAGCTACCGCGTCGCCTCCGGTACGACCGTCAAGGCCGGCCAGCCGGTCGCCTACTCAGGCAACTCGGGCAACTCCACCGGACCGCACCTGCACTTCGAGGTCCGGCCGGCCGGCGGGGCGGCCATAGACCCACTGCCGTGGTTGCGAAGCCACGGGCTGGACCCGAGCTGAGCCTCGGAGAGACGGACGAATGACGTGAGCCCCGCCCGACCGGCGGGGCTCCTGTCGTCCGGGGCTGCCCGACGGGTCGTCTAGAGCTTCTCGACGGGCGCGTACCGCAGCAGCAGCCGCTTCGGCTTGGTGTCCCCGAAGTCGATCGTCGCCTCGGCGTTGGTGCCGGTGCCCTTGACCGCGACGACCGTGCCAAGGCCGAACTGGTCGTGCGTGACCCGGTCCCCGACGGCCACCGCGACCACCGGCTTCTCGGCCGTGCGCCGGGTGGCGAACCCGGACGCGCCCGACGCCGCGGAGCGGGAGCGGGCGGAGGACAGCGACGCAGCGAACCCGGCGGCGGGTCCGGAGGACACCGGCGCCGCCCCTCCGGTCCGCTTCCACTCCATGTGCGCGGCCGGAATCTCCTCCAGGAAGCGGGAGGGCGGGTTGTACGAGGGCTGGCCCCAGGCGCTGCGCATCGCCGACCGGGTGAGGTACAGCCGCTCCCGCGCGCGGGTGATGCCGACGTACGCGAGGCGCCGTTCCTCCTCCAGTTCCTTGGTCTGGCCGAGGGCGCGCATGTGCGGGAAGACGCCGTCCTCCATGCCGCTCAGGAAGACGACCGGGAACTCCAGGCCCTTGGCGGTGTGCAGGGTCATCAGGGTGATGACGCCGTCGCCGTCCTCCTCGTCCGGGATCTGGTCGGAGTCGGCGACCAGCGCGACCTGCTCCAGGAAGTCGGCGAGCGTGCCCGTCTCCCCCTCCGCACGCTCCTGCTCGAACTCCAGGGCCACCGCCGCGAGTTCCTGGAGGTTTTCGATGCGGGTCTCGTCCTGCGGGTCGGTGGAGTTCTGCAACTCGGCCAGGTAACCGGTGCGTTCGAGTATGGCCTCCAGCACGGTCGCCGGTCCGGCGCCGGACTCCACGATGGTCCGCAGGTCCTCCATCAGCGTGTTGAACCGCTTGACGGCGTTGGTGGAGCGTGCGGCCATGCCGTAGGCCTCGTCCACGCGCTTGAGCGCCTGCGGGAAGCTGATCTTCTCGCGCTGGGAGAGGGCGTCGATCATCGCCTCGGCACGGTCGCCGATGCCGCGCTTGGGCACGTTGAGGATGCGGCGCAGCGGCACCGAGTCCTCGGGGTTGGCGAGGACACGCAGGTAGGCGAGGACGTCCCGGACCTCCTTGCGCTCGTAGAAGCGGACGCCGCCGACGACCTTGTAGGGCAGGCCGACGCGGATGAAGACCTCTTCGAAGACACGGGACTGGGCGTTGGTGCGGTAGAAGACGGCGACGTCCCCGGCCTTCGCCTCGCCCGCGTCGGTGAGGCGGTCTATCTCGTCGGCGACGAACTGGGCCTCGTCGTGCTCGGTATCGGCGACGTAGCCGGTGATCCGCGCGCCCTGGCCGGCGTTGGTCCACAGGTTCTTCGGGCGGCGGGACTCGTTGCGCTCGATGACCGCGTTGGCGGCGGACAGGATGGTCTGCGTGGAGCGGTAGTTCTGCTCCAGCAGGATCGTCGTCGCGTTCGGGTAGTCCTCCTCGAACTGGAGGATGTTGCGGATCGTCGCGCCCCGGAAGGCGTAGATCGACTGGTCCGCGTCGCCCACCACGCAGAGTTCGGCGGGCGGCAGGTCCAACTCGCCGGGGGGTACGTCCTCGTCGTGCTGCCCGGTGCCCACCAGTTCCCGTACCAGAGCGTACTGGGCGTGGTTGGTGTCCTGGTACTCGTCGACCATGACGTGCCGGAAGCGGCGGCGGTAGTGCTCGGCGACGTCCGGGAAGGCGCGCAGCAGGTTGACCGTCGTCATGATCAGGTCGTCGAAGTCCAGCGCGTTGGCCTCGCGCAGCCGTGACTGGTAGAGCGCGTAGGCCTGGGCGAGGGTCTTCTCGAATCCGTCGGTGGCCTGGGCGGCGAAGTCCTCCTCGTCGATCAGCTCGTTCTTCAGGTTGCTGATCTTGGCGCTGAAGGACTTCGGCGGGTAGCGCTTGGGGTCGAGGTCGAGGTCGCGGCAGACCAGGGCCATCAGGCGCTTGGAGTCGGCGGCGTCGTAGATCGAGAAGGACGACGTGAAGCCGAGCCTCTTGGACTCGCGCCGCAGGATGCGCACGCACGCGCTGTGGAAGGTCATCACCCACATCGCGTTGGCGCGCGGGCCGACGAGCTGCTCGACCCGCTCCTTCATCTCACCCGCGGCCTTGTTGGTGAAGGTGATCGCGAGGATCTGACCCGGGTGCACGTTCCGCGCGGCGAGCAGGTGGGCGACGCGGTGGGTGAGCACGCGGGTCTTGCCGGAACCCGCGCCGGCCACGATGAGCAGCGGCGAGCCGGCGTGGGCGACCGCGGCGCGCTGGTTGTCGTTCAGCCCCCGCATCAGCGCGTCCGGGTCGATCACGGGACGCGGGGCGCCGTCGCGGTAGTGGGCGTCCCGGTCCGGCGGCACGTCGAACTTCCCGCCGAACAGATCGTCCGGAAGGGGCTCCGGAGCGTGGTCGTCCTCGGGCGGCGGCGGGGGCTCCTCCGCGTGCCCGCGAGGGGCCTGGAGGTCCGCCAGGAAGCTGTCGTCAAAGAGGCTGCTCATCGCTCTACGAGTCTAGGGGGCCGCACCGACAACCGGTCCCGGCACCGGGAAGTCGGCGCCCGTGAGGTCCGCGACAGCACACGGCACCGGCGCGTCGGCCATCGCGCCAGGAATGCGGCCGAACCCCTCACCCTGCGAAAGCGCCTTGTCACGCCCGTATGAAACCGGCCCCGGGTCACGGAAATGTATCGGACATATGGCACAGCAACCTTCACAGGAGTCACACGAGTTGGCTAGGTTGCCGTCAGGCCGCACGACCCCTACCGGCGAACCTCGCCGGGCCGCGCGGCCTCCGCCGAGTCCGGTGCGCCCCTCGTGGCAGCCGGAGCCGGGGACCCACCGTTCCTGGGGTGAATCGGCCGACTCCCGCCCGGGACGACGCCGTAGGGCAACCCTTCCGAACCACCCGCCCGAACCCGACAGCTAACCCGGTAGGCGGCATGTTGGAAGGAGTCGCCTCCCTTGGCGTCGCACCGCAAGCCGGGTCCCCCGGGGACCCGTGGGACGGGCATCCGCACCCCCGTCCTGGCCACCGCCGCCCTCACCTCCGTGGCCGTCCTGTCCCAGACGGCCGGGGCCGCTTCGGCCTCCGCCTCCTCCGCAGGCGACGGCAGGCCGAGCGTGGAGGAGGTCGAGAAGAAGATCGATGAGCTGTACCGCAGGGCTGACCCGGAGGAGGAGCCCGCGGCCGTGCAGCGGGCTCGCGCCGAGGTCCCGCGCGCGGAGGCCGTCCGGCGCCCGGGGCTGTTCACCAAGGCCCGCGAGGGGCTGGCTCCGTTCGCCGCCGCTCCCGAGACGGCCGGCTCGCTGCTCGCGGAGTACCCGGAGGACCACTTCGCCCAGAGCCGGCTGATGAACCGGCTGGCCTCCCGGGTGAAGGGCGCGGCCGAGCGCGGGAAGGCCCCCAGGGCCCCCGAGGCGCCGGCCGCCGCGCGGTACGACGTGAGGACGGCCAAGGCGGCCGTCCAGCACAAGCTCGCCACCGCGCGCGAGCTGCTGTCCCGACTGACGGCTCCGGTCGCGGCCCCGGCTCCGGCTATGGCTGCGGTGCCGGCTCCGCATCCGGCTCCGGCTCTGGCTTCGGTCCCGGCTCCGCCCTCGGTCCTGGCTCCGCCTTCGGTCCCGGCCCGGGCTCCGGAGCGGCCGCGGTCCGCGGCGCGGCCGGTGAGCGTGCCGCCCGTCGCCCCGCTGGCCCCCGTCACCAAGGCCGAGAAGGCCATCGCCTTCGCGCGCGCCCAGATCGGCAAGCCGTACGTCTCAGGTGCCAGCGGGCCCGGTTCATACGACTGCTCCGGCCTCACCCAGGCCGCCTGGAAGGCCGCGGGTGTCACCCTGCCGCGTGCCGCGCGTGACCAGGCCGCCATGGGCACCGCGGTCCCGCTCGCCGACGCGCGCCCCGGTGACCTGGTCTTCTTCCACGAAGACAGCAGCCATGTGGGCCTGTGCACAGGCGACGGGACGATGATCCACGCCCCGCGGCCCGGTGCGTACGTGCGCGAGGAACCGGTCCACCTGGCGGGCGAGTCGGTCGTCCACCGGGTGGTGCGGCCGGCCTGACGGTGCTCTTTTCGGGCCCCGCGCGCGCGTGCCCCGCGAGCGCGGGCGCCACCGCTCCCTAGCATCGGGCGCATGCCCATGCCCGGCTTCTCTGGTCTGCGTACATGGTGGGCGGGGCGTCCGCCGGCGGCGGGGGCAGCCGTCATGGCGAGCGGCATCGTGTCGGTGGGCCTGCATCTGACCGGTCCCGAGGTGGTGTCCCTGGTCTTCCTGTGGCTGGCCTGCCTCGCCTGGGTGGCGCTCGCCGCCGACTTCGCCGTACGGCTGGTGACGCAGCGGCCGCGGTGGCTGGCCGAGGCGAAGAGCCCCGGCGCGCTCTCCGCCGTCGCCGCCACGACGGTGCTCGGCACCCGGCTCTCGCTGCTCGGCCGGCAGACCCTGGCCGGGGCCGCCCTGGCGCTGGCGGTTCTGCTGTGGCCGGTGCTGCTGCTTCTCGTCGTACGGCACTGGGGGCGGCGCATGCCGGGGGCGGTGTTCCTGTGTTGTGTGGCCACACAGGGGCTGGCGGTGCTGGCGGCCACCCTGGCCGCGGCGGAGACGACGGCGTGGCTGGCGCGCGCCGCGCTGGTGCTGTTCTGGCTGGGCCTGGTCCTCTACGGCCTGGCGCTGGCGCGCTTCGATCCGCGGCAGGTGCTGGAGGGGGCCGGGGACCACTGGATCGCGGGCGGTGCGCTCGCCATCTCGGCGCTGGCCGGGGCGAAGCTGCTGGCCGCCGACAGTGCGCGGCTGTACCTGTGGAACGACGACGACCGGGGCGTGCTGCGCAATGTCACGGTCGCGCTGCTGGTGCTGGACCTGGCCTGCTGCGTGGTCCTGCTGGCCGCCGAGGTGGCCCGGCCGCGGCTGCGCTTCGACGTGCGGCGCTGGTCGACGGTGTTCCCGCTGGGCATGACGGCGGCGTCGACCCTGTCGGTCGCGGCGGCCCTGGGCATCGAGTGGCTGCGGAGGCCGGGCCAGGTGCTGGTGTGGCTGGCGGTGGCGGTGTGGCTGGTAGTCGCGGCCGGCGCGGTGCTCGCGGCCCGCGCCGGCCTCGTCAGGGCGCGCTGAGCCTCACGTCCACAGCACGGCGATGAAGATGTTCGCCATGGTCAGCAGGCCGACGAGCCCGAAGACGCGCTTGTCCACCCTCTCCTCGTCACGCTGGACGTAGACCAGCCCGAGGATCACGATCAGCAGGGCCAGCTTCACGCCGATCTTGAAGGTGTTGACGTGGTGGCCGTCGGCCTCGTTGAGCCCGACCAGGGCCACGCCGGTGACCAGCATGGTGAACGCGCCGTGCAGCATCCCGGGGACGAACCGGGCCGTGCCCTGGCCCATCGCCTTCATCTGGGTGAGGAAACCGCCGAGCAGCGCGGCGATGCCGATGATGTGCAGGCCGACGAGGAGATGGATGAGTACGTCCATGACCCCGGAGCCTATGAGGCGGTCCTGGACGGCCGGTCACCGGGCCCGCCCCACGGCCGCTATCCCGCGCGGGGGATCTTGCATATATGCGCCGCATAGCACCACAGGGTCCCCGTGGGTCCCTCAATGCGCGCTTCGGTCACTACGCAGCGTGAAGGCGGCAGCCATGGCCCGGCAATGCGATCACGGACGGGTACAGCTCGGTCCGTCTCGGCCACTTCCGTACAGTGCGTTACCAACCTGTCACAGTCCGGCCTAGCGTCCTCCCCCAGGTGACCGGCTTCCCACCGCCGCCCGGGCCAGGGGCGGCCGCCGGCCACCTCCGCCGAGAAAGGTCCGGCGGCGGCCCGATCCCCTGTGCGGGCGGCCGCCGGACACCCCGACCGCTCGGCCGCAGAGGTCCCATGGAAGGACGTGACGGTCCAGGTGGCAGCGCACCGCAAGCCCCGACAGCGCTCGCTCGGCGGCAACACGGCCCGCACGGCCGTCACCCTCGCCCTGGCGGGCGCGGCCACCGCGACGGCCTTCGAGGGCACGGGCAACGCCGAGCCGCAGCTGACGCCGGCCCAGGTGAAGGCCAAGGTCGACAAGCTGTACCAGGAGGCGGAGAGCGCCACCGAGAAGTACAACGGGTCGAAGGAGAAGGCGGACGCGGCCCAGCGGCGGCTGAACTCGCTGCGGGACGAGGCCGCCCGCAGGCAGCAGAAGCTCAACACGGCACGTGACGCGCTCGGTTCGCTGGCGGCGGCGCAGTACCGCGACGGCACGATCGACCCCTCCTGGCAGCTGGCGCTGTCCAGCGACCCGGACCGGTACCTGGACGGGGCCGCGTTCGCGGAGCGGGCGAGCGACCGGCAGGCCGGGACGGTGGCGCGGGTGCGGGAACAGCTCCGCGAGATCGAGCAGTTGCGCGGCGCCTCCCGCGTCGAGCTGAAGTCGCTGCGGTCGCGGCAGGTGGAGGTACGACGGCACAAGCAGACCGTCACCGCGAAGCTCGGGGAGGCGCGCCGACTGCTGGCACGCCTCACTCCCCCGGAGCGGTCACGGATCACCGGCGACGGCGCCTCCGCCGGGCACGCCGCGCGCTCCGCCTCGGACACCCGGGCAGCCCTGGAGCAAGCGGGGTCCGTCGCCGCCTCCGGCTCCCGTGCGGCCACGGCCGTCGCCTACGCCTACCAGAAGCTCGGCAGCCCCTATGTGTGGGGCGCGACCGGGCCCAACGCCTTCGACTGCTCGGGGCTGGTGCAGGCCGCCTACCGCTCCGCGGGCATCTCCCTGCCCCGCACCACCTACGCCCAGATCAACGCGGGCCGACGAGTGCCCCGCTCCCAGCTCCAACCCGGCGACCTGGTCTTCTTCTACTCCGGCATCAGCCATGTCGGCATCTACATCGGCAACGGCCGGATGATCCACGCCCCGAACCCGTCGGCCCCGGTCCGGGTGGCCCCCGTCGACGAGATGCCGTTCGCGGGGGCGACACGGGTGTCGTGAGGGCGCCGCGGCGGTCAGACCAGCCGGCGTGCCGTGGCCCAGCGGGTCAGCTCGTGGCGGTTGGAGAGCTGGAGCTTGCGCAGGACCGCCGAGACATGGGACTCGACCGTCTTGACCGAGATGAAGAGCTGCTTGGCGATCTCCTTGTAGGCGTAGCCGCGCGCGATCAGGCGCAGCACCTCCCGTTCGCGCTGGGTGAGGCGGTCCATGTCCTCGTCGACCGGCGGGGCGTCGGTGGAGGCGAAGGCGTCCAGGACGAACCCGGCCAGGCGCGGCGAGAAGACGGCGTCGCCCTCCTGGACCCGGAAGACCGAGTCGACCAGATCGGTGCCGGTGATGGTCTTGGTGACGTAGCCGCGGGCGCCGCCGCGGATCACGCCGATCACGTCCTCCGCGGCGTCCGAGACGGACAGGGCGAGGAAGCGGACGGGCCGCTCGGCGTCCGCCATCAACGCGGCGCACCGACGCAGCACTTCGACGCCGCCGCCGCCCGGCAGGTGGACGTCGAGCAGGACCACCTCGGGCCGCGTCGCGGTGATGACCGAGACCGCCTGGTCGACGTCCGCGGCCTCGCCGACCACCTCGACCCCGGTCTCGGCGGTCTGACCGATCTCGGCCTGGACGCCGGTGCGGAACATACGGTGGTCGTCCACGAGCACCACGCGCACATGCCGCTTCCCGGTCGGGTCGGACCCGGCCGGCTCCGCCGCTCCCGCCGTGCCGTTCGCCTCGGTCGCGTCGCTCATGACGTCTTCTCCGCCCTCTCCATCTCCAGTTCGACCTCCGTGCCGCCGCCCGGCACCGCCCGCAGCCGGGCCTTGCCGCCATGGCGCTCCATGCGGCCGATGATCGATTCTCTGACACCCATGCGGTCGGCGGGTATCGAGTCGAGGTCGAAACCCGGGCCGCGGTCGCGGACCGACACGAACACCGTCCTCCCCTCGACCTCGGCGTACACCTGCACGGCACCGCCCTCGCCACCGTACTTGGCGGCGTTGACCATCGCCTCGCGCGCGGCCTGCATCTGCGCGCCGGTCCGTTCGTCGAGCGGGCAGTCGCCGACCACGACCACCTCGATGGGCACGCCGTGCTTGTCCTCCACCTCGGCGGCACTGCGCCGCACCGCCTCGGCGACCGTGTCGGGCTCGTCCGCCTCATCCTTGCCCGTGCCCTCGGGCTTGTACAGCCAGGTGCGCAGGTCCCGCTCCTGGGCCCGGGCCAGGCGGCGCACCTCGCCGGCGTTGTCGGCGTTGCGCTGGATCAGGGTGAGGGTGTGCAGCACGGAGTCGTGGACGTGGGCGGCGACCTCGGCGCGTTCCTGAGCGCGGATGCGCATGAGGCGTTCCTCGGACAGGTCCTGGGTCATCCGGACCAGATAGGGGCCGGCGAGCAGGGTGATGCCGACGAGGACGGCGAGCGCGGCCTGGAGGACCGCGCCGAGGTGGGCGGCCGAGCCCTGCATGACGAAGATGGCGGAGACGCCGGCGGTGACCAGCAAAACCCCCACGCCCGCGCGCAGCAGGGTGAGCGTGCGCCGGCGGCTGCCGACCTCGACCCAGCGGGCCCGGCGGGCGTTGTCCGCCTGGCGCCAGACGAGGGCGACACCGGCCGCGACCAGCACGGCGGGCAGCAGATACGCCTTGGCCCCGTTGGTCAGGTTGACGCTGCCCACGAAGACCACGGACACGATGACCATGAGGAGCAGGGCGACCATCTGTCCCTTGTCCGGCTTGCGGGCCACCAGTCTGCGGCGGCCCTCCGGCGAGGTCTCGGTGCCGACCAGCGGTGGCTTGTGGCCGCCGACGCCGCCGACGCCGAGCGGGACGAAGAACCAGAACGCGGCGTACAGCAGCGCGCCCAGTCCGTTGGCCATGAACAGGCCGACGAAGGCGAGCCGGACCCAGATGACGGGCAGGCCGAGGTGCCCGGCGAGACCCCGCGCCACTCCGCCGAGCCAGCGGCCGTCGCTGCTGCGGTAGAGCTTGCGCGGTGGCCGCGGATCTTCGAGGGGCAGTGCTGCGGCTTCCGGCATGCCATCGATGGTCACACGGCTGCGGGGGCGGAGCATCAGGGTCCGCCCCCTAGACTCCCCTGATCTCCGGGCTGATCTCCGGGCCGGCGGTCCGCAGGGGCCGGCCGGCCCGTGTCGAACGCCTCCCCGCCGTCTCTCCGGGCCGATCTCAGGGTTCACCCAGGGGGATCCCGACTGCCCTCGCGGCGGACGGACCGTCACCATGGACACATGACGGATCACGAGCACGCCGCGACGGGTCCGGGACCCGGCCCCGGCCCGCGCCCGGCCCCGGGCACCGGGCCGACGGATGCCGCGCCCGCCGCGACGGGAGGGACAGGAACGCCCGGAGCGGAGGGAGCCGCCGGCACCGGCACCGCGGGGCGGACGACGACAGCGGAGCGGAAGACGGAGCAGCGGACGGAGGAGCAGGACACCGCCGAGGCCCCCGGCCGCTTCCGGCGCGACCGCCGGCACAAGGCGATCGCGGGCGTGTGCGCGGGGCTCGGACGGCAGGCCGACATGGACCCGGTGATCTTCCGGATCACCCTGGCCGTGCTGGCAGCGACCGGCGGCATCGGTCTCATCTTCTACGGCTTCGCCTGGCTGCTCGTGCCGTACGAGGAGGAAGAGGAGAACGAGGTCCGCAGGCTGCTGACCGGGCGGGTCGACGGGCAGGCGCTGGCCGCCGTGCTGTTCGCGCTGGTCGGGTGCGGGATCTTCCTGACCATGCTGAAGAACGGCGGGGTGCTCGCCTTCGCCGTGGTGCTCTCCCTGCTGCTGGCCGGCGCCGGGTACTGGTCACGGCACCGCGGTGCCCCCGACCCCGATCCGCTCGCCGCGCAGGCCGCCGCCGACGCCCCGCCGGAGGCCAAGGCGCCGCCGGTCATCACCATCCACCACCCCTCCTGGTGGCGGGATCCGATCGTCAAGGACGGCACCCATGTAGGCGGCACCGGGTATCTGTGGGGCCCTCCCGACGCCCGTGACCGGCACCTCGCCCCGGCCGTCGACCTCGGGATCGACCTCCCCTGGACCCACCCCGGCACCTCACAGCCGACGCGGCCGGCGCCGCCGAGACCGCGCGGCCCGCGCTGGATCGGCGGCTGGGTGTTCCTGTTCGCCCTGCTGGCCGGCGGCCTGGGCACCGGGCTGACCTGGGACACGCACCCGCTGGGCACCAGCCTTCAGACCGGCCTGGCCTGGGCGCTCGTGACCTTCGGCCTCGGCATCGCGGTCAGCGCGTTCCTGGGCCGGACGGGGGCCGGGTCGATGTTCCTGGCGATCGTCACCGCGGCGCTGCTGGCGGGCGCCACGGCCCTGCCGAAGGACATGGCGACCCACTGGAACCGGACGTCCTGGAGACCGGCCGCGACGGCGGACGTGCGGCCCGCCTACTCCGTGGGCACCGGTGTCGGCACCCTGGACCTGACCCGGGTGCACCCCGGCAGGGGGCGGACGGTGACCACCGACGCGGAGGTGGGCGCGGGGCAGCTGAAGGTCATCGTGCCGCGGGACACGACCGTGCGGATGAGCATCGACGTGGGCGTGGGCGACATCCGGTTGCCCGGTGACAGCAGAAAGGACGTGGACGTGAAGCCGGGCAGGCACCAGGACGTGACCCTTTCACCGGTCGGCTCCGGAAAGAAGGCCGGGACGCTCAGGCTGGATCTCCGGGTGGGCGTCGGACAGGTGGAGGTCAGCCATGCTGCGTCATGAGTTCCAGCCGGGGAAGCTGGTCGCCGGTCTCTTCCTGACCGCCGCCGGCGCGGTCTACGCCGGCGACGCGGCCGGGCTGTGGGACGCCCCGTGGTTCCTGATCGTCCCGCTGGTGGTGGGCGGCCTCTGCCTGGCCGGCGTCAGCACGGCGGCGGCGCGGGGCGTACGCAGACGGCACGCCGCGCGCAGCGGTCAGCGGTAGCCGCCCGCTCGGGCTCGTCGGCGCGATCTGAGGGCCGCGTCGACGGAGAGGTAGGGCGCTCCGGCGAGGACGAGGGGCAGCCAGGCCATCAGGTAGACGAGGTCGTTGCCGTAGTAGTACGGCGTCGAGGCCCAGCTCACGGTGAGCCACAGGCTGAGCGAGATCAGCGCGCCGCCGAGGGCGGCCAGCCGGCCGAGCAGTCCGAGCAGGGTGCCGATGCCGATGGCCAGCTCGCCGAGGGCGATGGCGAAGCCGAAGCCGACGGGGTTCTTGAGCGCCAGGTCGATCAGGGCGGGAAGGGCGGCGGAGCCGCGGGCCGCGCGCATGGTGTCGCCGATCGACCCGGCGCCGCCGGACTTGAGGAAGGCACTGTCGGTGATCTTGTTCAGACCGGCGTAGACGAAGGTCACGCCGAGAAAGATGCGAAGCGGAAGGAGGGCGTACCGGGTGGCCGTGTCCCGCCAGCCGCGCACGCCGTTCGGATCGGAGGTGTACGTGTCCGTCCGAATACCCTGAGTCATCACTGCCAGCCGCCTCTCACCCGCCGTGCCGGACCCCTCAATCGACGATACGTATGACAAGCGGGAACCGTTCAATCCTCTACGGGACGCTTTCACCGCTTTTACCGACTTCCGACCTTCGGGTGTGAGCGGACGGCCGGACGGGACGGAGGCACCGGCCCGCCGGTCCACTCCTCACTCGGCCCGTCCCTCACTCCGTGATCTGGACGACGCACCGGTTGGTCGCCGCACCGCCCGCGGTGATCACCTGCACCTCCACCGCGCCGGGTTCCACCTCGACCGGTACCGGGACGGTCAGCACGGTGTCGGTGGGGTTGCGGAAGCCGCCGGTGACGGGGACCAGGGGGACGTGCACGTCGACGGCACCGATGCGGACGACCGTGCGGGAGAGACGGTCGGCGCTCTGGGCGCCGGGCGGGACGAAGCCGGTGCCGCGGATCTCGATGTCGTCGCCGGTGCGGATCGGGCCGTCCAGGTCGCCGGGCTCGCGGGCGCGGACCACGGAGAGGATCACCGGGCGGCCGCCCTCCGCGTATTTGCCGGCCAGGTAGGTCGCGGCGGAGACGAGCACCAGGACCGCGAGCCCCCAGGGCAGGTCGGGGAGCTGGTCGGGGCGCCGGGCCAACCGCACGGCGGCGAACAGCAGGGCGACGGCGTTCACGGCGACGTACTGGATGTCGGCGAAGGCGCCCCGGCCGGAGTCGTCGGTCAGCAGGTCGGCCGCGCGCGGCCGGTGCGCCGGTACCTTCTGCAGCCGCTGGGCGAGGATGCGCAGGCCGACCACCCGGCGGACCAGTACGGCGATGCCGCACAGCACGCCGAGGACGGTCACCAGGCCCGCGCCGCGCGCGAGGTCCAGGCCGGTGAGCAGCGCGTCGCGTTCGGTGTGACCGGAGGCGGCGGCCAGCCGGCCCGCGAGCAGCAGGACGGCGTAGGTCACGAGGAGGATCCAGCTCGCGGCCACGGTGCGGGAGGTGGACATGCGGTTGTCCTCGCCGATGAGCGGGGCCAGCACGCCGCCGCGCGCCCGGTGCCACCAGGAGGCGGCGGCCAGCACGCCCCCGACGGCGAAGGCGGCGAGCAGGGCGGCGGTGCGGGCGCTGCTCCAGCCCGCGCCGATGGCGGTGAGCGACTCGGCGAGCAGCAGGGCGAGGACGGCGCCGCCCACCGCGCACACCGTCCGCAGCCACAGCCGCGCGAGCCATGCGTGGCCCTCGGCGCGGCCGCGCTCGGCGACCTCCTCGGCCCGCTGGGTCAGCTCCTCGGAGACCCACTGGCGGGAGGCTGAGGCCGAGTGGGCCACGGCCGGCGGCAGGCCCTGCCCGGCCGCGAACCCGTCGCGGACGCGCAGGAACGCCGCGACGGCCCGCCGGTGCCCCTGCCGTGCCCCGTGCGGGCAGTCCCCGCACGCGCATCCGCCCTCATGGGCGCCGTCGGCACCCGTGCTCTGTCTGGCCTCCTGCACCGCCACGCCCGACGCCCGCCTTCCGCAACGACCTCTCGACACGACCCGAAGCCACCCATAGTGCGCATTTCCGGCCATGCAACTCCCCTGCGACGAAAGCGAATTGTGCCCTACCCCGGGCGGTCCGGGCCTGCCGGTCCGGGTCACGGCGGGTGAACTCCGGGCCGCCGTGTTGACGCGGCTCCCGGCGCCCCCGCACGGCCGGGAGCCAGGGTCTTTCGTTTGGATCGGGCCGGATCAGGATCGGGCCGGATCAGGCACCAGGGCCCGCGAGCCCGGCCTGACCCGAACGAGAGGCAGGCCCTAGCCGAGCAGGTCGGGTTCGCTGCGGCTGATGTCCTGCCACAGGGGCTGGTAGTTGATCCAGGCCACCAGGTCGCCGCCGAGCTGTTCGCGGGTGGCCACGGCCAGCTTGTGGTCGATGAGCACCGGCCGGCCGGCCGCCTTGGCCATCAGCTGCACCTGACAGGACCGTTCCAGGGACAGGAACCACCAGGCCGCCGCGTCCACCGAGTTCCCCACGGTCAGCAGCCCGTGGTTGCGCAGCACCAGCGCCTTGCGGGATCCCAGCGTGCCGGCGATGCGGCGGCCCTCCTCGGCGTCGACGTTGACGCCGGTGTAGGCGTCGTACAGCGCCAGGTCCTCGTAGAAGGCGCAGCTCTCCTGGGTGATGGGGTCGATGAGGTCGCCGAGCGCGGCGACGGCCCGGCCGTGCACCGAGTGGCAGTGCGCGACGGCGACGACGTCGGGCCGGGCGGCGTGCACCTGGGCGTGCACGGTGAACGCGGCCTGGTTGACGTGGTAGCGGCCCTCGACGACCTGACCGTCCTGGTTGACGAGCACGAGGTCGCCGACGGTGACGTGCTTGAACGGCATCCCGAACGGGTTGACCCAGAAGCACTCGCTGTACTCCGGGTCGCGCGCGGTGATGTGCCCGGACACCCCGTCCTCGAGTCCGGCGCGCCCGAAGATCCGCAGGGCGCCCGCGAGCCGCTCCTTGCGGTGCCGGCGTTCGTCCTCCACCGAGTCGTGCATCGGCGGCATGGCGAACTTCAGCCGATCGGTGGGCAGCGGAGGGGGCGGCGTGGGCCCGTGCATGGGTCCTCCAGCGTGGGGGTTTGCGGTACGGGCGGGAAGTTACCGCCGGTCGGCGCAAAAGGGCAGCGCCGGTTGGTAAAGATGACGTGCGCGGCGGATATCCGACAGCAGGTGTCCGGTTTGCCGGTGAGACTGGCCGGCATGAACTGGGCAGCCTTCTCCACCGCCGCGCCCGAGCTGGCGGCGATCACCGAGCAGCGCTTCGGCGCCTTCCGTCACCATGTCCTCGCCACCCTGCGCCGGGACGGCTCCCCGCGCACCTCGGGCCTGGAGGCCGATTTCCGGGGCGGCGAGCTGTGGCTGGGCATGATGGCCGGCTCGCTGAAGGCCCTCGATCTGCGCCGCGATCCGCGCTTCGCGCTGCAGGCGAACCCGGGCGAGGGCACCGGGATGGCCGGCGGGGACGTGCGGATCGCCGGACGGGCGTACGAGGTCGAGGAGGGTGAGAGCAAGGCCGCGTACGTGAAAGAGGTGGAACCGCCGCAGCCGTTCCACCTCTTCCGCACCGAGTTGACGGAGGTCGTGCGGACCTTCGTCGAGGGCGACACGTATCTGGTCGTCCAGGTCTGGCGGCCCGGCGCGCCGGTGCGCACGCTCAGGCGGACCTGATCCTCACCGGGAGAGGATCACTCCCACTCGATGGTGCCCGGGGGCTTGGAGGTCACGTCGAGGACGACGCGGTTGACGTCCCTCACCTCGTTGGTGATCCGGGTCGAGATGCGGCCGAGGACGTCGTACGGCAGCCGCGACCAGTCGGCGGTCATGGCGTCCTCGGAGGAGACCGGGCGCAGCACGATCGGGTGACCGTAGGTGCGGCCGTCGCCCTGGACGCCCACGCTGCGGACGTCCGCGAGCAGGACCACCGGGCACTGCCAGATGTCCCGGTCCAGTCCGGCCGCGGTCAGCTCCTCGCGGGCGATGGCGTCGGCGTCCCGGAGCAGGTCGAGACGCTCCTTGGTGACCTCGCCGACGATGCGGATGCCGAGGCCGGGGCCCGGGAAGGGCTGGCGCTGCACGATCTCCTCCGGCAGGCCCAGCTCCTGGCCGACCATCCGGACCTCGTCCTTGAACAGCTTGCGCAGCGGCTCGATCAGCTGGAACTCGAGGTCCTCGGGCAGGCCGCCGACGTTGTGGTGCGACTTGATGTTGGCGGTGCCGGTGCCGCCGCCGGACTCGACCACGTCCGGGTACAGGGTGCCCTGGACCAGGAACTCCACGGCCGGGCCCTCGTCGGCGATGATCTCGGCCTGCGCCTGCTCGAAGACGCGGATGAACTCGCGGCCGATGATCTTGCGCTTCTCCTCCGGGTCGGAGACGCCCTTGAGGGCGGTCAGGAAGCGCTCCTCGGCGTCCACGACGACCAGCTTGACGCCGGTCGCGGCCACGAAGTCCTTCTCGACCTGCTCGGTCTCACCCTTGCGCATCAGGCCGTGGTCGACGTAGACGCAGGTCAGCTGGTCACCGATGGCCCGCGCGACGAGCGCGGCGGCGACGGCGGAGTCCACGCCACCGGACAGGCCGCAGATGGCGCGCTTGTCGCCGACCTGCTCGCGGATCGCGGTGACCTGCTCCTCGATCACGTTGCCGGTGGTCCAGGACGGGGTCAGGCCCGCGCCCCGGTACAGGAAGTGCTCCAGCACCTGCTGTCCGTGCGTGGAGTGCATGACCTCGGGGTGGTACTGGACGCCGTACAGCTTCTTCTCGTCGTCCTCGAAGGCGGCGACCGGGACGACGTCGGTGGACGCGGTGACGGCGAAGCCCTCGGGGGCGGCGGAGCAGGCGTCGCCGTGCGACATCCACACGTGCTGCTCGTCCGGGGTGCCCTCGAAGAGGGTGGAGCCCGACTTGGAGACGTGCAGGTCGGTGCGGCCGTACTCACGGGCGCCGGTGTTGTCGACGGTGCCGCCGAGGACCTGCGCCATCAGCTGGAAGCCGTAGCACATGCCGAAGACGGGGACGCCGGCCTCGAAGAGCGCGCGGTCGAGCCGGGGGGCGCCCTGCTCGTACACGGACGAGGGCCCGCCGGAGAGGATGATCGCCGCGGGGTTCTTGGCGAGCATCTCCTGGACCGGCATGGTGCTCGGCACGATCTCGCTGTAGACCCGCGCCTCGCGGACGCGACGGGCGATGAGCTGGGCGTACTGCGCGCCGAAGTCGACGACCAGGACGGTGTCGGGGGAGGCGGCAGTTGAAGTCGCTGATGACACGGGGTGCCTTCTGGTGGTCGGGCGGGGTCTGTGCTAACGAGTCTAACGGTGTGGGCGGGCTCGCCTCCGCCGGACGGGACCGTGGCATACTGGCCGCATGCTCGCGCACTCGACCTTCCTCTTTACCTATGGCACCCGGCCCGCCGGCTGCCATGGTCGTGCTGCTTGAGCGAACCGCCAAGCGACTTACCAGGCGCCCCGGGCCGACAAGGCCCGGGGCGCCTGTCGTTTCTCCGGGTTCTGCCGTTCCGGGGCCTCCACCAGCCACCTTCACGAGGAGCCCCCGACATGACCACCCTCACCGCGGAACAGACCATCGCCGACTCCCGTACCCGCATCGACGCGCTCGACGACCGGATCATCGGGCTCATCCAGGAGCGGATGGCCGTGTCCACCGTCGTCCAGGAGACCCGGACCGCCTCCGGCGGCCGACGGGTGAACCTCTCCCGCGAGATGGAGATCCTCGGCCGCTACCGCGAGGCGCTCGGCAGGCCGGGCACCGCACTGGCGATGACCATGCTGGAGCTGTGCCGGGGTCGTATCTGAGTTCGGTCCGGGTCTCACCCGTACGGCGCGTGACCGGCCCCCGCACCGCTTCGTTGAGATCGGTGTCCGTGCCAGCCAGGGGCGGGCCCGACAGAACCACGCGTGGCTCGCCGGAGCGATGAGGCGTACGGGTCGTGCCGTACGCCGTGGGACCTCGCTCCGCAGAAGTGACCGGACGGCAGGGGACAGCAGCCCGGTCACCCAAGAGAACGGCCGGCTCCGGGGACGCCCGGGGCCGACCGACGGAAAACACGAGGTCAGGACCACAGAGCAGGCGGCGCGACCCCCCGGCGCCGCTCCCGGGCACCGGCGCGCCCTTGCGCCGGTGCCGGCGAAGAGAGGGCCCCGCGGCTCGAGTCCCGCGGGGCCCTTCGTCGTGCCCGATCCCCGGCCCATGTCGAATGTGACCCACGCCACACAAATTCCGGTGAATCCGGAAGCAACCATTCACCGGCCTCGCGGATCAAACCTGCTGCCGGATCAAGAAGACGGTATGAGGCGAGGGACCTGCGTTCGGAGGGGGATGCAGGTCCCTCGGCGTCTTCGGGTCCGGCTACTTCTTCGGCGGCACCGCCGGGATGCCCAGGAACGGCAGCCTGAGCGCGCCGAACGCGTCCGCGGGGACCGCCGGCTCGCGCGGCTCCACCGGCTTCAGCCGCTCGTAAGCCGCCCCCTGCGCCGGGCGCGGGTCCTCCTCGCCCTTGTTCGGCCAGAACGACATGGCCCGCTCGGCCTGCGCGGTGATCGTCAGCGACGGGTTGACACCCAGGTTGGCCGAGACGGCGGCGCCGTCCACCACCGAGATGCCGGAGTGGCCGTAGAGCCGGTGGTAGGGGTCGATCACACCCGTCTCCGGGGAGTCGCCGATGGGGCAGCCGCCGAGGAAGTGCGCGGTCAGCGGGGTGCCCATCAGCTCGCCGACGTTGCTGCCCGGGAAGCCGTTGATCTCCTCGGCGAGCACGGTGGCGGCCTCGGACGCGGCCTTGATCTGCTTGGGGTTCGGGGCGCCGTGCCCCTGCCGGGCGGTGAGCAGGCCCTTGCCGACCCCGCCGGGCTTCAGATAGGTCGTCAGCGAGTTGTCCAGCGACTGCATCACCAGCCCGATGATGGTCCGCTCCGACCAGCGCCGGTTGGACAGCGAGCGGGCGACGAGCAGGGGGTGGCGGGCGGCGTTGGCCAGCCAGGCCAGGACGCGCGAGGAACCCTCGGCGTAGGGGACCTGGAGGATGGACAGACCGCCCATCGAGTTGGAGCCCTTGCCGTAGCGGACGGGTTCGATGTGGGTGCTGTCGTCGGGGTGGATCGAGGACGTGATGGCGACCCCGCGCGTGAAGTCGGCCTTCTGCTCCCCGGTCGCCTTGCGGTAGCGGCGGTTGTCGGTCTGCGCGCCGACCAGGGCCTCGGAGTTGGTGCGGGTCAGGTCGCCGAGCCGGGCGGAGAGAAGGGGCAGCTGACCGCCGGCCTTCATGCGGTGCAGCAGGGTCTGGGTGCCGTACGTACCGGCCGCGACCACGACCTTCCGCGCGGTGAACAGCCGTCCCCCGCCCTTCTTCTTCTCGTCCGTCGGCAGCGTCGCGATCGCGTACCCGCCGCGCGAGTCGTCCGTGACGGACACCACCGTCGTCATCGGGTGGACCACCGCGCCGGCCTTCTCGGCGAGGTACAGGTAGTTCTCGTTGAGGGTGTTCTTCGCGCCGTGCCGGCAGCCGGTCATGCACTCGCCGCACTCGGTGCAGGCGTTGCGGGCGGGCCCGGCGCCACCGAAGTACGGGTCGTCCACCTGCTCGCCGGGCCTGCCCTGCGCCGTGCCGTCGGCGTCCTTGCCGTCACCGAAGAACACGCCGACCGGCGCCAGGTGGAAGGTGTCACCGACGCCCATCCGCTCGGCCGCCGCCTTCAGGTGCACGTCGGACGGGGTCATGGTCGGGTTGAGCCGCACGCCGAGCATGCGCTGCGCCTGGTCGTAGTACGGCTTCAGCTCCTGCTGCCAGTCGGTGATGCCGCGCCACTGAGGGTCGTCGAAGAAGGCCTTCGGCGGCACGTAGAGGGTGTTGGCGTAGTTCAGCGAACCGCCGCCGACGCCCGCGCCGGCCAGCACCATCACATTGCCCAGCAGATGGATGCGCTGGATGCCGTACATGCCGAGCCGCGGGGCCCAGAGGTAGTTCTTCAGGTCCCAGGAGTTCCTGGGCAGGGAGTCGCGGGTGAAGCGGCGGCCGGCCTCCAGCACGCCCACCCGGTAGCCCTTCTCGGTGAGGCGCAGGGCGGAGACCGAGCCGCCGAACCCCGAACCGATCACGATGACGTCGTAGTCGTACCCGTCCTCGTCCCGGGTCTGGACAGACTTCTCCTGCGACACGTGCTCTCCTCGTCGAGAACGGGGGTTGATGGCTGTTCGGTCGGGGGTGGACTAGCGGAAACGGAATGCCTTCATCAGGCGGAGGCTGCGGCTCATGAACTGGGCGTACTGCGCGTCGTCCATCCCCAGCGACGGCGCCATCGGCAGCAGCCGCTGCCGGGCCACCGTCTGGGCCTCGGTGTACTTGAGGATGCCCTCGGAGCCGTGGCGGCGGCCGAGGCCGGAGTCCTTCATGCCGCCCATCGGGGACTGGACGCTGCCGTAGGCGGGCGCGTAGCCCTCGTTGACGTTGACCGTGCCGGTGCGCAGCCGGGAGGCGACGTCCAGGCCGCGCCGGGCGGACTTCGTCCACACGGACGCGTTCAAGCCGTACGGCGTGGAGTTGGCGCGCTCGACCGCCTCGTCCTCGGTCTTGAAGCGGTACAGGGAGACGACGGGGCCGAAGGTCTCCTCCTCGCAGACGGCCATGGAGTCCTCGACGCCGTCGAGGATGGTCGGCTCGAAGAAGTACGGGCCGATGTCCGGACGGGCCACGCCGCCCGTGACCACCTCGGCGCCCTTGGCGACGGCCTCCTGGACGTGCCGTTCGACGGTCTTGAGCTGCCGCTCCCCGACCAGCGAGCCCATGTCGGCGCCGTAGGCGAGGGAGTTGCCGAGCCGCATGGCCCGGGTGCGGGCGGCGAAGCGCTCCAGGAAAGCGTCGGCGACGGACTCGTGGACGTACAGCCGCTCGATGGAGATGCACAGCTGGCCGGCCGAGGAGAAGCAGGCCCGGACGGCGCCCGCGGCGGCCTTCTCGATGTCGGCGTCCTCCAGGACCAGCATGGCGTTCTTGCCGCCGAGTTCGAGGGAGACGCCGACCAGGCGGGCGGCGGCGCCCTGCGCGACCTCGCGGCCGGTGCGGGTGGAGCCGGTGAAGGAGACGTAGTCGGCGTGCTTGACCAGCTCGGGTCCGACGACCGGGCCCTCGCCGAGCACGACCTGGAAGACGCCCTCGGGCAGCCCGGCCTCGATGAGCAGGTCACGGGCCCAGAGCGCGGTGAGGCAGGTCTCGGTGTCCGGCTTCATGACGACCGCGTTGCCGGCGGCGAAGGCGGGCAGCGCGTCGCCGACGGACAGCTCCAGGGGGTAGTTCCAGGGAGCGATCTGGCCGACGACCCCGCGCGGGTGGCGCAGTTCGGTGACCTTCGTCAGGGTCGGCACGGCGCCGGTGTGCCGCTTGGGACGCAGGTAGCCGGGGGCCTTGCGGCCGTAGTGGCGGGCCGCGACGGCGACGGCCTGCACCTCCTCGTGCGCGTGCAGCCGGGCCTTGCCGGTCTCCAGCTGGATGAGGTCGAGCACCTCGGCCTGGCGCTCGAGCACCAGGTCGTGGAAGCGGAGCAGCACGGCGGCACGCTGCCGCACCGGGGTCCTCTCCCACACGGCCTGGGCGGCGCGGGCGGCCTCGAAGGCCTCTCGCACGTCCTCGGGCGTGGACTCGGGCAGGTCGGCCAGCTTCTCGCCGGTGAAGGGGGTGTGGTTGGTGGTACGGCCGGAGCCGACGACACCCTTGGTGAGCTGGGCCACCAGCGTCGGGGTGACCACGTCGGCGGCGGTGCGGACGCCCTCGGGGGCGGGCGCGAGCGGGTTGGTACCGGTGATGTCCGGGGCCTGCGAGTCCGTCATGACGCGCAGGGTATGCCGCGGCGGAGGCTTTGGGTACCCGTCGGTAACGGGGATTCACCGAGTGCTCACATGACGCCAGTGATCACTGGCAGCGAATGCGCTGATCAGCGCGTTGTCGGGTGACGATCATCGCGCGCCGGGTTTTTCCGGCGTGGGGAGGGCCGAAGCGGCGAGAGGGCGGCGCAGGCCGGGTCAGGGGTGTGGTTCGGGGGCCAGGGTTCGCGGTGGCTCGTGGGGCGCCGGGCGGGCGGGGGGCACGGTGGCGCAGGCCTCCAGGGCTGCCGCGACCTCCTGCGCGGTCGGCCTCGCGCCCGGGTCCGGCGCGTGCAGGCGGGTCAGGAGCGGTCGCAGCGGGCCGGCGTCGCCGCCCTCCACGGCGGTGGCGAGCAGCGCGCCGAGGGACCACAGGTCGGAGGCGGGCCCGGCGCCGCGCCCCGAGGCCCGCTCCGGGGCGGCGAACCCGGCGGGGACGTTCGCGGTGGGCCCGTCCCCGATCCCGAAGTCGGTGACGACGACCCGCCCGGTATCGGACTCGATCAGGACGTTGGCCGGCTTGAGGTCCCGGTGCACGATCCCCACGGCATGCGCGGCCCTGAGCGCCCCGAGGACGGCGAGCCCGACACGCGCGGCCTCGGCGGGCGGCAGGGGCCCGCGCCGCACGGCCTCCCGGAGCGACTCGCCCTTCACCAACTCCATGACGATCCACGGCAGTTCGCCGTCCAGGACGACATCGTGCAGGGCGACGGCCGAGGGGTGCCGTACCCGGGCGGCGGTCCGTGCCTCCCGGTGGAGCCGGTGCGCGATCCGGCGGCTCTCCTCGTCGTCGGCCGGACGCCCGGGCAGTACGGGCTCCTTGACGGCGACGTCCCGCCGCTCCTGCTCGTCCCGGGCCCGCCAGACGGTCCCGGACGGCCCGGCGCCCAGGCGCTCGAGAAGCCGGTAGCGTCCACCGATCAGCCGTGCGCCGGGCGGGTGTTCGCCGTCTCCACTCATGTCACATGAGTACCGTGCGCACCGCGCCCTTGTGAAGCGGGGCCGGGTGCCGATGGGCCCGATCCGCTGTCCCTCAGGGCTTCTTGATCGCCAGGTTCGCGATCGCCGTCCTGGCGACCTCGCGCCCCCGGGCGGTGAAGTCGCCCTTGCCGGGGTAGCCGATGGTGAGTCGGTACAGGTCACCGGAGCCGGTGCGGTAGTAGAAGATCCGCAGCTCGCGCGGGCGCGGGCTCTGGGAGTCGTCGGTCGTGTAACCGACGGTGTTCGTGGCGGCCTGTTTGCCGTGGTACCTGGTGCCGTCGTCCGGGTGCGTCTTCGCGCCCTTGGGCATGTCGAGGCTGTACTCGCCCTCGTTCTTGAACTTCTCGTCGTCGGCGTGCATCTGGGCCACCGCGTTGCTCTTGATCGTGTTGAGCGAGTCCTCAGACTTCCGGGTCAGGTCCAGCACGACCGAGATGGCTCCGCTCGGGTCCGTGTACGACACCCAGCTCCGGTCGGAGTCGTTCTTGTCCGGGTGGCCGGGCTCGTAGGACGCGGGGACGGCGAGGGTGACGCCCAGCCCGGCGTCGTTCCGCTTCGTCCAGCCGTCCGGCAGCGGTCCCGCGAAGGGATCGGCGAGGACGAGGTACCCGGCCACTGCCGCGGCGACCACGGCCGCGCCCACGCCCAGCCAGGCCTTGCGGCCCAGGCGCGGGGCGCGGCCGGCGGGCGCGGCGACCGTCACGCGCTGGGTGGGCTCGGGCGCCGGGGGGTTGGCTGCCGCCTCCAGCAGCACGCGGACCTGGGCCGCCGTCGGGCGGCGGGAAGGGTCCTTCTGCAGCAGGCTGTTGACGGCCTCCGCCAGCGGGCCGCGCGCGGCGGCGGGCGCGGCCGGGGTGGCGTTGAGGACGGACTGCAGGGTGGCCGGGGTGTTGCTGCGGCGGAACGGGGAGACGCCCTCGGTGGCGGTGTAGAGGACGACACCCAGGGACCACAGGTCGCTCGACGGCCCGGGGCGCTGCCCCAGCACCCGTTCCGGCGCGATGTACTCGGGCGAGCCGACGAAGCCGCCGGTGTCGGTCAGGTTCGTCTCGCCCTCGATCTGCGCGATGCCGAAGTCCGTGAGGACGACCCGGTCGTACCGGCCGAGCAGCACGTTGTCCGGCTTGACGTCCCGGTGCAGGACGCCCGCCGCGTGCGCGGCCTCCAGCGCGCCGAGCACCTCCAGGCCGATCCGCGCCGCCTCGCGCGCGTCCAGCGTGCCCTCCTGGAGCGCGCCGCCCAGCGAGCGGCCGTGCACCAGCTCCATCACGATCCACGGCCGCCCGTCCACCACCGCGACGTCGTACACGTTGACCACGGCGGGATGGTCGAGCCGGGCCGCCGCGCGGGCCTCGCGGCGCATCCGCTCGAAGGCGTTGGCGCGTTCGCGCTCGGGAAGGTGGTCCGGCACACGGGGTTCCTTCACCGCGACCTCGCGGTCCACCATCTCGTCCTTGGCCCGCCACACGGTGCCCATGCCGCCGTGGCCGAGCTTGGCGAGCAGCCGGTACCGGCCGGCGATCAGCCGCCCGGTGCCCGGCTCCTGAGCGGCGGGGGCCGGGTCCTGGGCCGGGCTCTGGGCAGGGCCCAGGTGAGCCGCCTGCTCGTCCGTCTGCTGGTCCGCCTGCCGGGGCGCCGCCCCGGGCCGGGCGCCGGGCACCGGGTTCGGCGGTCGCAGAACAAAACTCGTCGTGTCGTCGGCCGTGCGACCGGCTCCCCCGTCAGTGCTCATGGAACATCCATATCGCGCCATCGCCGTCCCCCACCACAGGGAACACGAACCGGTCACGAAGCCGTGACCGAGCGGGAATCAACGTGCCGTGACCGAGAAGGTGTCCACGGCCACGTCGAAGTACTCCCGGGCCTCGCGGACCCGTCCGACCGGCGCCGACACCCACACGTCGTACATCCGGCCGTCCTCCTCCCAGCACAGGTCGTAGGTGTGGCGCGGGCCCTCGGCGGCGCTGAAGCCGTCCCAGGTGAACTCCCAGAGCGCGGCGGGGTGTCCGGCGTGCGTGGTCCCGACGACCCGGCCGTCGTGGTAACCGGGGTTGGTGCTGGCGCCCCCCGCGGCCGCCCGGCTCATCACCGCGGCGGGGCCGCCGGCGTCGGGCGGCGAGACCTTGACGCCGAGGCGGAAGGTCTCTCCCGGGGAGAGGTAGAAGACGCGCTCGCCCTGCCGTTCGCGGTCGAAGTCCTCCGGCACGGCGAGCGAGAACCCGTTCGGGTCCCGGGCGGTGCGGTATCCGGAGGGGGCGGTGTGGGGCCGGGAGGCCGCGGGCGCGCCGCTCGTGGTGCCCGCGGGGGACGGCGAGGCGCTGCCGGCCGGCGGGGACGCGGAGTGGCTGGTCGGCGCGGCCGGGCTGCTCGTCGTGCCGCCGGGCGTGCCGCCGCCCTCGCCCTGGTGCAGCAGCAGTGCCGCCGCCGAGACGCCCGCCCCGGCCACCGCGGCGACCAGCAGGGCGGCGATCAGCACACCGCGTGAGGACTGGCGTGCGGGCGGGGGCTGTTCGGGCGTCGGGGTGTCGGCGGTCGCCCGCGGCACATCGGGCTCGGTCGGCGGGTGGCCTGCTCCGGCCGCACGGGCCGCGAGGGCGACGATCCTGGGGGTGCGGCCCGTCGTCGGCGGTTCCGGGGCGGCCGGTGTGCGGCCCGTCTCCAGGAAGGTCCGGAGCATCCGCTCGGCGTCCGCCGCGTCCAGCCGGCGGTCGGGGTCGCGCTCCAGCAGGCCCCGTACGACGGGCAGCAGCGGCTCTGCCTGCGCGGGTGGCCGGATCTCGGCGGCGACGACGGCGTGCAGGATGCCGCCGAGCGAGTCCCGCCGGAACGGGGACTCACCGCTGAGCACCGTGCACAGCAGCGCGCCGAGCGACCACAGGTCGGACTCGGGTCCGGTCCGGGTGCCGGCCATCCGCTCCGGGGCGGTGTACTCGGGCGAGCCGACGAAGGAGCCGGTCTCGGTGAGCGTGGTGGCGCCCGCGACCTGCGCGATGCCGAAGTCGGTGAGCACCACCCGGCCGGTGCCGGACTCCAGCAGCACGTTCGCGGGCTTGATGTCGCGGTGCAGCACGCCGGCCTCGTGCGCGACGCGCAGCGCGCTCAGCAGGTCGGCGCCGATCCGGGCGGCCTCGGCGGCGTCGACCGGTCCGTTCCTGGTGATGCGGTCGGCGAGGGAGCCGCCGTCGATCAAATCCATGACGAGGTACGGACGTTCGTCCTGCTCGATGACGTCGTGCACGACGATGATGTGCGGGTGCCGCAACTGCGCGACCGCCCGCGCCTCACGGAAGGTGCGGTCGCGTCGGCGGCGGGCGTCGTCGTCCGGGAGGGAGTCGTCGGCCGCCAGCTCCTTGACCGCCACCAGCCTGCCCAGCACCTGGTCGCTCGCCCGCCATACGACGCCCATGCCGCCGCGTCCGATCCGCTCCTCGAGGCGGTAACGGCCCGCGATCACGCGGAAGTCGTCCCCGTCGGATCCCATGAGGCCCATCATGCCGCACCGGCCGCACCCGTTCGGGTCGGTGATCGGCCAAGCCTGAGCCGGTCAGCCGGCGCTCGGCGGCTGCCAGCTCCGCAGCACCCACTGGAACTGCTTGCTCGTCCGCGGCCAGTCGGCCTCGGGCGTCGACATGTAGATCGCGTACTCGGTGCCCTCGCGCGAGAAGTACGTCTCCTCGATGGCGTGCCGGGGCCCGGCCACATAGGGCGGGTCCTTCGCGAGCGCGTCCCAGGTGTACTCCCACAGCGCGCCCTCGCGATCGCGGTAGGTGTTCGCTTTCATTGTCACCTGGCGGTAGTTGACCAGTGAATGGAGCTTGAGCTGCTGCTCCAGGTCCTTCTGGTGCTCGAGGGCGTTGGCGAAGTCCGAGCTGGTGTCCATGGCGATGCGCACGAAATGCTTGCCGCCGTCGGGTGTGTAGTCGACCTGCCGGAGGTCGGGATCGGCCTCGACGCCCTGCCCCTCGACGATCCTGCGCGACCAGCCCTTGGGCAGGTAGACGGTGAAGCCCCACGGGTCGTGGTACGCCCGCCAGGCGGCGGGCACGACTCCGCCGGGGCGGGGTGTGGCGCTGCTGTCGCCGCTGGCGGAGGGCGACGGCGTGACCTGGTTCGTGCCCCTGCTCGTACCGGTGTCGCGCTCCGATCCGCCCCACTGCTGGAAGGCGACGGCCGCGCCGCCACCGAGCACGGCCGCGGCGGCGACGACCAGCGCGAGGGTGCGCAGCCGGCGCCGGGGCCGGGCCGGCATGCCCGCGGGTGCGGGGGCCACGGCCGTTGCCCCGGTCGTGGAACGGCTCCCGGCAGCCGGTGCGCCGGGGACGTGACCGCGCGTGGTCCCTCCGGAGGGGTAACCGGCCTGACCGTGACCGGTGTTACTCCTCGCTCCATCGTGCGCGCCCGAGCCCTGCGCCGGTACGAACGCCTGCGTGGTGTGCGGCCGGCGGCCCTGCGCCGCCTCGGCGAGCATGCGCTCCGCGTCCTCCGCGCCCGGCCGCTGGGCCGGTTCCTTGCACAGCAGGGCGGCGATGACGGGGCCGAGGGGACCGGCGTTGCGGGGCTCCTCCACCTCTTCCTCGACGACCGCCTGCATGGTGCTCAGCGGCGAGGTGCGGCGGAACGGCGAGCGTCCCTCGACCGCCGTGTACAGCGTGGCCCCGAGCGCCCACAGGTCCGAGGACGGGCCCGGGTCGTGGCCGCGCACCCGCTCGGGCGCGAGGTAGTCGACGGAGCCGACGACCTCTCCGGTGCGGGTGATGGTGGAGTCGCCCTCGATCTGGGCGATGCCGAAGTCGGTGAGCAGGACCCGGCCGTCCCGGCCGAGGAGGACGTTGCCGGGCTTGACGTCCCGGTGCAGTACGCCGGCCGAGTGCGCGGCGCGCAAAGCCCGCAGTACCCACAGGCCGATCCGTGCGGCCTCGGAGGCTTCGAGGCGGCCGCGCTCCTTGACCGCGTCGGCCAGCGAGTGGCCCTCCACCAGCTCCATCACGATCCACGGGCGGCCGTCGTGCTCCAGCACGTCGTGGACGGTGACGACGGCGGAGTGGTTGATGCGTGCGGCGGCCCGCGCCTCGGCCCGGGTGCGGGCCAGCAGAACGGCCCGGTCGCTGTCGGAGACGTACAGCGCCGCTGTCAGCTCCTTGACGGCCACCTGCCGGTGCAGCACCTCGTCGTGGGCGCGCCATACCCGGCCCATGCCGCCGCTGCCGATGGAATCGGCGAGCCGGTAGCGGCCCGCTATGAGCAGGCCCTGCATCTGATTCACGTTGCCCCGCAATGCTATTGACAGGGTCAGACTAAGGACCGGCCCTCCCTCTGGGAACACGAGGGGTACCAAGGTGACAGTCCTGTGACGGTTGCCGTATCCGGCGCGCGGGCGGTACCCAACCCCGTTTCACACAGGCGGTATACGGGGCGCTCAACCCGTGTAGCGGTACGTCGCGGTAGCTTGCTCGTACAGCCGTGTCACCTCGTCGCGTTCGGCCTCCGGGCCCCGGACCTGGACGATGTGGTAGCGGCCGTTCAGCAGGATCGCCATGTTGCGCACGTACCGGTCGCGGCCCTGCCCGTCGGTCCAGGTGAACTGGCCCTCGGCCATGGTCCGGCCGCCCACCTCGATGGTCCGCAGGCCGGTGGCCGTGGCCCAGCTCGAGTCCCGGTACGGCTGGAGTTCGCGCTCCTTGTCCCGCTGGTAGACCATCGGATCGCTGCCGTAGGTGCCCGTGCCGTCTCGTCCGGGTACGACGAGCAGCTCGAAGTTGCCGTGCGTGTAGACGACTTGGCCGCTGCCGTTCTTCGGCGTGCGGTCCCAGCCCTTGGCGACGGCGATCCGGAAGCCGTCCGGGTCCTTGCGCAGGGTGAACCCGTCGGCGACGGAGGGGTCGCCGCCGGTCTGGGTCTCGGCGGCGGGCGCGGACGCCGAGGGGCCGGGTTCGGACGGCCGCCCGGAGGACGGCCGCTCGGAGGGCGAGGGCGCGGGGCTCGCCTCACCGGCGCTGCCGGTACGGTCGCCGCCCGCGGCGCCGCTCTCGCCCTGCTTCGGCATGAACAGCATCGCGTACGCCACCGCGCCGGCCAGCAGGAGCAGGATCAGCAGGAGCAGCAGCCGGCCGAGGTTGCGGGGCGAACGCGCCTGCTCCGGGGCGCGCTTGTGCCGGCCGTGCGGGTGGGCCGCGGGCACCCGGGTACGCCGCCGCCGTACCAGCTCGCCGCGCCGCCGGACGATCGGCAGCCGCTTGGGGTCGGCGGGCGGGACGGGCACCACATGGGCACCGGCGTCCGGCTCGGGCGCCGAGCGCACCAGGGAGCGCAGCCAGCCGCTCAGCTCCTCGAAGTCCGGCCGGTCGGTGGGGTCCTGACGCAGCAGCGACTCCACGACCGGGCGCAGCGGGCCGCACTCCTCGGCGAAGGCGGGCGGCTCCGCGCACACCAGCTGCACCAGCTCGGCCGTGGACTCCTCGGGGTAGGGGGCGTGTCCCTGGACCGCGCGGAAGAGCAGCGCGCCCAGCGCCCAGAGGTCGGTGGCGGGCCCGATCGGCGCGGCCAGCTGCCAGTTCTCGTGCACGGGGCCCGCCTGCTCCGGCGCCCAGCGCTCGGTGACCGGCCCCACCACGGTCATCCGCACCTGACGGGCCCGCTCGGCGGCAAGCGCGGTACCGGGCCCACGACGCACGGCATTGCCCCCGGCCCCGGGGTCGTCCCACCGCGAGCCCGCGGCGGAGGGGCTGGTCGGCGTCTCCGGGGCGGCGCCGAGGCCGGGAGCGGACGTCTGACCCGGGGCCACGGCACTGTGACCGGCGCCGGGAGCGCCGTATCCGGGCGCGGGTGACTGGCCGGGCACGGGCAGGCGCCCTGAGCCGGAGGTCAGGTCGTCGCCGGGCGGCAGTCCCGGTCGCTGCGGGTCGCCGGCCGGGCCGGTGCGGGGTGCGGCGCCGTGCCAGGCGGTGCCTGGCGCACCGTGGGGGTCGGCTGTCCGGCCGGGCGGCACGGCGGTCCGGCCGGAGGAGTACGGCGGCTGCGCCGCACCCGCGGCCCCGGTGTCGCCCTCGGCGGGCGGACGGGCGCCGGGCAGGGCGGCGCGGCCGTTCTGCTGGGCTTCCTGCACCCGGGCCGCGGCCCGGGTTCCGGCACGGTAGGCGGCTATGGCCCCGGCTCGGGCGGCGCGGACGTCGTCGCCGCTCTCCAGGGCCCGGCGCCCGGACGGCGGAACCGGGACAGTACCGGCGGGAGCACCGCCCGGCACCGGCATTCCGCCGGCCGCCCGCGCCTGGATCGCGGCCCGCCGCGCGGCCTCGGGATCGGCATCGGGGGACGGAACCGCCACCGCGGGTCCGAGCGCGCCGCCGAACCCCTGGCTCCCGGAGCTGCCGGGAGTACCTGGGCCGCCGGGTCCGCCGGGAGCACCGAGGGCGCCGGGAAGCTGTCCACCGGCGGCCCGGGTGTCCGCGCCGCCGCCGTCGCCGGCCGGCCCGTGCGGGTCGTGCGGCCCGTCCTGGGCCGGCACCGGGTCGTACCCGCACAGCGCCTCCTCCGCCGCGCCGACCGCGAGTCCGGTCAGCATCACCCGGCCGTCGTCGCAGACGAGGACCGTGCGGGCGGTGACGTTGCGGTGCGTCCAGCCGTGGGCGTGCAGCACGCGCAGCGCCATGAGGACGTCGGAGGCGACCTCGGCCGCCCGGTACGGCGCCAACGGCTGCTCGGCCAGCAGCGCGGACAGCGGCCGGGCGGCCACCCACTCGCTGACGATCCACAGCGAGCCGCCCTCGGCGAACACGTCGAAGACCTGGTCCAGACGCGGATGGTCGGGGATGCGGGCCGCCGCCTGCGCGGCCTCGACGGCGCGCCGCACCGCGGGATCCGACGGGCGGCGGGTGGCCGTACGGGCGGCGGGTGAGCGGCGGGTGCCGCGCTCCCGGGCGGTGAAGCCCTCGGGCAGCCCCTCCGAGTCGAGCACCTCGGCCTCGACGACCTCGGGCAGCGGCACCTGACGGACCAGCACCTCCTGGCCGCTGTAGGTGTCGAACGCCCGGGTCTCGGTCAGCTCGTACTCGTCGGACGGCGGCAGCGGCAGGCGGTAGCGGTCGGCGAGCACCCGGCCCGCGTAGTCGTCCACGTTGCCTCCCCCGGCCGCCTGGTCGTTCAGATCCGTTCCCCTACGGTCCGTTCCGCATCCGCATCCGGCTCCGTACGGTCCGCAACCATTCACGATACGTGCCGGAGGCAACCCGCATTGAAGGGATGACGGATTCTCACGTATCCGAACCGGGCTCGGTCATGTCACGACTTGGGCTCGAAGGACTTCGTCAGCGTCCGCCAGGTGTCCTTGCGCAGTTCGCCGTGCCACTTCGCGGCCTTGGCGGTGTACATCAAGGCGTACCCGAGGTGCCCGTTCACCACGAACCCCCGGTCGATCGTGCGGTACTTGGTGCCGCCCTCGGAGTAGGTGAACTCCCAGTCGGCGGTGTTCCAGCCGCGGTAGTCGACCTGCTCTATGCGGATCTTCTGGTACTGGGAACGCACCATGTAGCGCTCCTGGTTCTTCCAGTCCGCCACCGGGTCGTTCTTGGGCGTGCTGGTCCAGGCGACGAGCAGCTTCTGTCCGTCGGGCCCGGTGTAGCGGTCGCCGGCGGCGCCGGTCGACTGGTACTTCCAGCCCTTGGGCAGCCCGATCGAGTATCCCTGGCCGCCCTTGTGGGTCGACTCGACGGGCGCGCTGCCGCCGCTCTTCGAGCCGGACGAGCCGGAGTTCCCGTCATCGTCGGAGGCGCTCGCGCTCGCCGCGTCGTCCGACGACGAGCCCGTCGAGGCGTCCTCGTCGGTCCGCGTGCCGTCGCCGGGGCTGCTCTTGCGGCCCGTGCCCTTGTCCTCCTTGACGGAGGCACTTGCGCTCGGCGCGGCCTTGGCACCGCTGCCGCGGTCGTCGCCCTTGCCGTCGCCGCCGCCGAACACGACGGCCAGCACGCTGCCGATCACCGCCAGCGCGACCACGACCGCGATGATCACCAGGGTCCGCCTGGGCACCACGTCGGTGAGCGGCGCCCTGGGCGCCGGCCGCGACGGCAGGTCCAGGTCCGGCGGCGGCACCACGGGCCAACCGGAACTCGGCTTGCTCGCGGCTGCGTTCGGAGCGGCCGGGGAGTCCTGGGCGGTACCGGTCTGCCTTCCCGGCGAACCGGCACCGGCCGTGGCGCCGGAGACCGGCCCACGCTCCGCGGCGCCCGGAGCGCCGGTACCCGAAGTGGCCGTCGCGCCATTGTTCTTCGCCCGCACGGCCGCCGCCGCGGTGGCCGCCCCGGCCGCCTTGCGGACCGAGCGCAGCGCCCCGCGCAGCTTCTCCCCGGCCTCCTCGCCCCGCTTGCCCTCCGGCCCGCCGGGCTGCGCCGGCAGCGGGACGACACGGGTGGCGTCCATCGACTCCGGCTCGGGCGCGTGGATCACCGCGTTGAGCATGGCCCGGGCGCCGGCGTCGTCGAGCCGCTGCGCCGGGTCCTTGGTGAGCAGGCCGTAGATGACGTCCCTGAGCGGGCCCGCGTTCTTGGGCTCTTCCAGGGGCTCGGTCATCACCGCGGTCAGCGTGGCGATCGCCGAGCCCTTGTCGTACGGCGGCAGACCCTCGACCGACGCGTACAGCAGGCCGCCCAGGGACCACAGGTCGGCCGCGGGACCGGGCTTGTGCCCGCGGGCGCGCTCCGGGGAGATGTACGAGGGGGCGCCGACCAGCATGCCGGTGGACGTGATGGACGGGTCGCCCTCGACCTGCGCGATGCCGAAGTCGGTGAGCACGACCCGGCCGTCCTCGGCGATCAGCACGTTGGACGGCTTCACGTCCCGGTGCAGGATGCCTTCGCGGTGCGCGGAGCGCAGCACGTCGAGGACGGCGAGGCCCACCTCGGCGGCGCGCTTGGGCTCCAGCAGGCCGTCCTCACGGATGACCTCGGCCAGGGACTTGCCCTCGACCAGCTCCATGACGATCCACGGCCGGTCGTCCTCCTCGACCACGTCGAAGACCGTCACCGCGCTGTTGTTGCGGATCCGGGCGATCGCCTTGGCCTCGCGCAGGGTGCGCGTGATCAGGCGCCGCTTCTCCTCCTCGTCGATGTTCGACGGGAACCGCAGCTCCTTGACGGCGACCGTACGGCCGAGGGTCTCGTCCTCGGCGCGCCACACCGTGCCCATGCCGCCGCGGCCCAGCACGTCTCCCAGCCGGTACCGCCCGGCGAGGAGACGCCGCTCGTTCTTGCCCTGACGAGTCTCCTGACGGGATGTTCCCGCCCGCTCCGCCTCCGACATGCGTCCCCTCATGCAACCCGCCCTGACAGAGCCTCCATTGTCTCTCACCCGACAAGTGGCCGACGCCCAGGGTGCCCCCTGCCGCGCCGGGGGCCGCACATACCGGAACACCCGCCACGCCGTCCCCTTGAGTCCGCGTCAGCCCCTGCGCCCCCCTCCCCCTCCAGGAGTGCCCCGGTTCCTCTTGGGCACACGCGCGGGCGCGGCTCCTGAGCCACCCGGAACCCGCCCCGCCCGTCGCCGAATTCGCCCTCGCACCGGGTACAACGGCCGGGATCCCGGCGGAGATCCCGGCCCGGGTCACTCGTCCGGGTGGTTCCGGCTACAGCGGCACGATGTCCGGCGCGCCCAGCCGGGCCGCGTCCGCCGTCAGGTCGTCCGGCTGGAGCTGGGACTCCCGCTCGGCCTCCACCCGCTTCTCGTAGTGCTCCACCTCGCGCTCGATCTGGCTCTTGTCCCAGCCGAGGACGGGCGCCATCAGCTCGGCGGCCTCCCGGGCGCTGCGGGTGCCCCGGTCGAAGGTCTCGATGGAGATACGGGTGCGGCGGGTGAGCACGTCGTCCAGATGCCGGGCGCCCTCGTGCGAGGCGGCGTACACGACCTCGGCGCGCAGGTAGTCGTCGGCGGCCTGCAGCGGCTCGCCCAGGGCCGGGTCGGCCGCGACGAGGTCCAGGATCTCCTCCGCCATGGAGCCGTACCGGTTCAGCAGGTGCTCCACCCGGACCACGTGCAGCCCGGTGCGGGCGGCGATCCGCGCCCGGGCGTTCCACATCGCCCGGTAGCCCTCGGCGCCGAGCAGCGGGATCTCCTCGGTGACGCAGTCGGCGACGCGCATGTCGAGCCCGTGCACCGCCTCGTCGACGGCATCCTTCGCCATCACCCGGTACGTCGTGTACTTGCCGCCCGCCACGACCACCAGACCCGGCGCCGGATGCGCCACGGTGTGCTCGCGGGACAGCTTGCTCGTGGCGTCCGACTCACCGGCCAGCAGCGGGCGCAGTCCGGCGTACACGCCCTGCACGTCGTCGCGGCCGAGCGGCACGGCGAGCGCCGAGTTGACGTGCTCCAGCAGGTAGTCGATGTCGGCGCTGGAGGCGGCCGGGTGGGCCTTGTCGAGGTCCCAGCCGGTGTCCGTGGTGCCGACGATCCAGTGCCGGCCCCAGGGGATGACGAACAGGACCGACTTCTCGGTGCGCAGGATCAGGCCGGTGGTGGAGTGGATGCGGTCCTTGGGCACGACCAGATGGATGCCCTTGGAGGCGCGGACGTGGAACTGGCCCCGCTCACCCACCATGGCCTGGGTGTCGTCGGTCCACACGCCGGTGGCGTTGACGACCTGCTTGGCGCGGATCTCGTACTCCCCGCCGCCCTCCACGTCCTGCACCCGGGCGCCGACGACCCGCTCACCCTCGCGCAGGAACCCGGTCACGCGCGCCCGGTTGGCGACCCGCGCGCCGTAGGACACCGCCGTGCGCACCAGGTTGGTGACGAAGCGGGCGTCGTCCACCTGGGCGTCGTAGTACTGCAGCGCGCCGACCAGGGCGTCCTTCTTCAGACAGGGCGCGACCCGCAGGGCGTGACGGCGGGTCAGATGACGGTGCAGAGGGAGGCCACGGCCGTGCCCGCGGGCCATCGACATCGCGTCGTAGAGCGCGACGCCCAACCCGGCGTACACCCGCTCCCAGCCCTTGTGCTGGAGCGGATAGAGGAACGGTACCGGTTTCACCAGGTGCGGGGCGATTCGCTCCAGCAGCAGACCGCGCTCCTTCAGCGCCTCGCGGACGAGGGCGAAGTCGAGCATCTCCAGGTAGCGCAAGCCGCCGTGGATGAGCTTGCTGGACCTGCTGGAGGTGCCGGACGCCCAGTCGCGGGCCTCGACCAGGCCGGTGGACAGACCGCGGGTGACGGCGTCCAGTGCGGTGCCGGCGCCCACCACTCCGCCGCCGACCACCAGCACGTCCAGCTCGCGCTCCGCCATCGCCGCCAGTGCCTCGGCGCGCTGCTCCGGGCCCAGAGTCGCTGTCCTCACCGCTGCCTCCCGCTGTCGAACGTCTCGCTCGCGTCGGCCGCACCCGCGGTGGGCGAAGCCCGTTCATCCCCTCCTCATGCCCAAATTCTGACCGGCTCGCCCTGTGCCGGCCACCACGCGCCCGCGACCTGTGGACAACGTGCGCGCAACCGCCTGGGAGACACACGAACACAATCCCACATCACGGTCATATTTACTCCTAGTGTGACAGTGCGCTCGTACATGCTGCCCACAGCGGTTGCGCACCTGTCCCGCTTCGGCTACTGGGAAGGACGGCCCACGCCCCATGCCCGCAGACCTCGCCGTGATCGGACTCGGTCCGTACGGCCTGCCGCTCGCCCAGGCCGCCGTCGCCGCAGGCATCCCGACCATCGGGTACGCCACCGGCCCCGAGGCCGGCTCGCTCAGCCCCGCCGAGCTGCGCCGGATGCGCTCCACCGGTTTCCGGCCCGGTACCGACCCGGCCCAGCTCGGCCGGGTGCGCACCGCGGTGATCTGCGCGCCCACTCCGCGCGGTGCCGACGGCGGGATCGACCTCGGCCTGGTGGAGGGGGCCGCCCGCACGCTCGCCGAACGGCTCCGCCCGCACACCACGGTCATCCTGGAGTCACCCGTGCTGCCCGGGACCACCGACGGGTTCCTGCGCCCCCTGCTGGAGGAGGGCTCCGGACTCCGCGCCGGGCGCGACTTCCACCTCGCCTACTCGCCCAGCCGGGTCGACCCCGGCAACCGCGACCGCACCCCCGCCAACACGCCCAAGGTCATCGGGGGGCTCACCCCGGCCTGCACCGAGTCGGCCGCCGCCTTCTACGGGCGACTGACCGACAAGGTGGTCCGCGCGCGCGGGCTGCGCGAGGCGGAGACGGTGCAGTTGCTGGAGACGAACTACCGGCACGTGAACATCGCGCTGGTCAACGAGATGGCCGAGCTCTGCCACGAGCTGGGCGTCGACCTGTGGGACGTCGTCCGCTGCGCGGAGACCAAGCCGTTCGGCTTCCAGGCCTTCCGGCCGGGCCCTGGCGTCGGCGGCCACGGCCTCCCCCAGGACCTGACCGGCCACGCGACCCGCACCCTGCGCATGGTGGAACTCGCCCAGCAGGTCAACCACCGCATGCCCGAGTACGTCGTCCGGCGCGCCGCCACCCTCCTCAACGAGCACGGCAAGTCCGCGCGCGGGGCCCGCGTTCTGCTGCTCGGCGTCACCTACAAGCCCGACATCGCCGACCTCCAGGGCACGCCCGCGCGCGAGATCGCGGTGCGGCTGACCGAGCTGGGCGCGTCCGTCAGCTTCCACGACCCGTACGTGCACGCGTGGAGCGTCCTCGACCGCCCGGTCCCCCGAGCCGACGCCCTGTACGAGGCGGTCGCCGACGCCGACCTGACGATCCTGCTCCAGCACCACCGCACATACGATCTGCAGGGCCTGTCGGTGAAGGCCCAACTCCTGCTGGACACCCGAGGCGCGGCCCCCACGGGGGCGGCGCACCGGTTGTGAAGGGGGGCGCGTGGACGCTCGAGCCGGCGGTGCCGGTGGCGTGAAGGGCGAAACCGCGGCTACCGTACTAAGCAGTGGAGCCCACCGCAGGGGTCACTGCGGCAGGCTCCTGAGCGAGGTACGGAGTGTCCACCCCTAGTTGCTGTAGGGGTGGCCGCTCATCGCCCGTAGATCCGCAAGATCCACCTCCTCCGGCACTTCACGAGCCGAAGCCGGACACGGTCCCATCGGTTGGGCTTGCGGTGGCGTCCCATGGGCGCCCCCTTCCACGAGCCGCCCAGAGACCCGGTAGGCGGACCGCATGGAATTCGGGCCGGGCCCCGAGGGCGGGGTCCGGTCCTTGTCCTTGGAAGGAGGCGCCCAGGACAACTGGAGCGCCGACCACGGACATTACCGCCCCGCTTCACCCACTCGGCCCGCATTCACCCCGAACGCAACCACGCGCCCCCTTCAACCCAATGCGCCCCCGAAGAGTCGTATTTGGGCACGCGGAAGGGCCGGTCATCCTCCTGGATGACCGGCCCTTCCGGTGTATCGAAGGCTCAGCGGCGGTGCTGGCTGTCCGCGACCGTCACCTCGACGCGCTGGAACTCCTTCAGCTCGCTGTAGCCGGTGGTGGCCATGGCGCGGCGCAGGGCGCCGAAGAAGTTCATGGAGCCGTCGGGGGTGTGGGACGGGCCGGTGAGGATCTCCTCGATGGTGCCGACCGTGCCCAGGGCGACCTTCTGGCCGCGGGGCAGCTCCTCGTTGACGGCCTCCATGCCCCAGTGGTGGCCCTTGCCGGGCGCGTCCGTGCCGCGGGCCAGCGGGGAGCCCATCATGACGGAGTCGGCGCCGCAGGCGATCGCCTTGGGCAGGTCGCCGGACCAGCCGACGCCACCGTCCGCGATCACGTGCACGTACCGGCCGCCGGACTCGTCCATGTAGTCCCGGCGGGCCGCGGCCACGTCGGCGACCGCCGTCGCCATCGGGACCTGGATGCCGAGCACGTTGCGCGTGGTGTGCGCGGCGCCGCCGCCGAAGCCCACCAGCACGCCGGCCGCACCGGTGCGCATCAGGTGCAGGGCCGCGGTGTAGGTGGCGCAGCCGCCCACGATCACCGGCACGTCGAGCTCGTAGATGAACTGCTTGAGGTTCAGCGGCTCGTGCGAGGAGGACACGTGCTCCGCGGAGACCGTCGTACCGCGGATGACGAAGATGTCCACACCCGCGTCCACGACCGCCTTGGAGAACTGGGCGGTGCGCTGCGGGGAGAGCGCGGCCGCCGTGACCACGCCGGCGTCGCGCACCTCCTTGAGGCGGGCGCCGATCAGCTCCTCCTTGATGGGAGCCGCGTAGATCTCCTGGAGGCGGCGGGTCGCCTGCTCGGCGGGCAGCTCGGCGATCTCGTCGAGCAGCGGCTGCGGGTCCTCGTGCCGCGTCCACAGGCCCTCGAGGTTCAGTACGCCCAGGCCGCCCAGCTCGCCGATGCGGATCGCGGTGGCCGGGGAGACGACCGAGTCCATGGGGGCGGCCAGGAACGGCAGCTCGAACCGGTAGGCGTCGATCTGCCAGGCGATCGAGACCTCCTTCGGGTCCCGCGTACGGCGGCTGGGGACGACGGCGATGTCGTCGAAGGCGTACGCCCGGCGGCCGCGCTTGCCGCGCCCGATCTCGATCTCAGTCACGTCTTGGCCTTTCCCTGATGCGTTCAGCGTCTTCCAGTATCGCCGACGGGCACGGCAACGGCGGCCCCGTAGGTTCCGGGGCCGCCGCCGATGCCCGTCACGCGCGTACGTGCGTCACTTCTTGTTGCTGTAGTTCGGTGCCTCGACCGTCATCTGGATGTCGTGCGGGTGGCTCTCCTTCAGACCCGCCGAGGTGATCCGCACGAACCGGCCCTTGGACTCCATCTCCTCGATGGTGGCGGCGCCCACGTAACCCATGGTCTGGCGCAGGCCGCCGACGAGCTGGTGCAGCACGTTGGCGAGCGGGCCGCGGTAGGGCACCTGGCCCTCGACGCCCTCGGGCACGAGCTTCTCGTCGGCGACGACGTCGGCCTGGAAGTAGCGGTCCTTGGAGTACGACCTGCCCTGGCCGCGGGACTGCATGGCGCCCAGCGACCCCATGCCGCGGTACGACTTGAACTGCTTGCCGTTGATGAAGAGCAGCTCGCCCGGGGACTCCTCGCAGCCGGCGAGGAGGCTGCCCAGCATCACCGTGTCGGCGCCGGCGGCCAGCGCCTTGCCGATGTCGCCGGAGTACTGCAGGCCGCCGTCGCCGATCAGCGGGACACCGGCGGAACGGGCCGCGAGGGAGGCCTCGTAGATGGCGGTGACCTGCGGGACACCAATGCCTGCGACGACGCGGGTGGTGCAGATGGAGCCCGGGCCCACGCCCACCTTGATGCCGTCCACACCCGCGTCGATCAGCGCCTGGGCGCCGTCGCGCGTGGCGACGTTGCCGCCGACCACGTCGACGTTCACGCTCGACTTGATCTTGGACATCCAGCTCAGGGCGTTGCTGTTGTGGCCGTGCGAGGTGTCGACGACCAGGAAGTCCACACCGGCCCCGGCGAGCGCCTGGGCGCGCTCCAGCGCCTCGGGGCTGGCGCCGACCGCGGCACCGACGAGCAGCCGGCCCTCGGCGTCCTTCGCGGCGTTCGGGTACTTCTCGGCCTTGACGAAGTCCTTGACCGTGATCAGGCCCTTGAGGACGCCCTCGTCGTCCACCAGCGGCAGCTTCTCGATCTTGTGCTTCCGCAGCAGCTCCATGGCCTCGGGGCCGGAGGTGCCGACCTTGCCGGTGACCAGCGGCATCGGGGTCATGACCTCGTGCACGCGGCGGCTGCGGTCGCTCTCGAAGGCCATGTCGCGGTTGGTCACGATGCCGAGCAGCTTGCCGGCGGGGTTGGTGACCGGGACACCGCTGATGCGGAACTTGGCGCACAGCGCGTCCGCCTCGGCGAGCGTGGCGTCGGGGTGCACCGTGATCGGGTCGGTGACCATGCCGGACTCGGACCGCTTCACCAGGTCGACCTGGTTGACCTGGTCCTCGACGGAGAGGTTGCGGTGCAGCACGCCGACGCCGCCCAGCCGGGCCATCGCGATCGCCATGCGGGACTCGGTCACCTTGTCCATCGCCGCCGAGAGCATCGGGATGTTCACCCGGACGTTGCGGGAGATGCGGGACGAGGTGTCGACCGCGTTGGGGAGCACCTCGGATGCGCCCGGCAGCAGCAGCACGTCGTCGTAGGTCAGCCCGAGGGTCGCGAATTTTCCGGGCACTCCGTCGACGTTTGCAGTCATGACACCTTCCCCAAATGGCCTTGATCGGTGCGGATGTCCATGCTAACGGCAAGCTTCGCTAGCAAATTCCACGTCAGGACGCCGCTTCAGGCTTCGTATGTTCGTACGGGAACGGGACCGTGCCCGTTCAGCGGAGGGAGCCTGGGAGGCCCCGTCCAGGGGGTTACTGCTCGGCCAGTGCGCGCAGGCGGCTCAGCGCCCGGTGCTGGGCGACCCGGACCGCGCCGGGTGACATTCCCAACATCTGCCCCGTCTCCTCCGCGGTCAAGCCCACGGCGATGCGCAGCAGGAGCAGCTCCCGCTGGTTCTCGGGCAGGTTGGCCAGCAGTTTCTTGGCCCACTCGGCGTCGCTGCTGAGCAGGGCGCGCTCCTCGGGGCCGAGGGAGTCGTCGGGGCGCTCCGGCATCTCGTCCGAGGGGACGGCCGTGGAGCCCGGGTGGCGCATCGCGGCGCGCTGGAGGTCGGCCACCTTGTGCGAGGCGATGGCGAAGACGAAGGCCTCGAAGGGGCGGCCGGTGTCCCGGTAGCGGGGCAGGGCGAGCAGCACCGCCACGCAGACCTCCTGGGCGAGGTCCTCCACGAAGTGGCGCGCGTCGCCCGGGAGCCGGGACAGCCGGGTGCGGCAGTAGCGCAGCGCCAAGGGGTGGACATGGGCGAGCAGGTCGTGCGTGGCCTGCGCGTCGCCGTCGACGGCGCGATGTACGAGCGCACCGAAGGCCCCAGGGGCCGTGCCCGCCTCGTCGTCGCGCATCGGTCCATGGTGCCCTGCGGCCGTCCGGTCCGTCGCATCGTGCCCGTGGTTGTGCACCGAAGCGTTATGAGTAGGTGCGCCGGCACTCATCCCCTGCGCCCTCCCCTTCCGCTCGACCGACTCGTCCCCGAGAGACTCCACATCTCAAGGATGCGGCATCCGCGCCGAAACGAGCAGCGGGCGTCCACGGGCCGCCTCGCCCGGCCCCGTCCGCGCGTCTCCCGCCGCCCACCGACAGCCCTGCGCCCGCGCGCCTCGCACCCCGGTGGATGGGTCGGCGGGCGGGCGGCGGAGCCGCTTCGGCGGACGACGGCCGAGCGGCGGATCACCGAGGAGATGACCGGGGAAGCCGGGTGACCGAAGATGCCGGGCGAGCCAGAATCGTCACCCACAGTCACCACTCCCGCGACCGGACCACAGCCCCGCTCGAACACACGCACACCCATCGGCCACATGACCACGGGCCGCGGGCACGGACCGCGGGCACCGGCCGCCGACAACTGCCGACAGACCACCGAGCCGCACCCGCACCCACCCGTCGCCCCGCCACCGGACCGCCTCGCCCCCGGCCACGCTCCGCCCCGTCTGCCGCGCGACAGACGGGGACGACCAGGGGCCGACCGCGGCCGTGCGCCGCGGCACACGTCCTACCGGACCAGTCCCCAGCGGAAGCCGAGCGCCACCGCGTGGGCCCGGTCCGAGGCGCCGAGCTTCTTGAACAGGCGGCGGGCATGCGTCTTCACGGTGTCCTCGGAGAGGAACAGCTCGCGGCCGATCTCGGCGTTGGAGCGGCCGTGGCTCATGCCCTCGAGCACCTGGATCTCGCGCGCGGTGAGGGTGGGCGCGGCGCCCATCTCCGCCGAGCGCAGCCGGCGCGGGGCCAGCCGCCAGGTGGGGTCGGCGAGGGCCTGCGTCACCGTGGCGCGCAGCTCCGCGCGCGAGGCGTCCTTGTGCAGGTAGCCCCGGGCGCCGGCGGCCACCGCGAGGGCCACACCGTCGAGGTCCTCGGCGACGGTCAGCATGATGATGCGCGCGCCCGGGTCCGCGGACAGCAGGCGGCGCACGGTCTCGACGCCGCCCAGGCCGGGCATGCGTACGTCCATCAGGATCAGGTCGGAGCGGTCGGCGCCCCAGCGGCGGAGGACTTCCTCGCCGTTGGCCGCCGTGGTCACGCGCTCGACGCCGGGCACGGTCGCCACCGCGCGGCGCAGCGCCTCTCGGGCAAGCGGGGAGTCGTCGCAGACGAGGACGGATGTCATGACCGCCCTCCGCAGCTGATGCGCGTCACCTTGAGCCTCCAGGCTGGTACGGAATCGTCACCTGTGCGGTCGACCGCCTCGGACGCCTGCCCGAGCGCTTGTGTTTTCAACCGCCTCCGCACTCTCAACGACGGTCACTCGAAAGAGTTACGGGGCTACATGCCGTCTTCGGCACTCTACGTGAGGGTCTCGACACGGTGCAGACATGCCCAACAGACTCTCAACTTTTCATCACAACCTATGCCCCATTTAGTCGCTTTTGCTCCCGTTTCTCGGTGTCTGGAGCTAGATTCGCAATGAGTCATATTTTCATCTCCTTAGACCGGAGATGTACGGTCGTTGGCACCGGATCCGCCCAGAACGGCTACAAGGGGTCACGTAATGGCAGATTTCTCCCGCCTTCCCGGACCGAATGCGGACCTGTGGGACTGGCAGTTGCTGGCTGCTTGCCGCGGGGTCGACAGCTCGCTCTTCTTTCACCCTGAGGGCGAGCGCGGGGCGGCTCGGAGCGCTCGCGAGAACTCGGCCAAGGAGGTCTGCATGAGGTGCCCGGTCCGTGCGGAGTGCGCGGCGCACGCGCTTGCGGTACGCGAGCCGTACGGAGTCTGGGGCGGCCTGACCGAGGACGAGCGTGAGGAGTTGATGGGGCGGGCACGCAACCGCCTGGTGGCGGCCTCGACCACCAGCGGCGACCCCGCCCCTCATCACTGAAGGAAACGTTTCTGCACCCACAGACCACCGGGTGCTTCCCATCCCCCACCGGGCACGCCAAGCGCGTGCCCGCGACTCTGCCGCCGTGCACCCTGTCCGCGGCTTCGCCGCCGGAGCCCGCGCGACCTCGCCGTAGTACCCCGCGTGACCTCTCCGCAGTACCTCGCGCGCGCGACCTAGCCGTCGTCCCCGCGCGTGACCCGGCCGTCGTACCGCTGCTCCCGCCCGGCCGCCCGGGCCAGCTGCTCCAGCGTCGCCGCCACGGTCGGCACCTGGGCCAGGTCGGGCAGGGTGAGGGCGACGATCTGCCGCCGGACCACCGGTTCCAGATTCACCGTGCGCACCCCTCTCGGCCGTACCGACTCCACCGCGAGCTGCGGCAGCACGGCGACCCCGAGTCCCGCGCCCACCAGGCCGACCACCGCCGGGTAGTCGTCGGTGGCGAAGTCGATGCGGGGCGTGAAGCCGGCGCTCTCGCACACCTCCACCAACTGGCTGCGGCAACGCGGGCAGCCCGCGATCCAGGGCTCACGGGCCAGTTCCCCGATGGCGACGGACTCCGCGCGCGCGAGCGGGTGCCGTTCGGGCACCAGGGCGACCAGGCGGTCCATCAGCAGGGGCCGTACGACGAGGTCGTCCCACTCCTCGGCGACGGCCGCGCCCTCGTAACGGAAGGCGAGCGCCAGGTCGCAGTCGCCCTCGCGCAGCAGCTCCACGGACCTCGGGGGCTCGGCCTCCTCGAGGGAGACACGGGTGCCGGGGTGGGCGGCGCGGAGTGCGGCCAGGGCGGTGGGCACGAGGGTGGAGCTGCCGCTGGGGAAGGAGACGAGCCGGACCCGGCCGGCGCGCAGGCCCGCGATCGCGGCGACCTCCTCCTCGGCCGCGGTGAGCCCGGCGAGGATGCCGGAGGCGTGCCGGACCAGGGCCTCACCGGCCTCGGTCAGCCGCATCTCGCGGCCGCTGCGGACCAGCAGCGGGGTGCCGACCGAGGCCTCCAGGGCCTTCATCTGCTGGCTGACGGCGGGCTGGGTGCAGCCCAGCTCGCGCCCAGCGGCGGAGAAGGAGCCGGTGGTGGCTACGGCGCGCAGGACGCGGAGATGACGGGCCTCGATCACCCTGGAAGCATAAGCCGAGCTTGGATGCGGCGCCCGATATTGCGTCGACGCTTTGGGGTCCGGTCCCGTACCGTGCGGGCATGAAGCTTCTCTCGGTCAACCTGGGCAGCCCGCAGCCGGTGCCGTACACGGACCAGCCGCAGGGTGTGACGGGCATCGACAAGCGGCCCACCGACGGGCCGGTGCGGGTGGCGGCGCCCGGCCCCAAGGGGACCGGCGCGAGCGGTGTCGCCGGGGACGCGGTGTGCGACACCCGCCACCACGGCGGTGACGACCAGGCGGTGTACGCCTTCGCGCGCGAGGACCTCGACGCCTGGGAGCGCGAGCTGGGCCGGACGCTGGCCAACGGCTGCTTCGGCGAGAACCTCACGACGGACGGTCTCGACGTGTCCGGCGCGCTGATCGGCGAGCGCTGGCGGATCGGTTCCGGGGTCGTACTGGAAGTCACCTCCGGCCGGATCCCGTGCCGCACCTTCCAGGGCCATTTGGCCGAACAGGGATGGGTGAGGAGATTCACCCGGAAGGGCGCGACCGGCGCCTATCTGCGGGTGATCGAACCGGGGGAGATACGGGCGGGCGACTCCGTCGAGATCCTGCACCGGCCGGACCACGGGGTCACGGCGGCGATGCAGTTCCGCGCGGTCACCACCGAGCGGGAACTGCTGCCCGGGCTGCTCGTGGCCGGCGAGGCGCTGCACACGGAGACGCTGGCCGCGGCCCGCAAGTACGTCGCCGCTCAGCCCCGCTGAGCGGCTGTCACCGCCGGCGGACGCGGTCGCTCCGGGTCACTACCCTTGGGCCATGACAACGGCTCTGATTACGGGATCGACCGCGGGGATCGGTGCCGCTTTCGCGCGGCGCCTGGCGGCTGAAGGGCATGACCTCGTCCTGGTGGCGCGGGACACCAAGCGGCTGCGCGAGCAGGCGACCGAGCTGCACGACCGGCACGGCGTCGAGGTGGAGGTGCTCACCGCCGACCTCGCCGAGGACAAGGGCATCGAGACGGTGGCCGACCGGCTCGGCGACCGGCGCAACCCGGTCGACCTGCTGATCAACAACGCCGGTTTCGGCAACAAGGGCCGCTTCCTCGATGTGTCCATGGCCGACGAGCTGAGAATGCTCAAGGTGCACTGCGAGGCGGTGCTGCGGCTGACCTCGGCGGCCACCGGGGCGATGCGGGAGCGCGGCCGGGGCGGTGTGGTCAACGTGGCGTCCGTGGCCGCCTTCGTGCCCCGGGGCACCTACGGCGCCTCGAAGGCGTGGGTCGTGCAGTTCACCCAGGGCGTGGCGAAGGACCTGGCCGGCAGCGGGGTCCGGCTGATGGCGCTGTGCCCCGGCTTCGTGCGCACGGAGTTCCACGAGCGGGCCGGGATGGGCACGGACAACATCCCCGGCTGGATGTGGCTGGACGCGGACAAGCTGGTCGCGGCGGCGCTGGCCGACCTCGCCCGCGGGAAGTCGCTGTCCATCCCGGACCCGCGCTACAAGGCGCTGATGGGCCTGGTGAAGGTCACCCCGCGCGGTCTGCTGGGCGGGATCAGCTCGCGGACGGGGCGCAAGTACGGGCCTCAGTAGCACGGGTGGCGGCGCCGTTCCGGTGGGAAGATGGTCGGGTCGGTACCGGACCAGGGGGGGCCGGAGGCGGTGGCATGACCTTCGTACAGCTCATCGAGTGCAGGACGAGCCGGCTGGACGAGATGAACCGGCTCATGGACGACTGGGTCACCCAGAGCAAGGGGAAGCGCACGGCGACGCACGCGGTGGTCGGCAAGGACCGCTCCGACGCGTCGCACATCGTCGAGGTGGTGGAGTTCCCGTCGTACGAGGAGGCGATGCGGAACTCGAACCTCCCGGAGACCGGCAGGATCTTCCGGGACATGGTCGCCCTGTGCGACGAGACGCCGACGTTCACGGACCTGGACGTCGTCAGGGACGAGCAGTTGGGCCTCGATTCCGTACGGCGGCTCTTCGCGGCCCTGGAGAGCGAGGGCGAGCTGCCGCCGCTCAACGACCTGCTGGACGAGGACATCCACAGCCACGACCCGGTGAACCCGCAGGACACCATCGGGCTGGACAGCGTCCGCAGCGAGTACCGGATGTGGCGCGCCGCCTTCGACTTCGCCTTCACGGTCGACGACGTGCTGGCCCAGGGCGACCAGGCCTGCGCGCGCTGGACCTGGCACGCGACCCACAAGGGCGACTTCCTGGGCATCCCGGCGACCGGCCGCCAGGTCAGCATGACCGGCATGACCCTCTTCCGCTTCGGCGCCCACGGCAAGATCACCGAAACCTGGTGGCAGCACGACCAGCTGGGGCTGATGCAGCAGCTGGGGGCGCTGGACGAGCTGGAGCAGTAGGCGGCGGTCGACAGGAAGCCCCCGTGCCGGGCGGGCGGCGGGGGCTTCCGCGTGGCCGCCTTCGGCCGACGTGATCGTGCAGCCGGTCGGCCACGGCCGCCTGTCGGTGGGGCGGATCAGGATTCTCATCCAGCCGTCGAGGGGGGCACAGACGCGCGTCACCCGTGCCTCCCCTCGTGTCCACTGCCGTCCGGAGGTGCCTGCTGCCCGCTGCTCCCAAGCCGACAGCGCCCGCTCCGCGGGAGCGCTGGTTCCAGCCGCGGCGGCCCGGTTCGGGTAGGAGCAGGAGGGGCTGGACCATCTCCGGGGGCTGATGCCGAAGACGGAGCCCTACCGGGCGTGGGCGACATTCCAGTTCACCGGGGCGTCGGGCCGGTCAGCGAGTGCGATGTGCTGATCGCCGTACCCGGCGGCCTCTATCTGCGGGAGCTCAAGGCCACCCCGGCCGGGTGGTGAACCACGGTTCCCGGCGCCTCCCCCGGCTCCGACGGTTCCCTGCTGCTCGGCTGGGCCGGCTGGGACCACCGCGACCAGGCCGACGCCCTCGTCGGCATGATCCGCGACCGGGTGGAGAACGACGGCTGGGCCAAGGAGGACCCCCGGTTCGTTCCCCTGCTCGCCGGTCTGCGCGAGGTGCTGCCCTGGATCCATCCACCAGCGGTACGGCGAGTACGACGAGGAGTGGGAGGGGAACCCTGCCGAGAAATTCCAGTCCGCTTTGGAGACCGGCCGTACGGAACGTCAGCTCTCCGAGTCCGACCTCGTCGACTGGCGCCCCGAGAAGAAGACGCGGGGGCGGCAGAAGAAGAGTGAGTGACGCACGAGTGGGCGGTTCGGGCCACCTCCGCCTCCGCTGACCTCTGGTTCCGCCGTCGTCGTTGGCCCATATCGTCCAATCGCTGCGGGCGCCTACGGGCATGAGACGAGAGAGGCGCGGGGGGGGGGCCCCCGGGGGGGGGCGCCCCCCCCCCCCCCCCCCCCAACCCCCCCCCCCCCCCCCCCCAAACCCCCCCCCCCCCCGCGGGCCCCCGCGGGGGGGGGCCCCCCCCCCCCCGCGG